>NZ_JAHDTG010000040.1 GCF_018531475.1 Pseudonocardia mahuensis
GCATCAACCTGCACAAACAGCGCCGGGGAGTCGCCACCCGCTACGACAAGCTGGCCCTGCGCTACGAAACCACAACCCAGATCGCAGCGATCGACATCTGGCTCCGCCGATTATCAAACACGCGCTAACGCGCCTCCGCCGTCGACAACCGGCCCTCGGCGACCGCCTCGAGACGAGCCAGCCCCTGCGGGCTGGGCTCCAACCCCTCGGCCCGAACCGAGGCGAGGGCTTCGTCGACCGCTTCACGGCGGCCCGCCGCCGCGATCAGTTCCTGGTAGCGCTCCACCGACAACACCACAGCCTCGGCACGGCGGTGCGCACCCACGAACACCGGCTCGGCGCCAGGCTCTTGCACGCGGCGAAGTGCAGCCGCCAGGCCAGCGCGGAACTCCCGGAACGACAGGACCTCAGGAAGCTGCACCGCTCCGGTGTACGCAGACGCGTACGCATTCCGCGCCACAGCTCGGTCTCTTGCCTCGTACCTTCGGACAACGCACTCGCCGTGGCATGAGTTCGTCATGCCACGACATTCTCGAACGAGATCGATCACGTGGAGCCACTGACCAGCGGTGACGCACGCGCCCACGCAGCTGAAACGCCGTTTCGCAGATGCGTTGCCCTGAGGCTCTCAGATCACCGATCGCACAGCTGCAAGGCTCTGACTTGCAGTTGTGGTGGAGCCGCCTTGGGGAGTCGAACCCCAGACCTACGCATTACGAGTGCGTCGCTCTAACCGACTGAGCTAAGGCGGCGAGTGGTGCGGGGATCAGTGTAGCGGCACCCCTCGGAGCCCCTGCGCCCCCGGCCATCCTCCCGCCGGACCTGCTGAGGTGCCGAGCCGTGCGGCACCGCACGCGCTGGTCAGCCGGCGGCGATGGGCGCCTTCACGAACACGGCGGTGTCGTAGTACGAGCGCAGACCTGAGATGAGGTCGCCGTCGAGCGTGAGGAACGTGGAGCCGTAGTAGTCCACCGGGCGACCATCGGTGAGCCGGCCCGCTGTGTGCCATTCCAGCCCGGCCTCCTCGTACCCTTCGACCGGGTCGGTGCCCTCGACCGCGTTGAGGAACCGCGTCCGAACGTCCGCGAACACCGACCGGTACTCCTGCCAGAACTCACGGACCCCACCGCGACGCTCACCGCGGCCGTCGAGGCGGAAGAGTTCGGCGTCCTCGGTGAACAGCGCGACCAGCGGTTCGATGTCGCCCTGCTGCTCGAAGTGCCGCAGGCCCCCGACGAACCGGCGCGTCGTGGAATTGCGGATGTGGTTGTCCTCGAACATGGCCTCCGGGCTACCCCGGCCCGCCGCGTTCAATCCCCGGCGGTCAGCCCTGGTACAGCGCGATCAACATCGACTCGACGGCGATCTCGGGTTTGACGTTGCGGTCCAGCGCCTCCCGGCATGCCAGGACCGAATCGAGCCTTCGTAGCACGGACTCCGCGGACCACTCCCGCGCCGCCCGCCGCACGTCGGACTCGCGGTCGGGATTGGTCAGCGCGACCCGCGCGCCACTCCCCGCGATCAGCGTGTCGCGGTAGAAGCCGGCCAGATCGACGATGACCCGGTCCAGGACATCGCGCTGGTTGCGGGTGGAGCGCGACTTCTGCTGGCGTTCCAGCTCCCGCTCGGCCGCCTTCGCCCCACGGGCCGCGGCTGCGGCCCCCTTGCCTGTGCCACCGGCGCCCATCGCGACGGCCAGCTCCTCGCGTTCGGCCGCGTCCCGGGTCCCGGCGAGCTCGGCGGCCTCCGCCTTCGCCGAACGGACCAGCTCGTCTGCGTAAGCGAACGCGTCGCCCAGCCCGCGGATGCGCAGCGGGAGGTCGAGCACCCGCTCGCGGCGGGCCCGCGCCTCGGCGTCGCGGGCCAGCCGCCGCGCCCGGCCGACGTGCCCCCCCGACACCGCCGCCGCCCAGTTCGCCGTCTCCGGGTCGAACCCGTCGCGGCTCACCAGCACCCCGGCCACCGCGTCGGCCGAGGGAGTCCGCAGCGGCACCAGCCGGCAGCGCGAGCGGATCGTGATCGGCACGTCCTCCGCATGGTCGGACGGCGCGCACAGCAGGAACACCGTGTGCCCGGACGGCTCCTCGATGGCCTTGAGCAGGGCATTGGCGGCACGCTCGCCGAGCCGGTCGGCGTCCTGGACGATGAGGATCTGGTAGCGACCCGTCGCCGGGCGCCGGGCCGCGAGCTGCACGAGCGCCCGGGTCTCCTTCACCGAGATCGACAGGCCCTCCGGCACAACCTCGCGGACGTCGGCGTGTGTCCCGCCCATGATCGTGCGACACGCCGTGCACTCGCCACAGCCGTGCTGCGGGCACTCCAGGGCCGCGGCGAACGCCCGCGCCGCCACCGACCGGCCCGATCCGGGTGGGCCGGTGAACAGCCACGCGTGGGTCATGGCGCTCGGGTCCTGGGCTGCCGTGCTCAGCTCGGCCACCGCCGCCGGCTGCCCGACGACGTCTTGCCAGACGCTCATCGCGGAGCCCGGACGTCCGGGCCGACACCAGTGGGTCGGGTGGGTGGCTCGGCCGCTGCGGTCGGCTGCGTCACCTGCTCCTCCGCCCGGTCGGCCGTGGGAGGACGCAGCACCGGCGCGAGGCCCGCAGCGACACGTGCCGCCACCTCCTCGGCCGGCCCGTCCGCGTCGACCACCACGTAGCGGTGCGGCTCGGCCGCCGCCATCCGGGTCAGCAACCGCTGCACCCGGACGTGCTCCTCGCCGGCCAACCCGCGCGGCGGCTCCGCGGCGGGCAGCGGCTCCGCCGGGATGGGGGCGGTCAGGGCGGCGCCGTTATCGGGCATCGCCCCGACGCCGAGCGAGTCGGGCGACGCGGCAGGAGGGACGGGCGTAGCGGCGGGGGGGCGGTCGAGGAGCACCGAGATGTCCGGGCGCAACCGTCCCGTGGCCCATCCCGCGAGGTTCTCCAGCTCGCCCGCATCGAGTTCGGCGTCCATCCGGTGCGCAGCCACTCCGAACTGGGCGAGCGGACTCGCCACGAACCGGTCGACGACGACCACGGCCCCGTCGGCGAGTGCGGGCCGGATGACGCGCTCGACCAGGTCGGCGCGGACGGCCGCCGCGGCGAGGGCCTTGGCTCGCGCTCCGGACAGGTTGGCCTCCCGTGTCGCGGCGGCCCAGCGGGCATGGTCGCGCTCCCCGTCGTCGGGTTGCACGACGATGTGCCCCTGCGACCGCAGCATGGCGGCCAACCGGCCGGCCTGCTCGGCGGTCTCCGCGGGGGTCGCCCCCTCGACGGCGATGAGCACCCCGGAGCCTGCCCGCCGGTCACCGCGACGCAGCGCCGCGAGCAGGTCGGGCAGCAGCGGCTCCAGCCGCCGGTCGTCCATCTGCCGGTAGGCCAGCATTCCCACCGCGGCGGCCACGAGGCCGCCGGCGAACATCACCGTCCGGGTCCCGTCGATCAGGAACGGGTAGCCGAACACCTCGATCGTCCGGGCGCTCACGAGCCCCACGAGCAGCGGCACCAGTGACATCGCCCCGAGCAGCACCACCCGGACGAGGGACTGCACGAAGGCGACGGTCCGGCCACGCACCTCGTCGGCCACCTGGGCTCCGATGATCGTGAGCCCGGTCAGGAAGGCGATACCGGCGAACGCCCCGACGAGTCCGACCGCGCCCAGCGCGAGGAACAGGTGCGGGGCGATCGCGACCAGGGCCAGCGACAGCCCGGCCGCGACGATCGCCGCGCCGAACAGCCGGTTGTGCGGCAGCCGGCGGGCCAGCCGCGGCGCGGCACCCATGCCGATCGCGAGGCCGACGAACACGGCCACGAACAGCACGCTGTAGGCCGCATCGCCGCCGCCGAGGCTCGCCGAGTACAGCTTCGCCGACGCGATGACGGCACCGCCCGCTGCGAAGGCGCCGATGATGCCGATCACCAGCCCACGGACCAGCGGGGTGGTGCCGACGAACCTGAACCCGTCGCGCAGCAGCGTGAACAGTCCCGGCCCGGCCTCCCGGTGGGCCGCCGAGCGCCCGGAGATCTCCTTGATGCGGAACCACACCGTGATCGCGATCAGCAGGTAGGCCGACCCGTTGACGATCAGTGCGACGTAGACGGTGGTCAACGGGGAGCTGTTGCCGAACAGCGGCCCGGCGCTGGAGACCAGGGTGAACAGACCGGAGGCGGTGATCACCGCGACGCCGTACGTCATCACGAGCGCGAGCTGGTTGGCCGTCTCGATCTGGTCCGGACGGCGCAGCAGGTTCGGCACCGATGCGTCCTTGGCCGGGATCCAGAACAGCGCGCAGATCTCGATCAGAAAAGTGGCCACGAACAGCCACCACAGCGACCCCACGACCGGGATCGAGATGAACAGGCCGAAGCGCAGCAGGTCGCACACGACCATGACGTGGCGGCGGTCGAAGCGGTCGGCGAGCGCGCCGGCGAGCGGGCCGAACACCAGCGCCGGGAGCAGCTTGGTGGCGACGACACCGCCGAGCGCGAAGCTCTGCGCCTGGTAGCCGGAGGTGAGCTGGGTGGCCAGCGAGGTCAGCGCGAGCAGCGAGAGCCAGTCGCCCGTCGAGGACACGGCGGTGACCAGCCACAACCGGCGGAAGGCGGGAATCGCCAGCACGCTGCGTACGCGGTGCGATGTCGGCGGGGAGAGCGCCGGGGTGCCGGAGGGTGCGGCTTCGGAACCGATCGCTGCTCACCTCCTCGGCGGGTCTCGGCGCTGCGCCGGGACCTGGGCGGGCACCGGGAGCAGATGCCGACCTCCGGCGGACAGGGTAGTCGGCCACCAGGAAGAACCGATGCGACGGTCATCCATGCGGGCTCAGCCGGCTCTCAGGGGTTGAGCAGCTCGACGATCAACTGGATCAGGATCACGGCGAAGATGCCGACGAAGACGAGGGTGAACGCCCGCGAGCCGGCGCGGCCACGGGCGTGCCGCGACAGCCCCAGGATGCTCGGTTCAGGCTCTATGGGCGGGCGGTACTGGAGTCCCCCAGGAGCGGTCGTCACCGGACGGCTCACGGGTGGGCCGGACGGAGGCCGGATGGTGGGTTGGCCGGGCCGTCCTGCGGGGCGCGGCCGGCCGATCGGGGGCCCGGGACGCTGCGGGGCGCCGACCGGCGGTCGCCGCGACGATCCGACGGGGTCGGCCTTGCCGCGGACCGCCACGGCATCGGGGCGGGGCCGGACAGCCGACTCCGATCCGTCCGGCGCTCCCGCGGGTGCGGGTGGCGCGTCGGGACCGGCCGGGGCAGCAGGTTCCGACGTGTCCGACACTCCCACGGGGTGGACCGGAACGTCCTGCTCCGAGGCGCCGGGCGCTCCCGCGGGTGCAGGCGGCGCGACGGTCCCGATGATCGGCGCTCGCGCGGGCGCAGCCACGTCCGACGCGGCGGATGGCGCGGGACCGGCGGTCAGCACTGCGGGCGCCTCGTCCGACTCCGCCTGCCCGGCGGACACGGCACCGGCGGCCGGTTCGCCCATCGCCCCGTCCGTCACCGCGACGTCGAGATCCTCGGCCCCGGCGAGGCCGGTGACCTGCCCGTCCGGTCCGATCGTCGGCAGCTGCACGACGGGGAGTTCGAATCCGGGCAACGGGCCCACCCCGTCCGGTTGGGCGTCCGCGACGCCGTCACCGGACGTGCCGTCCGGACCGAACAGGGCGTCGGCCCCGTGTGCCTCGCGTTCCCCCATGGCGCCGGATGCTAGGCCGCCGCCGGCGCGACGGCATCGCTTGACCACGGCGCGTCCGGACGACGCCACGGCGGGCCCCGCCCTGCTCAGGGACCCAGCGACCCCCGGGTCACGGGGCACCACCGTCCCCGTCGCCGTCTTGCTCGCCGGGCGGCTGCTCACCGGGAGGCTGCTCGCCCGGTGGCTGCTCGCCCGGTGGCTGGTCCCCCGGGGGCGGGGCGGGCGCATCGCTCGGCGCGGGCGGCGGAGCCGGGACCGTACCGCTGCTGACCTGCAGCACGATGGTCTCGCCCGGCAGTGCCGTCCCGCGCGGACTCTGTCCGACGACGGTCCCGCGGGCGGCGAGGTTGTCGACGGTGCGGGTGGTCACCTGCCATCCGGCGCGATCCAGCACCGCGCGGGCGTCGTTCTGCCCGCGGCCCACGACATCGGGCACCCGCGACTCGGCACCGCCGGTCAGGTAGCGGTCCTCGGTCGGCGGCAGGGGCAGCACCGGCTGGCCCTCGAGGATCGGCTTCATCGCTCCGAACCACGTCTCGGCCGGGGTCTTGCCACCGAAGATGTTGCCGCTGCGGCAGGCGAACGGGGCGCCACCGCTGTCGCAGAGCGGGCGCGGGGCGTTGGAGTTGTCGAACGTGATCACGGCGCCGGCCAGCTGCGGGACCAGCCCTACGAACGCCGCCGACTTGTGCTGCTGGGTTGTTCCCGTCTTGCCGCCCATCGGGCGGTCCCAGCCGACCTGACGGGCCGCGCCCGCCGCCGTGCCGCTGATGTCGTCCTTGCTCAGCGCGGTGAACAGGGTGTTGGCCAGGCCCGGCTCGACGGCCTGCTCGCACGGCGCTTCGGTGACCGGGACGGGGTTGCCGGCCGCGTCGGTCACCGACTCGATCGGGCTCGGCGGGCACCACTTGCCGGAACTGGCGATGGTGGCCCCGACGTTGGCCAGCTCCAGCACGCTGGTCGGGCTCACCCCGAGGGTAAACGAGGCCTGGCGCTGCGCCTTGGTCACCTCGGCGATCGAGCGATCGGTGCGTCGCCCGGTCCGCGGATCGACGAACGGCGTGGTGGACAGCGACTTCATGCCCAGCTTGACCGACATGTCGACCACGTCGGGAACCCCGGTGAACTCCATGAGCTTGATGAACGCCGTGTTCGGCGACGTCGCCAGGGCGTCGGTCAGGCTCAGCCGCTCGGGGTAGTTGCCCGCGTTCTGCACCGGGATCGGGCGGCCGCCGCCGTCGAGGTAGATCGGCGACGCGTAGCCGCTCGGGGGCACCGAGAGCTGGTAGTTGATGCCCAGCCCCTTCTGCAGCGCGGTGGCCGCGGTGAAGATCTTGTAGATGGAACCGGCGCCGAGATTGACCGGCTGGTAGGGCAGCCCGTAGCTGGTCTCCTCCTCGTCGGCGTTCAGCCCGAACGTCCGGCTGGATCCCATCGCGAGCACCCGGTGCTTGTCCTGACCCGGCTGGACCAGCGACATCACGTTCGCGACGTTCGGCTGCTGCGGGGGCACCTCGGCGTCGAGCGAGGCCTTCATCTTGTTCAGCGCGTCGCGGTCCAGCGTGCTGCGGATCGTGTAACCGCCACGGTTGATCTGGTCGATGGGGAACCCGGCCTCGGTGAGGTACTCGACCACGTACTTGCAGAAGAACCCGGCGTCACCTGCACCGATGCAGCCGTTGGGCTGGGTGTTGAGCGGGTTGGAGATGCCCAGCGGGGCGGCGGCCGCCTCCTGCGCCTGAGCCTCGTTGATCATGCCCTGGTCGCGCATCTGCGCGATGACCAGGTTGCGCCGGTCGAGAGCGGCCTGCGGATTCTGCACCGGGTCGAACGCGGTCGTGCTGCGCACCATCCCGGCGAGCATGGCGGCCTGCGGCACCGTCAGCTGATCAGGCGTGACGCCGAAGTAGGTGCGCGCCGCGGAGGCGATCCCGTATGCCCCGTTGCCCCAGAACACGATGTTCAGGTAGCGGGTGAGGATCTCCTCCTTGCTCAGCGACCGCTCCATCTGCAGCGCGATACGCGCTTCCTTGAGCTTGCGCGCGGGCGTCTGCTCGGTGGCCTTGAGCCGTTCCGCCTCGGTCTGCGCAACGACGTAGAGCATGTAGTTCTTCACGTACTGCTGGGTGAGCGTCGACGCGCCCTGGACCACGTCGCCCGACGCCGAGTTCGCGATCACCGCCCGGATCGTGCCCTGCCAGTCGACGCCCTGGTGTTGGTAGAAGCGACGGTCCTCGATCGCGACCATCGCCGCCTTCATCGCCGGCGAGATCTTGTCGGCGGTGACCGCGGTGCGGTTCTGGTCGAAGAGATACGCGACCGGCTGACCAGCCGAGTCGGTGATCGTGCTGCGCAGCGGTAGCGCGCCGTCGACGAGGTCGGTCGAGGTGCTGTTGACGCTGTCGCCGGCCTCATTGGACACCAGGCCGACACCCGCGGCGAACGGGAAGGCCATCCCCGCCACCACGACACCGGCGAGCAGGCAGAGCCCGAGGAGCATGCCGACCGGCCGGACCAGATGGCGCGGGAAGTTCACGGGGGCAGGGTACGCGGAGGTCTGTCACCGTTTCGTCAGGTCGCCGCCGCGAATTTGAGTAGTTTTGCGCGGTTACCGTGGGAACCGGGCGCTCCCAGAATCCGTCTTAGCCGGGTCGTGTCAGTCGACGACCTGGGGGTGGTGACCTCGTGACGAGACGGATTGCGGGAGCAGGGATGCCGGGCAGATGGAATTGGCGGTCAGCGGCCAGGTGCCGGACGCGCGACGCGGAGGGCCTGTTCGTGACGGGCGCGCAGCAGCGTGAGGCACGGCAGTTCTGCTTCGCGTGCCCGGTGCGCACCGAGTGCCTCGCGCATGCGCTCGACCAGCGCATCGAGTTCGGGGTGTGGGGCGGGATGACCGAACGGGAACGCCGCGCACTGCTGCGCAGCCGGCCCGACGTCGCGTCCTGGGCCCGGCTGCTCACCGACGCCCGCACCGCGCACTACGCGTCCGCGGCCGACGAGAGCGCCGACCAGATGGCCGCCGCGGCCGACGAGACGGACACGGACCTACGCCTGGACGAGTCGGCCTGACCGGCGCGGCCCCGGGGGGCGGGCCCGCGGCGGGAGCGGGGGCTCCTGGTCGCCGGCCCGGTGGGCGCCCGGGCCGCTACCGCGCCTGCCGCAGCGGTTCGACCGTCCGCTCCTCGGCCCCGGCGTCACCGCCGGTCAGCCGGGACCCGATCGCGCGCAGCCCGTCCAGGTCGGTGATGTCACCGGCCACCGCGGGCACCCGGGCCACCCGGACGGCCGGGTGGGCGTTCGTGAACCGGCTGAGCAGGCGCTTCTCCCGGTCGGCCACCTCGACGCGGTCGGCGTGCAGCCGCAGCACCGCCGCGGCCAGCTTCGAGCCGCTGCCGGTGACGTTCTCCGCGGCGTCGCGGGCCTTCGCGGCCGACAGCGGCGCCAGCACCGGGTGGGTCCGGTTGAGCACGAGCCCGGCCAGCGGCATGTCCTCCTCGGAGAGCCGGTCGACGAAGTACGCCGCCTCGCGCAGTGCGTCCGGCTCCGGCGCGGCGACGACCACGAACGCCGTCCCCGGCGAGCGGAGCAGCGCGTAGGTTTTCGTGGCGCGCTCGCGGAAACCGCCGAACATGGTGTCGAACGCCTGCACGAACGCCGACGCGTCGGCCAGCAGCGCCCCGCCCAGGATGGTCGAGACGGCCCTGGCGAACAGCTGGAACCCGGCGCCGACGAGCTTGCGGATGCCCTTCCCACCGGCCCGCGCCGGCGAGGACAGCAGCCGGATCATCCGGCCGTCGAGGAAGTTCGACATCCGCTGCGGGGCATCGAGGAAGTCCAGCGCCGAGCGCGACGGTGGGGTGTCGACGACGACCAGGTCCCAGTCGCCGGTGGCGGTGAGCTGCCCCAGCTTCTCCATCGCCATGTACTCCTGCGTTCCGGAGAACGACGAGGAGATGGTCTGGTAGAAGGGGTTGGCGATGATCTTCTCGGCCCGGTCCTGCGGGGCGTGTGCGTAGACCATCTCGTCGAAGGTCCGGCGCATGTCCAGCATCATCGCGTGCAGCTCGCCCGGCTGGTCGCCGTCGGCGGGCAGACCCGCGACCTGCCGCGGCTCGTTGCCCAGCTGCGTCAGCCCCAGCGCCTGGGCGAGCCGCTTGGCCGGGTCGATCGTCAGCACCACGGCCTTGCGGCCGCGCTCGGCGGCTCGCAGCGCCAGCGCGGCGGACGTCGTCGTCTTGCCGACGCCGCCGGAGCCGCAGCAGACGATGATCCGGGTCTCCGGGTCGTCGAGCAGCGTGTCGACGTCGAGCGGCGGGGGGATCTTCGCGGCGCTCATGACTGGGTATGTACCCCGCTCGGGTGCGACCCGCTCGTCTGGCGCACCTCGACGCCCTGATCCACCAATGCCTCCGCCAGCTCGTACAGCGACCCCAGGTCCACCCCGCCCAGCAGCTGCGGCAGCTCGACGCGCGGCAGCGGCTCGGCCGACTCGCTGTCGAGCCGGGCCAGGGCCGCCGCCTCGGCGTGCACCCGGATCGCGTGCTCCACGGTCTCGGCGACCAACCCGTCGATCACGTCCGGCGGCAGGTCGAGCCCGGCCGCGGACAGTCCGTTGCGCACCCGCGCCGCGTCGACCCGACCACCGGCAGCCGGGGCCACCGACCGGTCGGGCAGCCACTGCTCACGCACCTTGTTGACCATCACCGCACCGGTCCGCAGGTCGGCCGCGGCCAGCTCGTGGACGGTCTCCAGGGTCTCGGTCACCGGGAGGTCCTCGAGCAGGGTGACCAGGTGCACCGCCGTCGCGGGCGAGTGCAACAGCCGGACGACGCCCTCGGCCTGACTGTGGATCGGCCCGGTCTTGGCGAGGTCGGCCATGGCCCTGGTGACGTCGAGGAACGTGACCAGGCGGCCGGTCGGCGGGGCGTCGAGGACCACGGCGTCGTAGACGTAGCGCCCGTCCGCGCCGGTGCGCGTCACGCACTCCTTGACCTTGCCGGTGAGGAGCACGTCGCGCAGCCCCGGCGCCAGCGTCGTCGCGAACTCGATCGCGCCCATCCGGCGCAGCGTCCGCCCGGCCATCCCGAGCCGGTAGAACATCTCGAAGTACTCGAGCAGCGCCGCCTCAGCGTCGACGGCGAGCGCGCGGACCTCACCGCCGCCGGGGGCCACGGCGATCTTGCGCTCCTCGTAGGGCAGCGGCGCGGTGTCGAAGACCTGGGCGATGCCCTGGCGCCCCTCCACCTCGACGAGCAGGGTGCGCTTTCCCCCGCTGGCCAGGGCCAACGCGAGAGCGGCCGCCGCCGTCGTCTTGCCGGTGCCGCCCTTGCCGGACACCACGTGCAGACGGACGCCGTGCAGCGCCGCAGGCCAACCGGGTGACGTCACGTCGACCAGCCTACGGACGCGCTGCCTGGGCGGCCCGCCAGAGGCGATGAGGCGAGCACTACAGTCGCGCCATGAGCTCGCCCGGCGCCCAGGTCACCCGGTGGGAGTACCTCACCGCCCCCCTGCTGATCCACAACACCAAGGCCATCCTCGACAACTTCGGTCGAGACGGCTGGGAACTGGTCACCGTGATGTCCGGGGCGAACCCCGAGCAGCTGGTGGCCTTCTTCAAGCGCCCCGTCCAGGGCGGCTGAGCGACGTGGCCGGGTCGAAGCCCAGCGAGCGTCTGCGCGAACTCGGCATCACGCTGCCGACGGTGTCCGCTCCGGCGGGCGCGTACATCCCGGCCCGACGTTCGGGCTCACTGGTGTTCACCTCTGGTCAGCTCCCGTTCGTCGACGGGACCCTGGTGGCGACCGGCAAGGTCGGCGCGGAGGTCAGCGCCGAGGACGCGTACGGACACGCCCGCATCTGCGTGCTCAACGCGCTCGCCGCCGTCGACGCGCTGGTCGGGCTCGATTCCGTGGTCGGCATCGTCAAGGTCGTCGGTTTCGTCGCCTCCGCCCCCGGTTTCGGCGGTCAGCCCGTCGTCGTCAACGGGGCGTCCGAGCTGCTCGGAGAGGTGTTCGGCGAGGCCGGTCAGCACGCCCGGTCCGCGGTCGGGGTGGCGGAGCTGCCGCTGAACACGCCGGTCGAGGTCGAGATCATCGTCGAGGTGGGGTGATGAGCGACACCTCCCGGATCGGACGGGCCGACCAGGCCTGCCACGAACTGCTGCTCCGGCTGGCCGGGCGGCTGCCCGACGACCTGCTGTGGCGGCTGCGGGACTGGCTCTCCGTCGAGGGCCGCGCGGCCGTCAGCGCCACGCTGCCCCGGGCCCTGCTGCGCAACCGGATCGGGCTCACCGACGTCGAGCGCGACCTGCTGATCGAAGCCGTCGGTGGCTGGGGTGCCCCGCGGCGACTGCTCGACGCCGTGCTCCCCGTGCACGCGCCCGACGCGCCGCTCGCCCAGTTCCGAGCCGGTTCCGCCATCCCCGACCTGGCGATGCTCAGCGTGCTCGCCGTGGTCCGCGGGCACGCCGGAGCCACGGAACTGCGGCACAGCCTGCGCATCGGCGGCCGCGGTGAGCAGCGCGTCGTGCTGGTGCTCGGGGCCGACCGGCCGTGGGCGCTCGCCGGCAGCCTGCAGCGGCTGCTGCGAGCGCACGGCGAGCGCACCCCGTGCGTCGAGGTGCTCCCCTCGAACCTCGAGCCACCCGCCTATCACCAGGCTGCGATCGTCGGATCCGCGCCGGTGTGGACGGCGACGGCGAGTCCGACCGTCACCGAGAGGCCTGCCGGCGCGTTAATCGGGATGTGACCCGGAGCCAGCTGAGCGAAGGAGCCGCCGTGACCGTACCCGTGAGGTCGGCACCCGGCACCGCCGCAGACGGCCCCGACGAGCGGCAGCGAGGAGGGGTCGTGACCGGGCCTGCGAGGTCACCATTTCGACGCAGCGCCGCCGGGAACGGCGCCGACGAGCGTCAGCGAGGAGACTTCGTGACGGACCCGGGTATGTCGGCCCTGACCACGCACGACCTGTTGCTCGCCCTGGCCGGCAGAGTGGACGACGACCTGCTCGTCTCGAGCCGTGAGCTGGTCGCGATCGGCGAGGACGGACAGGCCCTCGAACTGCTCACGGCGACCCTCATCGCCGACCGGGCGGTGCTGCCGCCCCAGGTCCGCGCCGCCGTCGTCGCCGCAGGTCACAACCTGCGCATCGAGCTCAACGCCGAGCAGGCCCTGCCCCGGGCCACCGACGAGCAGGGCACGGCGCACGCGTTCCGCGCCGACGCCGCGCAGCCCGGCAGGTCGGAGCGGATCACCGACGTGCTGACCGGCCCCGCCGCCCGCCAGCTCGTGGGCTGCCGGACCTGGTTGACCTGGCGGCTCACCCCCGCCGGTTCCGCGTCCGGCCCGCTGCCCCATCCCGTGGTGCTGGTGGAGATCGGGCGGGAGGCCCACGCCGCCGCCGAGGTGCTCGCCTACCAGCTGGCCGCCACCCTCGACCGGGCCGCTGTCCCGTCGTCGGTGGAGACGTTCCCCGCCGGTGCGGTCCTGCCGGGCTACCACGCCGAGGCGCTACGCGCCGCCCGCCCGATCGGGGACGACACCGCGACCCGGCCCGGCCGTGACGCCGCGGGCCCGAGGAC
The DNA here is from genome assembly GCF_018531475.1 of Pseudonocardia mahuensis. Taxonomy (GTDB): domain Bacteria; phylum Actinomycetota; class Actinomycetes; order Mycobacteriales; family Pseudonocardiaceae; genus Pseudonocardia. Next base: position 13,258 of record NZ_JAHDTG010000040.1, read on the forward strand.
GGGCGCGGACGTCGGGGCGTTCGGGAGGGACGCCGCCCCCCGGCCCTCCGGCCCAGGTGATTTCGCCGGCTCGGTCACGGATCCCGGCTCCTCCCGCCCGGCCCCGTTCCCGGGTCCGGGGGCGGTTGCAGGCGCGGGCCGGTCGAACGGCCCCGCCCCGTCCAACGGCCCCGCCCCGTCCAACGGCCATGCCTTGTCGAACGGGTCCGCGGCCACCGACCACCCGAACCTGACCGGTTCCCGGGGCGCTCGAGACGAGAGCCAGATCGAGCGAACGCTCGCCCTGCGGATCGAGGACCCGCCGCGGCCGTCGCCCCACTCCACCCCGGCCCCCGAGCAGGCCGCCGCCGTGCCGCCGCTGGGCATCGTCCCCACGCCGGGCGCCACGACTTCGGATGTGACTCCGCGGCCCGTCGTGCGGTTGCGCCCGGTACCCACCCGGATCACCACGCCGCTGGCGCGCCCGGAGCCGACGAGCGTCCCCGCCGTCGATGAGGGCACCTCTGCACCGGCCGACCGGCCCGCTGCACCGGCGGAGCCGACCGAGCCGACCACGGAGCGCCCCGCCGCGCCGACAGCGGAAAGCCACGCCGCGCCCGCGGCGGACGAGCCGGCCGAGACGGCCACGCCGGAGCCGGAACCAGCGGACGCGGGGCCGGCGGCGCTCGACCCCCCGCGGCCGACCCCGTCCCCTCGTCCGGTGGCCGTCCCGCCCGTGGACGACGAGGACCCGCCGCTGCTCGCCGAGATGAACGACCCGCTCAGCGGGCCGCTGCGGCAGCCGTTGCTCGACCCCCTGCTGGACCCGACGCTGGGCACCACGAACACCCCGTTCCCGCCGGTGCCGTCGGTGTCGCTGGACTCGTCGCCGGAGCCGAGCCAGAGCTGGGTCGACGAATGGGCGTCCGGAGACTGGGCCATGCCGTCGACGTCCGCCGACCCCGACGGGACGCCCGCCGATCAGTCCGCGCCCTCGCCGAGCGAATCCGCAGCGCCGGACGCGACCGGCGGCACCCCCGACATCACCGTCGACGCCCCCAGCACCGACGACGCCGGCACCGCCGGCAGCGGTGCGGCCGGCCACGGGGAGGACCGTGCCAAGGACAGCGGCGCCACCGGCCACGGAGCCGGCAGGCCGGGCGGTGCCCGGAGGGCCGACAGAGCCGGCGCCGACACGCCGGCCGGCCCCACGCCGGGAAGGCGCCGGGCCCGGCACCGCTCCGAGCCGGACACCGAACAGGGCCTGGACGCACGTGCGGTGACACGAGCCGGCGAGCAGCCCGCCGACGACGTCGCGCCGGTCCACGACCGCGAGTCACAGGACGACGAGCAGGGTCATGACGCGATGTCGACGCTGAACTCCACGGAGCGCGAGCTGCTCCGTCAGCTGCATGCGGAGCTGGCCGCACGCGAGCGCCCCCGGGCGCGTCGGCGGAGCGCCTCGAACGGATCGTACGGCGGCACGAACGGCGCCACCGCGCCGGGACGGCTCGACCCGCCCGACCTCGCCGGCTGATCCTCCCCGGGGCCGGTTCAGCGTGCGGCCGACCGCAACTGCTCGATGATCTCCTGCACGTGCAGGGCTCGGGCGGCGTCGCACCGCCCGCCGGTCCGGCCGCCGGCCACCGCGGCGCAGAACTCGTCCAGCAGGACGCCGTAGCAGGCGCGGGCGTCGGCCGGTTTGCTCGTCAGCACGTGTCGGCCCGCTCCGCCGAACACCGCGATCTCCACCTCGGACGGGTCCACCGGTAGCCGCGACGACACCGTGGTCGTGCTCCGCGCGCCACCGGCGTGCACGAGTCCGAACCGCCACACGTCCGGCTCTGCACGATGCACCCACTCCACGCCCGTGACCGCCCCCAGCGCGGCGTCGAGCAGGTCGATGACGTGCGGACCGACGTCCAGCAGCGCCCCGTGCTCGGCCCGCCACGCCGATCCGGCGTACGGTCCGCCCAGCAGGGCCCCGGACAACCAGCGCGCCGACCCGATCGTGTCGGGCCCCGCCGGGGCGTCGGGGAGGCCGGCCAGCCAGTCGCGGATCACCGGGTCGAACCGCAGTGTCAGCATGGTCGTCGAGCAGACGGCCGCGGCGGCGACGGCGGCCACCGCCCGCGCCCCGGCCAGGGAGTCGGCCAGCGGCTTCTCCAGGATCACATGGCAGCCCGCGGCAGCGGCGGCCGTCGCCAGCTCGGCCTGCACGCGCGGCGGGACGGCGAACGCCACCGCGTCGACGTCGTCGAACAGATCGGCGACACGGTCGTACACCTGCCCACCGGCCTCCGTGGCCAGCTCCTGCGCGCTGCCGCGCCGGCGGCTCCAGACACCGGTCAGCGTCGTCCGGGGATGAGCGGTGATCGCGGGCATATGCACCCGCCGGGCCCACGGTCCGGCGCCGACCAGGCCGATGCGCAGTCGTTCCACGGCGACCATCCTGCCGAGGCGGCCGCACCCTGCCGGCCGGCGGTGTGGAGTGGCGTCGGTCACCCGCGCGAGCCGCGGCCATGGAATATGGTCCGACAGATGACCAATGGGGGAGCCGCCGAGTCCGGCGATGTCGCTGTGCCACGGCCCGCCGCGACGGTGCTGCTGCTGCGCGACGCCCCCGACCCCGATCCCGGCCGGTCACCGCTGCAGGTCTTCCTGCAGCGCCGGGTGGCCGGGATGGCCTTCGCCGGCGGCATGACGGTCTTCCCCGGCGGCGGCGTCGATCCGGGGGACCGGCCCGATCCCGCGCGCTGGAGCGGCCCCGATCCGCAGTGGTGGGGCCGCCGCCTGGTCTGCGAGCCGGAGCTCGCGGGCGCGCTGGTACAGGCCGCGGTCCGGGAGACGTTCGAAGAGTGCGGGGTGCTGCTGGCCGGCCGTCCCGACGGGGCGACCGCGCTCGGCCCGCACCTCGCCCCGATGCTCGAGGCCGGCCGGGAGGACCTGGTCGCGCGCCGGCACACGCTCACCGACCTGCTCGCCGCCACCGGCCTGGTGCTGCGCTCCGACCTGCTGCGCGCCTGGGCCCGCTGGATCACCCCGCCGGCCAGCCCGCGTCGCTACGACACGGTCTTCTTCACCGCGATCGTGCCGGCGGGGCAGCAGGCCGACGCCGCCACCACCGAGGCGGTCGAGGCGGCCTGGTGGCATCCGGCCGAGGCGCTGGACCGGTGGCGGAACGGCGCGATCGAGCTGATGGCGCCCACGCTGCGCACGCTGCAGCAGGTCGCCGGGTTCGCCGACGCGGCGAGCGTGCACGCCGCGGCCGCGCAGCGGACGATCACCCCGACGATCCCCAAGGTGCGGCGGCAGGGCGACCATGTCGTCGTCGTGGTTCCGGGTGACCCGGAGTACGCCACCGCCGTCGATCATCTGAGCCCGGGAGGCCGACCGTGACGGATCCGCACCAGCCGTCCCCGCCGCTCGCCGTGGTGGAGCATCCGGCTTACGGCGTGCTCCGCGAGGTCACCCCGCTGGCATCGGTGCTGCTGGCCGAGAACCCGTCACCGATGACGCTGGAGGGCACCAACACCTGGGTGCTGCGCGCTCCCGGCGCCGAGGAGTGCGTGGTCGTCGACCCGGGCGAGGACGACGAGGAGCATCTGCGCCGCATCGCCGGGCACGGGCCGGTGACGCAGGTGCTGCTGACCCATCACCACCACGACCACGCGGGCGGCGCCCGCCGGTTCGCCGACATGGTCGGCGCGCCCGTGCGGGCGCTCGACCCGTCGCTGGTCCTGGGGTCCGAGGCACTCGCCCACGGCGACGTCGTCGCGGCGGCCGGGCTCGAGATCCGGGTGCTGGCGACGCCCGGGCACACCGCCGACTCGATCTCGTTCGTGCTGGACGGTCCCGGGAACACGACGCCCACCGTCCTCACCGGGGACACCATCCTCGGCCGGGGCACGACGGTCATCGCGCACCCGGACGGCTCGCTCGGGCCGTACCTCGCCTCGCTGCGGCTGCTCACGGAGCTACCGGCGGGGACCGCGGTGCTCCCCGGGCACGGGCCCGAGCTGGCCGACGCCCCGGCGGTCGCCACGGCGTACCTCGCGCACCGGGAGGAACGGCTCGACCAGGTGCGCGCGGCACTGGGCCGGCTGGGCCCGGACGCGACGCCCCGGCAGGTCGTGGAGATCGTCTACGCCGATGTCGACCAGGTGTTGTGGCCGGCGGCCGAGTGGTCGGTCCGGGCGCAGCTGGACTACCTGCGGGGGTGACCCGCACCGGGCCCGGCTCGGCACCGGGCGGGTGTGCTCAGGCGGTAGCCAGGGCGGGCGCGGGCGGCGCCTCGGCGAGTGTGCGGCGGCGCACCCAGAGCACCCCTGCCAGCACCAGCCCTGCCGCCCCGCCGGCCACGAACGCTGCCGGCGGTCCAGCCGCCTCGACGACCACGCCCGCAATGGACTGCCCTGCGGCCAACCCGAGGGTCGCCGCGGTGACGACCCAGCCGAACGCCTCGGTCGCCGTGCCGGTGGGCGCCACGAGGTCCACGGCCATCGAGTGGGCTGTGACCTGCGGGGTGATGAGCGCGCCCGCCGCCAGCATCGCGAGCAGCAGGACGAGCAACGAGCCCGTCGGTCCGGTCAGCGCCATCGTGACGACGAGCGCCCCGAAGCCGGCCAGCAGTACCGGCATCCTCAGGTGCAGCGGGCGCGGCCAGGGACGCATTCCGTACAGCACGCCGGCCAGCACCGAGGTGACCGACCATGCCGACAGCAGCACCCCACCCAGGGCGGCGGAGCCGGCCGCGGCCGTCACCGCGGGCACGCCGACCTCCACCGCGCCGACGACCAGCCCGAAGCCCAGCGAGGCCAGCGCGACCGTGCGCATCCCGGGCCGGGCGAGGGCGCCGAGCAACCCGGTGCGGGGCGCCTCGGGATCCTGTGGCGCGGGACGCTGCGCCCGCACCGGAGCGCTCAGGGCGAATCCGACCGATCCCGCGACCATGGCCGCCGCGGCGGCGACCGCCCCGGTACCGGGCCACGGCGCCGTGACGAGGAACGCCGCGAGCGCCGGGCCGAGGATGAAGAAGACCTCGAGGCTGATCGCCTCGTAGCTGTACGCCGCGTCGCGGCGCGGCCCGGGCGGGACCAGGTCGGCCCACAGCGCGCGCGACGCGCCCGGCATCGCCGGCATGCTCAGCCCGGCGGCGACGGCCGCGGGCACGAGCACGGCGAGCGGGTGGCCCGCCTCGATGGCGAGCACCAGCCCCGCGACGGCCAGCGCGAAGACCCCGGCCACGAGCAGCAACGGGCGGGTGGGCCCGACCCGGTCCATTACCCGGCCCTGGATCACCGAGCCGACCGAGACCCCCGCCAGCGAGCCCGCCGACACGAGCCCGGCCATCGCGAAGGAGCCTGTCTCACGCTGCACGTACAGCAACGTGGCCAGGCCGAACATCGCGATCGGCAGCCGCCCGACGGCGGAGGCGAGCACGGGCACAGCCGCACCAGGGGCACGGACCGCGGCGCGGTAGTCGGCGAGCGAGACGGACACGCCGTCCAGGTTCGCACGTTCTGGTACGCCCGTACCAGAAGCTTTCCGTCACCCCACGCGGACACCCCGGGCGGGGAACCGGGGGTCAGCGGGCGCGGCGGGCCAGTCGCTCGGGCTCCAGGATCAGCACGCTCTTGCCCTCCAGCCGCAGCCAGCCGCGGTGGGCGAAGTCGGCCAGGGCCTTGTTCACGGTCTCCCGTGACGCCCCGACCAGCTGCGCGATCTCCTCCTGGGTGAGGTCGTGGGTCACCCGGAGCAGCCCCGACTCCTGCGAGCCGAACTGACGAGCCAGCTGCAGCAGCGACTTCGCCACGCGGCCGGGAACGTCGGTGAAGATCAGGTCGGCGAGCATGTTGTTCGTCCGGCGCAGCCGGCGGGCGAGCACCCGCAGCAGCTGCTCGGCGATCTCCGGCCGCTTGCCGATCCACTCGCGCAGCGCCTGGCGGTCCATCGTGTAGGCGCGGACCTCGGTCACCGCCGTCGCCGACGACGTGCGCGGCCCCGGGTCGAAGATCGAGAGCTCGCCGAACATGTCCGAGGGCCCAGCGACCATCAGCAGGTTCTCGCGACCGTCCGGCGACTTGCGGCCGATCTTCACCTTGCCGCTGCCGATGATGTAGAGCCGGTCACCCGGCTCGCCCTCCGAGAAGATCACTTGCCCGCGCGGGAACTCGGCCGGCTCCAGCGCTTGGGCCAGCACCTCCGCAGCTTGCGGCTCCACGCCCTGGAAGATCCCTGCGCGGATCAGAACCTCGTCCACAACTCCGCTCCTCGTCCACCCGTCGCGTCCACGCGACGGATCATCGGCGCGTCAGTCTAGGGGGTCGGCCCCACACCACGACGAGACGCAGTCCAAAAGGTCCGCCCGATGAGGGCGACACGATCGTGACCAGGGGCTGAAGGGACAGGCCCCCGGACCCGTGGCCGACGACCCTCATCGGCTTACGGAGACACCTTGCTCCGTCTCGCCGCGCGCCGGGTACCCGGCCCCCGGCCCCGCAACCGGAACAGCTCGAGCGCCCGGCTGGTCCCCTGCCGGAACAGCGCACGAACCTCGTCGGGCCGCGGCTGCTCGAGCAGCTCGTCGAGCTCTTCCTGACGAACGGTGGCCTCCCGCAGGCGGGACTCGACGCGCTCCATGCCGAGCGCGAAGAACATCACCAGCAGCGGTACGAGGACGGACAACCAGGCAGTCATGTCGGAAAGAATGATTCCGCATCCCCACCGGGGTTGGGGCGTCGGGGGTGCGTGAACCGCCGTGGGCGATACCGATTCGTGACCCGCGCGGGACGCCCTGTCCGGCTCCGTGCCTGGCTGGGCGGTTCGCCGACGGCCGGGGCACGTCGAGGACCGGGGGCGGGCCCGTACCCTCGTGCCCGTGAGTACCCCCACCCGGCGCAACGCGGCCAAGCTGGCCGCCCGGGTCGCCGCCGGGGAGAGCAGCCTGGGTCGCGCCCGCCGCGTCGGGCGCATGCTCCGCGCCCTGGCCGCCGCCTACCCAGACGCGCACTGCGAGCTCGACTTCACCACCCCGCTCGAACTGGCCGTCGCCACCATCCTGTCCGCGCAGTGCACCGACAAGCGGGTCAACGAGGTCACCCCCGCTCTGTTCGCCCGCTACCCCACGGCGCTCGACTACGCCCGCGCCGACCGGGCCGGGCTCGAGGAGCTCATTCGGCCGACCGGCTTCTTCCGCAACAAGGCCACCTCGCTGATCGGCCTGGGCGCGGCGGTCGTCGAGCGGCACGACGGCGTGCTCCCGGCGACGCTCGACGAGCTGGTGAAGCTGCCCGGCATCGGTCGCAAGACGGCCAACGTGATCCTCGGTAACGCGTTCGGCATCCCCGGCATCACCGTCGACACCCACTTCGGCCGGCTGGTCCGGCGCTGGGGCTGGACCGGCGAGGAGGACCCGGTCAAGGTCGAGCACGCGGTCGGCGAGCTGGTTCCGAAGCGCGACTGGACGATGGTGTCGCACTACGTGATCTTCCACGGCAGGCGGGTGTGCCACGCCCGCAAACCGGCCTGCGGGGTGTGCACCCTGGCCGCCGACTGCCCGGCATTCGGCACCGGCCCCACCGAGCCGGCGCAGGCTGCCGCCCTGGTCAAGGGCCCGGAGGCGGCGCGCCTGCTGGCGTTGGCCGGCTTCGACCCGGACCCGGCCGAGGGGTCGGGCGGCGCCGCGTGAGGGGCGCAGCCCGGATGCGCGCGTCCCGCTCCGAGATCGTCACGACGGTCCTGGTCGTGCTGCTCGCCGCCGTGGCGGTGGTCGCGCTGTGGCCGCGCAGCGGGTCTGGTCCGTCGACGGCCGAGGCACCGGCGGCCGCGGTCCGCGTCGGCGACGCCGAGCTCGCTCCGCTGCGGGCGGCCGCAGCGCTCGACCCGTGCCCGACGGGGACCGGCCCCGGCAGCGGCCCGCTCGCCGGCGTGAGCGTGCCGTGCCTCGGCGCCGAGGGCACCGTCGACCTGGGTGCGGCGCTCGCGGGCCGACCGGCGGTGCTCAACGTGTGGGCGTCGTGGTGCGAGCCGTGTCGTGCCGAGCTCCCGGTGCTCGCCGAGTACGCCGCCCGGCCGGGTGCGGTGCCCGTCATCGGGGTGGACGTCCGGGACGACCCGCGCTCGGCGCTGCGGCTGCTCGCCGACCTCGGGGTGCGGCTGCCCTCGGTCACCGACCCCGGCGACACGCTGCGCGCCGCCCTGTCGCTGCCGCCGGCGCTGCCGGTGAACTATCTGGTGGCGGCGGACGGCAGCGTCACGCTGGTCGACCCGCCGGTGCCGTTCCGCTCGGCCGACGAGGTCGCCGCCGCCGTCGCCCGCCTCGACCCGGGAGCGGCCCGGTGACCGCCTTCGCGCCCGACCGCGCGCCCGGTTGGCTGCAGCCGCTGCTGCACGGTGTGGACGGCGTCGACGCGGCCATCCTGAGCCGGCACCGGATCCCCCCGCCCGCCGGTGGCCGCCGCGCCGCCGTGCTCATGCTGTTCGGTGAGAGCCCGGATGGTCCCGACGTACTGCTCATGGAACGGGCGGGCACGCTGCGCAACCACGCGGGCCAGGTCTCCTTCCCCGGCGGCGGCATCGATCCGACCGACGCCGGGCCCCTTGCGGCGGCGCTGCGCGAGGCGGAGGAGGAGACCGGGCTCGACCCGGCGGGCGTGGTCCCGTTGACGCTGCTGCCGGAACTGTTCATCCCACCGTCGGGATTCGTCGTCACGCCGGTGCTGGCGCACTGGGAGCGGCCGGTCCCCGTTCGGGCGGTGGATCCGGGCGAAACCGCCCGGGTCGTCCGGGTTCCGGTCGAGGTCCTGGCCGATCCGGCGAACCGGTTGCAGGTCAGCCATCCGTCCGGCTACATCGGGCCCGCGTTCAGCGTGGCGGGCCTGCTGGTGTGGGGTTTCACCGGGGGCCTATTGTCCGCGCTGTTGCATCTCGGTGGATGGGAACGGCCCTGGGACAGGTCCCGGGTCGACGATCTGGGCGCGGCGTGGTCCGCGGCCCGCGCCACTAGGCAGGAGGTCGCAGGATCATGACGGCGGGCCCCGCGTGATCGCATCATGAGCTGGGTGGACGTGCTCGTCGTCGTGCTCGCGCTGGTCGCGGGCGTGTCCGGTTGGCGGCACGGCATGGCCGTCGCCCTGCTGTCGTTCGTCGGCGTGCTGGGCGGGGCGATCCTCGGCGTGCGGCTGGCGCCGCTGCTGGTGGAGAACATCCAGTCTCCGAGCACACGGATCATCGTCAGCATCGTCATCGTCGTGCTGCTGGTCGCTCTCGGTGAGACGACGGGTGTGTACTTCGGCCGCCGGATCCGCGACCGGATCACCGGGGAGCGCTCCCTGAAGGTCGACTCCACGCTCGGCTCCGTGCTGCAGGCCGCCACGGTGGTGGTCGCGGCGTGGCTGGTCGCGCTGCCGCTGGCCTCGGCCAGCTTCCCGGGGCTGGCCTCGACCGTGCGCGGCTCGGAGGTGTTGCAGGCCGTCGACTCGGTCATGCCCGCCGGAGCCCGCAAACTGCCCGCGGAGCTGCGGCAACTGCTCGACAACTCCGGCTTCCCCGATGTGCTCAGTCCGTTCGCGCAGACCCCGATCACGGCGGTCGGCCCGCCGGATCCCGCGCTGCTGGACCGGCCGGTCGTCCGGGACGTCCGGGGGAGCGTGCTCAAGATCCGCGGTCGCGCGCCGTCCTGCTCCCGCCAGCTCGAGGGCACCGGGTTCGTGGTCGGCCCGCAGCGGGTCATGACGAACGCGCACGTGGTCGCGGGCACGTCGGAGACCAGCGTCGAGGTGGTCGGCCGCAACGGGCGGACCCGGGACCTGCGCGCCACCGTCGTGTCGTACGACCCCGAGATCGACGTGGCGGTGCTCGCCGTGCCCGGCCTGCAGGCCGAGGCGCTGCAGTTCGCGCCGGACCCGGCGCGGGTCGGCGACGACGCCATCGTGCTGGGCTACCCGCTCGACGGCCCGTACACGGCCACCGCAGCCAAGGTCCGGGACCGGATCCAGCTGCGCGGCCCGGACATCTACGACAGCGGCACCGTGACCCGTGACGTGTACACCGTGCGCGCGGTCGTGCGGTCCGGCAACTCCGGTGGGCCGATGATCTCGCCGGACGGGCAGGTCGTGGGTGTGGTGTTCGGCGCCGCGCTGGACGACACCGAGACGGGCTTCGTGCTCACCGCCCAGCAGGTCGCGGCCACACTGGAGCAGTCGCAGGTCCTGTCCCGCCGGGTCGACACCGGCTCCTGCGCAGCCTGAGCAGACCGCCCTGCTCGGCCGGTATCAGGACCGGGTGGGGCGCGCTCCTCTCCCCGTGGTGTCCCGGCGACTCGCGGCAGCCGGGGCACCGCCCGGCGCCGTCGTGGCCGTGGTGGCGCTGCTCACCGGTGAGCCGACGAGAGCTCCCGATGGGTACGGGGGCGCACGGGGAGGACGCGGCGCGCCGGGTGGAGGACGTCGGCGAGCCGTCGCGGCGGGCAAGAGGGGTGCCCGCCGACCGGCTCCCCGGCGCCGCCGGACCGCGGGCCGGTCGCCGGCCCGCGGTCGCGGCGGAGGCGCGCTCAGACGTCGCGGGTGATCGTCTGGTCCCGGCCCGGGCCGACCCCGATGGCCGAGACCGGCGCCCCGGTGAGCTCCTCGATCCGGTGCACGTAGGCCCGCGCGTTGGCCGGCAGCTCCTCGAACGTCCGGCAGCCCGAGATGTCCTCGAACCAGCCGGGCAGCTCCTCGTAGACGGGCAGCGCATGGTGCACGTCGGTCTGCGTCATCGGCATCTCGTCGACGCGCTTGCCGTCGACCTCGTAGGCCACGCAGACCGGCACCTTCTCCAGCCCAGAGAGCACGTCGAGCTTGGTGAGGAAGAAGTCGGTGATGCCGTTGACCCGGGCGGCGTAGCGGCCGATCACGGCGTCGAACCAGCCGGTGCGCCGCGGCCGGCCGGTGGTCACGCCGACCTCGCCGCCGACCTTGCGCAGGTGCTCGCCCATCGTGTCGGTCAGCTCGGTCGGGAACGGTCCGGAGCCGACGCGGGTGGTGTAGGCCTTGAGGATCCCGATCACGCGGGTGATCCGGTTGGGGCCGATGCCCGAGCCCACCGCCGCGCCGCCCGCCGTCGGGTTCGAGGAGGTGACGAACGGGTACGTGCCGTGGTCGACGTCGAGCAGGGTGCCCTGCGAGCCCTCCAGCAGCACGGTCTCCCCGGCCTCGAGGGCCTGGTTGAGCAGCAGCCGGGTGTCGGCGATCCGGGACGCGAACTTCTGGCCGTGCGCGAGGACGGTGTCCACGACCTCGTCGACGTCGAGCGCGCGCCGGTTGTAGACCTTGACCAGCACCTGGTTCTTGTAGGCCAGGGCGGCCTCGACCTTCTGGTGCAGGATCTTCTCGTCCAGCACGTCGGCCACCCGGACGCCGACCCGCGCGACCTTGTCCTGGTACGCCGGCCCGATGCCGCGGCCGGTGGTCCCGATCTTGGACTTGCCGAGGAACCGCTCGGTGACCTTATCGATCGCGATGTGGTACGGCATGATCAGGTGCGCGTCGGCCGAGATCAGCAGGCCGCTGGTGTCGACACCGCGGGCCTCGAGGCCGGACAGCTCCTCGAGGAGCACCCCCGGGTCGACCACCACCCCGTTGCCGATGACGTTCTTCGCGCCCGGTGTGAGGATGCCGGACGGGATGAGGTGCAGGGCGAAGTCCTGCCCGTCGGGTAGCACGACGGTGTGGCCGGCGTTGTTACCTCCTTGGTAACGCACCACCCACTGCACCTGACCGCCCAGCAGGTCGGTCGCTTTGCCCTTGCCCTCGTCGCCCCACTGGGCGCCGATCAGCACGATCGCCGGCATGTGAAACTCCACTCCTGGCTGCGGCGAGAGGTTAACCGATCAGGTGAGCTCGATCGATTCGGATGTGGTGCTGCTGACCTGCCGTGGTGGCGGGTCGAGGCGCCGTTTCCCGTTCCACGGTATCCGTCCCGCGTCCCGGGCCGCCCGGGTGCCCGCCGTACTGGCCCACGTGCCAGCCGTCGAGCTACCCCCGGACCCGGGCCGCACCGACATCGACCCGGTGCTCGCCGAGCACCTCCCACGCCGGCTGATCGTGGCCGGGCAGGACTCCGACCTCGGCGCGGTGCTGGTCAGGCTGCTGCGAACCGAGCGGCTGGAGTCGGTCGAGGTGGCCTACCTGCCCGCGTCGCGGTCGTCGGCCGCGGCGGCCGCGTGGGGGCTGCCCACCGACCCGGCGGCCGCGGCGGCGCTCGCGCTCGACGGCACCGCCACGCCGGTGCCGTTGATCCGCGACGACGTCGGCGGCGTGCTGGTGGGCCGCGGCGAGATCCGCGGCCTGCAGGGCGAGGCCTACTGCGACAACACGCTCGTGCTCCGCGGGCGGGCCCGGCGGCTCGTCGTCGCGCCCGGGCCGGAGGGGGTCGGCGTGCTGGCCGGCCGCGGCGTGCGGGCGGCCACCGGCCGGGCGGTCCAGGTGGGCTGCGTGTCGGCCACGGCGGTCGTCGACGGCCGGGAGCACCCACGGGCGGTACCGCGCTGGACCTGGTACCGGCACCTCGTCGACTGGCGGCTGGTGCGACCCTGACGGCCGTCAGGCGGCGGGACGCTCCCCCGGCCGCCGGTGGTACCGGTCGACGTACTCCTGCCCGGAGAGCCGCGCGATGGCGTCCATGATCTCGTCGGTGACCGCCCGGCGGATCACGGCGGAACTCTCCAGGCCCTCGTAGCGGGAGAAGTCCAGCGGCTCGCCGAATCGCACCGTCACCGGGGCGACGCGCGGGACCCGCTTCCCGACCGGCTGGACGTGCTCGGTGCCGGCCAGCCCGACGGGCACCACGACAGCGCCCGTCCGCAGCGCCAGGGCCGCGACGCCGGTGTGCCCGCGGTGCAGTCGCCCGTCCAGCGACCGGGTGCCCTCCGGGTAGATCCCGAACGCGTCGCCCGCTTCCAGCACGCCGCGTCCGGCGTCCAGCGCGGCGAGCCCGGCCTTCGCGTTCCCCCGGTCGACGGGGATGTAACCCAGCGCGGACAGGAACCGCGCCACCAGCCGTCCCTTGAGCCCGGTGCCGGTGAAGTACTCGGCCTTGCCGAGGAACGACACGGGTCGCGGTGTGACGATCGGGATCACAGCGGTGTCCACGGCGGCACGGTGGTTGGCGGCGAGGATCACCGGCCCGGTGCGCGGCACGCGGTCCGCGCCGTGGACGGTCGGCCGGTAGATCAATTTCACGAGCGGGGCCAGGAACCACCTGATGAGCAGGTGCATGCGCCACCTCCGGGTCCGAGGAAAGACGGTGTCAACAGCCTGGCACGGCCGGGTGCGGATGGCGTGTGATCCGTGATGCGGTTCGGGGTCCAGCGGGTGTCGGCCGCGTTACCCCGGGCCGCCGGCGCGGGTATGGGGCAATTCGGTTGCGGTGCGTCCTGGCCGCCCGGCATGCTCGCACGGTCATGCGGATCTGACCACGCCCCCACCCGCGCCCGAGGCCGTCGCCCGGTGGGTGTCCTGCCGTCCTCCGGTGGTGTGCGTTGTCATTCCGGTCATTGCAGCCTGCGGCACTGGTCGCCCGTGATCTGGTCAAGGTCTACCGCGGCCGTCGTGTCCTCGACGGCGTCTCGCTGACCGCGGTGCCCGGCCGGCGGATCGGCCTGATCGGCGAGAACGGCGCCGGCAAGTCGACCCTGCTGCGGCTGCTGGCCGGCGTCGAGGAACCCGATGCGGGCACCGTCACCCGGCCGGACGCGCTCGGCTTCGGCCGCCAGGAGCTGCCGTTCCCCGGTGACGACACGGTCGCTGCGGTGCTCGACGACGCGTTGCGCGAGACCCGCGACGCGGTCCGCGAGCTCGACCGGCTGGCCGACGCGCTGACCGGCCGGCCCGACGACCCGGACCTGCTCACCGCCTACGGGGAGCGCCTCGAGTGGGCCCAGGACCACGACGCGTGGGACGCCGACCGCCGTGCCGATCTGGTCCTCGCCGGCCTCGGCCTGGGCGGGATCGCGCGTACCCGCCGGCTGGAGACCCTCTCCGGGGGCCGGCGCAGCCGGCTGGCGCTCGCCGCGCTGCTGCTGCGCCGGCCCGCCGCGCTGCTGCTCGACGAGCCCACCAACCACCTCGACGACGACGCCGCGAACTTCCTCGAGCTGGAGCTGCGCCGGCTGCCCGGGGTGGTCGTCGCGGCGAGCCACGACCGCGCGTTCCTGGACGCGGTGTGCACCGACATCGTGGACCTGGATCCCGCGCCCGACGGCCCGACCCGCTACGGCGGCACCTACACCGACTACCTCACCGCCTGGCGCGCCGCGCGGGCCCGCTGGGAGCAGCGCTACGCCCGCGAGCAGGACGAGCTCGTGGCGCTGCGGCATGCGGTGGCGGTCACATCCCGGCAGGTCGCGCACGACCGGGGGCCACGGGACAACGACAAGATGGGCTACGACTATCTGGGCGGCCGGGTGCAGTCGCAGATCTCCCGGGTCCGCAACGCCGCGCAGCGGCTCGACACGATCACCCGCGAGCAGGTCCGTCGCCCACCCGAGCCGCTGCGGTTCCGGGCGCCGGTGTCGGCGGGCGGGGCCGACGGTGACGGCCCGGCCGTGGCGCTGCACGGGGTCCGGGTGCCGGCCCGGCTGGCGCTCGACCGGCTCGACGTGGCCGCCGCCGACCGGCTGCTCGTCACCGGGGCGAACGGGGCCGGGAAGTCGACGCTGCTGGCGGTCCTGGCCGGCGAGCTGACCCCGGTGGCCGGGCAGGTGCGGCGACGCCGCGGCCTGCGGGTCGGGATGCTGGCCCAGGACGCTCGATTCGACCGGCCGGGACGCATCGCCCAGGACATCTACGCGGCCCACCTCGGCACCGAGCGCGCCGAGCGGACCCCGCTGACCTCGCTCGGCCTGCTCGCCCCGCGCGACGCCGGCCGCCCGGTCGGCGAACTGTCGGTCGGCCAGCGTCGCCGGCTCGCGCTCGCCCTGCTCGTCGCCGACGCCCCGCACCTGCTGTTGCTGGACGAGCCGACCAACCACCTCTCGCCCGCGCTCGCCGATGAGCTGGAGGAGGCGCTGCGGACGTCCCCCGGGGCGATCGTGGTGGCCAGTCACGACCGCTGGCTGCGCCGACGCTGGACGGGCCGGGAGCTGACACTCCACAACGGCCGCCCAGCCTGACACTCCAGGCCCCCTGGTGGCGCGTTATGGCTCCACAACAACGCGCGTGCGGACCCACCGACAACGCGTCAAGGCTCCACAACGCGCTTGCGGGGGCGTTGACGGCGCGTTATGGCTCTACGCGGTCGGAGGGGCCCGGCTCGGAGCGCATGGCGGCGAGGGCCTCGGTGCGGGGCATGCCGGTGGCCTGCAGCAGGTCCAGGGCGATGGAGCGAACCTGGGCCGCCATGACCTGCTCGGACGGCCCGAGCCGCGCCGCTGCCGCCTCGGACAGCACCGGCGAGCCGCGGACCACGTCGAGGATCGGTTCCCGGGCGCGGGTGCGGTCGCCGTCGGTCCCCAACTCGTCGCCCAGCCTGCCGACCGCCGTCGCGAGTGACGAGATCACGTCGGGCAGCGCCTCGACGGCCGGCTCGTCGTCGCCCAGCGCGCTGTACGCGCGGCGGGCGAGCACCCGGGTGTTGCGCATCGCGTAGTCGGCCCGCTCGACGAGGTCGGCGTACCGGCCGAGCAGCCGGCGCCGCGGCCGGTACAGGGGGGCCACCGTGGTTACCTCCCGGCCCGATCTCAGGGCCGCCCGCAGCCCGTCGATCAACGGCTGACTCCGCCGGGCGCGCTGCAGTGCCCTTCCCGCCGCCTCGACGTCGCGGTCGCGCAACGCCTCGGCGATGCCGGACAGGACCGCGGTCAGCTCGTCGAGGACCGCGCGGGCCTCGCGGCGCACCGGGGCGACCGGGTCCGACGGCAGCAGCGCCGCCACGAGGATGCCGATGGCGCCGCCGATCAGCGCGTCGATGCAGCGGTCCAGGCCGCCCGTCTCCCCGGGCGGCAGCAGCGTCGTGACCAGGACCGCGGACGATCCCGCCTGCGCGACGAACAGCGCCCCGCTGTCGGCGAACACCGCCACGGCCATGGCCAGCGCGACCACCACCACGAGCTGCCAGGCACCGCTGCCGATCTGCGAGATGAGCAGGTCACCGACCAGGACCCCGAGGCTGACCCCGACGACCAGTTCGACCACGCGGCGCAGCCGCTGCCCGAGTGACACCCCGAGGCTGATCACCGCGGCGATCGGGGCGAAGAACGGGCGTTCGTGCCCGACCAGGTCGTGCGCCACCCACCAGGAGATCCCGGCGGCGAGGGCGCACTGCAGGATCGGCAGCGCCGACAACCTCAGCCGACGGCTCCGCAACCGCAATCCGGTGCGCAGGCGTTCCCGGCCGGGCAGCGGAAGCCTGGCTCTCACGGCGCGGTCCGGCGGGGAGTCAGTTCACGCCGAGCGCGGCGGGGGCTTCCGGGTCGGACTCGGCCAGGAAGGTCCGGATCCGCGCCACCTCGTCGGACTCTCCGATGGCGTCGGCAGCGCGCAGCAGCGCGGCCAGCGCGCGCAGGAACCCGCGGTTGGGCTCGTGTGCCCACGGGATCGGGCCGAAGCCCTTCCAACCCGCGCGGCGCAGCTGATCGAGGCCGCGGTGGTATCCGGTGCGGGCGAAGGCGTAGCCGGCGATCGTCTGCCCGTCGGCCAGCGCCGCCTCGGCCAGCGTGGCCCACGCGATGCTGGACGTCGGGTTCGACGCTGCCACCTCGACGGGATCGGCGCCGTCGTCGAGGGCCGCGGCCGCGGGGTCGACCGGCAGCAGCGTGGGCTCGGGGCCGAGGAGGTTGCCGTGCAGAGACATGCGGCCATCCTGCCCCGGAACCCGCGACCGTGCGCCGCGGGTCCGGGACCAGGACTCAGCCGGCCAGCATCCGGCCGGCGGAACGGAGGTTCTCGCAGGCCTGCACGACGCGGTCGCCCATCGCCACCTCGGCGAGCTTGCCGTAGCTGCGCGGGTCGTAGGCCTTCTTGTTGCCGACCTCGCCGTCGATCTTCAGCACGCCGTCGTAGTTCTTGAACATGTGGTCCGCGATCGGCCGCGTGTACGCGTACTGGGTGTCGGTGTCCACGTTCATCTTGATCACGCCGTAGCTCAGCGCCTCGTGGATCTCCTCGAGCAGCGAGCCGGACCCGCCGTGGAAGACCAGGTCCAGCGGCTTGGAACCGGGCGCCAGGCCGAGCTTGCGGGCCGCGACCTCCTGGCCGAGCTTGAGGATCTCCGGGCGGAGCTTGACGTTGCCGGGCTTGTAGACCCCGTGCACGTTGCCGAAGGTCGCCGCGAGCAGGTAGCGGCCCTTCTCCCCGGCGCCGAGGACCTCGACGGTGCGGTCGAAGTCGCCCTCGGTGGTGTAGAGCTTCTCGTTGATCTCGTTGGCGACGCCGTCCTCCTCGCCGCCGACGACGCCGATCTCCACCTCGAGGATGATCCGCGCCTTGCTCGCCTGCTCGAGCAGTTCGGCGGCGATCTCGAGGTTCTCCTCCAGCGGCACCGCGGAACCGTCCCACATGTGCGACTGGAACAGCGGGTTCTCGCCTCGGTCGACCCGCTCCTGGCTGATCCGCAGCAGCGGCCGCACGAAGTTGTCGAGCTTGTCCTTCGGGCAGTGGTCGGTGTGCAGCGCCACGTTGACCGGGTACTTCGCCGCCACGACGTGCGCGAACTCGGCGAACGCGACCGAGCCCGTCACCATGTCCTTGACCTTGGTCCCGGACAGGAACTCCGAGCCGCCGGTGGAGACCTGGATGATCCCGTCGCTCTCCGCCTCGGCGAACCCGCGCAGCGCGGCGTTCAGCGTCTCCGAGCTGGTTACGTTGATCGCCGGGTAGGCGTACTCACCCGCCTTGGCGCTGTCCAGCATCTGGTTGTAGATCTCGGGGGTGGCGATCGGCATGTGTCGGCCTCCTCGATGTCCGCGGCTTTCGCCGGCCAGTATCCCGCACCCTGCCCCGGATACCCCGGTTGGTGGACGAGGACCCCGATAGGGTGGGTGGGTGGCCTTCGACGGAATCGAGAGCGCCGTCGAACAGACGCTGGGGCGGCTGCGGCGGATCGACAGCCGACCCGACCCCACGGTTCCCCCCGCGGCGCCGGCTCCGGCCGGGGTGGCGGCACCCGCTCCCCGGACCCTCGCCGACCTCTACCGCGATCACCGGATGCGTCTGGTCCGGCTGGCGATCCTGATGGTCGACGAGCCGGGCACGGCCGAGGACGTGGTGCAGGAGGCCTTTGCCGGGCTGCACCGGCACTGGAACGGGCTGCGCGACGAGGCCGCGGCCGTCGGGTACCTGCGCACGGCGGTGGTGAACGGCTCACGCTCGGTACTGCGCCGCCGGCGCACCGCCCGGTACTACGTCCCGCCGCACCAGGTCAACGCCCGATCGGCGGAGTCGCTGGCCATACTCTCCGCCGAGCACCAGGCAGTGGTCGATGCGCTGGGGTCGCTGCCCCCGCGGCAGCGCGAGGTGCTCGTGCTGCGCTACTACGGGGGGCTGTCGGAGGCGGAGATCGCCGAGGCCGCCGGGATCAGCCGCGGCACCGTCAAGTCGACCGCCAGCCGGGCGCTCGACGCGGTGGCCCGGGTGATGGCCGCACGCGCCGGGGGAAGATGACGGGGCCTTCAACAGCGACGATGTCTGCGGGGAGCGGAGATGGACGAGTCCGAGCAGCGCCTGAGCGAGGCGTTGCGGGCACGCGCGACCCAGGCCGGTCGGCCGGGCGGTGGATCCCCGCCGTACCCGCCGCCCCCGGGCGCGCGCCCCGTACCACCGGGCGGGCGGGCGCACGGCGCACGGCCCGGCCCCGCCCCGGGGCTGCCGCTCGCCCAGGTCGGCCGCGCCCTGCTCGTCGCGTTGCTGGCCGGGGCGGTGCTCGGATGCGCGTTGGCGTTGCTGTCTGTGCTCGTTCCAGGATTGCTGCCACCGCTCGGGTGAGCGGCGGGGCCGGTACCGTCGTCTGCCGTGACGCACCTCGCCGCCAGCGCGCTCGCGCTGGGCCCGGAATGGCTCAAGCCCGACACGATCATCAGTTGGCTGGGCCCCTGGGCGCTGGTCGGTCTGACCCTGATCGTGTTCGCCGAATGCGGCCTGCTGCTCGGGTTCTTCCTGCCCGGTGACTCGCTGCTGTTCACCGCGGGCCTGTTCGTCGCAGGCGGCGCGATCGGGACGCCACTGTGGGCGGTCTGCCTGATCCTGGTCGTCGCCGCGTTCGTCGGCAACGTGACCGGTTACTGGATCGGCCGCAAGGCCGGACCCGCGATCTTCGACCGCCCGCAGTCCCGGTTGTTCAAGCCGCAGCACGTGGTGAAGACCCAGGAGTTCTTCGACCGGTACGGGAACCGGGCGATCGTGCTCGGCCGCTTCGTGCCGATCGTTCGCACGTTCATCACGGTCATGGCCGGCGTCGGCCGGATGGAGCCGCGCCGCTACCTGACCTACTCGCTCATCGGCGGGGTGGCGTGGGCGGCCGGCGTGACGGTGCTCGGCTTCTGGCTGGGGCAGTTCCCGTTCGTCCGCGACAACATCGAGGCGATGTTGATCCTGATCGTGCTGGTCTCGGTGCTGCCGATCGTCGTCGAACTCGTCCGGGCCCGCCGGTCGGGACACCGCCCCGCCTGATCGGGTTGGCCCGTTCGTAACGGACGGGCCGTACCAGGCGACGGACGAGTTACCTACCCTTGGAGACCTGTGACCACGACACCGGCCCTCGCGGCCGTCACCTCGAATCTCGCCGAGGGGCCGCTGCAGAGCGCCGGCCCCGTGACGGTGTGGCTCGTGGTGCTCACGTTCGTGTTCCTGGAGTGCGCGTTCATCGTCGGGCTCTTCCTGCCGGGTGACTCGCTGCTGATCGCGGCCGGTGTGGTGCTCGCCCAGCACGGCCACGAGGCCGGGGCGTGGAGTCTCGCGATCACCGCAGCGGTGGTGGCGGTCGTCGGCAACCAGGTCGGCTACCTGGTCGGGCGCTACACCGGGACGCGGATCCTCGCCCGCAAGGACGGCCGGATCCTCAACCGGGCCAACCTGGAGCGGGCCAGCAGGTTCTTCGAGCGCTGGGGCTTCTGGTCGATCGTCGTGGCCCGGTGGGTGCCGTGGGTGCGCACGCTGGCGCCGATGATCGCGGGGGCGGCCCGGATGGACAACCGCCGCTACATCCTGGCCAACATGGTCGGCGCGGTGATTTGGGTGCCGACGCTGATGATGCTCGGCTACTACGGAGCTGGGCTGCTCGACTCGATCCCGTGGCTGAAGACGGCCTCGGCGGTCGGCGCGATCGCGTTCTTCGTGATCGGCACCGGGTACGGCCTGTTCCGGTACCTGCAGGAGATGCGCCGGCCCGTGGACAGCGACGCAGCGCTGCCCGAGGACGGGCTGTTCGACAGGGCATCGGGGGCCGTGCGCGACGGCCCGCGCTGAGCGCCCCCGGGCTCATCCGCCCGCCCGCTCCACGTCAGCGGCCGCCTCGAGCAGCATCCAGCCGGAGAGTTGCACCGACAGGTCTGCCTCCGGGGTGCCCGGGCCGGGCCGGCGCGCCAGGCGCCGCCAGTCATGGGCGAACACCGGGCCGGCGGCGAGCTTGGCCCGCCCGGCCCAGGCCGCGTCGGCGCTCGCCAGCACGATCCGGTGGGCGGCGGGCGCGAGCGCCGGGAGGCGGCGGGCCGCGTCGACGAGGTAGCGCGCCAGGATCCCGTTGAACAGCCCGCCGTCGCCGCCGTCGTCGTAACCGGGGATGACGCCGTCGGGGCCGGCCATCCGGGTCGTCAACGCATCGAGCAGGGCACCCGCGCGCTCCGCCCACCGCGGTGCGCCGTCCCGCTCGGCCAGCGCGACGCAGGCGCCCAGGTAGACACCCTGGCAGTAGGTGTAGGTGGTGGACTCGATCGTTCGCACGGACCCGTCGGGATCGACCCGGATCCCGTCGCGGACCAGCCCGGTCTCCGGATCGACCAGCACCTCGGCCATCCAGTCGGTGATCGACGCGGCGAGCTCGACCCGGCCGTCGCGGGCCAGCAGGATCGCGGCCGGACCGTTCGCGGGGGCGTTCTTGAAGTCGTCGCCCCGGCGCCACCAGATCCCGCCGCCGCCGTGGTGGGTCCACCCGGCGCGCAGCTGGGCGGACACCGCGGCGAGTGCGCGCGGACCGGACCGACGGGTCAGGGAGCCCGCACGCTGCACCGCGAGCCCGAACCAGGCGATGTCGTCGTAGTAGTCGTTGGTCCAGCGCCCGAAATTGCGCAGCTGGACCGAACGGACGAGTGCCGCGATGTCCGCCGCGCGCCGGGGTGACGGCGCCCGCAGCTCGGCGTCGACGAGGCAGTCGAGCAGGTGCGCCTGCCACCAGTAGTGCCACGGCCAGGGCCGGATCGGCGTGGGCCGCGGCCACCGGATCCGCCCGATCCGGGTCCCGGGCAGGACACCGGCGAGGCGGCGCAGGTGCCGGCCGGTGACGGCGCGCTCGACGGCCGCTGCCCGGTCCGCCCACGACTGCGTCATCACCCGATCATCGCACCGGCCGTTCTGTCGGTGCCCCGTCCTACCGTGCGCCACATGGACAACCCGGAGCGCTTCACCGACCAGGTCGATCAGTACGACGCCTGGCAGCGCGAGACCATCCGGACCTACGGCTGGGCGGTGCAGGCCGTGATCGGCGACGGGGAGTGCCCGTCGTTCGTCTACACGGTCGGGCTGTCGGGTTTCGCCCACGCCGAGCTCATCCTCTTCGCCGCCTCGCAGGCCACCGCGGCCACCGTGCTCAACGACCTGGGCGAGCTGGTCCGCTCCGGCCGCTCGTTGACGGCGGGCGAGGCGGTCCGGCTGCGCAGCGGGACGGTCCACCTGCTCGCGTTCCCCGATTCGGCCGACCGGCTGCTGGGCGCCAACCAGCTCTACCGCTCACCCGGTGGCCCGCCGGTCCCGGCGCTGCTGGTGGTGCCGGAGGACGGGCTCGTCGAGACGCCGGGGGAGGACCGGCCATGCTCGTGCGCCGGCGCGCTGCTCGCCGGCCGGGCCGGGCCCGGCGCGCCACCCACCTACGAGGTCGAGCTCGTCGCGGCGGCGCCGGGGCCGGTGCTCGCCGAAGCGGGCTGCACCTGGTCGCCACGGGATCGCTGCCCGTCAGCGGTGCCATCGGCACGCTGCTGGTGCCCGGGGGTCCGGGCGCGCGCCGGGCCGACGCGGCGCTCGTCGACTGGGTCCGGCACGCGGCGGCCCGGGCCGACCGTGTGGTGTCGGTCTGCACCGGGGCGTTCCTGCTGGCCGCGGCCGGGTTGCTCGACGGGCACCCGGCTACCACGCACTGGCGGTTCGCCACCCGGCCGGCCGAGACCTACCCGACGTCGACGTCCACCCCGATCCGATCTTCATCCGGTCCGGACGGATCTGGACCGCGGCCGGGGTGACCGCCGGAAGGGACCTCGCGCTCGCACTCGTGGAGGCCGACCACGGTGCCGAGGTGGCGCAGCACATCGCCCGGGACCTGGTGATGTTCGTCCGCCGGGCCGGCGGACAGAGCCAGTTCGCCGGCCCGGTGTGGTCCCGCCGGCGCCCCGGCCGTCGATGCGCGCGGCGCAGGATCTGATCCACACCGAGCCCACGTCGGACCTGCGGGGTTCCGGAGCCGGCCGCCGGGTCGGGATGAGCGCGCGGCACTTCAGCCGCGAGTTCTCCCGGCCCGTCGGTACGCCACCCGGCGACTACTCGAACGGGTCCGCGCCGAGGCCGCCCGCGGCCTGCTGGAGTCCGGGCCCGTCACCGCCACGGCCGCGGCCGGCCGGTCCGGGTTCGGCTCCGCCGAGACGATGCGACGGGCCTTCCGGCGCCGGCTCGGTGTCGCGCCCGACCACTACCGCCGCCGTTTCACCCCCACCGGCTCCGTAGAGAGGACATCCCGTGCAGGTCGCCATCCCGCTGTTTCCCCGGCTCACCGCACTCGACGCGATCGGGCCCTACGAGGTGCTGCAGCGCGTCCCGTCCATCGACGTGACCTTCGTCGGCGCGCAACGCGGCGAGGTGCGCACCGAGAACGGTTTCCTCGGGCTCACTGCGGACGCCAGGTTCGACGAGCTCCCGCGGCCCGACGTGATCGTCGTCCCCGGCGGGGTCGGGACCCGGGCGTTCACGAACGGGGGCGACGTCGTCGACTGGGTGAAGTCCGCGCACCTGACCACCCGATTCACCACGTCGGTGTGCACCGGGTCGCTGGTGCTCGGCGCGGCCGGGCTGCTGGACGGGCTCACCGCGACGTCGCACTGGGGCGCGACCGAGCTGCTCGCCCGGACCGGTGCCACCCCGGTCGACGCGCGGGTGGTGGAGCACGTCGAGCACCGGATCATCACCGCCGCCGGGGTCTCCTCCGGTATCGACATGGCGATCCGCCTCCTCGAACTACTGGTCGACGACGTCGCCGCGCAGGCCGCGCAGGTCTTCATCGAGTACGACCCGCAGCCGCCGTTCGACGCGGGCCATCCGCGCAAGGTCTCCGCCGACGTCATGGAGCGGGTGGCCGAGTACCGGACCTCGAGGTCCTGACCCGGCCCGTCACCAGGCCCGGTGCAGGTCGGCGTGCCGGCGGATCCAGGCGTGCATCGCGATCCCGGCCGCGACCCCGGCGTTGATGGAGCGGGTGGAGCCGAACTGGGCGATCGAGACGGTCAGCCCCGCGGCCGCGCGGGCCTCGTCGGTCAGCCCGGGACCCTCCTGGCCGAACAGCAGCACGCAGTTCCGGGGCAGTGCCGCGGTCTCCAGCGGGACGGCGCCGGGTGTGTTGTCCACTGCGACGATCGTCAGGCCGTGGCCGTCGGCGAACCCGGCCAGCCCGGAGATGTCGGGGTGGTGGTGCAGCTGCTGGTAACGGTCGGTGACCATCGCGCCGCGGCGGTTCCATCGGCGCCGCCCGACGATGTGCACCGCGGCGGCGGCAAACGCGTTGGCCGTGCGGACCACGGTGCCGATGTTGTGGTCGTGGCCGAAGTTCTCGATCGCCACATGGAAGCCGTGGGCGCGGGCGGCGAGGTCGGCGGCGACGGCGTCGCGCCGCCAGTACCGGTAGGCGTCGACGACGTTGCGACGGTCGCCGTGTTCGAGCAGCTCGGGGTCGTACCGGTCGTCGTCGGGCCACGCCGCCGGGCCGCCCGGCCAGGGCCCGACGCCGACCTGGCCGGGGACGGCCCACTCGGTGGGCCCGGCGAGGTCGGGATCGCGTGCACCTGAGCCGGGATCCGGACGCTCGGAGGACTGCGGGTGGACCGTACGTGAGTGTCTCACGTCCCGATGATGCCGGGCGGCCGGCGCCTTCCGGGTGGACGCCGGCCGCGCCGGTGCATCAGCACGCGACCGCGCCGGCGTGGGACTGCCGACTCGCGCTCCCGGAAACCCCGACTCGCGGGTTACCGGGGGTGCTGGGTGGCGGCTGCCGTGGTGCTCTCGTCCCGGCGCGCGGCCGGCAGGGTGAACTGTACGGCGGTGTGCCCGTGGTGCGCCCCGACGGCCGCCGCGTGGTACTGCTCCAGTCGGTTCACGAAGTGCGGATCGGCGTAGATCCGGCCGTCGACGGCGGATCCCGGCCGGCCCTCGAGCACCGCCTCGACGTCCTCACCGGAGAGCGTCTTGTGCGTCTCCAGGGCGTGCGCGATGGCCAGCACCGCGGAGCGGTTGTCCCGCAGGATGGCCTCGGCCCGCTCCAGCAGCTCGGAGAGCTGGTCCTCGATGCGGTCGGCGAGCGCCTTGCGGAGCATGGCCTCGGGGGTCTCGGACTGCTTGCCGGCCCCGCCGCGCCCGCCCGGGCTGCCCACCTCGAGCCGCCGCGCCGTCGAGTACGACGACACGGTGGAGCCCATCCCCCAGAACCCCTCCATGAACGAGGCCAGTGTGGTGGCCGCCTCGAGGTCGCCCGACACGCCCGACGACGAGTCGCCGTCGAAGAACATCCGCTCCCCGGCCAGCGATGCGAGCGAGACGAGGATGTCGGCCTCGAACTCCGAGCGCCACCGGGTGAACTGGTCCTCCGGCGGGATGCTGGCGACCATCCCGAGGTAGTCGCTGCCCTTCTCGATGGTCGCGAGGTCGATCTCCATGTGCTGGCGCACCCGGAACGCGACGACGGCGTGGCAGCCCTCGTGCACGGCGACGGCGTGCCGTTCCCGCTCGATGTACTCGACGTCCTCGGGCGGGCCGAGGTCCTTGAGCTGCTTGGCCCGGATGACGTCGCGCCAGGTGATGACGTCACGGCCGGCGCGGACGGCGATGATCAGCGCCTCGTTGACCAGGTCCTTGATCGTCGCACCGGTCGCGTAGGGCGTGATCGTGGCCAGCTTGTCGAGCTGCTCGGCGGTGATTTCGTGCGGCACCTTGTCGAAGTAGCCCCGATAGGTGCGGATCCGGCCGGCCTTGCTCGGGTAGCCCACCTTGTAGATGCGGTCGATGCGCCCCGGCCGCAGCAGCGCCTCGTCGAGCGCCTCGGGCATGTTGGTCGCCATCATGACCAGGATCCGGTACTGCGGCGGCGGCTTGGGCCGCATGCCCAGGGCCCGGCGTCCCCAGCGGTTGATCAGCCCGCGGGGCTTCTTCAGCCCGGACAGTTCGGTGAGCAGCGCCTGCAGGGTGCCCATCCCGCCACCGCCGTTCATCCCGCCCATGATGAAGCCGCTGCGCCGGGACGGCCGCTCGCCCGGATCCGGCGCCGACGCCATCGCCTCGCGGGTCAGCAGCAGCCGGGTGTGGTCGGACAGGTAGGAGAAGCCGTGACAGCCGCAGGCCCGGAACGCGGCGGGTCCCATCCCGGGTGGCCCACCCGGCCCCGCCTGGGCCAGCGAGCCGCGGTTGCCCAGCGCGTCGGCCTCGTCGAAGAAGACGATGACGCCGCCGTAGCGCAGGGCGAGCTTGCGCAGCTTCCGGAACAGCGACTTGACCTTGAGAATCCCGATGCCCATGAACATGTTGATGAACGCGCCGGGGTCGACGAACACGTACGGCCGGCCCGTCTCGCCGGCCACCGCTTCGGCCATCAGCGTCTTGCCGGTGCCGGGCGGGCCCCACAGCAGGATGCCGCCGGGCACGTAGCCGCCCTTGCGCTCGATCTCCCCGGGCTTCTCCAGGAAGAGGATGTTCTCCTTGATCCGCTCGACGACGTGGTCCTGACCCCAGACGTCGCGGAAGCGGGTCTTGATGTCGTCGGGGTAGTAGGTGTCGACGCCGCCGCGGGACAGCAGCCAGAACAGGCCGATGAACTGGAACGCGATGAAGAAGAACGCGACGGCCAGCTGCAGGATCAGCGGCATCGCCGTCCACTCCAACGCCAGCAGCTGGAACAGGGCGAGCGCCGGTGAGGTGTCGAGGATCTGGGCCGCGATCAGGGCGGACAGCGCGAGGAACGCCGCGATCTTGAACAGCCGTCCCAGCCGGAACCGGGTCCAGTCGGAGAACCGCATGCGCAGCAGCCGGTCGGTGGCGCCGAACACCCGCTCGCTCCAGAACCGGTGGTAGCCCGACCAGTGCTCGCTGACGAGGAAGTGCAGCTGGCGGAGCAGCTCGAGGCCGGCGAGCCACAGCAGCCACTGGCTCTCGACGCCCTGGATGCGCACCGAGTCGGCGAACGGCAGCAGCGGGTTGTCCGCCATCGCCGCCCACACCACGACCAGGAACGCGAGGACGAACAGCAGCAGGAGCCGGCCGCGGTCCCACAGCGCCGTCTTCTTGCGGGTCGGCCGGGGCGTGGGCGGACCCGGATGGTGATGGTCGGGAGGGGTCAGACCCTCCGGGTGCGGTGCTGCCGGAGCGGTCACGGGGTCTCCCGGACGGTGAATGAGGACACCACGTTCTGGATCTCCTGCCGACGCTGCTGGTAGCACTCGCTGGAACAGCGAACGAACACGACGTAGAGCTTGCTGGCGTCGTCGTTGAGATAGCCGGTCTGGTCGATGACCTGAGTGGGCCCGCCGGCCTGCCGGTAGCGGTAGACGACGTGCACCCCGCGCAGCCGTGCCCGGGGGTGAGCACCTCGTCGGCCAGCAGGGCGAAGTCGGTGTTCGCGGACATGGTGCTCATGCCGAGCTGCTGGCGGGCCGTCGGCGACACGGGATAGAAGATGTCGCGCAGCGTGTCCAGCGAGAGCCGGCCGCGGGCGGCGGGCGGGATCGCCTTCACGCTGACGAAGACCGCGGGCGCCGCGGCGTGCGGGCCGAACAGGTGCACCGGCGACGGACTGGCGTCGGCGTCGTACCCGGCCATCCACAGGCCCGCCTGGCTGCCGAGGGAGGGGTCGACGCCGATCGCCCGGGCGAGTTCCCGGCTGTCGATCTGCTGCCAGCTGGCCGGAACTTTGAGGTAGGTGCGGTCGTCGGAGTTGGTCACGTAGGTGAACGCGGGCGCACCGCAGCCTGTGAACCCGAGACCGACAAGGATCGCGAAGGCCACGACGGACAGTCCGGACCACCCACGCACAACGCTCTTACCAGCCAGGACAGCCATCGGACCTCCCGCCGTGACCCATCCGTGACCGATGAGTATGCGCTACGGAAGGGTTGCGGGACTGCACCGATCACGCTGCGGTCATCCGCGCTCCGAACCCGCCGTTCGGCCCATGGCGGGCCCGCCGGATCTGGCGTGGCATCGGGGCAGTGAGAGCGGCTGAGGTTGCTTCGACTGCGCCGGGTGGCGATCGATTCGTCGGTGAACGGTCGGCTCGCTGAGAAGATCCACGGCCAACCTGAGGGTGTTACACAGCGAACGGCGCAATTGCCGCGACGTTCGGACTAACTGTGTGCCGCTCGTCGACGGGGGCTTGGACCGTGGGCGACCGCGGACCGCTGATCTCTCAGCTTCGGCCCGGATCGCCGGGAGCGTTGCCTACGGTCCCCCGCTGTGAGTCGGACGACGGCCCAGACGGGGTGGACTGCGGTGCTGCTCGCCGTGCTGCTCGGTCCCGTGCTGGTGTGGCTCCCGCGAGCGGAGCCCATGGGGCTCTGGCGCCACCTGTCGATCGTCACGGGACTGCTGGCGCTGTCCGCTCTGATCTGCACCGCGGCACTGCCGTCACGGATGCGCTCGCTGACCAGGGCGTTCGGCATCGAGAACGTGATCGGCATCCACCGTTATCTCGGCATCCTCACGGCCGTGCTCATCGCCACGCACCTGGCCTTCGTGGTCGCGGCCGATCCGGCGAAGGTCGCTCTGCTCAACGTCTTCACGGCGCCGCCCCGGGCACAGGCGGCCGTGGCCGCGTCGCTGGCGCTCGCCGCGCTGGTGCCGCTGACCGCTCGGCGTGAGCGCCTCGGCCTGCCCTACGAGACCTGGCGGTGGCTGCACCTCGTGCTCGCCACGGCCGTGCTCGGGTTCTCGGCGCTGCACGTCTGGTGGCTCGAGCATCTCGTCCTCGACGCCGTGGTCGGCCCGGTGCTGATCCTGCTCGGCGTGCTGCTGGTCGGCGTGTTCACGATGCGCTGGGTGTGGCGATCACTGCTCGACCCGGCATCGGAGTTCCTGGTCCGCGAGGTGCGCCCGGAGAACCTGTCGATCAGCACCCTCGTGCTGGAGCCCCGGCGGCGCGCCGGGACCGCCCCGGCCCTGCAGTTCGCGCCCGGTCAGTTCGCCTGGTTGCGGCTGGAACGCACCGCCTCGGAGGAACACCCGTTCACGATCGCCTCCGGTGCCCACCAGCACCAGTCCGTGGAGTTCACCATCCGGCACGCGGGCGACTTCACCGAGCAGATCCGGGCGCTGCAGCCGGGCAGCTCGGTGTGGGTCGACGGTCCCTACGGCTCGTTCACCGCCGACTTCGTCACCTCCAGCGGGCTGGTGCTGATCGCCGGCGGAGTGGGCGTGACGCCGATGATGAGCATGTTGCGCACCCTCGCCCACCGCAGGGACCGCCGCCCGCACCGGTTCATCGTCGTCGCCGGGGAACCCGCCGACCTGCTGTTCCGCAGCGAGCTCGCGGAGATGCGCCGCCAGATCGACCTCGAGGTCACCGAGGTGCTGCGCAGGCCCCCGGAAGGCTGGGAGGGCGAGACCGGTGGCATCGACGGCGCGCTGCTCGCCGCCGTGCTCCCCGGCGACTTCCGCCGCGATCACCTGGACTACTTCATCTGCGGGCCGCCGTCACTGGTCGAGTCCGCCCTGGACGCCCTCGACACGTTGGGGGTTCCGGCCGAGCGGATCCACACCGAGCTGTTCGGAATGGTCTGACATCACCTGCAGGAAGGCATTCCCCATGTTGCGGCGCATCCCCCGGGCCGTCCGCTGGACCGTGCTGGTCGCGATCATCGGCGCCGTGGCGGCATCGGTGTTCCAGTCCTGGACCTTCGGGCCCGGTTCCGGCTTCTCGGACCGCCGGGTACAGACCGAGACCGGCGAACTCGGCCCCGCCGACCGCGAGCTGCTGGTCAAGGTCCGGCAGGCCGGGCTGTGGGAGATCCCGACCGGCCAGCAGATGCAGCAACAGGCCATGAGCGAGGACGTCCGGGAGCTCGGCGGCATCCTCGCGGCCGAGCACACCGAGTTGGACGGCATCGTGCGGCAGACGGCCGGACAGCTCGGTGTGGTCCTGCCCAGCTTGCCCAGCGACCAGCAGCAGGCGTGGATGGCCGAGATCGGGGCTCAGACCGGGTCGCAGTACGACCGGGTCGCCGTCAACCGGCTCCGCGAGGCGCACGGCGGCGTCCTGCCGGTCATCGCCCAGGTCCGCACCGGGACCCGCAACCAGGCCATCCGCGACTTCGCCGACATCGCGCAGGTCTTCGTCGCCCGGCACATCGAGCATCTGGAGAGCACCGGGCTGGTCGACTTCGAGGCGCTGCCCGAGCCGCAGCTCGAGGTGACGCCCGCGCCGCTGGCCAACCGGGGGATCAGCGACCTGATCGTGCCGGCGATCGTCTTCCTGGGCCTGGTCGGAACCGTCATCGGGCTGCTCCGGACCCTGCGCGGGCGCCAGAGCGACCGTCAGGGTGAGCGCCGCAGCGACCGCCGGGCCGGCTCGGACGTGGTGCTGCCCGCCCCGCGGCTCTCACCCGAGCAGGGACCCCGGCACTCGATCGGACGGAACGCGACGTCGCAGTACCCGCTGGGCAGATCGACCGGGCCGATGCGGACCGTCGACGGGGACGAGGCGATCGCGGGCCGGCGGCGGCCCTGACCCCGGGTCCACCGCCGGCCGGTGCTCACAGGCCGATGTCGGCCAGCCCGAGCAGCGCGCGGTAGGGCACGCCCTCGGCCTCGATCGCCTCCTTCGCCCCGGTGTCGCGGTCGACCACGGTCACGACACCGACCACTGTCGCGCCGACCTCCCGGGTCGCCCGCACCGCGGTGAGCACGGACCCGCCGGTGGTCGAGGTGTCCTCGACGACGAGCACCCGGCGGCCGGGAATGTCGGGGCCCTCGATCAACCGCTGCATGCCGTGCTGCTTCGTCGACTTGCGGACGACGAAGGCGTCGACCGGCGGCGTGTCGGGCGCCGCGGCACGTTCGGCCGCCGCGGCGTGCAGCACGGCGACGGCGACCGGGTCGGCGCCGAGGGTGAGTCCACCCACCGCCTCGTAGTCCCAGTCCGCGGTGAGCACCCGCAGCAGCCGGCCGATCAGCGGGGCGGCCTCGTGCTGCAGGGTCACCCGGCGCAGGTCCACGTAGTAGTCGGCCTCGGCCCCGGAGGACAGCGTGATCCGCTCGTGGATCACCCCCAGCTCGCGGACCAGTGCCGCCAGCCGTTCACGCTCGGTGTCGGAGATGCTCATGGTTCCTCCTTCTCGACGACGGGCGGCGCGGCCGGGCGCGCTCATGTGCGGTCCCGGTCGAACCGGGCGGTGAGTCGGCGCAGCAGCGCCCGCGGCAGCACGTCGACGAGACCCACGATCGCCTTGTACTGGGGGCTCGGCACGCAGAGCACCCGGCCGCGGGCCAGGTCGGCGAGGCACTCGTCCACGACCCGGTCGGCGTCCAGCCAGAGCGGGCCCGTCCGCTCGCCGACGTCGATACCGGCGCGCTCATGGAACTCGGTGCGCACGAATCCCGGGCAGAGCGCCAGCGCACGCACCCCGGTACCCGCCAGCGACGCCGCGACACCCTCGGTGAACGTGGTGACCCACGCCTTGTCCGCGCTGTAGGTCGAGCCGCGCCCAGCCAGGAAACCGGCCACGCTCGACACGTTGATCACCGCACCGCGGCGGCGGTCGACCATCCCGGGCAACGCCGCCCGGGTCAGCTGCAGCACGCTCGTCACGTTGACCGCGAGCTGGCGCGCCAGGGCGCCCGCGCCGGATTCGAGGAAACCGTCGCCGAGCGCGAAGCCGGCGTTGTTGATCAGCAGGTCGACCGGGGCGACGTCGGGGTCGGTGAGCCGCGCCGCCACCCGCTCGCGGCCGACCGGATCGGCGAGGTCGGCGGGCAGCACCTGCACCGCGATCCCGCGGGCGCGCAGCCGGAGAGCGGTGGCCTCGAGCCGCTCGGCGTCACGCGCGACCAGGACCAGGTCGTGGCCGTCGGCGGCCAGGCGGGCCGCGAACGCGGCGCCGATGCCGGCGGTGGCTCCGGTGATGAGGGCGGTGGGCACGTCCGGGACACTAGCCGTCCCGCTCCGTGACCCGGCCGGTGATCTCCGTCGGCCTTGGCGGGCCAGGTGTCCGAAGCGGGTCGGCGCAGGTCAGCGGCCCATGCGGTGCCGTGCGCCCTGGCCCTGCTCGAGCGCGGTTGCCACCTCGGCCATGTCAGCGAGCAGATCCTGCAGGCGCTCGGGGCCGGCGTCCGGTGGGGCGGCCGCCAGCACCCACGCGTCCTCGGCCCACAGCAACTCGACGTCGTCGCCGATCGCGTCGCTGGCGTCGGCGAGCCGGTTGGTCAGCAGCGGCTTGACTGCGTCGGCGTCGGAGACGAAGGCGTAACGCTCCCCGACCGGCTCCAGCAGGTCGAGCCCGGCGTCGTCGGGCAGCGGCGCCGACGGGAGCCGCAGCTCCACCGCGCCCGGCAGGGGCGTCTGAACCTGCACGGCAGCGAGCACCGAGCCGATCCGCCCGGCCTGCTCGTGGTCGAAGACGTAGGCCTGACGTGGGCCGTCGGGGGTGGGCACCGAGCCGCTGACCAGGTTGCGGGCGACCCCGGGCCCGCCCTGGTGGATCGTGCCGTAGCGCCAGCGGCTGGGCAGCACCGGATCGCTGTCCAGGTACTCCCACCCGCGCAGCGCGGCCCAGCGCTTGCGATCGCGCATGCCGTCACTGCCCCGGGCCCGGTCGGCCAGCAACAGGCCGCCGCCGACCAGCAGCGCGACCACGGCGATGAGGAACCATACCGACGACGGAATGCCCACGTCGCGGAGCCTAGACCCGAGATCATGCAACGTGCGGTAGCGCCACGATCACGGAGATGCGCCTACCGGGTGATCATCCCGCGAGTCGGGGCAATTCCGCCCGCGAGTCGGGGTAGGACCGTCGGCGCACGCACACCCCGACTCGCGCGCACGCACACCCCGACTCGCGGGCGGCGGGAGCCCGACTCGCGCTCCCGGGTGCCGACTCGCGGGTTATCGGGGGGTGCCGACGGGGAGGGCCGGGCCGACGACGAGGGCGCCGGTGCCGCCCTCGGCGCTGGGGTCGAGGTCCACCCGCACGGTGTCGCCCTCGCGGACGGATCCGGAGAGCACCTCCTTCGCCAGCTGGTCGCCGATCGCCGACTGCACGAGCCGGCGCAGCGGCCGCGCCCCGTACACCGGGTCGAAGCCGTTCATCGCCAGCCACTCGCGGGCCGCGGCGGACACGTCGAGGGTGAGCCGGCGCTTGGCCAGCCGGCGCTCGAGGACGCCGAGCTGGATGTCCACGATGTGCGTGAGCTCCTCGGTGGACAGCGCGTGGAACACCACGACGTCGTCGAGCCGGTTGAGGAACTCCGGCTTGAAGTGGCGCTGCACGACCGCCATCACCGCGTCCGTGCGGCTCTGCTCGTCCATCCCCGGGTCGGCGATGGCCTGCGACCCGAGGTTCGACGTCAGCACCAGGATCGTGTTGCGGAAGTCGACCGTGC
Source organism: Pseudonocardia mahuensis (assembly GCF_018531475.1). Taxonomy (GTDB): domain Bacteria; phylum Actinomycetota; class Actinomycetes; order Mycobacteriales; family Pseudonocardiaceae; genus Pseudonocardia. Next base: position 46,257 of record NZ_JAHDTG010000040.1, read on the forward strand.
GGCCCTGGCCGTCGGTGAGCCGTCCGTCGTCGAGCACCTGCAGCAGCGTGTCGAAGACGTCCGGGTGGGCCTTCTCCACCTCGTCGAACAGCACCACCGTGTACGGGCGGCGCCGGACGGCCTCGGTGAGCTGGCCGCCCTGGTCGTACCCGACGTAGCCGGGCGGCGCGCCGACGAGACGCGCCACGCTGTGCTTCTCGCTGTACTCGCTCATGTCGATGCGGACCATGGCCCGCTCGTCGTCGAACAGGAACTCCGCGAGCGCCTTCGCCAGCTCGGTCTTGCCCACACCGGTGGGGCCGAGGAACAGGAACGAGCCGGTCGGGCGGTCCTCGTCGGCGATCCCGGCCCGGGCCCGGCGCACGGCGTCGGACACCGCGCGCACGGCGTCGGCCTGGCCGACGACGCGCTTGCCGAGCTCGTCCTCCATACGCAGCAGCTTCGCCGTCTCGCCCTCGAGCAACCGGCCGGCCGGAATCCCGGTCCACGCGGAGACGACGTCGGCCACGTCGTCCGGGCCGACCTCCTCCTTGAGCATCACGTCGCCCGAAGCCGGCGCCGCGACCGCGGTCAGCTCGTCGAGCTGCTTCTCGATCCCGGGGATCTTGCCGTAGCGCAGCTCGGCGGCCCGGCCGAGATCGCCGTCGCGCTCGGCCCGCTCGGACTCCCCGCGCAGCGCCTCGAGCTGCTCCTTGAGCTCGCGCACCGACTCGATGGCACCGCGCTCGTTCTGCCAGCGAGCGGTCAGCGCGGCGAGCTCCTCCTTCTTCTCGGCCAGCTCGGCGCGCAGCGCGGCCAGCCGGTCGACGGAGGCGGCGTCGGACTCCTTCTCCAGGGCCATCTCCTCGATCTCCAGCCGGCGCACGGCGCGCTCGACGGTGTCGATCTCGACGGGCCGGGAGTCGATCTCCATCCGGAGCCGGGACGCGGCCTCGTCGACGAGGTCGATGGCCTTGTCCGGCAGGAACCGCGCGGTGATGTAGCGGTCGGACAGCGTCGCGGCGGCGACCAGCGCGGCGTCGGTGATCCGCACGCCGTGGTGCACCTCGTAGCGCTCCTTGAGCCCGCGCAGGATGCCGATGGTGTCCTCGACGGACGGTTCGCCGACGAGCACCTGCTGGAACCGGCGCTCCAGGGCCGGGTCCTTCTCGATGTGCTGGCGGTACTCGTCCAGTGTGGTCGCGCCGACCATCCGCAGCTCACCGCGGGCGAGCATCGGCTTGATCATGTTGCCGGCGTCCATCGCGCCCTCGCCGGTCGCGCCCGCCCCGACGATGGTGTGCAGTTCGTCGATGAAGGTGATGACCTGGCCCGCGGAGTCGGTGATCTCCTTGAGGACGGCCTTGAGCCGCTCCTCGAACTCGCCGCGGTACTTCGCACCGGCCACCATCGAGCCGAGGTCCAGCGCGACGACCCGCTTGCCGCGCAACGACTCCGGGACGTCGCCCGCCACGATCCGCTGGGCCAGGCCCTCGACGATCGCGGTCTTGCCGACGCCCGGCTCGCCGATCAGCACCGGGTTGTTCTTGGTCCGCCGGGACAGCACCTGGACGACGCGGCGGATCTCGGTGTCGCGTCCGATCACCGGGTCGAGCTCCCCGGCGCGGGCGCGCCCGGTGAGGTCGACGCCGTACTTCTCGAGCGCCTGGTAGGTGCCCTCGGGGTCCGGGCTGGTCACCCGGGACGAGCCGCGCACCGCGGTGAAGGCGTCGCGCAGCGCGTCGGGGGTGGCCCCGTGCCGGCGGAGCAGCTCGGCCACCGGGCCGCCGGTGGAGGCGAGCCCGACCAGTAGGTGCTCGGTGGAGACGTACTCGTCGCCCATCTCGGTGGCCAGCTGCTGAGCTGCGGTGATCGCGGCCAGCGCGTCGCGGCTGAGCTGGGGGGCGCTCACGGTGGAGCCGGCGGCCGAGGGCAGCCGGTTGCCGAGCTGGGTCAGCTCGGCGCGCACGGCGGCGGCGTCGGCTCCGACGGCGGCGAGCAGTGGCGCGGCGATGCCGTCACCCTGGGCGAGCAGCGCGCCGAGCAGGTGCGTGGGGCCGACGTCGGGGTTGCCGGCCAGGGTGGCCGCCTGCACCGCCGCCGAGATCGCCTGCTGGGTCTTCGTGGTGGGGTTGAAGGAGTCCATCCCCCGTCCTCCTGCGTCGTCATGTCGCTGGGCACCATCGTGCCCCTCGCCCGGTGTTGTTCTCTAACCGCGCCAACGTCAGGAAAGTTGAGTCTGTTCCGCTCAGGTCGGAATTCGTGATCAGAACACCGGTCAGCTGGGCAGGATCCGTCGAACCGGCCCGGCGAGGCGGGGCCGCAGTGCTCTGGCGGACCCGCCGCTCAGGTGCGTCGTGCTCGGGAACCGCCGGCGGCGCGGCGTGTAGGCCCGCCGCTCGGATCCGGGCACGACGGGCGGCGTGCCCTTGGCGCGGAAGTAGTCCCCGCCCTTGCGCGCCGGGTCGTCGGTTCCCCACTCCCGGCGCTGCGACACCCGCTCCATCCGCGGGATGTGCTTGCGGCAGTGGATGTAGGCCTCCTCGACGCCGACGACCACCCAGCGCTCCGCCCGCCGTCCGGGCGCCTGGTCACCGTGCACGTCGGGGTATTCGATGCGGAACGTCGCGTCCTCGACGATCCGGGCGGTGCCGTTGACGTGCAGCCCGATCTGGTCGGAGACGAAGTCGACCATCAGCAGGCCCACGTGGGCGTTGCCGCTGATGTTGCCGAGGCTGGCGTGCACGCCGTTGCCGCGGTACTCGGGGTAGGCCAGGGTGCGGTCGTCGAGCACCCGGATGAACCCGGGCGGCCCGGCGCGCAGCGAGGCATCGCACTCACCGTGCGTATCCGAAGTCGCGACGAAGAGCATGTCCATCCGGGTGATGAACTCGATCATGCGCGGCAGCAGCCGGTCGCGCAGTTGCTCGGCGTAGAACCGGTCGGCGCGTTGCTGGGAGCCGAAGGCGCACTGCAGGAGATGTTCCCCTGTGGACCCTGGGCGCGCGGCCCCAGAGGCTTCGACCTGCACTTCCCGGGTGATCGGCAGGGGCGGGAGGGCGGCGGCGGAGATGCCGCGGCGCCGCGTGGGCACGGGTCGCACGAGGGCAGCGGTACGGAGCGGCACGTGCTTACCGTGCCAGTCCGTACCCGGGGAGTCATACCTGGCGTCTCCACGCGCTACGCTGAACAGCTGATGCCGTCTGCGGCATCACTCCGCGTGACCGCCGTCCCCGAACGGATGAACATGACCGGTGTAGTTCCGCGCGCGCCGAAGGCCGTGGGGCCTGCCGCCGTGCGCTGCCGGCCGCCATCCCGAGGGAGCACTACCGAGGAGAGGTCGGCCACCGATGACCGCTGAACGGCTGCTCACCAGCGATCTCCCCACGGCCCAGCCGAGCGAGGCATCGAAGGCCGTCCAGATCATCGGCGCCAGCTGGGCAAAGGTGGAACCGCGGGCCGACGAGCTCGGCCGGCACTTCTACGCGACGCTCTTCCACACGGCGCCCGACACCCGCGACCTCTTCCCGGTCAACATGGAGGTGCAGCGCAGCCGCCTGCTGCGGGCCCTGGTGCACGTCGTGCAGATGGTCGACCAGCCCGACGAGCTGATCCCGTTCCTCCAGCAGCTCGGCCGCGACCACCGCAAGTTCGGCGTGCTGGCCGAACACTACGACGCCGTCGGCAACGCGCTGCTGAGCGCCATCGCGACCTTCTCCGGCGACGACTGGACCCCGCCGGTCGCGGCGGCCTGGCAGAGCGCGTACGCCCTGGCCGCCGATGCGATGAGCGTCGCGGCGGAGGCCGAGCGCGGCCCCGCATCCTGGATGGGCCGCGTGGTCGATCACCGGCGCGTCGGCTGGGACCTCGCCGTGATCACCGTCCAGACCAGCGAGCCCATCCCGTACCGCGCCGGCCAGTACCTGAGCGTGGAGACCCCACAGCGCCCCCGGCTGTGGCGCTACCTGTCACCGGCCAACGCGCCGCGTGAGGACGGGACCCTCGAGTTCCACGTGCGCGCGGTGACCAACGGCTGGGTGAGCCGCGCCATCGTGGCGCACTCCCGGGTCGGCGACACCTGGCGGATCGGCCCGCCGATGGGCCGGATGAGCATCAACGGCGGCACCGTGCGCGACCTGCTGATGGTCGCCGGTGGCACCGGGATGGCCCCGATCAAGGCGCTGCTCGACGACCTCGGCCGGAAGCAGGACCAGCCCCGCACCCAGGTCTTCGTGGGCGGCCGCACCTGGGAGGACCTGTACGACTTCGGCGCGCTGCGCAAGCTCTCGTACAGCAACCCGTGGTTGGACGTCGTCCCCGTCGTCGAGAAGGACGACGGCGCGTCGGGTGCCGAGCACGGCACCCTCGCCGACGTGGTCACCCGCTACGGCGCGTGGGCCGACCACGACGTCCTGGTGTGCGGGTCGCCGTCGATGATCCGGGCGACGGTGTCGCGGATGCTGGTCGCGGGCACGCCGCTCGACCGCATCACGTACGACCCGTTCACGATGGACTGATCCCCCGAGAACGACGACAGCCTCGCCCGGTCACCGGGATCCGATGACCGGGCGAGGCTCTTTGATCGTCTATTCAGGCCGGGGTCTGGGCCGCCAGACCACCAGCGCGGAGCGCCGGTCGACCGGCACGAGATCGCGCCGGTAGGACTGGTGGACCATGGCCGCGGCGTGCTCGGCCGCTGCCTGGGCGGCGGCGAGCTCCTCGGTGAGCTCCTCGACGCGGCTCCGCAGCCCGTCGACCATATGCTCGAGCTCGATGATCCGCTTGATGCCGGCCAGGTTCACGCCGTCGATCTGCGACAGCCGCTGCACCTCGCGGAGCAGCGCGATGTCGCGTGCCGAGTAGCGTCGCCCACCCCCTGCCGACCGGCCCGGGCTGACGAGCCCCAGCCGGTCGTAGCTGCGCAGGGTCTGGGCGTGCAGCCCGGCCAGCTCGGCGGCCACCGAGATGACGAACACCGGGCTGTCGGGGTTGGCGCCCGGTGGCAGGACGGTGCCCTCGTCCGTCGGGCCGCCGGCGGGGGGTCGCATGGTCATCGCACCCGTCACCTCCCGCCGAGCAGCTCAGCCCGGGGGTCGAAGGACTTCGTCGCCTCCGCGTAGGCCTGCAGTGCCTCCGTGGCCGCGTCGTCGAGCCTGGTCGGGACCGCCACCTCGACCGTGACCAGCAGGTCACCGGTCTTGCCGTTGTGCCGCTGCACGCCGCGCCCGCGGACCCGCAGCGTCCGGCCGCTGGCCGTGCCCGGCGGGATCTTGAGCGACACCGTCCCGTCCAGCGTCGGGACGGTCAGCGTGGCGCCCAGCGCCAGCTCCGGGAAGGTCACGGGGACCTTCAGGGTCAGGTCGTCGGTGTTCTTGGCGGACCGCCCGAAGATCCGGTGCGGCGTGACGTGGACCTTGACGTACAGGTCCCCCGCCGGGGCACCGCCACGGCCCGGTTCGCCCTGGCCGGCCAGCCGGATCTTCTGCCCGTCGTCGACGCCGGCCGGCACCCGGACGGTGAGGGTCCGGGTCCGGGTCGCCACGCCGTCGCCGCCGCACTCCACGCACGGGTCGTCGATGATCCGGCCGGTGCCGCGACAGTCGCGGCAGGGCTCGGAGAACGCGAACGCCCCCTGGCTGGTGCTGACGAGCCCGACGCCGTTGCAGGTCGGACACGTGTGCGGCGTGCTGCCCGGCCGGGCCCCGGTGCCGCCGCAGCGCTCGCAGCGGCCGGGGGACGACAGCCGGATCTGCACCTCGGCACCGCGAACGGCGTCGATGAAGTCGATGCGCAGCTCGCTCTCCACGTCGGCGCCGCGCTGCGGCCGGTTCGTGGTGGTGCGGGCACCCGCGGCGCCGCCGCGGTTGCCGAACAGCCCGCCGAACAGGTCGCCGAGCCCGCCGGCACCGCCCGGGTTACCGGCCCCGGACCGGGCGAACAGGTCTCCGAGGTCGAAGCCCTGCGCGCCCGTGCCGAAGCCGCCGGGGAAGCCGCCTGCGCCCGGGCTGCCCGAGAAGGCGCCGCCGGCAAACAGCGCGCGGGTCTCGTCGTACTCGCGGCGCTTCTTGTCGTCGGACAGCACGCCGTAGGCCTCGGACACGGACTTGAACCGCGCCTCGGCCCTGGCGTCTCCCGGGTTGGCGTCCGGGTGCAGCTCGCGGGCGAGCTTCCGGTAGGCCTTCTTGATCTCATCCGCAGACGCGCCAGAGTCGACGCCCAGCTCGCGGTAGAAGTCCTTCTCGATCCAGTCGCGCTGGGTCACTCCGCCTCCTCTCGCGATGTCAGATCAGGTCAGGCCGAGTCCGTCGGCGGCTGCTCGACCGCCGCGGTGTCCGCGGTACCGGGCGGGGGCGCGGTCTCGGCCTGCTCGGCCCGATCCACCACCGTGACCATCGCGGGACGCAGCACCCGATCGGCCAGCCGGTAGCCCCGGCGCAGCACCGTGGAGATGACGGTGACCGTCGGACCGGTGCCGGCGTCCTCAGCGGTGTCGTGCTGGACCGCCTCGTGCAGGGACGGGTCGAACAGCTCGCCCTCCGCGCCGAAGGCCTCCAGGCCGAGCTTGGTGACCACGCCGACGACCTTGTCCCCGACCGACTTGAACGCGCCGGTCAGGTCACCGTGCGCCTCGGCACGGTCGAGGTCGTCGAGCACCGTGAGCAGCTCGGACACGAACTGCACGCGGGCACTCACCAGGACGCCCTCCCGGTCGCGGTCGACGCGGCGCCGGTAGTTGGCGTACTCGGCCGTGACGCGCTGCAGGTCGGCCGTGCGCTCGGCGACCTGCGCCGCGAGCTCGGCGAGCTCGGCATCCGTCTCAGGGGCAGTGTCCTCGGCAGGGCCGGCGGCCGGGGTCGCCCCGGGCGGCGTCTCGCCGCCCGGGGTGCGGACCTCTCCGGTCACCGGGTCGATCCGGCGCCGGTCACGCACGACGATCCGCTCGCCCTCGCCGTCGACCCCCGCGTTTCCGTTGGGACCGTCGTAGGGAGAGATCACTTCTTGGCTCCGTCGCTCTTGTCGTCCTCGTCCACGATCTCGGCGTCGACGACGTCGTCGGCCTGCTGGCTCGACGCGCCGGCGTCACCGGGCGCACCCGCGGCAGCGGCACCGTCGGCGCCCGGCTGCTGGTAGAGCGCGGCACCGAGCTTCTGGGACTCGGTCGCGAGCTTCTCCATGGCGGCCTTGATGGCGTCGGTGTCGGTGCCCTTCAGGGCCTCCTGGGCCTCGCCGAGGGCGGCGTTCACGCCGTCCTTGACGTCACCGGGGAGCTTCTCGTCGTTCTCCTTGACGAACTTCTCCGTCTGGTAGACGAGCGACTCCGCCTGGTTGCGGACCTCGGCCTCCTCGCGGCGGCGCTTGTCCTCCTCGGCGTGCTGCTCGGCCTCGCGCATCATCCGGTCGATCTCGTCCTTGCCCAGGGCGGATCCGCCGGTGATGGTCATGGCCTGGCTCTTGCCGGTGCCCAGGTCCTTCGCCGACACGTTCACGATGCCGTTGGCGTCGATGTCGAAGCTGACCTCGATCTGCGGCACGCCCCGCGGGGCCGGCGGCAGGCCGGTCAGCTCGAACATGCCGAGCTTCTTGTTGTAGGCCGCGATCTCGCGCTCGCCCTGGAACACCTGGATCTGCACGGACGGCTGGTTGTCGTCGGCCGTCGTGAAGATCTCCGAACGCTTGGTCGGGATCGTGGTGTTGCGCTCGATGAGCTTGGTCATCACGCCGCCCTTGGTCTCGATGCCCAGGGACAGCGGGGTGACGTCGAGCAGCAGGACGTCCTTGACCTCACCGCGCAGCACACCGGCCTGCAGGGCGGCACCGACGGCGACGACCTCGTCCGGGTTGACGCCCTTGTTGGGCTCCTTGCCGCCGGTCAGCTCCTTGACCAGCTCGGTGACGGCGGGCATGCGGGTGGAGCCACCGACGAGCACCACGTGGTCGATCTCGCCGACGGAGATGCCGGCGTCCTTGATCACCTGGTTGAACGGCGCGCGGGTGCGGTCGAGCAGGTCGGAGGTGATCCGCTGGAACTCGGCGCGCGACAGCGTCTCGTCCAGGAACAGCGGGTTCTTGTCCGCGTCGACCGTGATGTAGGGCAGGTTGATCGTGGCGCTCGAGCTGCTGGACAGCTCGATCTTGGCCTTCTCCGCGGCCTCACGCAGCCGCTGCATCGCCATCTTGTCCTTGGTCAGGTCGATGCCCTGCGCGGACTTGAACTTCTCGACGAGCCAGCTGATGACCCGCTCGTCCCAGTCGTCGCCACCGAGGTGGTTGTCGCCGTTGGTCGCCTTGACCTCGACGACGCCCTCACCGATCTCCAGCAGCGAGACGTCGAAGGTGCCGCCACCGAGGTCGAAGACCAGGATGGTCTGCTCCTTCTCGCCCTTGTCCAGCCCGTAGGCCAGCGCGGCGGCGGTGGGCTCGTTGACGATCCGCAGCACGTTGAGACCCGCGATCTGGCCGGCCTCCTTGGTGGCCTGGCGCTGCGCGTCCTCGAAGTAGGCGGGGACGGTGATCACCGCGTCGGTGATCTCCTCGCCCAGGTAGGACTCGGCGTCGCGCTTGAGCTTCTGCAGCACGCGCGCGCTGATCTCCTGCGCGGAGTACTTCTTGCTGTCGATCTCGTCGGTCGACCAGCCCGTGCCCATGTGACGCTTGACCGAGCGGATGGTCCGGTCGACGTTGGTCACGGCCTGGTTCTTCGCCGACTGCCCGACGAGGACCTCGCCGTTGCGGGCGAACGCCACCACCGAGGGGGTGGTGCGAGAGCCCTCGGAGTTCGCGATGACCGTCGGCTCGCCACCCTCAAGGACGGCGACGACGGAGTTGGTGGTCCCGAGGTCGATACCGACCGCACGAGCCATGGTGGTTGCCTCCGTATGTACTGCGATGGTTCTTGAGCTGACTTGACTCAAGTCTCTACAAGATCCGCCCCCGCCGTCAAACCAGCCTTGAGTCGGACTCGCTCAACTTGGTCATCACCCCGCCCAACGTGCGCGCTTCCGACCTTGTTCCCACCCCACTCAACTTTCGCGCGAGTCGGGGTTTCCAAGAGCGCGAGTCGGGGTTTCCGGGCGGGTCGGCCGCCGACCTTAGGGGTTCTGGTCGTACGCCGCCCGCAGCAGCGCGGCGACCTTCGTCGTCCATCTCGGTGACCGAGGTGAGGACCACCCGGTGGGTGGACTGCCCGGGCGCCCGGCCCGCAACCAGCCGAGGACCCTCAGGCGGGTGGATGAAGCAGCCCGAGGTCCACCCGGCTCGTCGTCGCGGCGACCGCGGCGAACTGCCGGCCGCGGACGAACGGGACATGGGTCGAGCGGCCTCGATGCGCACGTCACCGAGGCCGAGGGTGAGCGCGACGACCGCGTCGTAAACCGGCCGGAGGGCCGCCCGGCGCCCGGTGTACTGGCCGTCGATGTGGTCCGCGACGGTGGGCCGGACCCACCCGGCCGCCCGTGCCGCGGCATCGGCGATCGTCCATCGGCTGTTCTGTCGGAGCCCGTGCACGTCGCGCGGCCAGTTCCGCACGGCGTTGCGGTCCAGCGGGTCGGGCCCGTTCTCGGTGGCGACGCGCACCCATTCGTCCAGGTCGCGTCCGGTGCACTCGCGCAGCGAAGCGCTCACCGCAGCAATCATGTCCTCGGGTGAGCTGCTCGGCACGGGACGAGGCTGCTGCTGCGCGCGGTCGCCGCGCCCTCCCGAATACCCCGACTCGCGCTCTTGGAAACCCCGACTCGCGCTCTTGGAAACCCCGACTCGCGGGGTGGGATAGCCCGACTCGCGGGGGTGGGGTCAGAGGGGGGCTGCGGGGCGGGGCTCTACGCGGCCTGCTGAGGCCGGCGGGAGGGGGTCGTCGACGGGGGCCAGTACGCGGTGGGCCGCCGGGTCGCCGACGGGGTTGTCGGCGGCGTCGCGGTAGACCAGCTCGCCGTCGGAGTCGAGGTCGGCCAGGTAGCCGGCCGCGGCGAGTTGCTCCTCGTCCATGTCGACGAGCGACTCCCACCGGCTCGGGACGACCTTGTACTCGGGCCACGGCAGGTCGGCGTAGGCGTCGTGCAGGTCGGCCAGCAGGCCCGTGAAGACCTGCTGCCAGCGCAGCGGCATCGACTGGGCGAGCGAACGGGGCACCACGAGGTAGTCCTCGCATGAGCCGGGCGCGGGACGGTCGAGGTAGTCCCGCAGCGGCGTGGTCGACGCCGGGGCGGGGGGATCGGTGTTCATGGCTCAACCCTGGCAAGCAGGTTTCGCGTAGGCATGATGCGTACTCCCGGTCGTGCTGTGGACGTGCGCTGCCGGCCGGCGTCAGACCGTGTTCGGGGCGGTTCCGGGCCGGGTGGCCAGCGGCACGAGCTCCTCATAGTTCCATGGCACCGGCTGCACCCGGACGGACTCTCCGCTGTAGGGCGCCTCCACCATCTGCCCGTCGCCCATGTACAGCGTGACGTGGTGGATGGTCGAGGGGTCGGACGGATCCGTCGCGTAGAACAGCAGGTCGCCGGGCTGGGCCTGGTCGATCGGGACGTGGCCGCCGCTGTTGAACTGGTCGCGGGAGACGCGTGGCAGCTCGATCCCCGCGGCCTGGAACGCGCGCAGCATCAGCCCCGAGCAGTCGTAGGTGCTCGGGCCGGTGCCGCCCCAGACGTAGGGCTTGCCCACCTCGCGGAGCGCGAACGAGATCGCGGTGCGGGCCGCCCCCTCGGGGAGGGTCGCACCCGTCGGTCCACAGTGCTCGGGGACGGCCGCGATGTCGGCTAGCTGCTGCACCAGCGCGGCGGCCAGCCCCTCCCACTTGGCGTACGCGTCGGGGAACGCCGAGCGCTGCACGGTCTGTGCGGCGACCGTCACCGGCAGCTGGTCCCAGCCGGGGACCTGCAGCAGCCGCTCGATGAAGATCGTTGTGCTGTACACCGGGTCGGTGACCTCGGCGGGCGAGCCCCAGCCCATCGAGGGCCGCTGCTGGAACAGTCCGAGCGAGTCCCGGTCGCCGTAGTTGATGTTGCGCAGGGTCGACTCCTGCATGGCGGTGGCCAGCGCGATCAGCCAGGCCCGGGGCGGGGCGCCCATCTCCCGGGCCACGCCGATGATCGTGGCGGCGTTGTCGCGCTGCTCGTCGCTGAGGTCGCCGATGGTCGTCCCGGCGCGCCCACCGAGGCCGACGCCCACCGGGGGGCCGACGGTGTCGCACAGCCCGGACGCCCGTGATCCGCCACCGCCGCCGACGGTGAACGCGATCAGGCCGACGCCGAGGAACAGCCCGAGTGCGGCGGCGATCGCGACGACGGGAACCAGCAGGCGAAAGGGGCGCAGCGGCCTCATCGCCGTTCACCCCCGCTGGGGTGCCGTCGCCCGGTTCCGCCCATCGCGGTTCAGGCCCGGTCGTAGCCGGCGACGCGCCAGCCGTCCTCGGTGTCGACGACCAGCACGATGAGCGTCAGCGCGTCGGTCGGCACCTCCACCCGGACCGAGCTCGGGGCGACCTTCACCGGCTGGGGTGACCCGGTGACCCGCGCGGCCGGCACGTTGGCCGGGTCGACGTTCGCGAGCACGCCCAGGTACTCGTCCGTCGTCAGGGGACGCAGTCCGGCCAGCCACTGCTCGGAGGTGATCCCGTCGGGATGGTCGACCCAGGCGTCCGCCCAGTCGGCGGCCACCCGCAGCGCGGCGCGCGGCGCGTGGGACAGCGGCAGGGTGCTCGGGACCAGCGGCGCGACCGGCGGCAACGCCGTCGGCTGGGCCACCCCTCCCGCACCGGTCGACGACCGGCCGCCCGGATCAGGGGTGGCCGACGCGCCGGACCGGGACATCAGGCCACCGGCGGGCGTGCCCCGCAGCGAGGTCACCGCGATGCTGACGCCCACGGCGAGGGCCAGGACGACCACGCCCGTGATCGCCAGCCGCACCGGGGAGCGCAACGGCCACTGCCACACGGAGCGGTAGGCGGCGGCCCGGCCGCGCGGGGACCTAATCGGCACGGCCCGCTCCGTTCCACGCGGCCGAGCCGTACACCGGCTGGGCGGTGCGCGGGCGGTAGATGCGGTAGACCGGGACACCGTCGACCAGTTCCGGCTGCACCGGGCGCGCGCCGCCGGGCCGTAGCGGGACGGCGTCGGGCCGCCGGTAGATCACGCGCTCGTCCACCTCGCCGGGATCGGCCCAGCGGGGCTCGCCGCCACCACCGCCGATCCCGCCGCCGCCCGAGGGCAGGGCGGGCCGGCGGGCCGCCGGGATCAGCGCCGCGGCCGGTTGCGACTGAACCTCGGTACGGCGCGTGGGCACCCGGGCGCCGGCTCCGGCCGGGGCGGGGGTCGCGCCGGGTGCGGCCTCCGGCCGGGCACCGTCGGGGTACCCGAAGCCCGCAGCACCGCCGCGCCGCTCGTCCCACCAGCGGGCCTGGCGGTCGTCCGCCGGGCCGCCGCGGAACCGCTGCCACACCCGCGACATCGGACCGGTTCCGGCCCCCGGCACGATGCCGCCGAACTGCTCGCGGGTCAGCGACACCATCGACACCAGCCGCCGGAACGGCCGCGCGACCGCCCACATCACGACGGTCACCACACCGGTGACCAGCAGCGCGAGCCACAGGTCGATGTTCGCGCCGGGCCGGAACAGCGACACCACGAGCAGCGCGTGCAATCCGGCCAGCGCGCCCACCACGAGGGTGTTGACGATCGCCGCTCCGGCCACCCGGAGCAGTGCGGGCAGCACGTCGGGTTTGAGCACGGCGAGGATCGCGAGTGCCGGCGCGGTCATCACCATCAACCGCAGCAGCAGCATGGCGACGAGCACCAGGACCTTGGACAGCAGTTGGAACAGCGCGATGCAGACGGCCTGCACGACCGAGAGCACGCCGACCCCCACCCGGCTGCCGGACTCGCCCCGGAAGTAGGAGTACCGGTCGCCCGTGCGGTCGGCCAGCGCGGCGTAGTCGGCCTTCTTCTGCTCGGCCAGCTCCGGGATGTCCCGGCCCTCGGCGACCTCCTGCTTGGTGAAGGTCTGCGCGCGCAGCAGATCACGGCCCAGCTCCTGGGCCTGTGGGACGTCCGGGGAGCCGAACTGCCCGCGCAGCCAGTTGGCGTAGACGACCTGGTCGACCAGCACCGTGGGGAGCGTGTCGCGGTCGCCGAGGCCGACCTGGCCGAGGAATCCCTCCTGCATCCGCGTGATGCCGTCGAGCAGCAGGCCGTCCGCGGCCTTCGCCCAGTCGATGGGGGCGAGGTAGGCGGCCGAGCCCAGCATGAGCGCGAGCGTGGCGACCCCGGTCCGCTGCGCCTGCCGGGCCAGGTCCCCGCGGATGGCGAGCACGAACAGGATGATCGCGAGGATGAGCAGCGCCAGGCCGATCCACGTGGTGAACACCGCGTCGTACATGGCCCGGGTGGCGTCGGAGATCAGGTCGTCGAGCGGGGAGAGCAGCTCACCGCCGTCGGCGATCAGGTAGTGCGACCAGTTGACGCCGGCGACCGCGAACTTGGCCACGTTGAAGGTCTGGTTGCCCAGCCAGGTGTCCGTCGTCGTCGCGGGGTTGAGCACGGCGCTGCCAGCGCAGCCGAGGTCGTAGTTGTGCCAGACCAGTCCGGCGTAGCCGACCTCGTTGTAGACGCTCCCCGGTGCCCCGGCGCTGAGCGTCGGCGGGTCGAGCGACCCGACCAGTCCCGTCCCCGGGCGGTCGGGCTCGGGCGGCTCCTTGCAGTTGAACGGCTGCGCGAGCGCCGGCTGGCCCAGCAGCACCGACCCGCCGACGAGTGCGCCCACGATCAGGAACGCGAGGCCGCGGGGCCGGCGGGGTGCTGCAGTGTCGGTGGCGGCCGTGCGCCCGCGGGGCGCTGCAGCGTAAGTGGCGGCCGCCCGCCGGCGGCGGCGCGCGGCGGCCACCAGTGCGAGCCCGAGTACGAGCAGCACGGCCCACGCCCCCGCGGGTGTCGGGAGGTCGCCCGCGATCACCGCCCGGCCTCGCCGGCCGCGCCCACCTCGGAGCCGGTGGGCCGGCTCTGCCCCGGTCCGGGCTCGGCCGCCCCCGGCCCAGCCGATCCGGGCCGGCCGGATCCGGGCCCGGCGTCCGGTGCGCCGGTCGAACCGGCCACCGGGTCGGCCGGGTCGTCGTCCGGGTCGTCCGTCAGGTCGTCGTCGAGATCCCCGAGCAGGTCGAGTTCCTCGTCGTCGAGCAGTTCGGCGTCCATCGGGACCACCGGGACCGGCTCGGCGCGCACCGCGCCACGCCCGGTGAGCACCTCGTCGCCGCGGCGCGGCCCGACGCGGTATCCGCCGGGGCGGTGGTGGCCGTTGCGGCCGTTCACCGGTGCGGGATCGCCGTCGGAGTCGAGGTCGAGCCGGCCGCCGGTGCCGAGGGCGGCGGCCGGCTCGTCCGGTGCGCGCACCTCCGCTGCACCGGGCGCGACCGGGACACCGCGGGCGGAGACCCGGCTGGCGTCGGGGTTGGTGTCCAGGGCCTCGCGGACGTGTTCGAGGTGCGGGGCCTCGAGGTCGATGCGGATCTTCTCCACGCCGCCGTGCCCGTCGGCGAAGACGAACTGGCGCGGGGTGTCGTCGGGCCGGTCGTCGTGGCGGGGCCGGGGCGAGAGCGTGCCGAGCATCTGCTCGTAGCCCACCCCGGTCGGGACGCGCAGCAGCCGCAGCGCCTCGCCCTGCGCCTCCTCGTCGTCGGTGCGCCCGACGAACACGGCGTTGACCAGCGACGCGAAGCCGGAGACCCGCAGCAGGTCGCCGGCGAGCTGGGAGGCGAAGAGCGCACGCACGTTGAACTTCCGGGAGTCGCGGGCCAACCGGTCGATCAACACCTTGCCGGTCGGGACCTGCGAGAGGAAGTGCGTCTCGTCGAGCGCCACACCTTTGCGGAGGTTGCGGTCGGCCTCGTAGATGGTGCGCTGGGTGAGCCAGCTGGCGAGGTTGAGCAGTTCGACCGCGAGTGACTCGCCGTCGGTCCATTCCTCGCGCGGGCTGCCGGGCCGGGGCAGCGTCATGCCCTGCATCGTGAGCACGGTCAGCCGGTAGTCCCGGTCGGCCTGCCACGGGTCGTCGCGCGAGGCGTCGGGGAACAGCAGCGCGGCCTGCGGGAGCTCGCGGCGTTCCTCGAGGAAGTCGGCGACGACGCCGGAGTGCTCCTCGCCCTCGCGGGCGTGCCGGCGCAGCGCGTCGATGACCTGCCCGGGGTGCCGGTCGGCGGCGCCGCCGACCTCGCGGACCGCGCGCAGCAGCACGATTCGGGTGTGCGGCAGCCGGGAGACGTCGTAGGGCAGCAGGCCGGTGAGCACATCGAGCACGAGCCGGCGGCGGGTGGCCGCGGCCAGCGACCGTTCGCGGCGCCAGGCCCGCTCGGGGTCCTCCTCGTCGGCGA
Organism: Pseudonocardia mahuensis; assembly: GCF_018531475.1. Classification (GTDB taxonomy): domain Bacteria; phylum Actinomycetota; class Actinomycetes; order Mycobacteriales; family Pseudonocardiaceae; genus Pseudonocardia. The sequence goes on from NZ_JAHDTG010000040.1 coordinate 61,585, forward strand.
AGTGCTCGGGGCGCGGTTCGGCGACGACCCGGTAGGGGTTGAGGATGCCCGGATCGGCCCGGAGCAGGTTGATGTGCCGGGAGAACGGCGCGAGCTCGGGCAGCCGGGTCAGCTCGGCCAGCGGCCCGGACGGGTCGAGCACCGTCCACTGTGCACCCGCGCGCAGCGTCTTGTAGACGATCAGGCCGGTGAGGAACGACTTGCCGGAGCCCAGGCCACCGACCACCGCGGTGAGCCCGGACGCGCGGCGGACCTCCTGCGCGAGCCACGGGTCCCAGGCCACCGGGCGGCGGGTCGCCGTGCAGGTCTCCCCGAGCATGATGCCGCGGCGGTCGCCGACGCTCGCCGTGGCGGCCGGCACCGCGGCCGCCGCCCAGGTCACGGAGCCGCGCCGGCGATAGGCCGTCGAGGCCAGCGGCTCGCCGGGGATGAACTCCCGCGCGTAGCGGTACTGCGCCTCCGGGTGCTCGATCTGCACCTTCGGCCGGTACACGTCGAGGACCTGCTGTGCCCGGGTGATCGCCTCGGCCTCGTCACGACCCGACACCGCGATCCGCCACCAGCCGTAGAGCCGGGTGTTGAGCTGGGTCAGCCCGCTGGTGACCTCGTCCTCGATCTCCAGGACCCGGTCGGCCTGGCGGGCCAGCGACATCGGGGGGTCGAGGTCGTGGTCATGCGTGTAGTGCCGGATCTGGCTGCGCACCTTGCCCATCTGGCGCTGCAGCTCCCCGGTGACGTCCTCGGGTCGCCGGACGTAGATCCGCGCCGACCATTCGACGGGGAACGGCAGCCGGTCCGAGTGCTGCATCCACGGGTCGTCGACCTCGGGGATGCGCAGCCCCTCCATCAGCCCAACGGAGAGCACCGCGACGTTGCGCCGGACGGTCTGCGAGCGCAGCCGCCCGACGACCTCGACCGTGGGTGCGTAGGGCTCCTGGTGCATGTCGACGCCGTCGGTGAACGCGGCCAGGTCCTCGGTCTCCCACCGGCCGGTGCCCCCGGGTACGGCGGACAGCGTGCGCGGGGCGGGGAGTCCGAGTGAGCAGGACCGGTGCATCAGCCAGGCGATGTCCTCGGCGGTGGCCGGGACGGCGTCGAGCCCGCTGCCGGCGACCAGCACGTCGAGGTGGTTGACCTCGGACTCCAGCGCGGCGAGCTCGGCACGCACGGCCGCGGGGGCGACCCTGCCGAGGATCGGGGCCGCCATGTCGACCCATCGGTCGATCACGCTGCGCCCGGAGACCTCGACGCCGAGGAAGACCTCCTTGTCCGACATCGACAGGCCCATGAGGTGGCGCTGCTCGCCCTCCAGGAAGCCGTCCCAGCCCAGGGCGCCGGCGACGTCGGGCATCCGCCCGAGCGCGTTGTGGTCGAACGACTCGGCCCACATGTGCACCGGGTAGGGCCGGGTGGTGACCCGCAGGTGCAGCCAGCGGCCCTGCAGCTCGCCGAGCTGCGAGGCGATCTGGCGGATGAGGATCTCGCGCTGGGAGTCGCTGCGGAAGCTCCAGGCCTGCGCGGCCAGCCGGTACCAGGCCATGACCTGCGTGCCGGTGCGCGTCAGGTGGCCGTCGATCGAGCGCAGCGCGATGTCGGGGACGTACCGGGGCAACCCGGACTCGCCGGCGAGGGCGCGCCCGCGGCGGCGCCGCTCCCTGGTCGGCTCGGCGGACGCGGCGTCGGACCGCTTGTCACGACCGGGCACGCCGGAACTCCTTCCGGGCGCCACCGGGCCGGGGGCCGCCCGTCGTCCGGCGCGGTGCGGGCCGGGCTGCCGGGGCGAGGCCGCGGGCCGCCGCGACGCGCACCTTGACGTGCGCGGACC
>NZ_JAHDTG010000041.1 GCF_018531475.1 Pseudonocardia mahuensis
GTCGCGCGGCGCACCCGGATCGGGTTCCCGCGGCCGCGGCGCACGATCTGAGTCAGCCGCCGACCCTCCTCGTCGGTCAACCGACGTGCTCTGACTGGCTCTGCCACCCGACCTCCGCTCCCGGCCCGACTCGATGTTGACCCCGAGAGTGCGATCAACAGCAGCCCAGCCGTGGGACCCCGCCCAGCGTGTCGCCAAACCGGTGAACCTTCTTGGTCACCGCACTAGCTCGCCGGCCGGTCCGGGTCGCCGACGCCGATCATCGAGTTGCGCGTGACCAGGCGCGCCAACTCCTCCTCGCCGAGCGCGTCGGTGCCGGCCGGCCGCTGCGGCAGCACCCAGTAGCGCAGCTCCGACCTGCTGTCCCACACCCGGATCTCGACGCTGTCCGGCACGTCCAGCCCGAACTCCTCGCGCAGCACGATGCGCGGCTCGCGGACCATCCGCGAGCGGTACGCGGGGTACTTGTACCAGTTCGGCGGCAGGCCGAGCACCGGCCACGGGTAGCACGAGCACAGCGTGCACACCACGACGTGGCGGACGGTGTCGGTGTTCTCGACCACGAGCATGTCCTCGCCCTGGAGGCCGCCGGCGCCGAGCTCACGGCAGGCGGCGGTGGCGTCGGCGAGGAGGCGCTGCTTGAACTCGGGGTCGGTCCAGGCTTCGCCACGATCCGGGCGCCGATCTGCGGGCCGACCTCGTTCTCGTAGATCGCCGACACGCGGTCGACGGCCTCGGTGGTGAGGATGCCCTTCTCGATCATCAGGGCTTCCAGGGCCTTCACCCTGGCCGCGATGTCCTCTTCGGACCGCGAGTAGGGGCCCGCGATGCGCGACGGGATCTGGATACTCGTCATCGGGCTGTTCCTCCTGAACGGGGCCGATCAGACGGCCTGGATGTAGGGCTCCCACACGTCGAAGCAGACCGAGCTGTTCGGGGCGGCCGTCTCGGGGCCCCACAGCTCGGCGGCGTCGAAGCGGACGGTGTAGACGAACGCCGGGTCCTCGCCCAGCCCGTTCCCCGCGGCGTCGGGGTAGACGAACGCGTCGTGCACCAGGTCGATCACGCCGGTCTTGCCGCGGATGTAGCGGGCCCGGCGGGTGTGGCCGTACGGGTGGTCGGCGGCGACCCGGACCCGGGTGCCGACGCTGAACCGCGGGGCGCCCTCGATCTCGCGCCGGGCCGAGGCGCCCATCCGGCACACCGTCTCGACCAGCGTGGCGACCGCCGCGTCGCCCCCCTCGGGCAGCGCCGCGTCGGGATTGAGCCGGTAGTGCCGGGTCCGCTGGTCCAGCTCGTCCGGGTCGATGACACCGGTGCGGATGCAGTTGCTCTCGATCGTGTACAGCCAGTGTTCGAAGTACCGGGAGGTCAGGTAGTCGCCGGGCGGCATCTGCTCCAGGCCGAACCGGATCTGGTCGAGGTTGTAGAACCCGCGGGCCAGCGTCGCCGGCAGCATGGTGAACACCGCCTTCTCCCAGTCGGAGCGGAAGGCCGGTTCATCGTCCTTCGGGTCGATCGGTCCCAGACCGTCGGTGCCGCCGAGGTCGTGCACCCCGTTCATCTGCTGTCCTTTCGCCGTTGAAGAGAAGCGGTGTCGGATGGTGAGGAAGCTCAGCGGGGCGGCAGCGGCGCCGCGTCGGCACCGAAGGCGGTCTGCCAGGCGTGCCCGGCGCGCAGCACCTCGGCGTCCTCCCAGCGGCGGCCCACGATCATCATGCCGACCGGCAGGCCGTTCGAGGTGCCGATCGGCAGGCTGAGCGCGGGATGTCCGGTGACGTCCATCGGGCAGGTGTTGACGATCATCTCCAGGGCGCGGGCGACCTGCACGCCGCGCGGTGCGTCCGCCGGCGGGATCTCGGTGGCCTTCAGCGGCTGGGTCGGCATGACCAGCACGTCGAGGTCGGCCAGCGCGGCGTCGTAGGCGGCGCGTAGCGAGCGGCTGAGGTTCTGCGCCCGACCGTAGTAGCTGCCGTGGTACTCCTCGCGCATGAAGGTCCCGGTCAACGCGAGCAGCTTGGCGGTGTCGGAGAGGTCGTCGGCGTGCTTGCGGACGCCCTGCCCGAACGCCTCTGCCAGGCCCGGGAGGTAGCGGCCCTTCCAGTTCGAGCCCATGGCGTGCTGGCCGAGCATCACGGACTCGCCGCCCTCCATGACGATGGCCAGGCAGAGGTGCACGCCGTCGCGGTGCCACGGGATGCTCACCTCCCGCACCGTGGCGCCCAGCTCGGTGAATCGCTCGGCGGCCGCGCGCACGGCGGCGTCGACGTCGGCTTCGGACAGCCCGGGCCAGTCGAACCCTTCGCGCACCAGCCCGACCCGCAGGCCGGCGACCCCGTGGTCCAGACCGGCGCCGTAGGGGGCGGTGCGCAGGTCGTACTGCTGGCGGGGGTCCAGCCCGTCCGGGCCGGCGATCACGTCGAGCAGCACGGCCAGGTCGGCGACGGTGCGGGCCATCGGGCCGACGTGGTCCAGGGTCATCTCGACCGGAAACACCCCGGTGTAGGGCACCAGTCCCCAGGTCGGCTTGTGCCCGCAGATCCCGGTCCAGCTGCTGGGCATCCGGATCGAGCCGCCCTGGTCCCCGCCGATCGCCAGGTCCGCCTCGCCGAGCGCAACCAGCACCGCGCTGCCGCTGGACGAGCCGCCGGAGGACCGGGACGGGTCGTGCGGGTTGCGGGTCGGGCCGGTGTAGGCGGTGTGGCTGCCGCCGGAGAAGCACAGGCACTCGCACACCGACTTACCGACGATCTCGCCGCCGGCATCGAGGATGCGGGTCACCACGGTGGCGTCGACGTCGGGTACGTAATCCTCGAGCGCCCGGGTGCCGTTCATCATCGGGACGCCGGCCACGCAGACGTTGTCCTTGATCACGACGCGCCGGCCGGCCAGCGGGCCGGTCGCCGCGCCCCGGATGTCGGTCTTCCAGGACCACGCGCCGTAGGGGTTCTCCGCCGGCTCCGGCCGGCGCCCCGGCGAACGGGGGTAGGCCGGCTCCGGCTCCGGCTCGCTGATCTCATCGAGCCGGGCGTAGGACGCTAGTGGGCCGGCCATCAGCTCCTGGAATTCCCGCAGGTCGTCGGGCTCGAGGCTGAGGTGGTGACGGTCGGCGAGCCGGGCGAGCTCGTCCAGGGACGGCACTCTCGGGGGCATCGTCACGCTCCTTCGGGGATCGGCGGGCGGGTCAGCTGGAGGCGCCGGTGGCGAGCGCACGCAGGGCGTTCTTGAGGATCTTCCCGGTGGCGTTGCGAGGTAGCTCGTCGACGAGGTGCACCACGCCGGGCACCTTGAACGCGGCCACCCGCTCCCGGCACCACCCGGTCAGCTCTTCGGCCGTGGCCGTGCGCTCCCGGTCGAGCACGACGAACGCGGCGCCCGTCTCCCCCCAGCGCTCGTGTGGCACCCCGACCACGGCGGCCTGGGCCACCGCCGGATGCTGGTAGAGCGCGTTCTCGACCTCGGCCGGATACACGTTCTCCCCGCCGCTGATGTACATGTCCTTCCACCGGTCGACCAGCACCACCACGCCGTCCTCGTCGCGGTACGCGGCATCCCCGGTGGCCAGCCATCCGTCGCCGTCGATTGCCTGAGCGGTCAGGTCGGGGCGCTGCCAGTAACCGGGGGTGACCGCCGGGCCGCGCACGCACAGCTCGCCGATCCGCCCCGCCGGCTGCGGCACGCCGTCGGCGTCGACGATGCGGACCTCCGCGTGCATCACCGGAATGCCGACCGCGCCCCGGGGGGCCTTCAGGCCGGGCCCGGGCGCCGTGGTGATCACGGTGGATCCGGCCTCGGTGATGCCGAAGACCGTGGTGAGGTCCACCCCCCGCCCGGCCCACAGCTCCAGCAGCGCGGCCGGGACCGGCGAGCCGCCGACCGCGCCGAAGAACGGGCGCAGCGGCGCGTCGGCGAACTCCGGCAGCTGGCTCATGAACTGGTAGTTGGCCGGCACCCCGCACAGGTGGGTGACTCCGGCGGCCGGGTCGGTGAGCAGCTGCAGTGCCTGGCGCGGCTCGAAGGTGCGCATCACCAGCACCGTCCCGCCGAGGAACAGCGCGGGGTTGGCGAACAGGTCGAGTCCGGCGACGTGGAAGGTGGGTAGCACCGTGAGGCAGACCGACGAGGCGGTCACCTCGCCGGCGGCGATGGTGCCGAGGATGGTCGCGCGCTCGTTGCGGTGGGTGCGGACCACGCCCTTGGGCAGCCCCGTGGTGCCGGACGTGTAGATGATCGTCCACGGGTCGTCCTCGTCCGGCGGCGTGGGCGCCCAGCCGGCCGGCGCCGGCCGGCCCAGAGCCGCCTCGTACTCGTCGTCCTCCCCGGCCTCGCTCGCCCAGCGCAGGCAGGGGAACTGCCCGCATTCGGCGGAGACGGCCGCGGCGGCGGCCGCGACGGCCGACTCGTGGAGCAGCACGGCCGGCCGGGCGTCGCGGCAGACCGTGACGATCTCGGACACGGTGAGCCGCCAGTTCAGCGGGACGAAGATCGCGCCGATCAGGGCGCAGGCGTACTGGATCTCGAAGACGTTGCTGGAGTTGCGCGTGAGCGCCGCGACCCGGTCGCCGGGGCCGATCCCGCGGGCGTCGGCCAGATGGTAGGCCAGCGCCTTCACACGCCCGGCGAGGTCGGCGTAGGAGAAGCGGCGCCCGGTGGCCAGGTCGACCAGGGCGGTCCGCTCCGGTGTGCGGGCGGCGTGGTAGTCGATCCAGGAACAGACCCGCTCACCCACGGTGCAGCTCCCTCTGACGGGCGGACGACAGGGCGGGTAGCACCAGAACCCCTCCCCGGCGGGCACAAGGGACGCTGAGGGACGGACGGCTGAGCGTCTCTTTTACGAGTCGCGCGTCTCACACGTTAGTCAGTGATCGTCGTCACTGACAAGGGCGGAGATCAGCCCCGTGCCGGGCCGCCGCCGACCGAGCTGTCCTCCGGGGCGGTGGGGACGGTGACCAGGATGTGCAGGAGGCATCGGCCCTCCACCGGCTCATACTGGTGTCGGCGGTCGCCGGAGAACCGCATGGAGTCGCCCGCGGCCAGCTCGCGAAGGTCGTCCAGCGGCCCGACCCGGACCCGGCCCGCCACCACGTAGACGTGCTCAAGCGTGCCGGGCGGGTGCGGCCCGGACGACCGGACATGCCCGGCGAGCTCGAGCAGCCCAACCTCGACCAGCCCGGAGCCGTAGACCTTGCCCAGCGGCCGGACCCGGCTGCCGCTGCGCGCATCCAGCACCCAGGGCGCGGCCTCCCGCCGGTCCACCAGCACCGGAAGGCCGCCCTCGCTGATCAGCTTGCTGGCCGGCACCTCGAGTGCACGGGCGATCGCGTACAGGGTGTCAACGGTCGGGTTGGCGGCGCCCAACTCCAGCCGGGCCAGCGTGCCCTTGGCCAGCCCGGCCCGCCGCGCCAACTCCGACATGCTCATGTTGCGCTCCTCGCGCAACCGGCGGACGTTGCCGGCCACCAGTTCGCTCGGACTCTGCACCAGCGGAATGCTACTGAGCACAGTGCTTGAGGACGGCGAAGCGCTCCCGGGCGGGAGGACCCGAGCAGTCCCGGTGGCACCCGTCTTGATCGACTCGACCGCGCTCAGACGTGTTCGAGATGACGCGGATCGAGGATGAACTCGGTGTGTGCGGCCAGCGCTTCTGCTTCGGCCAGGTCGATCTCTCGTAGTCGCACCGTGTCGCGGCCCGGGCGGAGCTGACCGACCTTCCAGAGGCTGGCATGGGCGATCGTCGCCACCACCGCGAAACCACCGGAGGTATGACTGTCCGGGCCGAGGATGGTCAGCACGTCGCCGTAGGCCAGGATCCCGCCGACCGGGTAGCTACCGTCCAAGAGATTGGACGGGTGGCCACCGGCGTCGTCGCCGCCCTCCCGGGCCCAGCGGAAACGGTGCGGATTGAGCCGGGTGGCGGCCCGGTCGGAGTTGAGGTCGACGCGCCACGCGGTGGACAGCAGTTCGTCGTAGTCCGCAACCGTGAGGTAGTCCGGGTCGGCGTGCGGGCCCCGCAGGACCTCTATCTCCCAGGCATCCGTATAGGCGGGACGCAACGACCGGGGCACCCGGCGCCGGGCTGTCCGCCCTACACCGTCCGCGGCGGCGTCGAGGACGTCGGCCTTGGCCAGCGCTCGTCCGTCCAGGCCGCCGATGCCGCCGACCAGGAAGGTGGACCGGGAGCCGAAGACCTCCGGTACCGCGATGCCTCCCGAGAGTGCCAGGTAGAGCCGGAAGCCGGGCCCGCGCGCGATGCCGCAGTGAAGCAGGTCGCCCGTGGAGACGGGGATCGACTCCCAGGCCGGCACCGGCCGCCCGTTCACGGTGATCTCCACGCCCGGGGCCCCGCAGATCGCGAGCAGGCCGGAGTAGAGGATGGTCGCTTGGAAGCGGCCGAGTGGGATCTCGAGGGCGGCCGCGCCGGGCCGGTTGCCGACGAGAACGTTCGCCACGCGGAATGCCAGGTGGTCGGCCGGGCCGGCGGGGAAGAAGCCGAGTGCCTGCAGGCCGCGGCGTCCCGGGTAGTCCTGCACTGTCGTCTGCAGGCCCGGGTCGATGACCTCCAGTGCGGGCACTCGATCGCCAGTGGGCTGCGCGATCATCACGGGACCTTCACCCGGCTTGCTGCAGCGGTGCGGCCGGCGCGGCGCTCGGTCGCCTCGGCCTCGACGCGGACCGTCGCGGCGAGATGGTCGGCCACCGCGTAGCGGCCCGGCTCGATCCGGTACTCGTAGCGGCCCTCGAACACCTGCCTCCTGGTCTCGATCAGTTCTGCTTCCTCGACCCGTTCGAACCGGACCCGGTCACCGTGATGGATCAGGACGGGGTCGAGCCGGTGCGTGCGCTCACGCTGGATGAGGTCGGTGATCGGCAGCGTCCGGCCGAAGAGCTGATAGCTGCCGGGGGACTCGAGCGGGTGGATGACCACGCAGGGACCGCCGATGGCGACCGCGCCCTCGGCCGTCCACGTCCGGGCGGGATTGTATTTCGGAGCCGTGAGCTCCGAGCGCGCGTCGAGCGGGAGCAATGACGGCAGACCGGGGTAGAAGCCGGTGAAGGCATTCCACCACTCGGTGTCCAGGATCGTCGAATACAGCGCCTCGCGATCCGCCAGCCCGTTGTAGCGGACGATGTAGTCGATGTTGTTGCCCTCGGTGACGTTCGGTGCGTCGGGGCGCGTGCTGATCCGGTAGCGGTTCACCGCCTCCCGCGAGGTCGAGTCGTCGAACGCGATCGGGAGCGTGATCCGACGGCTCGGCACGACCAGCGAGGACGGTGCCGGCACCTGCTCGTGCAGCTCCTCCAGAGCGTCGATCAACGCTGATTGCTGCGTCGTCACCGGGTTGAAGTGCACCAGCAGCGAGCGCAGCCCGGGCGCTGTCTCGACCACCCCCGGGACGGGATACGCGGCCAACCGACGGGCAACGGCGTGTACGAAGAAGTTGACGCAGAGGTCGACCTTCGGCTGCCCGTACTCGACGAGGACGCTGCGGTCACCTGCAGTCCGATACGTCACCGCGGGCCTGCCGCCGCTGAGCTGTGTCGCCCTGACGATCGCTGGCATCCACGACCCTCCTCCGAACGCCCACGGCGCGCTGCCCGGCGGCCGCGGCGAGGCGGTCATCATGACCGAGGCTCCTCCTCAGAGGACTGCACGAAGCGGACACCCGCGCCGGCGGAATTGTCCAAACCGAGGATGGCCGGGCCGCCCGCCAGCAGCGATGTCGTGGAGGGCGCTCCCGGGATCCCTCGTTCAGGGCAGGGACTCAACGGTACATTCCGCCGCCTACGGACGGCCCCGGCCGCTCGCCCGGAGCGGCCGGGGGCCGTCCCGCGACAGCTGTCGATGACGTGCTCGTGCGACTCGGGAGTGTGCATGGCTCTGACGCTGCAGATGCTGGTGGACAAACCCGAGCTGGGGCTGTCCGTCATGGTCGCCGCGCAGGGCCTCGATCGCCCCGTCAAGTGGGCACTGGCCAGTGAGTTGCCCGATCCGTCGCCCTTCCTGGAGGGCGGGGAGTTCGTGCTGACCACCGGTTCCCGGCTGTCCCCGGGCGCGCCTGCCCACCGGCGCTACGTCGACCGGCTGGTCGGCGCCGGAGCTGTCGGCCTCGGGTTCGGGCTCAGCGGCTACCACCCGGTCGTGCCTGGTGACCTCGTCGACGCCGCGGGGCGGGCCGGGTTACCGCTGCTGTGTGTCCCGGCGGGCACCGCCTTCACCACGATCAGCCGGTCCGTGGCCAACTACATCGTCGATGAGCAGCAGCGGACGCTGTCGTTCGCGCTGGCCGCGCAGCGCGATCTCAGCCGGGCGTCGCTCTCGCCGAACGCAGCGCGCGAAGTGGTGAACCGACTGGCGAAGGCGCTCCGGTGCTGGGCCCTGCTGCTCGACCAGGAGGGCGGCCTCCGCGCCGGTACCCCTGCCGGCCGCATGCACCTGGCCCGAATCTGCATCGACCTCTCCCGGCTCCGCGACGGGTCGCGATCGGCCAGTCTCAGCATGACGGTGGCCGGCGACGCGGTGGTCCTCCTACCGCTGACGGTCCGCGCCCGCGTCCGTGGCTTTCTCGCCGTCGGCCGGTCGACCCCGCTGACCACCACGGAGCAGTCGGTGGTCACGACCGCGGTGTCGCTGCTGTGTGCGGATCTGCAGGGTATGTGGGGTGCGCTGGACGACCAGCGCCGGCACCGGCTCGCGGTGTTCAGGGTCGCGATCGAGGGCGACATCGAACTCGCCGCGGCGGTGAGCGGCGTGCTCGGAACGGACTGCCCCGAAGGCGACCTCCGGCTGGCCATGCTGGGCGTGCCGCCCGGCCACGAGATCGAGCTGCTCGAACGCGCCGAGAACGATCACGCGCTGCTCAGCCTGTGCGCGCTGGTGGCCGAATGGGAACCGGGCCGGGTCGTGGTGCTGATGCCGCCGGCAGAGGGCGACATCCGCACCCTCGAGTCGCTGCTGCGTCACGTCCCGCACGCGCGTGGCGCGGTCAGCGATCCGGTGTCGCCGCGCGAGCTCCCGGAGGCCTGGCGCCGGGTCCGGTCCGTGTTCAACAGCGCCCCGGGCACCGCGGGCAAGCTCTCGCTCGCCAGCGACGTCGCGACCGCCGGGCTCATGCGTCATCTCGCCGGCGACGAGGCGCGGGGGTGGGCGGAAGCCCTGCTCGCACCGCTGGCCGACAACGGCCGCAGGTCCAAGGTCGATCTACGGCACACGCTGCGCACCTTTCTGGCGCACAATGGACAGGCCGACGCCTCGGCCTCGGCTCTGGGCATCCACCGCCACACCCTGCGATACCGGATGGGCAAGGTCGCCGAGGTGATGGGCCGCGACATCGACGACCCCACCACCCGGGCCGAGCTCTGGGTGGCGCTGCAACTCGCCGACCAGCCCTGAGCTGCGAAGACGCAGCAATCCGCCCGGTTGGCGCACCACGGGCGAGCTATTGTCCAGATCGCGCATTTGCGCGTTGTCCCCGCCTGGGCAGGCTGATCTCCATCACAGCAGGCAGTCTCGCCCGGCTCCCGGTTGCGCCGACTCCGCGACCGTCTCGAGCCGTGACCCAGGAGGCCCCATGGGCACGTCGCTGCATCCGCCCCAGTTGATCACCGGCTCGCGAACGCTCTACCTCGTCTGGCTGCCCGCGGACCCCGCCGCCGTGGACAAGCTCGTGCCCGAAGGGCTCACCCCGGCCGAGGACCGCTCCTGTTACATCAACCAATACGTCGTCGACGGCCCCGATCAGACGTCCACAGCCGGCTCCGGTGAGACGTTCGGCGCCTACTCACTGACCTATCTCGGTGCCAACCTCGCCGAGCTGGACACCGAGGACGGCGTCCCCGGGCGCTGGTGGACCCACTACTACAACAGCTCCGAGGTCATGAGCCGCTACGCGGCCGCCCATGGCGTGCCCGTCAGTGAGCCCGGCCGGACCACGCTGGACCTCGACGGCGACACCCTCGTCGTCACCACCCACATCGGGGGCCGGCCGGTCATCCGGACCACCGCGCGGGTCACCATCGGCACCCCGCAGCGGGCCACGGGCCAGCTCCGCTACATCACCCGCCGCGACGACGAGTTCGTCAGTGGGCGCTACCCCTACGTCGCTGACGTCGCGGAGCACTTCGAGGTGCTCTCCTTCGAGTTCCTCGACGAGAACCACCCGACGTACCAACTGCGGCCGGCCGACCCGCTCAACGTGACGTTCGGTTTCTACTCACCGTCGATGACCTTCTGCTATCCGGGAGGCGAGGGACCTCTCGGAACCGAACATGGCAGCTGATCCCGTACCGCGACCCCGAACGGCTTCCGATATCCCTGGCGAAAGGCGACGATGATGCCCTGGGCGTCGGCGGACGACGGCTGCGAGATCTACTACGAAACCCGGGGCAGTGGGCCCCCGGTGGTCTTCGCTTCCGGGTTCATGGGAATCACCGACATATGGCGGGCGCAGATCGACGCCCTCTCCGACCGTTACACCTGTATTGCGTTCGACAACCGCGGCAACGGTCGCTCGGAGAAGCCGCTCCCGCGGATCGCCTACGGGGTCGAGCGCCATGCCCGTGACCTGGAGGCGGTACTGACGGCGGCCGGTGTCTCGTCGCAGATGGTCATCGTCGGCCATTCGATGGGCGGCAATACGGCGTCAACCTACTACCTCGCGCATCCCGATCGGGTCGCCGGGTTGGTCTACGTGGGCTCCTACGTCTCCGGCGGGCAGATCCACGGAGTCGGCAACACCCTGGAAAAGATCAAGGCAGCGGTCGCCACTGCGCCCGACCGGGTTGCCTTCTACCAGGCGGTCGGGCTACCGGAGTCGATCGCACTGGAATCGGCGAAATGGCCGCTCTATGCGGTCCTCGGCAACGCCGAGTCGTTCATACGGTTCGACCTCGGTGAGCGGGTCAAGGAGATTACGGTGCCGTGCCTGGTCCTGCACGGTGACAGCGACATCGTGTCGCCGCTGGATCCGTGCGGGTACGGCCTGCAGTCCGTGCTGCCCGACGCGGCGCTCGAGGTCTTCGAGGGGGTCAACCATTGCCCGGCGGTGGAGGCACCGGAGAAGGCCACAGCCCTCATCGCCGGCTTCTTGGAGCGGGTCCTTCCGCGCTGAGTCCCGGAGCGGATCTCCTGACCCGCCCCGAGTGCGAACTGTCCCAAGTCCACCAAGCAAGGAGCGAACATGGCTCTTCTCGAGCGCGCCCAGTGGTACGACCTGGCCAGGAGTACCGAGTGGACCCCGCGTTACGTGACCCAGGACGAGCTCTTCCCACCAGAGCTCAGCGGTGGCGAGGACATCCCGGACGAGATGTGGTCCACCTACGACGAGCCCTACAAGGTGAGCTACCGCGAGTACGTCGACGTCCAGCGGCAGAAGGACGCCGGCGCATACTCGGTGAAGGCCACCCTGGAACGGGCTGATCTTTACAACAAGGCCGACCCGGGCTGGATCTCCATCCTCAAGGAGCACTACGCCGCTGTCGCCGTCGTCGAGTACGGGGCCTCGTTCCAGGAGGCCCGCTTCGCGCGCTGGTCCAAGGCGCCGGGCATGCGCAACATGGCGGTCTTCGGCATGCTCGACGAGATCCGGCATGCCCAGATGCAGCTGTTCTTCCCGCACGAGTACGTCGGCAAGGACCGCCAGTTCGACTGGTCGCACGAGGCGATGTTCACCGACAACTGGGTGACCCTCGGTGCGCGGCACTTCTTCGACGACATGTTGATGACCCGTGACGCGGTGTCCACCGCGATCTGTGCCAACTTCTCGTTCGAGACCGGGTTCACCAACCTGCAGTTCATCGGGCTGTCCGGGGACGCAGCGAAAGCCGGCGACTTCACGTTCTCGAAACTGATCCAGAGCATCCAGTCCGACGAGGCCCGGCACGCGCAGCTCGGCACGCCGCTGCTGCAGATGCTCATCGAGAGCGGGCAGAAGGCGAAGGCCCAGAAGCTGATCGACATCGCCTTCTGGCGTTCCTACCGGCTCTTCACGATCCTCTCCGGCATCCCGATGGACTACTACGTCCCGCTGGACGTTCGGGAGGCCTCCTTCAAGGAGTTCATGGAGGAGTGGATCGTCAGCCAGTTCATGCGGTCGCTGGAGGACCTCGGGCTGTCGAAGCCCTGGTACTGGGACATCTTCCTGCGCGACATCTCGGAGCATCACCACGGCCAGCAACTGGGCACCTACTCGTGGCGCCCGACGCTGTGGTGGAACCCGGCGGCCGGGGTCAGCCCGGAGGAGCGGGACTGGCTGGAGGAGAAGTACCCGGGCTGGAACGCCACGTTCGGCAAGGTCTGGGACGTGATGATCGACAACTTCGCGAACGGTCGGATGGAGAAGACGGTGCCGGGCACGCTGCCCGTCATCTGCAACGTCTCGCAGTTGCCGATCGTCGGAACGCCGTCGCAGACGCTGCGTGACATCTCCCTGGTGCACGAGGGCCGCCGCTACCACTTCGCGTCCGAGGTGGACAAGTGGATCTTCCAGGACGATCCGGAGCGCTACCGGCACCACAAGAACCTCATCGACCGCTTCCTCGGTGGTGACATCCAGCCCGCCGACCTGGGCGGTGTCCTGGCATACATGGGCCTGGGTGTGGTCAGCGACGGCGGGGAGGACGCCCATGGCTTCGCCTGGGTGGACAGCTATCGCAAGCAGCTCGCCGAGGTCGGCTGACGCCGGAGCAGGAGGAGAACTTCCATGGCACTGATCCCACTGGCGTCGCACTTCGACGGTGATTTCGTCATCAAGCTGCTTCCCGTCGACAGCGAGAACACGATGGACGAGGTGGCGGCCGCCGCCGCGGTCAATGCGGTCGGTGTCCACGTCCCCGAGCAGCCCGGTCGCACGATCCGGGTCCGCAAGCAGGGCGCGGACGAGGCCTTTCCCCGCAGCATGACGGTCGCGGACTCCGGCTTGGAGCCGACCGAATGCATCGAGCTCTACTACGAATGACAGGCGAACCCATGACCATCATCGACCCTGTCGGGCCCATCCTGCAGTCCGGGGAGATCGCCCGCGCAGTCGCCGACGCTGCCGAGATCGACAACGCTCCGCGCCGCGTCGAGGTGCGCGACCGCGGTTCCTACGTGCGGGTGGAGGTCGAGGGCGGGCAGTGCATCCTGCGCCGCGCCACCATCGAGGCCGAGCTCGGCCGGCCGTTTCGCATGTCGGAGCTCGAGTTGAACATGTCGTCGTTCGTCGGGCGCATCGACACCGGCACCGAACTCGTCCGCTTCTACCACGGCGAGACGGCGGCAGCCGGCTCCGACCACGAGGAGGCCCCGGCGTGACCGCTCCCCTGAAGCCGCTCAAGACCTGGAGCCACCTGGCGAAGCGGCGCCGCAAGCCCAGCGAGTACGAGATCGTCTCGACGAACCTGCTGTGGCACACCCGCGACGCCGACCAGCCGTGGGACGTCGGGCACACCGGATTCATGGCCGACTGGTACCGCAAGTACCGCAACGGCAGCCCGATCACCCACCCGGACTGGAACTCCTTCCGGGACCCGGACGAGCTCGTCTACCGCACCTACAACATCCTGCAGGACGGCCAGGAGACCTACGTCGAGGGCCTGCTCGACCAGCACAACGCCGAGCAGCACGACAAGGGCCTGTCCGCGGAGTGGGCGGCGACCCTGGCCCAGCTCTACACGCCGAGCCGCTACCTGCTGCACACGGTGCAGATGGGCAGCGCATACCTCGTCCACATGGCGCCGGCGAGCACGATCGCCAACTGCGCCGCGTTCCAGGCAGCCGACTCCCTGCGGTGGGTGTCCAATGTGGCCTATCGGACGGCCGAGCTCGGGCTGGCGCATCCCGGAGCGGGCTTCGGTGAGCGGGAACGTGAGCTGTGGGAGGAGCTGCCCGCGTGGCAGGGCTTCCGCGAGCTCATGGAGCGCGTGCTGGCCACCTTCGACTGGGCAGAGGCGTTCGTCGCGCTGAACCTGGTCGCGAAGCCGGCCATCGACGAGGCGCTGTTCCGACAGCTGGGCCTGAGCGCGCGTCGGCACGGCGACGTCCTGTACGCGTTCCTGGCCGAGGCGGCGCTGCGCGACAGCGAGCGGTCGCGCCGCTGGGCGTCCGCCCTGGTCGCCACGATGTCCGAGGTGGACACCAATGTCCCGCAGCTCAGCAAATGGGTTGCGAAGTGGCAGCCCTATGCGGCGCAGGCGCTGCGGACCTACGCCGGCGAGATCCCGGAGAACCCGGAGGCCGTCGAGAGCGCGATCGCCGCCGTCCAGGCCTTCCAGCGCCAGCTCGGTCTGACCGGCTGACACGCGATGACCAGCACGATCGAACATCTGGTCTCCGTGGACGGGACCGACGTTCGCTTCGTCTGCGCGGAGGGTGACACGTTGCTGCGCGCCGCCCTCCGCGCGGGTGTCGGGCTGGGCTACGAGTGCAACAGCGGGTCGTGTGGGAGCTGCCGTTACCAGTTGCTCAGCGGTACGGTCCACGACCGGCGTCCCGAGGCCCCCGGGCTCAGCGCCCGCGACCGGCGTAGAGAGCGTCGGTTGGCCTGCCAGAGCGAGCCCACCGCGCCCTGCACGATACGGGTGGGCGGCCTCGCCGGACCGGTCGTCCACCGGCCCGTCCGCTGCACCGCCGAACTGCGGGCGGTGCAGCCGCTGACCCGCGACATGTCCGAGTTCGTCTTCGTCGCCGACCATCCGGCCCGGTTCCGCCCCGGTCAGTACGCGATGATCAAGATCCCGGGAGTGCCGCAGGAGCGGGCCTACTCGATGAGCAACCTCGGCAACCCGTACGGGGAATGGCGGTTCGTCATCAAGCGGGTAGCGGGCGGCGCGGGCACTACGGTCCTGTTCGACGAGCTCTCTCCGGGGGCGCGGGTCGTCATCGACGCTCCGTACGGCCACGCCTACCTGCGCGACGACGATCGGCAGATCGTGTGCGTGGCCGGTGGGTCGGGGCTGGGCGCGATGGTGAGCGTGGTGAACGGCCTCGCAGCCATGCCGGACGCCGGACAACGGACGGCCCGCGTCTTCTACGGTGGCCGGACCCCGATCGACATCTGTCGTCCGGCGGCGTTCGACCTCGCCGCGACACGACTCGGCGCCCTGCATTTCCACCCGGTCGTCTCCGAACCCCAGACGGCGACCGGCGGCCCGTGGCGGCCCGGATTCGTGCACGAAGCGGTCGGTGAGGTCCTCGGCAGCACGCTCACCGAATTCAGCTACTACGCGGCCGGGCCACCGGCGATGACCGACGCGTTGGCGCGACTGCTCGTGCTGACCGGAGGCCTGGACGCCGACCGGCTGCATTACGACAGGTTCCTGTAGAGCAGAAGGGGGCTCCCATCGATGGGATTTGTTCGGGTATGCAGCCTCGATGACCTCTGGGAGGGCGAGATGGACTCCTTCGAGGTCGGTGACAAGGAGGTCCTCCTCGCCCATCTGGACGGCGGGGAGGTCGTCGCGACCCAGGCGATATGCCCGCATCAGCAGATCGAACTCGTCGAGGGAAGCCTGGAGAAGACCACGTTGACGTGCAGGGCCCACCTGTGGACCTTCGACCTGGCCACGTGTCTGGGCATCAACCCCGGGCATGCGACGTTGGCCCGCTATCCCGTCAAGGTCGATGGGGACGACATTTACGTCGACCCCGACGGTGACACGCCGAAAACCGCCCGCTCCTGAATTCGAAACGAGGAACGAGAAGCATGGTTGCCATCAACTGCGACATGGGTGAAGCCTTCAGCATCTACCGCTGCGGAGATGACGAGGGGATCATGCCGTACATCACCGTCGCGAATGTCGCGTGCGGTTTCCACGCCTCGGACCCGGTGGTCATGCAGAAGACCGTGGCGTTGGCGAAGAAGTACGGCGTCAAGGTGGGCGCACACCCGTCGTTGCCCGACCGGGAGGGCTTCGGACGGCGGGAGATGAAGATGGAGCGTGGTGAGCTGACCGCGTCCGTCATCTACCAGGTCGGTGCGCTGGCCGCCTTCCTGAAGGCGCAGGGCATGGAGCTCAACCACATCAAGCCGCACGGCGCGCTGTACGGGATGGCATCACGGGACGAGGAGGTGGCCTCGGCGGTCGCCGATGCAGCCGAGGTGTTCGGCGTCCCGCTCATGGGCATGGCCAACACGGTCCACGAGCAGGTCTGGGGGGCCCGGGAAGCCGGCTTCCTGGCCGAGTACTACACCGATCTGGACTACCGCAGTGACGGCTCGCTGATCATCACCCGGGAGCACATCGCCTACGACCCGGCCGTCGCCGCCGAACGGGCGGTGCGTGCGGTGACGGAGGGTGTAGCGACCGCGGTCGACGGCACCGACATCCCGATGCGCGCCGACTGCGTCTGCGTCCACTCGGACACCCCCGGCGCGGTGGACCTGGCCAAGGCGGTCCACGACGCGCTGAAGCCCCATCTGAGCTGAGCCCGAGCTCACCCGGCCCCCGTTTCCGACCCGACGAGGTGCGATCTGATGTCACGCCACGAGGTGGTTTCGCCCATCCCCGGTGTGTTCTACCGCCGACCCGACCCGCAGAGTGCCGAGTTCGCCAAGCCGGGCCAGGCCGTGGGTACCGACGACACGGTCGGCCTGGTCGAGGTGATGAAGTCCTTCTACCACGTGCCGGCCGGCGCAGCCGGAACCGTCGTGGAGTTCGTGGTGGAGAACGAGGATGTCGTGGACGCCGGCCAGGTGCTCGCGGTCGTCGAGGTCGACGGGTGAAGCGGCTGCTGGTCGCGAACCGCGGCGAGATCGCGGTGCGGATCATCCGCGCGGCGCGTGACCTCGGGATCGAGACCGTCGCCGTGCACAGCGCGGCCGACGCCGCCGCCGCGCACGTCCGGCTGGCGGACGCGGCGGTCGACATCGGGCCGGCGCCGGCGACGAAGAGCTACCTGGTGGCCGAGGCCATCCTGACCGCCGCCCGCGAGTCGGGCGCGGACGCGGTGCATCCCGGCTACGGGTTCCTCTCCGAGCGGGCCGCATTCGCCGCCGCGGTGGCGGACGCGGGTTTGACGTTCGTGGGCCCGGATGCGCCGGTCATCGAGCAGATGGGTGACAAGGTGCGGGCCCGGCAGGTCGCGCGCGCGGCCGGAGTGCCGACGGTGCCGGGAACCGAGGACGGCGTGGCCGACGTGGACGCTGCGGCCGCGGCCGCGGCCGACATCGGCTACCCGCTGATGCTGAAGGCCGCCGCGGGCGGCGGCGGCCGGGGCATCCGTGTGGTGGCCGACGAGAAGGAGCTGCGTGCGGGGTTCCCGACCGCCTCCGCCGAGGCGGCCGGCGCTTTCGGTGACGGGCGGATGTACCTCGAACGCTTCGTACGCCGGGCCCGGCACGTCGAGGTGCAGGTGCTCGGCGACGGATCCGACGCCGTGCATCTGTTCGAGCGGGAGTGCTCCCTGCAGCGTCGCCGGCAGAAGGTCATCGAGGAGGCGCCCGCGCCGGGGATCGGTGCCGATGTCCGGGCGGAGATGACCGCCGCCGCGGTACGGCTCTGCCGCCAGGTCGGCTATCGCAGCGCGGGCACCTGCGAGTTTCTGGTCGACGACGACACCGGCGAATTCTTCTTCATCGAGATGAACACCCGCATCCAGGTGGAGCACCCGACCACGGAGCTGATCACCGGGGTCGACCTGGTCGCGGAGCAGCTCCGTATCGCGGCGGGCGAGCCGTTGCGGCTCGCCCAGGCCGACGTCATGGCGCGCGGGCACGCACTCGAGTTCCGGATCTGTGCCGAGGACCCGGACCGGGGCTTTCTCCCGGCGCCGGGAAAGGTCGCCCGGGTGTCGCTGCCCGCCGGGCCGTGGGTGCGGGTCGACACGTGGTTGGACCCCGGCTGCCAGATCTCCCCGTTCTACGACTCACTGCTGGCCAAGGTGATCGTCTGGGGGGAGGACCGGCCGTCCGCGCTGCGGCGGGCGCGGCGGGCACTCGGCGAGTTCGCGGTCGAGGGCGTACCGACGACCGCCGGCCTGCTGACCACGGTGCTCGACGAGCCGTGGTTCGAGGCGGGCGACTTCCACACCGGAACTCTCGAGCACTGGCTCGAGCGGCTGCAGGAATCGGAGAAGGGGCGCGAGCGCGCATGACGGAAGCCCGTTACAGCTTCGGCGGCGACGAACACATCTTCGTCGAGCTGGCCGAGGAGATGAGCCTGCAGGCCAACTTCCGGGCCATGGCGATCACCACCGTGCTGCGCGAGCAGCGCCCGCCGGGTGTGCTGGAGATCTGTCCGGCGAATGCGTCCTACCAGGTGCGGTACGACCCGGACGCCATCGAGCCGCACACCCTGCTGGGGGAGTTGCGCGAGATCGAGCAGCGGGTCGGGGACGCCACCGACTTCAGTCTCTCCACGCGGGTGGTGGAGATCCCGGTGCTCTACCAGGACCCGTGGACCACCGAGACGCTCATGAGGTTCCGGGATCGGCATCAGGACCCCGACGCCACCGACATCGAGTATGCGGCGCGCATCAACGGGCTCTCCGGCGTCGAGGAGTTCATCAAGGTGCACTCCGGCTCGCCCTGGTTCACCTCGATGGTCGGGTTCGTCGCCGGCCTGCCTTTCATGTTCCAGATGGTGCCCCGCGAACGGCAGCTGGTGGTGCCGAAGTACCTCCGGCCGCGTACCGACACCCCGAAGCAGACGGTGGGCCACGGTGGGTGCTTCGGTTGCATCTACTCGGTCCGCGGAGCAGGCGGGTACCAGATGTTCGGCGTCACCCCCGCGCCCATCTACGACCCGACACAGAAGCTCCCCGACTTCGACGACTTCATGGTGTTCTTCCGGCCGGGCGACATCGTTTCGTTCACCCCCATCGACCGCGATCGGTACGACGACTGCGTCGCGGAGGTGGAGGCGGGCACCTTCCGCATCACCTCGAGGCCGGTGGATTTCGGCCTGCGGACCTTCCTCGACGACCCCGACGGCTACAACGTCCGGCTGCTGGAGGTGCTTCGTGCCGGTTGACGTGCGAAAGCCCGGCCTGTCCACCACCGTGCAGGACGCCGGCCGGAACGGCTACTACGACGTCGGCATCCCACCCTCGGGCGCGCTCGATCAGTACTCGCTCGCTGTCGCCAACCACCTGGTCGGCAATCCTCCCGGCGCCGCGGCGCTGGAGTGCGTCTACATGGGACCCGAGCTGGTCTTCACCGAAGCCACGGTCGTCGCGGTCACCGGTGCGGAGCTGGCACCGCGGGTGAACGGGGAGGACCGGCCGCTGTGGGAGTCGTTCCCGGTCGCGGCCGGGGACGTGTTGGACTTCGCGTTCATCAAGGCCGGGGCGCGGGCCTATATCGCGGTGTCCGGTGGGATCGACGTGCCGCAGGTGCTGGGCAGCCGCTCCACCTACGGGCTGGGTGCCCTCGGCGGCCTGGACGGTCGACCCCTGCAGCAGGGGGACTCGCTGCCCATCGGCGGCGCCTACGCACCGGCCGCCGGCCGGCACCTGCCCGCCGACCTGCGGCCCACGCTGAGCAAGGACGTCGAGATCCGCGTCGTGATGGGGCTCTACGACCACCGGCTCGCCGCGGCCGGACGGGAGAGCTTCCTGGGCAGCACCTGGACGCTCACCCCGGTCGCCGACCGCGTCGGGTTCCGTTACAAGGGTGCCGAGCTCGAGACCGTGGAGCGGGAGGCCCCGTTCGGGGCGGGACAGGACCCGTCGAACATCGTGGACGCGCCGTACCCGATCGGCTCGATCCAGGTGCCGGGCGGGGTGGAGCCGATCATCCTGCACCGCGACGCCGTGTCCGGTGGGGGCTACATGATGATCGCAACGGTGATCAGCGGTGATCTCGACATCGTCGCCCAGTCCGCGCCCAACACCCGTACCCGATTCGTCGCCGTCGGCCTCGACGAGGCCCTCGACGCGCGTGGCGCCTACCGCAAGCGCGCCCGACGCGTCGCCGATCTGTTCAGCTAGAGAGGAACCGCCATGCCCTTCGTTCGAATCGACTGGTTCCCCGGCCGCACGGTGGAACAGAAGCGGGAATTGGTCGAGGTGCTGACCCGGGAGATCTGCCGCATCGGGAAGTGCGATCCGGACTCGGTGGGCATCATCTTCACCGACGTCGACAAGGAGGACTGGGGGCGTGCGGGCAAGCTGTTCGCCGACGGCTGACAGCCTTCTTCGTCCACCGGTATCCCGATGTCGGCGCTGGTCTCGTCGATCCGGGCGTGGTACGCCCACGTCAGCTTTGCCGTGCTCGCCGCCGCCTACCTTGCCGCGACCCGCACCGGAGAGCACGCCCGGGATCACAAGGGGGATCTACAGCCGGCCGCGACGGGCTGATCCGTTGAGCAGCAACGAGATCCGGCGCCTGCTCGCCAGCCTGGTCCTCGCCCCGATCGGCTGCGTCACCAGCACGATCAACTGGTCGATCTGGCGACGACGCCGCCAACACCAGGCACGCACCTGCCACTACCGACGTCGCGGCCACCGACCGCCGCGGACATGAACTGCCGCGGCGTAGCGAGGTCGAAGTGCCTCCGGTGCTGGAAGACGATGACCGGGCCGCGACGTCAGGAGAGGCGTCGCGCGCAGATGACGGCGTCGACGCCGGTGCCGGCCGTAGCGCGCGGGCGGTCCTCGGCGACGACGAACTCCCAGCGGGCGGGATCGAGCGCAGCGACCGCCTCGTCGACGGAGACCTGAACCTGACCGGCCGCGGGAGTCGCGGCTCCGGTGGCCGGGTCGATCGGGCGGTGACCGACCAGGAACAGGGTCCCGCCGGGCGCGACCCCCGTCGCCATCCGTTCCACCATCTCCTCCACCGACCCCGCCACGTGGACGTACAGGCAGGCGACGAGGTCGTAGTGGCCAGGCTGCGGGGTCCAGGTCGCGAGATCGCCCTCGACCCAGTCGATGCGCTCGGCGACGTCCGCCCCGATGGTCGCAGCCGTCGACCGGGCATGAGCCAGGGCGGTCGCGGAGAAGTCGACCGCGGTGACCTGCCATCCGCGCGCGGCGAGCCAGAGCGTGTCGGACCCGTGACCACAGCCCGCGTCGAGGGCGATACCGGGACCCAGGTTCCCGGCCGCCTCGGTCAGATGGGTGTTCGGCGGGCGCTTCGCGACGGCGTCGCCATGCGCGCGCAGGGCTTGCGACCAGCGTTCCTCCCAGAAGTCTCGGTCGAACGCCGCGGTCACGATGTCACCTCGATCAGCACCGGCGAACTCTCCCATGCCTCAGGAGCGCCGGGGCCGTCCGGATCACCGCGTCGGGTGGTCCGCCGCGGAGGGCTCGTCGCGGTCCTGGTGACCGCGGCGGGCGTCGCGGTCGAAGATCCCCAGGATCTCGGCCGGTCCGCCGGCGGTGCCGATGGCGTGCGGGAGCATCGTGGGGAATTCCGCGGCCTGGTTGGTCTCGACACGCAGGCGGCGGTTCCCGAGTAGCAGGGTCACGGTGCCGGAGAGGACGACCAGCCATTCCCGGCCCGGGTGGGCGCGCATGCGCGAGGGGTTGTCCGGGGGCGGGTCCACCATGCGTTGCCGGACGACGGTGATGTCGGGATCCGCGCGCACGGTCCAGCGCATTGTCTGGTGGGCTGCGTCATGGACCGGGTTGCTGACGACGTCCTCGGTGGTTGTCTCGACCAGTTGGTCGAGAGAGGTGTCCAGCGCGCGGGAGAGGGTGACGAGCTGGTCCAGGGCGAGGCGTCGCTGTCCGGTCTCGATCCGGCTGAGCGTGGACGGGCTGAGCTGGGCGCGGGCGGCCAGAGCGTCCAGGGACCAGCCCTGCGCCACCCGTAGGGCGCGGAGCCGTTTGCGTACGAGGCTGTCGAGATCACCATCGCCTTGCTTCATGCGCAAGACAGTATGCCAATGGCGCATGGCGCCCGTAGCGTCGTCGTCCGAAGGGCCCGACCCGGGTCCGCCGGATGCGAGGAGAGGCCACACCCATGCCCCCCACCATGACCACCGGGTTCGAGAGCGACGAACTGCCCGGTACGGCCGTCGACGCCGCCGTGATCGGCGGCGGTGCCGCCGGGCTGAACGGCGCCCTGATGCTGGTTCGCTCCCGCCGCTCGGTCGTCGTGATCGACAGCGGCGCTCCCCGCAACGCACCCGCCGAGGGCGTGCACGGCCTGCTCGGCGCAGAGGGCATCCCGCCCGCCGAGCTGCTGCGCACCGGCCGTGAGGAGGTGCGCAGCTACGGCGGACGGATCGTGGCCGGCGAGGTGACCTCCGCCGCCCCTGCCACCCCCTCACCGGAGGGCGACCCCCGCTTCACCGTCACCCTCGCCGATGGCAGCACCCTGCAAGCTCGTCGGCTGCTGGTCGCGACCGGACTGCGCGACCAGCTGCCCGACGTCCCCGGCCTGGCGCGGCACTGGGGGCACGGCGTGGTGCACTGCCCGTACTGCCACGGCTGGGAGGTGCGCGACGAGCCCATCGGCGTGCTGGCCGTGGGTCCGGCCTCCGTCCACCATGCCCTGTTGTTCCGGCAGCTGACCGTGGACCTGGTGTATTTCACCCGCGGCACCGACCTGGACGACGACACCCGGGCTCGGTTCGCCGCGCGCGGCATCCGCGTGGTGGACACCCCGGTGGTGGAGATCGAGTCCACCGAGGACGCCGTCACGGGCGTTCGGCTGTCCGACGGGCAGATCGTGCCCCGCCGCGTCATCGCGGTGGCCACCACCATGCTCGCTCGCACCGACGGCCTGGCCGCCCTGGGCCTGCCGCTGGAGGACCTGCCCCACGGCATGGGCCGCCGCTTCGTCACCGGCCCCGCAGGCACCACCTCGGTCCCGGGCGTCTGGGTGGCAGGCAACGCCACCGACCTGACCGCCCAGGTCGGCGCGGCCGCCGCGGCGGGCGCCCTGGCCGGCGCACACATCAACGCCGACCTGGCCATCGCGGACACCGACGCGGCCCTCGTCGCCTCACCCCGTGGCGACACCGCCGCCTGAGTCGCCGGGGTGCCGTCCCGGCACCCGACAACCCTGATCACGTCATCCCGTCCGCGCCGGGGCTTCCGTGCTCCGGTGCTGCCGCCCCATGCGCATGCGAGAGGGAACAATGAGTACGAACCTGCCTCCGCAGGTCGACGTCGCCGACCCGACGATCAATGATCCGCGCTGGCGTCGGGCGATCCTGATCGCGGCATGCATCGCCCTCATGGCGGTCATCGCCTCTGTAAACGGGTTGAACGTCGCCCAGCCGCAGCTCGCCCTCGCGCTCGACGCCTCACAGAGCACCGTCCTGTGGATCATCAACATCTACCCGATCACCCTCGCCGCACTACTGCTGCCGCTGGGCGCGGTCGGCGATCGAGGGGGCCGCAGACCGGTGCTGCTCGCAGGCCTGATCCTTTTCGGAGTTGCCAGCGCCGCGGCGGGGCTCGCCACGTCGACCGGGGTCATGCTCGCAGCACGCCTTCTGAGCGGCGTGGCGGTGCGATGATCATGCCGGTCACCCTCGCGGTCATCGCCTCGACTTCCCGGACGAGGAGCGCTCCCGCGCGATCGGCGTGTGGACCGCCGTCGCCGGCGGTGGGGGCCTGCTGGGGATGTACCTGTCTGCCGTCCTGGTCGACCTCGCGAGCTGGCGATGGCTCTTCGTCCTCCCGGTCGCGCTCGTCGTCGTGGCCATCGGCATGACGCTGCGATCCGTCCCGAACTCGCGCGAAGAGTCCGAGCACGGGTTCGACACCATTGGTTCGCTGCTGTCCGTGATCGCCGTGATCGCGCTCGTCTTCGTTCTGCACGAGGGTCCGGGACGAGGGTGGACCGCGCCGGTGACGCTCCTGGGTCTCCTCGTCGGCGTCATCGCTGCCGTCGGCTTCGTGGCGTGGGAACTGCGCCGGCGGGCCCCGCTGCTCGACGTCCGCCTGTTCCGCGAGCGAGGGCTCGCCAGCGGCTCCGTGGCGAGCCTGGCGTTCTTCGGCGTGCAGGCGGGGGTCTTCGTGGTCGTCTTCCCGTACTTCCAGGCGGTGCTCGGCGGGTCCGGCCTCAACTCCACCCTGGCGCTCATGCCGATGGCGCTGCTGATGATGTTCGCCTCCGGCCTCGCCCCACGGGTGGCCGCGCGCATCGGGGGCCGCTCGACGATGGCGTCCGGGGCCCTCCTGGGGGGCGCGGGACTCGCCCTCATGGCCGCCCTTGTCTCCGTCGACGGCGGCTACCTCGCGGTACTGCCCGGCATGCTCGCGATGGGACTCGGTATGGGCTTGACGATGACACCCTCCACCGAGGCCATCACCACCGCCCTGCCACGTGCGCGTCAAGGTGTCGCGTCCGCCCTCAACGACGTCACCAGGGAGTTCGGCACCGCGCTCGGCATCGCACTGCTCGGAGTGGTCCTGTCCGCCGGCTACCGCGGTGCCATCGACTCCCGACTCGACGGAGTCCCCGACGACGCCGCCGACACCGCCCGCGAAGGCATCGCCAACGCCCTCGCAGCCGCCCACGAATCCGGCTCGCAGGCGCTGACCACAGCCGCCCAGGAGTCCTTCGTCGACGGCTGGCAACAAGCCATGTGGGCAGGGGTCGCCGTCATGGCGGTCCTGTTCGTCTACGTCCTCGCGCGAGGTCCCCAGCGCGCCCCCACCCGGCACCGACGGGAGTGTCCGACGAGCGACGCCATCACCCGGTGCGCTCAGAGGCGGCTGAACAACCCCGCAACCGAGGCGGGCGTGTGACTCGCGGGCGTGTGGTGGGCCCTAGTTCTCCGGCCGTAGATCGTTATGGCCCTTCCAGAGCTGCCTTTGGCGCTGGTCGGGGCTGGTGCGGGCGCGGTGTTGGTGTCGGCGTCGCCAGAGACTCCATCGCAGGACGCTGGTCAGGGAGCGGGCCGGTGTGGTGGTCAGCCGGTTGATGAGCCCAGCGGATCGAGTTGCAGGCCAGCGGGATCGGCCCGGCGGGTTCCCAAATCGTCCTCAGCCCGATGTGCCGATCCGCTCACCCTGGTGCTCGGCCGTGCTGTCACACGCCGTGCGTAGGGTGCCTCCGTGCAGCAGCCCTCCGACCTCGAGACGGTCCGCGAGTCCTACGACCGGGTCGCCGATGCCTATGTGGAGCTCGCCGTGGGCCGGTTGGAGGCGGAGCCCTGGCTACGGGCCGTGCTCGCCGCGTTCGCCGAGTCCGTCCGCGGGCTCGGCCCGGTCCTGGACGTCGGCTGCGGCCCCGGCACCGTCACCGCGCATCTCACCGAGCTCGGTCTGGACGCCTCGGGCGTCGACCTGTCGCCGCGGATGGTCGAGCACGCCCGCCGGCAGTACCCCGACCTGCGGTTCTCCGTCGCCTCGGCGACCGAGCTCGACCTCGCGCCGGCCTCGCTCGGCGGCGTGCTCGGCTGGTGGTCGCTGTTCAACCTCCCGCGGGCGGCGCTGCCCGGCGTGCTGCGGACCTTCGCCGAGGCGCTCGTGCCCGGCGGTCAGGCGCTGGTCGGCACGCACGTCGGCGACGGCGACGTCCCGCGGACCGAGGGGTACGGCGGCCTGCCGGTGTCCTGGACGACCCACCTGTACCGCCCCGAGAAGCTGGCCGGGATGCTGGTCGATGCCGGTCTCGAGGTGGTCGCCGAGCTGCGACTGCCGGCGCAGCCGCCGTCGCTGCGCCCGCAGGTGCTGCTAGCTGCGCGGCGCCCGGCCTGACCCCCGCACGCGCGACCGGTCCGCCCGCTGTGGTCAGCCGCCGCTGCTGGATGCAGCGTCGAACGCCGCCGCTGGCAGATTGAGTGGCTCTGTTGCTCCAGCAGTAGGTCGTGATCTTGCTGGCGTGGCGGTCCCGGAGGTGAAGCGGCCACCGCGTGATCCTCGTCCGTTGTGTCGACATCAGATGATCAAGCGGTGGCGCCCGATCACCCTGATCCCGTCTACGGGCTCCTCACCCGACGCCACCGACACCCAGTGCTGGTGACTGTTGGTGCGTCGCCACCGTGGCACCGGTGAGCTGGCGTTCTACCGCTGCTACAGCCCCGAACCGGTGCCGCTGCGCGAGCTGGTCCGCGTCGCCGGCGGTCGCTGGACCGTCGAGGAATCCTTCCAGGCCGGCAAGGGCCGGGCCGGGCTCGACGAGCACCACGCGCTGTTCACCGACCCCCGTCAAGGGTCCCGTACCCGGGGAGATCCGGGGGTGTCGGGTCAGCGGCGTCGGCGGGTGTTGAGCCGGGCGGCCTGGCGGGTGAGGTGGTCGCGCTCGGCGAGGTTGGGGGCCTTGTGGGCCGCCTCGGTGTACAGCCGTGCCGCCGTCGCCAGGTCGCCGGCGCGCTCGTGGAGGTACGCCGCGACCGCCGCGTGGCGGGGCAGTGAGTCGTCCAGCGCCGCGAGCGCCGCCAGCCCGGCGCGCGGTCCGTCGGCCTCGCCGACGGCCACCGCGCGGTTGAGCCGGACGACCGGGCTGTCGGTCAGGCGCGCGAGCTCGTCGTACCACTCGACGATCTGCACCCAGCCGGTGCCCGTCGTGGGCGCGGATCCCGATCGCGGCCGCGTCGTAATAGCCGGCGCCCAGGCAGCTGCTCGGCGCGTTTGTCGCGTCCTCAAGCATGTGAGCAGGCGTTGCGGCCGCCTACCTACCACTCACCTCCACGGTGCCCACTTGTGCGCTGCCTTCAGCGTGTTCCCACCCGCACCGGCGGTTGGGCCGCAGTGAGCGAGTACATCCTCGGCCCGCCTTCGGCGCCAAATCCGCCCCGTCCATCAGCGTCACGATGGCCTTCCAGTAGACGTGGCTTGTGACCCAGCTGTAGCCCCGCGCCGTTGAACGCCTCCCGCAGTCCGCGTCGGAGTCGGACAGATCGCGTAGTCGGCGGAGGGGAGCCCGGAAGGGCTGAGGTCGCCCACCGACCTGAGCGGCCAGTGGGCGACCTCAGCTGCCCGGTTCCGCGAATGGCGGGGCGCCGAGGTCACTCCTTGAGGAAGTCCAGGACCAAGGGGCGGACCGTGTCTAGTTGTTCCCACTGTGGGACGTGGCCGGCTCCCGCGACGAGCTCGACGCGTGAGTCGGCGATGGCTGCGGCGAAGTCCTGAGCGTAGACCGGGGAAATCAGCTTGTCGTCCTCGCCCCACACGATGAGAGTAGACGCGGTAACTCGGTGAAGCCGTTTTTTGAGCCCCTTGTCGGGGATGGGCCAGACGAATTTCCCGGTGGTGCCCAGTGCCCAGACGGAGTCGGCCATCGCGATGGCCATTTCCTTGGGGTCAGTGGGCAATGTGAGAAAGTCCTGCACGGGCTTGGCGGCCAGGTTGCTGAATAGCGTCGCGACCAGGTCGGCTTGGGAGAGCATCATGTATGGCGTGACCGGGGCGTCATCACGCCACAAGCCGATCGGGTCGATGAGCACCATCTTGCTGACTCGCTCCGGGCGAAGTGCGGCCAGTTCACAGGCCATCATCCCGCCGAAGGAGCTGCCGATGACGGGCACGGAAGCCAGGCCGAGCCCATCGAGGATCTCGTCGTAGATCAGGGTGAGGTCCCACAACGAGTCGACCTGGTGGATGGAGTCCCGGGCCGTTGCACCGGTTCCGGGGTGGTCGGGGGCGTAGACGGTGTGGTGCTCGGCCAGCGCGTCGAGGAAGGCGTCCCACCGGGGTCCGCCGGCGGTGTGCAGGTAGACGACGGGGCTTCCGCTCCCCCCCACCTTCACCTTCGCCTCAAAGTCGCAGTGCCGTAGCTGAAGCGTCTCGGTTGTCGGTGCAGCCATATCGTGTCCTCTGGTCCCGGCGGATCAGGCCTGAGCCTGAGCAGACGTCTTGTTGCACTTCTCCGGCCACCACGGGTTCTCCCAACCCTCGGCCTGCCAGATGTTCTGCAGGTGGGGCAGGACCTCGCGCCCGAACAGCTCGATGTTCTGCATTGCCAGCTCATGTGACATCGAGCCGAACTGCAGGACCGTCATCAGATGGCCCACGTTCAGCCCGCGGACCATGTCCTCGAGCTTTTCGCGCACTGTGGCCGGGCTGCCGACCACGGCGAACCCCTTCTCGATCATGTCCCGCCCGGAGAGCGGCTTGAGGTCCACCGTGTAGTCCATGTACTCGAGCATTCCGGAGCTGAACAGGTTGACCATGCTGTTGTAGTCGGCCTGCCCGGGTGTGGCGAGGTAGTGCGGGGGCAGGTGCAGGGCCTTGTGGTAGAAGTGCTCGATGTGCCGGGCGAACTGCTCCTCGGCCTGCGCATCGGTCTCCGCGACGCCCACCAACTGGAGCATGGCCGCTCGGTAGGGGTTGGCGTCCTTATCCTTTGCGGCGGCGCGGTCCCAGAACCGATTCATCACATTCTGCGCCGACTTGCCACCGAAGTAGCTGAGGTAGGCGTAGGGCAGGTTCCGGTCGTGGCAGTAATCCCAGGTGGAGGAGCTGGCGGCGCCGGGAATCAACAGCGGCGGGTGCGGGGTCTGCACCGGCCGCGGCCACAGGTTGACCTTCGGCAGCTGGAAGTACTTGCCATTCCAGGCGAAGAATTCCTGTGCCGTCCAGGCCTTGACGATCAGGTCGATGGCTTCTCGCCAGCGCTCGCGTTGCTCCATCGGCGGGATGCCGTAGCTGATGTTCGCGTCACAGCCCAGACCCAGCGGCAGCCCGGCGACGAGGCGGCCACCGCTGATGCAGTCGATCACCGCGTACTCCTCGGCGATCCGGATCGGCGGCGAGGTCGACGAGACGGTGGCGCCGAGCTGGACCAGGGCGACGTCACCGTAGCCGGCGTCCTTCGTCATCTTCGCGAGCGTCGCGCCGAACAGGTTCGGGTTACACATGAACCCGTAGACGTTCTGGTGGTGCTCGTTGGTGCCGAGACCGTCGAATCCCATCTTGGCCGCGTGCATCAACTCGTCGATGGAGTGGTTGTAGTACTCGCCGACCTTCTCCGCGTCGCCGAGTTCCCACCACGGCGCGTCCACCCAGGCCGAGGTGTACCGCTTGTCGAAATCGTCAGGGAGGTCTCGGTAGGGCATGAAATGAAATGAGGTTACCTTCACGGTTTTCCTTCCGCTCTTCGTCAGCGACGCCCTTACTCAGTGCCCTGCTGATGCCGCGATTGTCGAATCAGCCCGCCTGAGGCACCCGGTCTTTGCGTGATCGGGTGCTCGGCGTCCTCTTCGACCTCGCGGCCGGCCTGCCCTGCTGGCTACGTCACATCCGTGATCTAGGACACTGCCCTGCCTTCCGTAGGCGATCAACTGACTGTCCCTCCAGTCGGGACGCCTCACATGGGTGATCGGCGGGTGCGCGTCGGTAGCTCCACCATGGCCAGGCGACGGGAAATGGCGCGCGCCCCGAGCTGCACCAGGTCGACGTAGCGGTTCAGGCCGGCGTCCTGGAGCTGGTCCGCGGGCACGGCGACGCTGACCCCCGCGACCGCGCGGCCGTTGGGGTCGCGGATGGGTGCGGCCACCGAGGCGGCCTCGAGGAGGGTCTCGCCCAAGTTGTGGGCCCAGCCCCGCTCACGTGCCACATCGAGTTCGCGGGCCAGCTCGGCCACTGTGGTGATCGACTTCTGGGTCAGGCCGGGCAACCAGATGCCGGGGTACAACTCGGCGAAGCGGGCGGGTTCCAGGT
Organism: Pseudonocardia mahuensis; assembly: GCF_018531475.1. Taxonomy (GTDB): domain Bacteria; phylum Actinomycetota; class Actinomycetes; order Mycobacteriales; family Pseudonocardiaceae; genus Pseudonocardia. Next base: position 29,486 of record NZ_JAHDTG010000041.1, read on the forward strand.
CCGCCAGCAGTACCTTGCCGCTGCTGGTGCAGTGCGCGGGCAACCGGCGGGGCACCGAGGAGAACAGCTGCAAGCCTCTGGAGCTTTCTCGGCGTTCCACATAAATGATGTCCGTTCCGCGCAGGACGCCGATCTGCACCGTCTGGCCGCTGCGGTTACGCAGGTCGTCGATCACCGGTTCCGTGGCGGCTTTCAGTCGCAGGTGGCCGGCGGCCGTCTGGCCCAGTTCGTACACGGCTAGGTTCAGGCTATAGGTGCCAGAGGCGCGGTCGTGGTCCAGCAGCCCCTCGGCGGCGAGTGCCTGCAGCAGTCTGTGGACGGTGCTCTTCCCCAGGCCGAGCGCACGTGCCAGCTCGCGCACACCGCGGTCCCGCGGTCCGCCTGCGAATTCCCGCAGCAAACGTGCGGCTTGGCCTGCGGACGAGGTGGGCCGGCGAGCTGCCGCATCCTGGCCGGTACTTGACGTGTTGGAACCCACTGACGCTGTCTCCTCTGCCAGGTGTCCCTCTGTGAGGAACATGCTGCTCAGGCGTGAAGAGGATCCCGAGTTCTGCCGTGATTGGGCAATGAGAGCGGGGCCGACCGACGGGACGAGAACACCTTGGCCCTCCGCGGCGCTGCGGCCTCGTCAGCGGTCATCACCAGGGGCGGCAGCGCATCCATGTCGGGTCGCATCCAATCCGCCACAACGCACCGTCCCGCGGCGCTCGGCTAGCCGAGACCAAGCTTGGGACGCATCCGCATGATCCCGTAGCGGACCTCGTTGAGGCAGGCGAACGGGCCGTTGAGCCCGGCCGCGCCGGGAAGCACGGCGTCCGCGGGCACGCGCACGCCGCTCAGGCTGATGTCGCAGTGGATCGAGGCGCGCATGCCGCGCTTGTGCTCGATCGCGGTGGCGGTGAACCCGTCGGTTGCGGTCGGCACGACGAAGCCGCGGATGCCGTCGTCGGTGCGCGCCCAGATCACGGCGACGTCGGCGATCGAGGCCAGCCCGATCCACCGCTTGGCGCCGTCGATCACCCGGTGTTCGCCGTCGCGCACCGCCCGAGTGCGCATGCTCGCCGGGTCGCTGCCCGCGGCCGGCTCGGTGAGCCCGAAGCAGCCGATCAGCTCGCCGGCGGCCATGCCGGGCAGCCACCGCTGCTTGTACTCCTCAGAGCCGAACTTGGAGATCGCGCTCATCGCCAGCGAGCCGGGGCGACGTCGACGGCGGTGCGGGGCAGGAAGTTGAAGTCGAAGCCTGCGAAGGTGCCAGCACGGGCCTCGAACCGCTCGGGCAGCGCGGCCTTGATGGTCGCTTGGGGGCCGTGGGCCACATGCGCGGCGGCAACTCGCAGCTCCCTCGCCGCCGGCGTCGGCACCGTGGAGACCGGCAGGCAGGTCGGGATCGACCGCCAGACCGGGTGCCGGTGGCGAGTCGAGCAGGGCCGCTACCACCCCGCTGGCTGAAGGAGCCGGCGGCTACGGGGCCGCGAGCAGCGTGACCACGCAGGCCGCCGGGCCGTTACCCAGCGATCCGCCGGCATTCTCGGCCAGCGCTGTTCCGGCGCCCTCGACCTGTCGGCCGCCGGCGCGGGCACGCAACTGGTCGGCGAGCTCGACGATCTGGGCGGCGCCGGTGGCGCCGATCGGGTGGCCGCGGGCGACCAGGCCGCCGGACGGGTTGATCGGGCACCGCCCGCCGAGGGTGAAGGCGCCGTCCCTGGCCAGGGCGACCGCGCCGCCAGCGGGGGCCAGCCCCAGCTCCTCGGCGATCAGCAGTTCCGCCGGGGCGGCGGCGTCATGCACCTCGCACACGTCCACGTCCGCGGGCCCGAGACCAGCCTGCTCGTAGGCCCTCCGAGCGGTGCGCGCCACCACGTCGCCGGCGTCGCCCGCCCGCGCCGCGCCGACGGTGCTAGCCAGCACCCGCACCGCCTGCTGGCCGCGCCGACGGGCCAACTCGGGGCGGGTGAGCACCAGGGCGGCGGCCCCGTCCCCGATCGAGGAACACATCGGCCGCGTCAGCGGGTCCACAATGGTGCGCGCGGCCAGCACCTCATCGACGGTGAGCGGATCGCGGACCTGGGCGATCGGGTTGAGGCTGCCGTTGTGAGAGCTCTTGGCCGCAACGGCGGCGAGGTCGCGCGGGGTAGCGCCGCTGCGCTGCATGTACGCGCGCGCCTCGGCGGCATAGATCTCCATGAACACCGGCCGCGCCGTTCCGTCCGGGGCCACCTGCCCCTCGCGCTCGAGGTCGACGGCGGTGGCCAGCGCCCGACCGGCGAGCGTGCGGTCGGCGCTGGTCATCTTCTCCGCCCCGACCACCAGGACGGTGTCGTGGGCGCCCGAGGCGACGGCGAGGATGCCGAGGTGCACCGCGCTCGAGCTGGAGGCGCAGGCGTTCTCCACCGACAGCATCGGACGTCCGGCCACCCGGGAGTCCGCGAGTGCGGTGTGCGCGCGGATCATCTCCTGGCCGGTGAGCAGGCCGGCGGCGGCATTACCCACCACGACGAGATCGACGTCCGCGGCGTCAAGGCCGGCATCATCTAGCGCCCGGTCCGCGGCGCAGCTGGCCAACTTACGCAGCCGGGTCCCGACGAACATGCCGAAGCGCGTGATTCCGGTGCCGACGATCGCTGCATCCATTGCGTGGACTTCTCCTCCGACGAAACCCGAGGTCCGTCGCAGCCGGTCGGGCGACCTGTGCCGAGACGTCTTGACGAGGCCCAGACTCTAATACTAGTTTTTGCGGCCACACGGAGTCTTATACTAGATCGTGATCGAGTACTTGCGCCCCGTCAACCACCGCCCAGGGCGCGAGGCCTCATCGGCCCGACGGTGACGCGGGCCGTGCGCCATCACTCGGGACCCAGATCGGGCACTCCCGACCGTGCTGTACCCCCCGACGGTTAACGAAGGGCTCGACGGCATGCGTTACCTCGGAATCTCCGGCCCTGTGCGGTCCCCGAGTCGGACGACGACGGCGACCCGCCTCGTGTTGGAACAGGTCCGCGAGGCCGAACGGGGGGCGGAGGTGGAGCTACTCGACCTGGGCGCCCACCGGATTCAGCTCTGTGACGGGCGGCCGCTCGCCGACTACGACGACGCAACCCGGGCTGCAGTCGAGCAGGTGTGTCGGGCCGACGGGTACGTGGTGGGGACCTCGGTCTACCGCGCCGCGTATTCCGGGGTGCTGAAGAACCTGCTCGACATCCTCCCGGCAGACGCGATGGCCGACAAGCCGGCGGCGATGGTGGCCACGGGCGGCTCCCGCGACCACTACTTGGTCCTCGACTACGCCCTGCGCCCGGTGCTCGCCGCGCTGCGGGCGCGGGTCACCGCGCGCGTCCTCTACGCCGATCCGGGGGCGATGCCCGACGGCGAACCGTCCGGAGAGTTCCGCGACGCGGCCGTCGCGCTCGCCTCGGAACTTGTCCACGCCGTGCAGCGGGCCTGATCCCGGTCCCGTTCGCCGGTCTTGCCGTGCCCTCGATGAGGAGGAACCAATCGTGACCACGATCAGCGAGCGCGATGCCATCCAGGAGTACCGTCGCGCTCACGTACCGGTCTACAACGACCAGAAGCTCAAGCTCGGGCTGTTCGGGCCCAACCTGAGCTACGGCCTGACGATGACCGAGGCCGAGACGACCTACCGCCCCACCTGGGAGCACGTGGTCAAGATTGCCCAACGGGCCGAGCAGCTCGACTTCGAAATGCTCGTACCGGTGGCGCGGTGGCGCGGGTTCGGCGGGAAGACGAACGTGCACGGCGAGTGCCTGGAAACCTACTCGTGGGCGGCGGGCCTGGCCGCGCTGACCGAGAAGATCATGGTCTTCGCCACCTCGCACGTGCCGACCATGCACCCCATCGTCGCGGCCAAGCAGGCCACCACCATCGACCACATCTCCGGCGGCCGCTTCGGGCTGAACATGGTGATGGGCTGGTTCACCCCGGAAATGGAGATGTTCGGGGCCCCGCAGCGCGAGCACGAGGAGCGCTACCGCTACGGCGCCGAGTGGATCGAGGTCGTCAAGCGGCTGTGGACCGAGGACGAGCCCTTCGACTTCGAGGGCGAATTCCTGCGGATCAAGCAGGGGCAGGCGGCGCCCAAGCCGGTGCAGACCCCGCATCCGATCCTGATCAATGCCGGCAACTCGCCCGCCGGGATCGAGTTCTCCGCGCGGGAGGTCGACTTCAACTTCGCCACCATCTCCACGCTGGAGGACGCCAAGGAGTACGCGGCACTGGTGCGCCGCACAGCCCACGAGACTTACCAGCGCGACATCGGGGTGATGACCTACGGCCTGGTGGTCTGCCGGGACACCGAGAAGGAGGCGCGCCGGGTCTACGACTACATCCTCGAGAAGGGGGACTGGGACGCGGCGCGCAACATCATGTCGGTGCTCGGAATGGAGAGCGCGTCGTTCAGCGAGCAGATCCGGGCCTACCAGGAGCGCTTCGTCGCCGGCTGGGGCGGATGGCCCATCGTCGGCAGCCCCGAGCAGGTCACCGAGAAGCTGCAGGAGCTCTCCGACATCGGCATGGACGGGATCGCCATGGGCTTCCTCGACTACCACGAGGAGATGGCGCACTTCGGCGAGGCGGTCATGCCGCTGCTCAAGCAGGCCGGACTGCGGCACTAAGGCTGCGGGCGGATTGGGCGGGGAGGGGGAGATGGTGCAGAGCGAGATCGCTGCGGAGGCGGGCCCGGGGCGGGAGCCGGTGGCGGAGGCGGCGTTTCGTGCGGCGATGACGCGCTTCGCGAGTGGGGTGACCGCCGTCACTACCAGGGACGAAACCGGTCGGCCCTGGGGCTTCACGGCGAGCTCGTTCTGCGCGCTGTCCTTGCGGCCGCCGCTGGTGCTGGTCTGCCTGGACCGCGGTGCGGACTGTCACCCGGTCTTCGTTCGCAGCCAGCGCTTCGTGGTCAACATCCTGGCGGCAGACCAGCACGCAACGGCTACTGCGTTCGCGACCAAGGCCGTCGACAAGTTCGCCGCTGCAGCGTTCGACCCCGACCCCGATGCCGGGCTCCCGGTGCTGGCCGGTGCGCTGGCGAGCGTGCTGTGTCGGACCAGTCGCACGCACCCGGGGGGTGATCACACGATCCTGATCGGCGATGTCACGGTGGTGAGTACGGCCGAGAGTGCCCCGCTGGTGCACTTCGATCGAGGTTTCCGGGCACTCGCGGCCGAGCCCGCGCAGGCGAGGTGAGTGGCCGATGGGCCTCGAGCAGCGGGTCGCCGCGGCGGTCGCCGCCGTCGCAGCTGGTCGTGCGGTCGTCGTGGTCGGCGGCGAGGACCGGGACGACGAAGGCGATCTGATCTTCGCCGCCGAACGGGCGACCCCGGAGCTGGTGGCGTTCACGGTCCGGCACACCTCGGGCTACTTGTGCGCCTCGCTGACCGGCGCCGACTGTGACCGGCTGACGCTACCGCCGATGCACCCCGCCGACCAGGACCGCCGCGGTACCGCCCACAGGGTGACGGTGGACGCCCGGGACGGGGTGACGACAGGTATCTCGGCCGCCGACCGCGCGCGCACCATGCGGCTGCTGGCGGACCCAGGATCGGCGGCGGCCGACTTCACCCGCCCGGGACATGTCGTCCCACTGCGGGCGGTGCCGGGTGGGGTGCTCCGCAGGTGTGGTTCCAGCGAGGCCGCCGTCGACCTCGCGGTGCTCGCGGGCCTGCGCCCGGTCGGGGTGCTGGCCGGCATCGTGTCCCAGCGAGATCCGGGCGGGATGGCCCGGGGCGAAGAACTGTGCGCCTTCGCCACGGAGTACGGACTGCCGCTGCTGTCGATCGCCGATCTCGTCGCGTACCGGCGGCGGGTCGAGCCACAGGTGGTACCGGCCGCCCGGGCACAGTTGCCAACGGCGCACGGGCCGTTCGTCGCGGTGGGATATGACAGCCTGTACGAGGAAGTGGAGCACATCGCGCTGGTGTGTGGAGATCTCGATGACGGCGCCGATGTGCTGCTCCGCATTCATGCAGAGTGCCTGACCGGTGACGTCCTCGGCTCCCTGCGCTGCAGCTGTGCGGCCCGGCTCGACGCCGCGCAGGCGGCGATCGCCGAGCACGGCCAAGGCGTGCTGGTCTACCGACGCGGGCGTGCCGGTCGACGCCGCGGGATGCTGCGGACCCTGCAGGACTACCAGCGCCGCGACGTCAGGGGGTGCACCGGTGACCAACGGACCGCCGACCCGGCCGACACGATCGAGGACGACGCCGCGGTCGCGCACATCCTGCGCGATCTCGGCGTCCGCTCGGTCCGGCTGCTCGCAGATGGCAGCGACGCCGACGGGGCCGAACGGGGCCTGCAACAAGCTGGGATCCGGGTGCTCGGCCGGCATCCGCTGAATCCGGCGCCGGCCTTCGGGGAGCCGTCGTCGAGGAGCCGCGTTCCCTCGGTCACGATGCTGCCGATGTTGACGGCGCCCTCAATCTGATACTAGATTTCGCTCAAGTTCAATCTCTGATACCAGATATGTGAAACCGTGTGCCGGCGGCCGCGGGCGGATGAGGCGCCTTGGCGATGACCGGCGCAGAGGCGGGAGGCTCCGTGAGCAAGGACGCCGTGGGTGAGCCGACCGCTCGTCCCAGCGGGACGAGCCCGGTCGCATCCACTGGAGATCCCAACGCCGGGCCGCGTGCCGGGATTGTGACCGCAACGCTGACCTCGGCGTTCGCGGAGGCCTACCGGCGGTTCGCGGACCTGCCTGCCGTGGTCGAGGGGCCCGGTGCGGTCTGTACCTACGCCGAGTTGGGCTCGCGGGCGCGGCGGCTGGCCGGGGGGCTGGCGGCCCTGGGCATGCGCCCGGGCGACCGGGCGGTCGTGCTGACGAAGAACCGGCCCGAGAGCTTCGTGATCGATCATGCGCTGGCCGCGGGCGGCTTCGTGCGGGTGGCCCTCAGCTATCGGCTGCATCCGCGCGAGGTCGCGCAGATCGCCCGGGACTGCGGCCCGGCCGTGGCGTTCGTCGACGGTGAGCGCGAGCGCGAGGTGGCCGCGGCGCTGGCCGAGGCCGGCCTGGATGTCGCCGTCGTCGCGCTGGACGAGCCGCAGGGACCGGTCGCGGCCCGCTACGGCGAGCTGCTGGCCCACGACGAGCTGGCGTCGCCGCGCGTCGAACCCGAGGATCTGGCCTGGCTGCCCTACACCTCGGGCACCACCGGGGAGCCCAAGGGGGTGATGCTCAGCCACCGCAGCCTGCTGGCCTGCGCGCGCAACCTGATGGTCGAGCTGCCCGCGATCGAGACCGACGACGTGGTGCTGCACGTGGCCCCGCTGACCCATCTGTCCGGGTACCTGGGCATCACCTACGCGATGCGGGGGGCCGCGCAGGTGAGCCTGCCGGAGTTCGATCCGGAGCAGACCCTGCAGGCGATCGGTGACCACGGCGCCACGGTGCTGCCGATGGTGCCGACGATGCTGAACATGATGCTGCCGGCGCTGGAATCGGGGCGGTGGCGCACCGACACGCTGCACACCGTGCTCTACGGCGGCTCGGCGATCGCGCCGGACCGGCTGACCCGCCTGGTCGCCTGCCTGGGCGAGGTGTTCGTGCAGGCCTACGGGCTGACCGAGATCCCGTTCCCGCTGGCCTCGCTGTCCAAGCAGGCGCACCGCTTCGATCCCGGGCAGCCGCCGCCGGCGCGGCTCGCCTCGGCCGGGCGCGTCAACCCATTCGTGCAGGTGCGGTTGCGCACCCCGGCCGGCGCCGACGCGGCCGAGGGCGAGGAGGGCGAGATCCAGGCCCGCGGCGACACCACGATGCTGGGCTACTGGAACCGCCCCGAGGCGACCCGCGAGGTGCTGCTCGAGGACGGCTGGGCCGCCACCGGCGACGTCGGCCGCCTGCAGGACGGCTACCTGCACATCGTGGACCGCAAGAAGGACATGATCGTCTCGGGCGGGTTCAACATCTTCCCCGGCGAGATCGAGAACGCGATCTCGGCCCTGCCCGGCGTGAGCGAGGTCGCCGTGATCGGCGTCCCGGACCCGCGCTGGGGCGAGTCGGTCAAGGCGGTGGTGGCGGTCCTCGACGGTCACCAGGTCAGCGAGGCCGACATCGAGCAGGTGTGCCGGGACCGGATCGCCGGCTACAAGCGCCCCCGCTCGGTGGACTTCGTGCCCGCGCTGCCCAAGACCGGCTCGGGGAAGATCCAACGCCACGAGCTGCGCAAGCGCTACTGGAGCGACCAGGACCGGCGCGTCGGCGGCTGAACCCCCGACCCACCCCCGACCAGCCCCCGACCAGCCCCCGTCAGCCCCGCCTCCGGGCGAGGAGGAAGAGGTGTGCAGTGACCACGACCCCCGCAACAACCCCCGCAACAACCCCCGCGACCCCCGAGACCCCCGCGACGACCCCTGAGGGGCGCCGGCTCGCCGGCCGGTTCGACATCATCCCGCTGGAGGCGGTGCTGTTCGGGCCGGGCTCGGCCGGTTCCCTCACCGCCGAGTGCGAGCGGCTGGGCGTCTCCCGGCTGCTGCTGGTGGCCTCGCCCAGCCTCGCCAAGCGGGTCGACCTGGCGGCCCGGTTCAACGACGCCACCGGCGGCCGGATCGCCGCGGTGTTCACCGGGGTGCGCCCGCACGTCCCGCACGACGTGGTGCTGGCCGCGGCCGAGGCCGCCCGGGCCGCAGGCGCCGACGGTGTACTCAGCGTCGGTGGCGGCAGCCCGATCGACCTGGCCAAGGCGGTCAGCCTGTGCGTCGCCGAGGACGTCCGCACGCACCAGGACCTGCTGCGCTGGCGGGTCGTGTTCGAGTACCCGGACACCGTCGAGATCCCGACCACCACCAAGGCGCAGCTTCCACACATCGCGGTGAGCACGACACTGTCGGCCGGGGAGTTCACCAGCATCATCGGGATCACCGACACCCAGCGGAAGGTCAAAGACCTCTACATCACACCCACCCTGGTACCCCGGACGGTCGTCCTGGACCCCGAACTGGCCGTGCACACCCCCCGGGACCTGTGGGCCTCCACCGGGATGCGGTCGGTCGACCACGCGGTCGAGGCGCTGTGCTCGACCACCGCGCAGCCGGTGACCGACGCGCTGTGCGCGGACGCGCTGCGGAGGCTGACCCGGTACCTGCCCGTCTCCGCGCGCGACGAGACCGACCTGTACGCGGCCACCCAATGCCAGGTGGCGGCCTGGCAGTCGATCTTCGGGCTGACCAATGTGAACCTCGGGCTCAGCCACGGCATCGGCCATCAACTCGGCGCCCGGTGCGGCGTCCCGCACGGCATCACCTCCTGCGTGATGCTGCCCGCGGTGCTCGAGTTCAACCTCGACCACACCCGGGAACCACAGGCCCGCATCGCCGAGATCTTCGCCGACGCCGCCGGGATCACCACCGACCCGGCCGCCGGCGCCGGCGAACTGGTACGCCACTTCATCGCCTCACTCGGGCTACCGACCCGGCTGCGCGACATCGGCGTGGAACCCTCGGAGTTCCCGGCCCTGGCCCGCGACGCGATGGCCGACCTCATCGTGGCGTCCAACCCACGCCCGGTCACCGGCGAGGCCGACGTCATCTCCATCCTCGAACGGGCCTACTGAGATGACCCTCCGTCTCTCGGGGGTCGGCCCCGGTGCTCCGCCCCCGGGAGACGGAGCGGCGGTCGAGCTCCCGCCTGAGCTGCTGGAGTTTCAGCTCACCCTCGCCCTGCCCCGGTCCGGCTCGGTGCGTGACCTGCTGGCCTCCTTCGACGCCTACATCAACCAGAGGTTGCCCCCGGTCGCCGCGGTGACCCACCAGGTGCCCGTGCGTGAGGTGGCGGGGTGGCGGGTCACGGCGGATGTGTACCGGCCGCTCGGCGAACCGCCGTTCCCCACCCTGGTGTACCTGCACGGCGGAGCCTGGGTGATGGGCGCGCCGTCGACCCACCGCCGGCTGGCTGCTGACCTCGCGGCGCTGGGCCTGCTGACCATCGTCGTCGACTACCGGCGGGCGCCGAGGCACCGCTTCCCGGCCGCGGTCGAGGACACCGTGCACGCGATCGGCTGGGCGCGCGACCACGCCGCAGCCCACGGCGGCGACCCGTCCCGGCTGCTCGTCGGCGGCGACTCCGCCGGGGCGAACCTGGCCGCGGCGGCACTGGCGACCGGGCGCGCCGGCGCCGTCGCCGCGGCGCTGCTGTGCTACGGCATCTACGACGTGCACCGTGCCCTGCCGGTACTCGCCGACCTCCTCGGCGGGACCGACCCAGCCACGCAGCTCTACCTCGAGCCCGAGGACGCCCGCCGGCTGCTCGACGATCCCCGGCTCCATCCCGAGCGCTACTGCGCCGGCTTCCCGCCCACCCTGATCCTCGCGGGCGAGCGCGACCCGCTGTTCGCCGAGTCGGCCGCGCTGGCCGACCGGCTCACCGCGGCCGCCGTGCACCACGAGCTCGTGGTCGTACCCGGCGCGCCGCACGGATTCCTGCAGCTACCGACCCACCCCAGTCACGCAGAGGGTCTGCGGACGATCGACGAATTCCTGCGCCGCACCGGCATACGCACCGTCGAGCACTGACCCGGGCCCGGCATCCGCAACCGCTGACGCCGGCGGATGCCCGCGGTGCCCGGCCCACACATGGAGGCGTCATCACCGTGACAGCACATCCGAACCGGATGGACGCAAGCGACGAGGAGCTGCGGGCCGCGCTGGAGTGCGCGAACCTCCCGACCCTGCTCATGGTCCTCGCACACCTCACCGGCGACCGCTCCTGGCTCGAGGAGCCCTACCGGCCCGACCGGACGAAGGCGCTGGACGACAACGACACCGGCGGCCTGTCACCCTCCCGGCAGGCCGAGGTGCGGGCGGCGGCGTGGGACGTGCTGCGCCGGTGGCGTGACGGCCAGATCTCCACCCCGGCGCCGCTGAGCGACCGGCGGATCGTTGAGATGCTCAGCGTTTGCATGGGCGAGCCCGTGCCTGACGAGTACGCACCGATGATGGCCGAGGAGGCGGGGTTCCGCCGACGAGACGCCCGGTGGACCGACGGGCCGCCGCGGCGCAAGCTGGCGGACTTCCGGGTCGTGGTGATCGGAGCCGGCATCTCGGGGATCTGCGCGGCGATCAAGCTGCACGAGCTGGGCATCCCCTACGTCGTGCTGGAGAAGAACGACACCGTCGGCGGGACGTGGCTGGAGAACGACTATCCGGGTGCCGGGGTCGACACGCCCAGCCACCTGTACTCGTTCTCCTTCGACCCCCACCCCGGCTGGTCGCGCTACTACGCCAAGCAAGGGGAGATCCTCGACTACCTGCGCGGCGTCGCGGAACGGCACGGGATCCTGCGCGACGTCCGGTTCGGCACCGAGGTGGTCTCGGCGACCTTCGACGCCGCGGCGCAGCGCTGGGAGGTGGTGGCACGCGAGACCGACGGCGCGACCCGGGCCTACCGCGCCGACGCCGTCATCAGCTCGGTCGGCCAGCTCAACCGGCCACAGATGCCGACGGTCCCGGGGCTGGAGACCTTCCCCGGCCCGGCCTTCCACTCCGCCCGCTGGCGCCACGACGTCGACCTCGCCGGCAAGCGCGTCGGGGTCCTGGGCACCGGGGCGAGCGCGATGCAGATCATTCCGTCCATCGCCGGCACTCCTGCAGAGGTGGTGGTGTTCCAACGGTCCCCGCAGTGGGTGGCGCCGAACCCGAACTACCTGCGGCCGGTACAGGACGGGACCCGGCTGCTGATGGAGCAGGTTCCCTACTACGCCACCTGGTACCGGATGCGGCTGCTGTGGATGTTCAACGACAAGCTGCACCCGTCGCTGCAGATCGACCCGGCCTGGCCGCACCCCGACCGGGCGATCAACGCGACCAACGACAAGCACCGCCGCTTCTTCACCCGCTACATCCACGAGCAGCTCGCCGGCCGCGAGGACCTGTGGGACAAGGTCGTTCCGACCTATCCGCCCTACGGCAAGCGGATTCTCATGGACAACGACTGGTACCGCACGATCGCCCGGGACGACGTGCGGCTGGTGACCGAGGACGTGCAGCGGATCGACGGCGACGCCGTGGTGACCGCGGACGGGAACCGTCACCAGTTGGACGTGCTGGTGTTCGCCACCGGGTTCCAGAGCAAGCGGATGCTCTACCCGATGGACGTCCGAGGCGTCGGCGGGCGGTCGCTGCGCGAGCTGTGGGGTGAAGACGACGCGCGGGCCTATCTCGGCATGACCGTGCCCGGCTTCCCCAACCTCTTCCTGCTCTACGGGCCGAACACCAACCTCGGCCACGGTGGCAGCGTCATCTTCCACACCGAGTGCCAGGTCAACTACGTCATCCGCCTGCTCATCACGATGATCGAGCGGGACATCGCGGCGATCGAGTGCCGGCCGGAGGTCTTCGAGGAGTACAACGCCCGGGTCGACGCGGCGCACGAGCGAATGATCTGGACGCACCGCGGGATGGACACCTGGTACCGCAACGCGCGCGGCCGGGTCGTCACCAACACGCCGTGGCGACTGCTCGACTACTGGCGGATGACCCGCCGGCCCGCCGTCGAGGACTTCATCGTCTCGTTCCGCGAGGCTGCCCAGGAGCGCCATCCGGCCTAACTGCTGCAGCAGTTGATCGGCGCATGCACCGCCTCCACCCGCGGGCTGGGCCGAGCTCATCGACCAGGAAGTAGTATGAGAGATCCGATGAGCTTACCGATTCGAGCCGGGGGGCCGGAGATGACCGAACGCGAAGCGGTCAGCCGCGGCTCGTTGCCCTCGCACACGGCCCGCCGCATCCTGCGCGATGTCCAGGCGCGCGGCTTGGAGCCCGGTGACGCCCTGGCGGACGAGGCCGGTCTCATCGAGCAGTACAACGTCTCTCGGGGAACGCTGCGCGAGGCGCTGCGGCTGCTGACGTTTCTCGGCGCGATCACCATCAGGTCGGGCCCGCAGGGCGGCCCGCGGCTGGCGACACCGAGCCCGGCGGTCGTGGGCAGTGCCATGGGCATGGTCGTGCAGTTCCGCGGCGCCACGCTGCGGACGGTGTTCGAGGCGCGCACGGCGATCGAGCCCTCGGTCGCAGCGCTGGCGGCGTCGAACCGCAAGGACACAGACCTGGAGCGTCTGGACGAATCGGTCACCGCCCTGCGGGCCGCCCAGCGGGTGCCCGGGCCGGAGTACGCCGTGCAGAGTGGACTGTTCCACCTCCGAGTAGCGGAGGCCTCGCACAACGAGGTGCTGGCGACCGTCGTACCGGCGCTTGCGGCGATGACCACGACAGTGCCGTGGCGCTATCCGCGAGGCAGTCGCCCGGAGCTCACCGAGCGGATCAGCACCGTGGTCGAGGCCATTCGGATGTCGGACTCCACTGCTGCCGCGGAAGCCATCACCAGCATGTTCCAGTGGCTTATGGATGATCTGCAACGCAATCAACGAGCCAAGATGGAGACTCGGATCCGGTGGCCGGACGTGGACGAGGTTCTCGCTGAGCAGCGCCACGACTGAGTCCCGGTCGAGCGCTCACAGGGCCGCCGAGCTCGGCGAGCCGTCGTTCCCAGCTGTGTAATAACCGCGCAACCAGTGCGAGCGAAATGCGTCATCGACGCGCTCGCCACCGGCGGCCTGCTCCTGAGATCGACGATTCAGCGGACCGCGGGTGGCGACTGCCGAGCGGGTGCGGGGCCCTGCTCGATTCCTTGCCAGGTACGGAGTACATCCGTGACGATCACGGGCTCGCTGTCCTGTGCCCGAAACCAAACGTCGATGAAGCACCGGAACCCGCGGAGCCGGGTACGCCCGGGCGGGATGTCGCCCGAGCGCACCCGGCTCCGCCGTGCTCCCGGATCATTCAGGAAGCACGAACTTCTCACGCAACCCAGCCGCCTCCATCCGCGGCAGGACCTCGTCGCGGAAGATCTCGAAGTCGGCGAGGTAGCTCGGCAGGGCGACGGCCATGCCGTTCACGCCGGCATCGCTGATGCGCTGGAACGTCGCGACGACCTCGTCCGGGTCGCCCATTACGCGGAACGTGCCGTGCCCGCTCATCAGCCGCTCGAGGAACTCGGGGCTCTGGAGTACGGCGTCCGGGATGGACTTGATCTCTTCGTAGGACTTCCGCATGTACTCCCCGGCGGCCCAGTCGCCCTGCTCATGGACCAGGTAGTGCAGGTACTCCTCGGTCTCCTTCTTCGTCTTGCGGCAGATCACGTGCCCGCTGGCGTACACCTCGATCGGCCGGTCGGCCATCGACGCCCGCACCTGGGTCAGGTCGTCGGCGAGCAGGTCCAGATTCGTGATGATCATGAACAGGGCGTCGGCCTGGCGCAGGGCGAAGCTGCGACCGGCGGGGGAGGAGCCGGCGCTGACCACGATCGGGCGGTCCGGGCCCACCGGCCGGGGCTTGCTCCACACGCCCTTGAGGTTGAAGTGCTCGCCGGCGAAGTCGAACGGTGCCTCCTCGGTCCACATCCGCTTGACGAGGGTGAGCCACTCCTCGAGGTAGGCGTAGCGTTCCTCGTGGCCGAGGTAGTCGACACCGAGCATGTTGAACTCGTCGCGGTTGTATCCGGCGACCACGTTGAGCCCGAACCGGCCATTGCCGATGTGGTCACAGGTGGCGGCCTGCTTGGCGGCGAAGACCGGGTTGAGGAACGGGACGTGGATCGTCGCGAACACGTTGATCCGGCTCGTCGCCTGCAGCAGGCCCGCGGACCAGGCCATGGTCTCGTGGAAGTGTCCGTCGGTCGGCGCTGCACCCTCGTGGCCCAGCCATCCGGCCAGTGGCAGCACGAACTCCAGGCCGGCATCCTCCGCGGCCTTGGTGAGTGCCACCGTGTTATCCCAGGACGCGTCCCACCGCTCGGGAGCGAGCGTGTTCGTCAGCCCGCCGTAGGTGTTGTAGGAGAACAGGCCCAGCTTGAACTTGTTGCGCTCACCCAGCGTCCGGGACGTGACCGGATGACCATTCATCAAGGGTTCCTTCCTGTGGAATCGATGCATCGCGTGGTGCTCTGACCCCGGGCGCGGCCGTGGACACCATTTGGGACGAAGGATGCGCCGCCCTCACGCCCGATCACCAAACCGGGCAACGATTCAGAGCAGCGCGACGCGCAGATGTCGGTGACGGCCTCCAGATCGCAGCCTCGCCCAGTGCGGCGCCCCAAAGAGGCGGAAATCTAGTATCAGAGTACTCGGAGGTTGCCTAATTTTGGATGAGAGATATGGTCTGTCAACACTCGGGTGATGGACCACGACCCTGCAAGGGGCAGACAGCAGACGCAGAACCGGTTCGAACAGCGGTCTTGTCCACGACGCACTAGACGACGAGGCCTCCGAGGACGGCGTGGACGTGCCACCGTCGGCGGGGCAGCGCGGCGGGAGCGCTTGGCGTTGCCTCCGATCCGGCCGTCATGTCGCCCCGGCCGGCCGGGTCGTAGGCGATGCGGATCCGCCCGGTCAACCAGTCCGCGCTGCCCGGCCCAGCACTGCCGCTCCGGCCATCGTGAAGCTCGCCTCCAGGCCCCGGTTGCCAGCGGGTCACCTCGGCGACCGAGGCCATCAGATCCTGCGGGCCGGTTGACCCGCCCCGGGGCGTATGTGATCGCCACCCGAGTCGCCCGGGATGTCGGCATGACCGCAAGGACCGCAGGCCCGCAAGGACCGGGCGTTGCCGCGATCGCCCGCTGAGTGCCCGAGCGAATACATGGTCAAGCGGGCCACGAGCACGTCGACCACATCGCCGCCGCGATAAATCCCGCCGTCGCGATAAATCCCGCCGTCGCGCGCCCGCAGCGTAGCGGCCAGTGTGGAGGTCCCCACCCACCGCCGACACCCGCGATCCGGGGTAGCTGCATCCGCGTGCCTCCTCCCCTCAGGTTCAGACCTGGCGCTGGAGGAAGGCGGCGAGCGCCTCGCAATAGCCCACCCAGGACCTCCCCGAGTTCGTCGAGGCCCGCAACGCCTACGTCATGCGATTCATGACCGCGACCGCCGCCGGCAAGCAGGTGAGGGAGGTGTTCTCCTGCATCGATCGTGCGCGAGCGCAAGGCAGCCCGTTCCGCGGTCGCGGAGGTGCTCGCGGCGTCGGATCGAACAGTGCGGCCTGCTCACCGGCCGCCGTCGGGACCAGATCACGAGGCAGGCCGCGCTTTTCCAGTTCGTCGCCGGCAAGCTGGGCGCGCTGCTCGGCGCGGGCGGCGTCGACGGCCCACGCCTCGCGCACCGCGCGAATGGCGGCGAGGTGCTCGGCGCGGGGCCCCCAGCTCGGCAGCGAAACCGGCGGCGGTGCGCATCTCCGCCTCGGCCCGTCACACCCCCATTCGGGCAAACCCGGCGCGCAGCGTCGCTTTGTCGATCTTCCCGACTGGCGTCTTGACGATCGTGTCGACGAACACGACCTGTCGCGGCTTCTTGTAGTCGGCCAGCCGCTCGGCACAGAAGTCGACGAGTTCAGCCTCGGTCACCGTGCTGTCCGGGCAGGGCGCGATCACCGCTAGGACGGTCTCGCCCCACGTCTGGTCGGGGACGCCGATGACCGCGGCCTCCGCGACGGCCGGATGTGAGTACAGCACGTCCTCCACCTCGCGCGGGTACACGTTGGCGCCGCCGGTGATGATCATGTCGTGTTTGCGGTCGACGATGTAGAGGTAGCCGTCCTCGTCCCGGATGCCGATGTCGCCGGTATGCAGCCAGCCGCCCTTCAGGGCCTGCTCACTCGCCTCCGGCAAGCCCCAGTAGCCGGCCATGACGTTCGCCCCCCGGAGGAGCACCTCGCCGCGCTCCCCCGGCGGGCACTCCTCGTCCACGGAACCGATCCGAACCTCCACGTGCGTGATCTCCCGTCCGCACGAACTCAGCCGGCGATGGTCACCGTCGAGCCGGTGGTCCTCCTTGCGCAGGACGGTGCTGATGGTGGCGCTCTCGCTGAGCCCGTACATCTGGACGAAGATCGGCCCGAAACGTTCCAGCGCGACGCTGAGCACGGGGACGGGGATCGGGGCCGCGGCGTAGAAGATCGTCTGCAGGCTGGAGAGATCGTGTGCGTCGAGCAGGTCGGTGCGCTGTAGCAGCAGTGCGATCATCGTCGGTACGAAGAATGCGTCCGTGACCCGATAGCGCTCGGTGAGATCCACGACGGTCTCGAGGTCGAACGGCACGGCGATGACGGTCATACCGCGCATGAGCGCGGCCATGTGCGGGATGCACGCGGCGTGGTAGTACGGCACGCAGGCGAGGTAGACACCGCTGGCGTTGTGGAACCCCTCGACCAGGAAGTTCGTCGCGCTGTGAATGAGGTTGGCGTGCGTGAGCCGGACGCCCTTCGGTCGGCCCGTGGTGCCGCTGGTGTAGATCAGCATCGCGGTCGAGCTCTCGGCCACCTCCACCTGGGGCGGGGCCGGGGACGCGTCGGCCACCATGGCCTCGAAGTCCACCGTGCCCGGCGCGGCACCGTCCACGGTGACCACGTGGCGCAGCTGCGGCAGACGCTCCCGGACCGCGTGGACGGTGTCGAGCAGGTCCGTCGAGGTGATCACGACCGCCGCGCCGGAATCGGCCAGGATGAACTCGACCTCGTCATGCTTGAGACGCTCGTTGACGTTGACGGTCACCGCACCGAGGAGACCGACGGCGAAGGGGAGTTCGGCGCAGACTGCGCAGTTGCCGAGCAGCATGGCGACCCGGTCTCCCCTGGTTACACCGAGCTCCGCCAAGCCGTTCGCGATTCGGGCCGATCGCTGCGCCACCTCGGCGAACGAGTACTGACGATCCCGACGTGGGTCGATCAACGCGATGCGGTCGGGCAGGGCCCTGCCCTGCTTGACGAGGACCTCACCGAGAACCCTCATGACTCACCCTTCTCCGGCCCCGACCCGATTTGCACTGCACTGTCGTAGGAGTTCCCGCCGGCGGCGGCCCGATCGGCGAGCCGTCGCAGGCTTGCGGCGCGGTCGGCGACCAGCTCGTCGACGATCGCTCGCACCGTGGTGACCGAGCGGACACTGCCGACGCCATGGCCGGCCGACCACAGCTGCTTCCACGGCTTGGCGCCCTGCAGATCACCCGAGAAGTCCGCCGGCCCCGCGCCGTCGACGTCGTAGCCGGCGCGTTCGAGACTGGGTCGCAACCAGTTGGCGGTCACCCCGGTGACGGCTCGGCTCGCCACGACGTCCGCCATCTCCGCGGTGAGGAGCATGTCTCGGTACTGCTCGCTCGCGAGGCTCTCGGTCGCCGCGATGAATCGCGTCCCCACGTAGGCTCCATCTGCGCCGAGGGCCTCGACCGCGGCCACAGCGCGGCCGTCACCGATCCCGCCGGCGACGAGCAGTGGGCCGTCGTAGAAGCCCCGGACCGCGGAGACGAAGGCCAGCGGGCTGAAGGTCCCGGTGTGACCGCCACTGCCCGCGCACACGAGGACGAGCCCGTCGACGCCTGCCGCCAGGGCCCGCTTCGACTGGGCGAGGGTGGCGACGTCGGCGAAGACCTCACCCCCGTAGCCGTGGACGGCGTCCACGACGCGGTTCGGCGCACCCAGGGAAGTGATCACCAGGTCGGGCCGGTACCGGCAGAGGATGTCGACCTCGGCGTCCAGACGCCGGTAGGTGCGGTGGGCGAACAGGTTCACTGCCCAGGCGCCGCTGCCTCGCGCAACAGTGCCACCGGCGTCCGCGGCCACGCCGGTGCTGATCGTCTGGCACCACCGGTCGAAGTCGGCGAGCTCGCGGGCGTTGGGCGCCGGGAAGGCCCCGACGATCCCGGCGCGGTGGGCGGCCAGCACCAGTTCGGGGCCGGACACCAGGAACATCGGTGCGGCGATGACCGGTATCCGCAGCCGGGCCAGCACCGGTCCCGGTGTTCCCACCGGACTGTTGCTGCGTGTGCTGACACCGTGGGGGGTTGTGACGGTCATGTCTGGGCCGCCGCGCTCGCGCCGGACATCCGCTGCCTGCGGTGGTGACGTCCGGATCGACGCACGTCGAGACCGCCGTCGCTGGGCAGTACCGCGCCCGTCACGAAGGGGGCCTCGGTGGCGCTGGCGAGCAGGACATACAGCGCCGCATGGTCTGCCGGTTCGGCGACGAAGCCCAGCGGCACCGTCTCCGCGACTCGGTCCATCAGCCCGGGTCGCTCGTCCAACCGTCCACGGCCGACCTCGGAGTCCGACAGCCCGCTCAACCCGGTCGCCGTCGCGCCGGGCGCGATCGCGTTGACGCGCACGTCGGGAGCGAGCTCGTGGGCGAGCTGGCGCACGAGCCCGACGACGGCGTGCTTGGCTGCCACGTACAGCGCGCCGCCGCCGCCGGCGTAGCGGCTGCTGCTGGAGGCGGTGAAGATCATGCTGCCACGGGCCGCCCGCAACGCGCTCGCCATCCTCCGCGCCCCCAGCAGGTAGCCGAGGACGTCGACGGTGAACAGCTCGTGGAACGCGGCGGGCAACTGGTCGGTGGGGATGTCCTCGAGCCGCGTCCACATGTCATGGATGCCCGCGTTGGCCACGTAGGTGTCCACCGGCCCGAAACTCTGCGAGGTCGCGTCGAGGACCGCCTCGTGGGCGGCGGCGTCCCGGACGTCGCCGCCCACGACGACCAGCCGGTCGGACCACTCGGCCCGCAGGTCGTGCAGCGCGTCGGGCTGCCGGTCGAGCACGCCCACGCACGCACCCTCGGCGAGGAACCGCTCCACCACGGCGCGTCCGATGCCGTTTGCCCCGCCCGAGACGAGGGCGACCTGTCCGCGCAGCCTCTCCGATCCGCTCACAGGAACGTGTTGATGTTCTGCGAGAGCAGCACGGACTGGCCCATGACGACGGTGCGTCGGGCGATCCGTAGCCCGTCGTCGGTCCGGCGGAGGACGTCGGTCCGGCGGGCGCTGAGGACGTCCTCCTCGTCGTGGTTGCGGTTGCGGTAGCTCACAAGCACCGAGCGGACGAGCATCTCCCCGGGGGCGAGTGGCTCCTCACCGTGCGGGGAAGGGCCGTCCGGGCCGCTGCCGGGTTCGGCTCCGACCTGCTCCACCTCGATGTTGGTCACGACATGGACGTGGCGGGTCGCCGGGTCCTCTGCCCAGGCGGTGGGGGCCTGGAAACGCGCGACGCGCCGGGAGAGATCCATGAAGGTGTCGTCGAAGAAGGCCATGTGCGACCGCGTGATGCTGCCCAGGGGGTCGCGCCGCATCCGGTTCTCCACGCCCGGTACCCAGTAGTGGACGTCGGAGGTGAAGAGCGCGAGCCAGTCGTCGTAGCGTTCTTCGTCCAGCAGCCGGGCCTCCCGGTAGAGGAACCGACTCACCTCGAAATGCAGGGCCATCTCGTCGACGACGTCGCTCACGAGGCCACCTCCGACCAGCTCCGCGCGTCCATGAGCTGGGCCCACCGCTGCAGGAAGGCGCGCTGGTTCGCATCGTTGACCTGGCCCTGGTGGACGTTGCCGGGCAGCTCGGGATGATCGATGCCCGTCCCGAGACCCAGGCCGTAGTAGAGCCGCTGACGACGGGTGACGACGCCGTCGTTCGCTCGGGTCGCGTACTGCCAGTTGTCGCCGTCGTCCATCTCGAACACCCCGGCCGGCGAGAAGGTCATCATCACGCCCTTGCGGTAGGCCTCCTTGATGTGGTCGGGAGCGTTGCGGTTCACCAGCACCCACGTCTGCAGTTCCGTCCGCTGCGGTCCGCGCGGCTGCCACACCCGGAACGTGCTCTGCCCCGGCAGGAACGAGAAGTTCGGGAAGACATTGACCGAGGACATCGAGCCGACCATGCGCGCCCGGATCGGGCCCAGCCGCTGCGCCATCTCCGGTTCCCGCGAACGCAGCCACCTGAGGACCGACCGGTCGCCGAACGTGGCGGCGTTCCCGAGCAGATCGAGGTTGAACTCCCAACAGTGGCCGTTGATGTTGGCCTGGTAGCTGTTCTCGTCGGACACCTTGCCGACCCCGCGACCCAACATCGCCTGCGCCCCGGAGTCATGGGTCCATCCGGCGTGCAGGGCGTCGCCGGCGAAGTTCTCGGCGGCGACCTTCCAGTTGCACGGCAGCATCGACCGGATGCAGCCGGGCATGAACTCGGTGCCGCCCTCGTCGTTGTCCAGCATGACGTCGAGGTAGTACGTGAACTCCCCGAAGTAGTCGGGGAGCGAGGGCGCGTCCGGGTCGAACGTCGCGAAGACGAGCCCCTTGTAGGTGTCGATCTTCGCGACGGGGGTCAGGCCCAGCTTGCGCCGGTCGAACCCCGGAGTGCGTTCGAAGGCCTCGACCTCGTGCATGCCCACGAGGCTGCCGTCCAGGCCGAAGGACCACCCGTGGTAGTTGCACACGAACCCGCGCGCCCGGCCGGCCTCGGCGTGGCAGACGACGTTGCCCCGGTGCGGGCAGCTGTTGAGGTAGGCGCCCACGGTGCCGTCGCGGCCACGCACGACGATCACGCGGTCCTGGCCCATCCACGTCGTGACGAAGTCGCCGGGCCGGGGGATCTGCGACTCGTGCGCCAGGAACAGCCAGGCCCGCGCGAAGATCCGCTCCAGCTCCAGAGCGTAGATGTCGGGGTCCCAGTAGATCGAGCGGTCCACCCAGCCCTCGTCGATGTCGACCAGGTGCGTGATGTCGCTCCCCGCGGGGCTCATGCCGCGCTGCCTGAGGACGGGCCGGTCGGGTCCGGACCGGTCCGCGAGGCATCGAGCAGAACGCTCACGATGCCGTCGGCGACCTCCACCCGGTAGGTCGTCAGGTCCTCGGTGGCCGGGAAGCACAGCGCGGCACCGGTGCGCACGTCGAACCGGGCCCAGTGCACCGGGCAGCTGACCTCGGCGTCCTCGAGGTCGCCCTCGGCGAGGCTGGCGAGCGCGTGGGTACACGTGTCCGCGGTCGCGTAGAACTCACCGTCCACGTTGTACACGGTGATCGCCTCGACGTCGGGCGCCTCGACGCGGCGCATCGTCCCGGGGGGTAGCTCGGCCACCGGACACACACTCAGCCGCCGCTCGGCTCGCTGCATGACTGCTGTCCTCGCCTCTCGTTGCTCGTCGGAACCCGGCCTGTTCATGCCGCGCGCACCTCGACGAAGCCGAGGCCGGTGATCCACTGCGGTACGGGCCGGTACGCGATCAGCTCCCCGCGCGGGTTCGGGACGGCGGACAGCGCCGCGGCGAAGTTCCTGATCTCCAGAGCCCCGTTGCCGCCGTCGCGCACGACGTCGTCGTCGCTCAGGGCGCACAGGCCCTCGACGTCGCCCTCGGCGACGAGCTCCAGGATCATCTGGTCGAACTCGACGTTGACCCGTCCCATGTCGGCTTCGCCGACGGAGTGGCTGATCCCGCCGCTGCCGATGACCACGACCCGCTCATCGCCCGGCCACGCCTCGACGGCGCTGCGCACGAGCCCGCCCAGGTGCGCTGCGCGCCGCATCGGGATCACCGGGTCGACGCCGCAGGCCAGGTAGAACGGGATGATCGGGAGGTCGCCTGCCGGGGCGACGACCAACTGCTGGGGGATGGCGACGCTGTGGTCGACCGTGAGGACCTTGGCGCAGGCCAGGTCGAAGTCTCCGTCCAGCACGTGGCGCAGGATGTGGTCGGCCAGCTCGGGATGGTGCGGGATGACCCGGCGGTCCAGGCCCCGCATCCGGTCGATCGGACCGTCGAGCTCGCCGACCCCCATGAGCGCCTGCGGCAGGCAGCCGGGACCGAAGAGGATGTAGTGATCGGTGCCGAAGACCACGACGGCGTCGGCGCGCAGTTCGCCGAGGCGACGGGCCGCCTCGGCGTAAGCGTCGAAGACGGCGTCCTTGACCTCGGCCGGCACTGTGTCGGGTGCGGCGAAGATCAGTGGGTCGTGCGGGACGAGGAACCCTCCGACGATCTGCCCCATGACTACGCCTTTCCCTCCATGTCGCGCGGTCCCGCGATGCGGCGCAGGTAGCTCGTCATGTCCTGGCGGGCGAGCTGCCAGTAGCCCATGAGCAGCATCGGATTGACCCCCCGTTCCCGGAGCGCGTGCAGGTCGAAGTCGCAGATCAGCTCGATCTCCTCGGCGGTGAGGCGGTAGCCCGCGAGCAGGGCGCGCGGATCGTCTCGGAAGGCCTTCTTGGCCGATCGATCGACGCTGAGGTCGTAGAGGACCTTCTCGAGCATCGTCTGGCTCATCCGAGCCCTCCGGCGAACAGGGTGACCTGCCGGGCGAAGGCCTCCGGTCGCTCCAGTTGGACCCAGTGCCCGCAGCGGCCGAAGACGTGCATGTCGGCCCCCGGGATGTGCCTGCCCGCGAACAGTCCCGCCTCGAGTGGCACCACGCGGTCCTCCCGGCCGTGCACGATCAGTGTCGGCGCGGCGACCTTGGCCAGGAACCCCGCACCGGCGCCACGCACCGTGCCGCCGTCGGCGCCCGACGGTTCGGGGACCAGCCGCCGGAACGCCTCCTGCGCACCCGGACGCGCCGAGAGCGCGTACCGCGCAGCGACCATCTCGTCGGTCACGATGCCCGGGTCGAAGGGGAACTCCCGGAGGATCGCCCGCATGTTCTCCGGGCTGGGTTCGTAGTACCAGCCCGAACGCAGTCCCGGGGTCATCGGAAACTCCCCGGCCGGGGTGCCGAGCAGGACCAGCCCGGCGACCCGTTCCGGGGCGAACACGGCCGTGGCGATCGCGAGTGCCCCACCGAAGCTGTTGCCGACAAGGACCGCGCGGTCGACCTCCAGCGCGTCGAGAACGGCGAGCAGATGGGCGGCCCACAGCTTGATGTCGTAGTGGCCGTCGGCCCTGAACTCAGTGAGCCCGTAGCCGGCGATGTCCGGAGCAATCGTCCGGAAATTACTGGCGAGCAACGGCGTCACGCTGTGCCAGTTGCTGTATGCGCTAACGCCCGGACCTGACCCGTGAAGCAGGACGAGCGGCGGCCCCTCACCGTTGTCGTAGTAATTCGTTCGATGCCCTGCTGCATGCACCGTCAGACCCGACGGAACTTCCCGAGAATACTCCGTGACTGACATTGTCGCCCCGTTTTGATAGGTCTATCAATCACCGACAGTCTGCGCTCGTAGAGGCTCGTGAGTCAAGACTTCGTTCCCGTGCCCTCGACGTCGGGCGCGCAGATGCAGCGCGGCTAGGCTGCTCCGATGGCACGTCGAGCCCCGGAGCCGCACGGCACATCCCCCACCGGCGACCAGGAGGGTTCAGCTCGTGGACCCGTTGACGACGACGGCTGGGACCGGCGGCGACGGGAGATCCTCGAAGCCGCCGCGCAGGTGTTCTTCCTGCGCGGGTTCGAGCGCGGCACAACGAAGGAGATCGCGGCGCTGGTCGGCCTGACGCAGTCGGCCATCTACCACTACGTAGGCAGCAAACACGATCTCCTCGTTGAGATCGCCCGCCAGGTGGACAGGGACTTCAGCGCCTCCACCGCGGCGGCATTCCGGGCCAGCGACGACCCCGTCGAACAGCTGCGCAGCGTGATCTATGCCTTCACCGCTGCGCTGGCACGCAACCGCTACTCCTACGCGGTGTACTGGAAGGAGTACCGGACGTTCCCGCCAGAGGTCGCGCGTGCGGTCGCGGCCGACCAGCGGACGTTCGTCGAGCAGACGACCCAGCTCGTCGAACGCGCCCAGGCTGCCGGCGCGCTGCCGGCGGACCAGCCCACCGAGATCATCACGAATGGCCTGCTCGGCATGCTCGCCTGGATGTACTGGTGGTATCAGCCGGACGGGCCGCATACTCCGGACAGCATCGCGCGCGGCTTCATCGCACTGATCGGACTGCCCTACGGGCCACCGCCCGCCGCCCTGGACGCGCAGCTGCGCTCCGCGCCACTGCATGACCCACGATCGGCGGACGATCCGAATCTGTAACCGCCGCACCTCCTTCAGCATCAGCGGGCTCGCCCGGGACGAGGACGACGACCGCGCGGGCGCGCTCCTGCAGCCGGGGATCGGGTATCGCGACCAGCGCCGGGGTGCCGAGCCGCGGGTGCTCGTCGAGCACGTTCTCCACGCAGGGCAGGGCTCGATCTGCACGCCGTGTTCGGCGGCGCGGGGCTTGCGGGCCTGATACGCCGGGGGCCACGCCGCCGCCGGCAGCTGCGCGAGGCCGGCGTGCACGTCGAGGTGGGCGCAGCTGGCTCCGACCGAGAACTCCACACCCCGGGCCTGCAGGTGGGCGGCGAACTCGCGGGCGGCGCCGGCGGCGTCGGTGCACACCAGCACCGCCACCCGCCCGGTCCCGTCGCCGGCCCGCAGCGGGGCGGGGAGCTGGGCCAGGGCGGTGTCGAGCACCACGACGTGATCGGCGGCGGTGTTCGGGCCCGAACCCCTTCTTCCAGGTGCGGGCCGTGTCTTCCGTGTCTTCCTTCTCCG
This sequence comes from Pseudonocardia mahuensis, assembly GCF_018531475.1. Taxonomy (GTDB): domain Bacteria; phylum Actinomycetota; class Actinomycetes; order Mycobacteriales; family Pseudonocardiaceae; genus Pseudonocardia. The sequence continues at coordinate 54,751 of NZ_JAHDTG010000041.1, forward strand.
AGTGCGCGGTGACCAGGGTGGTCGAGTTCGCCCACGACTACACCGTGCAGGTGCGCGCCGCCCACGCCCTGTTCGTGGACGCCTTCCGCGGCGGTCGGAGGCCCGGGGTCGCCGCGTCCGAGGCGGCGGCTGGGCGCGTAGAGGACGTGGCGACGCGGCCGGACCGCTCGGGCCCGGCCGCACTCGCCCTCCGCTACCGCGCCGTACCGCGCACCGCGCGCTCCGCGCGCAGCCCCGACCGGCGGCCGCCGAGCAGCCCGAACCCGTACGCGGCCGCGATGTAGGCGGCGACCAGGAGATCCCAGCTCACGCAGGAGATCGGGTAGGCCTCGGGCGTGAAGGAGCGGCCCGGGCCGACGTGGTGCAGCAGCATGTCCCACACCGGGTGCAGGGCCCACCCCGCCGCGAGCCACATCGGGGAGCGGCGGTTGCCGAGCACACCCATCCCGCCGTAGATGACGAGGCCGGCGACCTCGCCGATCAGCCAGGCGGTGCCCGCGTCCGCGCGTGAGGCGAACACGAGGTAGAAGAAGGCGGCCGCCACCAGGACGAAGGCGAGCCAGACGCGGCCGACGACGTCGTGGACGAAGCGGGACAGGACGAAGGCGACGAGGGACACGACGGCGCCGCCGATCGCGCCGTTGATGAGCCAGTCGAGTACCACGGTGGTTCCTTCCAGGAGGGGGCCGGCTCAGCCGGCGGTGACGGTGAACGGGGCGGTGATGACGGAGCCGTCGGCGAGCCGGAACTGGGCCCACAGGCGGTAGGTGCCGGGGGCCGCGAAGCGGGTGTGGAAGCCCAGCTCGGGGCCGAAGGTCTGGCCGGGCAGGGCGAACACCGGGTCGCCCTGGGCGTCCTCGACCTCGGCGTGGCCGTGGGCGAAGGCCCGGCCGTCGGCCCGCATGGACACGACGTGTCCGGCGGCGGCGAGGTAGGGCTGCAGGTCGGCGACGGGGCGGCCGGTGGCGGCGTCGGCGAAGGCGAAGCGGAACTCGCTCTCCTCCCCGGCGCGGGAGTCGCCGCGCAGGGTGACCCGCACCCCGGCGACGACCACCTCCCGTGGCCCCTCGACGACGGGCTCGGCGGCCGGGGCCGGTCCGGCGACGACGACCTCGTGCGCGTCGAGGACGTCGTTCATCTGGCCCTGCCGGCGGAACTCGGTGTGGATCGTGTAGCGGCCCGGCGTCGGGAACACCACGTCGACGGCGAGCTCGCCGGGACGGCCGGTGGGCGCGGGGTGGACGTGGGCGAACGTGGCGAGGTCGGCGCGGGTCGCGATGAGGTGCATCCACGCCTGGTGGCTGCGGACGACGTCCTCGACGGGCGCGCCGTCGGCGGTCCGGACGGTCGCCGCGACCCGGGTGGGCTCACCGGGGCGGGCGTCGGCGGGGACCGCCACGTCGACCCGCAGGCCGGCGTCGTGCGCGTCGACCGGGTCGACGTCGGTGGTCATCATGACCGACATCGCGGTGCGCATCGGCATGCCCGTGCTCTGCATCCAGGTCAGCACGCCGTTCATGCCGCGCTGGGCGAAATCGGCGCGGGACAGCGCGGTCAGCCCGGCTCCGACGGCGAGCGCGAGGGCCGCGACGGCGAGCAGGTAGCCGTAGTCGGCCAGCCGGGTGCGCAGCGGCGGGCGCAGGATCTCCGCGGTCCGGGCGGGCGGTGCGAACCGGCGCAGCCGCAGCGCGTTGCCGACCACGCTGACCGAGCTCATCGCCATCGCCGCGGCGGCGAGGACCGGGTCGAGCAGCAGCCCGTCCCACCAGTACAGCGCGCCGGCCGCGACGGGGACGAGCGCGAGGTTGTAGCCGAACGCCCAGCCCAGGCCCTGCGTGATGGTGCGCACGGTGCGGCGGGCCAGCGCGATCGCGGAAACGATGCCGCGCAGGTCGCCGCCGACCAGGGTGATGTCGGAGGCGGCGATGGCGACGTCGCTGCCGGTGCCGATCGCGATGCCGAGGTCGGCCTGCGCGAGGGCGGGGGCGTCGTTGATGCCGTCGCCGACCATGGCCACGACCTGCCCGTCGCGCTGCAGCGCGGCGACCCGCGCGGCCTTCTGGTCGGGCAGCACCTCGGCGATCACGTGCTCGATGCCGACCTCGGCGGCGACCGCGGTGGCGGTGGCGGCGTTGTCGCCGGTCACCATCCACACCTGCAGCCCGAGGGCCTCGAGCTGGGCGACCACCGCGGCGGACTCGGGCTTGACCGGGTCGGCGACCACGACCAGCCCGGCCGCGGCGCCGTCGACCGCGACGAACATCGGCGTGCGGCCCGCCGCGGCGGCCGCCGCGGCGTCCTCGGCGAACGCGGTGACCTCGACGCCCTCGACCGCCATCAGGGCGAGGTTGCCCGCCAGCACCCGCCGCCCGGCGACGGTGGCCGTGGCGCCGTGCCCGGGCACGGCCTGGAAGGACTCCGCGCGGGGCAGCGTCAGCCCGCGGTCGCGGGCGGCGGTGACGATCGCCTCGCCGAGCGGGTGCTCGCTGCCGAGCTCGGCGGCCGCGACCAGCGCGAGCAGCTCGTCGGCCGCCCAGTCCTGGGTGCGGACGTCGGTGACGGTGGGCCGGCCGCGGGTGATCGTGCCGGTCTTGTCCAGGACGACGGCGGTGAGCCGCCGCGTCTGCTCCAGCGCCTCCCCGGACCCGATGAGGATCCCGAGCTCGGCGGCCTTGCCGGTGCCGACCATGACCGCGGTCGGGGTGGCGAGCCCGAGCGCGCACGGGCAGGCGATGATCAGCACGGCGATCGCGGTGCCGATCGCGAGGGTCAGCCGGCCGGTGTCCGGGCCGAACGCCGACCATCCGGCGAAGGTCGCGGCGGCGAGCACCAGCACGGCGGGGACGAACCAGCCGGAGACCCGGTCGGCGAGCTGCTGCATCGGCGCCTTCGCGCCCTGGGCCTCGGACACCAGCCGCACGATCTGGGCGAGCGTGGTGTCCTGCCCGACCGCGGTGGCGCGCAGCACGATCGAGCCGGTCCGGTTGAGGGTGGCGCCGATGACCCGGTCGCCCACGACCTTCTCCACCGGCAGGCTCTCGCCGGTCAGCATGCTCTCGTCGACGGTGGTGGCGCCGTCGGTGACGACCCCGTCGACGGGCACCTTCTCCCCGGGCCGGACCCGGACCAGGTCGCCGACCCCCACCTCGTCGACCGGGATGTCGACCTCGTCACCGTCGCGCAGCACCCGCGCGGTCTTCGGCGCGAGGCCGACCAGCGCGGTGACGGCCGCGGTGGTCCGTTTCTTCGCCCGGGCCTCCAGCCAGCGCCCGAGCAGCACCAGCGCGATGATCACCAGCGAGGTCTCGTAGTAGACGTGCAGCGGCAGCCCCCACCGCTCCGCCGCGGCGGGCCACAGGGTGACGAACGCGCTGTAGCCGTAGGCGACGGTGGTGCCCAGCGCCACGAGGGTGTTCATGTTCGTGGCGCGGTGCCGGGCAGCGGCCCACGCCGCGGCGTACACCGCCCGGCCCGCCCAGAACTGCACGACGGTGGCGACGACGAGGATGGCCGGCATCAGCCAGTCCATGGCGTCGATCGGCAGCGGGACGTACATCAGCACCATCAGCCCGAGCCCCGCGGCCAGGGCGACCTGCCAGCGGCGCGCGAGCCCGGCGAGCTCGGCGTCGCGCTCCTCGCCGGCCCCGGAACCGGTGTCCGGCGCGGTCGGGCGGTCGGTGCCGGGGCCGCGGACGGTGCCGGTGTAGCCGGCGGCGCCGACCGCGGCGGTGAGCTGGGCCGGGGTGGCGAGGGCGGGGTCGTAGCCGACGGTGGCGGCCTCGGTGGCGAGGTTGACCTGCGCGTCGGCGACGCCGTGGACCCGGCTCAGGGCCTTCTCGACGCGGCGGACGCAGGAGGCGCAGGTCATGCCGCCGATGTCGAGGGTGCAGGTGGTGAGGGCGGGGGCGGTCACGACCGCGCCTCGCAGTGGTGGGCGGTGTACTCGGCGCGGCGCAGCAGCATCGCGGCGGCCATCGCGGGCAGCATCAGCACGTGCCCGCCGATCATCATCGTGCCGGTGGAGATCAGCCCGGCCCACATCGGCGGGAACAGCACGACGAACGGCAGGTACATGGCGGCGGCCATCTCCAGGGTGGCCGGCCAGCCGTGGCCGCGGAACCGCATCCACGCGCACATGGCGATGGACATGTTCGTGGCCATGACCAGTGCCATCGGCTCGGGGGCGTGGAGGAACGCGGTCCAGCCCAGGGCGTCGCCGGCGAGGGACCACAGTGGTCCGAGGGCGACCATGCCGATCACCATCGCCACGACCATCTCCAGGTAGTGCTGGACGAAGTGGCCGGTGGGGGTGGTCGGGCGCAGCAGGGTCTTCACGGACAGGCTCCTGTTCGGGGGAGGGGGAGGTACGCGCGGCGGGTGGTCACGCGGCGCGCGGAGAGGTCCGCCGGGACCCGGCGGCGGTGGTGCGCGGGTCGGCGGTGATCGGGTCGGCGGTGATCGGGTCGGCGGTGTGGCGGTCGACGAACCCGAGCAGCGCCGAGCCGCGGCTGGTCGGCCGGTGCCGGCCGATCGCGGACGGGCCGGGGGCGGGGGTGCGGCCGCGCTCGTGCACCGGCCGCCCGCCCTCGGGCAGGGCGCCGTAGCGGGCCGCGGTGATCAGCCGCGGCGAGTCCCGGCGCGACCGCCGCACCGCGCCGATCTCCGTGCCGGCGTCCAGGACGGGGACGTCGAGGCCGCGGCGCTGCAGGTGCTGTGCCACGCCCGGCCCGGCCCCGACCACGGCGACGTCCGGGGCCGGGGTCACGGCGCGACCTGGTAGCCGGCGTCGGCGATGGCGGCGCGCACCTGCTCGGGGGCCGCCGCGCCGGACACGTGGACGGTCGTGGTGGACAGGTCGACCTGGACGGCGGTGACCCCGGCGACGTCGCCGACGCTGCTCGAGATGGCGCGGACGCAGTGCTCGCAGGTCATGCCCGGCACCCGCAGCTGCAGTTCTCCCACGACAGGTTCCTCTCTCCGGTGGCGGTCGCGGACCGACCGCCTGGGATCGAGGTTCGACGGGGGCGCTGTCGCGCCCCTGTCCCGGCGCTGTCCGGACGATCTCGTGCCGGACAGGCCGGGACAGGCCTAGGGCGTGTCCTGTAAGGGTTCTGAGCTGGTCTCAGTGATCATGCACAGGTGGTCGGTCGTGGCGAGCTGACGGATAAGGCGTGGGCTCGGATCGAGCCGCTGCTACCAGCGGTGGCGGGGAACGGCCGCCGATGGCGCGACCACCGCCAAGTGATCAACGCGATCCTCTGGAAGCTCCGCACCGGAGCGCCGTGGCGGGATCTGCCCGAGCGATACGGGCCGTGGAAGACCGCCCATGAGCGGCTGCGCCGCTGGACCGCGGACGGAACCTGGGACCGCATCCTCGACACCGCCGTGGTCAAGGACGACTCCGTCGGAGCGCTCGAGTGGACCATCAGCGTCGACTCCACCCATGTCCGGGCCCACCAGCACGCCGCCGGGGCCCGGAAAAAGGGGGCTGCACCAGCACCTGGATCGAAGCCCTCGCCGTTGACGGCGAAGCCCTCGGCCGGTCCCGCGGCGGACTGACCAGCAAGATCCACCTCGCCGTGGACGGGCGCGGGCTGCCGATGTCGATCCTGCTCACCCCGGGCCAGGCCGGGGACAACCCACAACTGTTACCGCTGCTCGAGGAGATCTCCGTGCGCCGCGACGGCCCCGGCCGGCCCCGCAAGCGCCCGGACCGGGTCGTCGCGGACAAGGCTTACTCCCATCCCTCGACCCGAGCCGCGATGCGCCGGCGCGGGATCGGGTTCGTCAGCCCCGAGCGCGAGGACCAGATCGCCCGCCGCCACGCCAAAGGCTCCTTGGGTGGCCGCCCACCGGCCTTCGACCCGGCGATCTACGCCGGTCGCAACGTCGTCGAACGCTGCTTCAACCGGCTCAAACAGTTCCGCGACCTGGCCACCCGCTACGCCAAACGCGCCGCCTACTTCCGAGCCGAGATCACCATCGCAGCCACGATCCTCTGGCTCCGCCAGGACTTACAGGACAGGCCCTAGTACTCCAGCCGCAGTTCGTTAGGTGCGTTGCTCTCGACGGCGGTAGTGGGCTACCCGGGCTCGATGTTGGTGTCGTCGTCGCCAGGTCGACCAGGCCCATCGCAAGCTCTGGGTGGGGATGTGGATCAGAGGTGCCAGGAGACGTCGGATCTCGGCGAGGGTGAGCGGGATGAGGCCGCTGCCAGGTCTTTTGGGGCGATCGCCGCGGTGACCGAGAGGTAGGCGTGGGCGAGCAGGGCGAGGGTGATGTGCCGGTACCAGGCGTCGTAGCGGCGGACTTGGTACTGGTCGAGTCCGACCTCGTTCTTCGCGGTCTGGAAGCATTCCTCGATCGCCCAGCGGGTGCCGGCGACCCGGATCAGGTCGTCGTCGGTGGTGCCGGGCGGTCCGGCGCACAGGTAGTAGGCCAACTCGGGCTCGACCCCGGCCTGGAGCTGCTCCTCGGTGAGGATCTGGCGGCGCACCAGCAACCAGCGTCCCCACCCGGCCGGGGCGTTCTCGGGCGGATACAGCGAGGCCACGGCCCAGTCGTAGAACCGCTCACCCTTCACGCCCGGACCGGCTGAGCGGCGCTTCCACGCCTGCTCCGGGGCCCGGGCGACCAGATCGTCCGCCCGTCGTGAGCCGCCGATCTGGGAGATGTCGGCGTCCAGGGACAACGGGATGGACTGATTTCGGGGAACCGCGACGACGTAGCCGATCCGGCGCTGCTCGCACCAGGAGCGGAACTTGTAGTCCTGCCCGTATGCCTCGTCCGCCGCTACGAAGGCCGCCGGAACTCCGGCATCGAGGGCGCGCCCGAGCATCTGTTGGGCCAGCGTGGTCTTGGTGGCGAACTCGACCTCGTCGGGCACCGCCGCCTCTCGGCAGCGTTCCGGATCCGAGGTCCAGGACTTGGGCAGGTAGAGCTCGCGGTCGATCAGGGTGCGGCCCTTGCCGGTGGCGTAGGCCAGGAACACCCCGAGCTGGCAGTTCTCCACCCGCCCCGCGGTGCCCGAGTATTGGCGCTGCACCCCGGCGGACTTGGTGCCCTTCTTGATGAACCCGGTCTCGTCGACGATCAGCACCCCGCCCGGCTCGCCGAGGTGTTCGACCACGTAGTCCCGCACGTCGTCACGGACTCCGCCGGCGTCCCAGGTGGCGGCGTTGAGTAGCCGTTGCATCCCATCCGGGGTCGAGTCACCGGCGACCTCGGCCAGCGTCCACCCGTTCTTCCCGGCCAGCGGGGCCAGCAACCCACGCACATACGCCCGCGCCCGCCGCCTCGGCTCCGCACGAAAGAACCGGCCGGCCACCAGCCCGAACAACCCGTCCAGGCCACCCACCCACGCCTCGAGATCCTCCGCCGACTCCACAAGATCGAACCCTATCGGAAGAGCCAATAACGAACTGCGGCTGGAGTACTAGCCGCCCTGGTCTTCCGTAGCGTCACCGCGCCGGCGCCCCACCCGGGCGATCTCGCCGCGGATCGGCAGCCGGTGGTGGGGGATGAATGCGGCGATCACTGCCGCACCGAGAGCAGGGATCACGAGGCCCAGCAGGGTGCCGGTGACGATCCGGGCGAGGGCGAGGGCGAGGGCGAGCCGCGAGCGCCGGGCGAGGGCTCTCGCACCGGCGGAGTCGATGCTGTCGGCGAGCGGCCGACGATCACGACTCGCGGACCACCAGATGGCGTTGAACAGGATCGCCGCCAGTTCGAATGCGCTGCCGTGGAGGGCAGCCGCGGGGCGCTGCCCCTACCCGTCGCGGAACGCCTGCGCCAGAACCGAGGCAGCCGGCGGCGGGCGGATCTCCAGGACGAGCAGGGTGACGGCGAGGGCGATGACGGCATCGCTGAACGCGACGACCCGCGCGGGATCGCGCTCCGCGCCCGAACGGCGTCGACCTTCCCGTTACGCGAACAGGTTCCGACACCGCCCGAGCGTGCGGGATCGGAGGCCGGCGCACGTGCAGCCGAGCGGGTGCGGCGACCGCTCGAACCCGCCGCCTGCGCGCCGACCTGCAGGCTCACCTCCCGGAGGCCACCGGATCAGCGTCGATGGCGCGTCCCTGCGCGAGGGCCCTCGCGAAGGCCTCCTCGCCGAGCAGCGCCGTCGCGCCGGCGCGGGCGCGGTCGGCG
>NZ_JAHDTG010000042.1 GCF_018531475.1 Pseudonocardia mahuensis
CGCCGGCTTCTCCACCGGCGGCGCCGGCTTCTCCACCGGCGGCGCCGGCTTCTCCACCGGCGGTGCGGGCTTCTCGGCCGGGGGCGCCGTCTCCGCAGCAGCAGGCGCTGCCTCCGCCACCGGCGGCACCGTCTCCGCCCGCGGGGTGGCCGGCTTCTCCGCCGGCGGCGCCGGCTTCTCCGCAGGGGGTGCGATGTCGGCGGCCGGCGTCTTCTCAGCGGGTCGCGCCGGTTCCGCAGCCGGAGGTGCAGCCCTCTCCACCGGCGGCGCGGGCTTCTCCACCGGCGGCGCCGGCTCCGCGGCAGGCGGCGCGGGTTTCTCCACCGGCGGCGCAGTCTCCGCAGCCGGAGGCGCGGCGCTCTCGATCGGCGGCGCCGAACGCTCCGGAGCCGGCGCGGGGGCGATCGGAGCCGGCGGGGGCACCGTCGGCGGCGCCGGGGTGATCTCACCTGCAGGCGGGGCGGGCGGGGTGGGGCGCGTGGGCGTGGCGGCGCCGGCGGCGAAGTTGAACCCGCCGCCGGCCTGGTAGGTGCCCCCGCGTGGTGGTGGCTTGCCCTCCGGCCCGGTCTCGCGTTCGAGTTCGGCCTCCCGCAGGCTGATCCGGCGGCGTCGGCCGATCACCAGACCGAGGATGAGGGCGATCAACAGGACCGCCGCGATGACCGCTACGACGATCCACAGGGTCTCCGTGGTCACCCGTCAAGCCTGTCATGCTCGCGACCGACCGGCTGCCGCGGTTCCATGATCTCCACGAATACGCCGTCGGTCGGCCCACGACCCGACCGGGAGCGCGTTCGGCGGCGCGACCGTCCTACGAGGCCGGGCGGAGCCGCTGCGAGATCACCGTCGTGATCCCGTCGCCACGCATCGACACGCCGTACAGCGCGTCGGCCACCTCCATGGTGGGCTTCTGATGCGTGATGACGATGAGCTGGCTCGTCGACCGCAGCTCCTCCATGAGGCTGATCAGCCGTCGCAGGTTGACGTCGTCGAGCGCGGCCTCGATCTCGTCGAGGATGTAGAACGGCGAGGGCCGGGCCCGGAAGATGGCCACGAGCAGCGCCATCGCGGTGAGCGAGCGCTCCCCGCCGGACAGCAGCGACAGCCGCTTGACCTTCTTGCCCGGTGGCCGCGCCTCGACCTCGATACCGGTCGTCAGCATGTCGTCGGGGTCGGTGAGCACCAGCCGGCCCTCGCCACCGGGGAACAGCGTGGAGAACACGATCTCGAACTCGCGGGCCACGTCGGCGTACGCCGTCGTGAACACCTCGAGAATCTTGTCGTCGACCTCGCGGACCACCGTGAGCAGGTCCCGGCGGGTGTTCTTGAGGTCCTCGAGCTGGGTGGACAGGAACCGGTAGCGCTCCTCCAGCGCGGCGAACTCCTCGAGCGCGAGCGGGTTGACCTTGCCCAGCAGCGACAGGTCCTTCTCGGCGCGCTTGGCCCGGCGCTCCTGCGTCGGCCGGTCGTAGGCCATCGGCGGCGGCGCGACGACGTCCTCGCCACGTTCCTTCGCCGCCTCGTACTCGGCCAGCTCCGCCGGGCTCGGCGGCACCGGAACGTTCGGGCCGTACTCGGCGACGAGGTCCTCGACGGCTAGCCCGTGGTCGGCCAGCACCTTCTCGGTGAGCTGCTCGAGACGCAGCCGGGACTGGGCCCGGAGCACCTCGTCGCGGTGCACGGCGTCGGTGAGCTTCTCCAGCAGCGCCGTCAGCCGGCCCACCGTGGTCCGCGCCTCGCCCAGGGCCCGCTCCCGCTCGGCGCGGGCGGCCGCCGCGGCGTCCCGCTCGGTGGCGGCCTCGGCCAGCGACACCTCGATCCGCTCCAGAGCCCGCTGCCCGGCGTCGACCACGAAGGCCGCCACCGCGGCGGCGCGCTCCCGCTCGGCGCGGGCGGCGGCCGCGCGCGCCCGGGCCTGCCGCTCCGAGGAGGCCTGCCGGCGCAGCGACTCCGCCCGCCCCGCGATCGCCCGGGCCCGCTCCTCGACCGTGCGCAGGGCGAGCCGGGACTCGACCTCCTCGGCACGGGCCTGCGCCAGCGCGTCGGCGGCCGCGTCGCGGATCTCGGTGTCCGGTTCGTCGTCCAGCGGCTCGTCCTCGGCCACGGACAGCTGCTGCTCGGCGGCGTCCAGCGCGAGCAGCGCGTCGGAGCGGCGGGACTCGACCGCGTCGCGGCGTTCGCGCAGCCGGGCCGCCTCCGCCTCTGCCGAGCGGACGACCTGCTCCAGGCGTCCGAGCTGGGCGTTCGCCGCCGACCGCCGGGACTCGGCGGCCTTCTGCGTCTGCCGGGCCGCCTCGACATCGTTCTGCCGGGCCGCCTCCTCGGCACGCGCCCCGTCCAGTGCCGGACGCAACCGGGCGAGCTCCTCCTCGACCTTCTCCCGGGCCTCCAGCGCCTCGTTGACCGCGGCTTGCACATCCAGCGCGCTCGACGCGGCTCCGGAGCCACCGCGGGCCCGGCCGGCGGCCAGCACGTCGCCGTCCCGGGTGACCGCGGTGAGCTCCGGGCGGGCCCCCACCACGGCGCGGGCGGCGGCGAGGTCGTCGACGACAACGACGTCGCGCAGCACCCGCGTGACCGCGCCCGCCAGCGGCTCCGGCGCGCTGACCAGCGTCGACGCCCAGCGGCCGGCCGGGGGCGCACCGGTCGGTGCACCGTCGGACGCACCGCCGACGAGCAGCGTCGCGCTGCCGGCGTCGTCGGACCGCAGCCGCGTCAACGCCGCGACCGCCGCGTCCGTCGAGGCGACGGCGACGCCCTCGGCCAGCTCCCCCAGCGCGGCCGCGATCGCGGTGCGCGCGTCCGCGTCCACCGTGAGCAGCCCCGACACCGAACCGAGGACGCCGGCCAGCTCAGCCGTCAGCAGCGCCCCGCTGCCGTCCCTGCGGGCAAGGCCGACCGACAACGCGTCCACCCGGGCCCGCCAGTGCGCCCGCTGCTGCTCGACCTCGCGTTCGCGCTTGACCAGCTCCGCGACCCGCTCCCGCGCGCTGCGGTGCGCCTCGGTCGCGGTGGCCACGCGATCCCCCAGGTCGGAGTCTCCGTCGTCGAGCACGCCCACCTCGTCGCGGGCGGCCGACAGCTCGGCCTCGGCCTGCTCGGTCCGCGCCTGCGCCTCGCCGAGGGCCTCCGACAGCCGTTCGATCTCCTCGGCCGTGGCCGCGGCGCCGCTGCGCAGGGCCTCGGCCTTCCCGGCAAGGGTGGCCAGCCCGGCCTTGCGGTCGGCGATGGCCCGCACCGCGGCCAGGTGTGCGCGCTCGGCAGCGGCCAGTGTGCGCTCGTGCTCGGTACGCTCCTCCAGCACCTCGGAGAGCCGGTTGCGGGCCTCCGCGACGGCCGCGACCAGCTCCTCCTCCTGCTCGGCGATCGCGTCGGCCTCGCGCTCCAGCTCGTCGGGGTCGCGGCCCGGCGTGCGGGCGGCGGCCTCGGAGTCGGCCATGTGCCGGGCCCGCTCCTGCGCCAGCCGGACCGTGCCGCGCAGTCGCTCGGCCAGCGCCGAGAGCCGGTACCAGACGTCCTGCGCGGCGGCGAGCCGCGGCGCGTCCGCGGCCAGCGCCTCCTCCAGCGCGCCCTGCGCCTCGCGGGCGACGACGAGCTCCTCCTCGACCTCGGCCCGCCGGGCCCGGGCCGCGCTCTCGTCGGCCTCCTCGCGGGCCAGCGCGTCGCGCAGGGCCACCAGATCGTCGGCGGCGAGCCGCAGCCGGGCGTCGCGCAGCTCGGACTGGACAGCCTGCGCGCGCCGCGCGATCTCGGCCTGCCGGCCGAGCGGCTTGAGCTGGCGGCGCAGCTCGGCGGTGAGGTCGGTCAGACGGGTCAGGTTGGCCTGCATCGCATCGAGCTTCCGCAGCGCCTTCTCCTTGCGCTTGCGGTGCTTGAGGACGCCGGCCGCCTCCTCGATGTAGGCACGGCGGTCCTCGGGCTTGGACTGCAGCACCGAGTCGAGCTGGCCCTGCCCGACGATGACGTGCATCTCGCGGCCGATGCCGGAGTCCGACAGCAGCTCCTGGATGTCGAGCAGCCGGCAGCTCGAACCGTTGATCTCGTACTCGCCGGCGCCGTCGCGGAACATCCGGCGGGTGATCGAGACCTCGGAGTACTCGATGGGCAGCGCGCCGTCGGAGTTGTCGATGGTCAGCGTGACCTCGGCGCGGCCCAGCGGCGCCCGGCCGGACGTGCCAGCGAAGATCACGTCCTCCATCTTGCCGCCGCGCAGGGCCTTGGCCCCCTGCTCGCCGAGCACCCAGCTGATCGCGTCGACGACGTTGGACTTGCCCGAGCCGTTCGGCCCGACCACGCAGGTGATGCCCGGCTCCAGGCGCAGGGTGGTCGCCGAGGCGAAGGACTTGAAGCCCTTCAGCGTCAGGCTCTTGAGGTGCACGGCGCGTGGTCTCCCGAAGACAGGTGGCCACGAAGGCTACCGGGCGGTCATCGGCGTCCTGGATCAGCCGCGCCGGGTCAGGCCTCGACGAACCCGCTGAGTCCGCCGCGGGCCTCGCCCCACTGCTCCACGACGTGGTCCACGTACCCGGGGGTCCGCCCGCCGCGCAGCAGGCCCAGCAGTTGCCCGCACGCCACGCGATCACCCTCCGCGACGACGGCGACGCGCCCGTCGGGAAGGTTGCGGGCCTGCCCGACGAGCCCGAGCTCGAGCGCACGGGACCGGGTCCACCAGCGGAAACCCACCCCCTGCACCCTCCCGTGGACCCAGGCGGTGAGCCGAACGGCGGAGTCGGAGTTGGTACACACAGTGCTGCTACGTTACCGCGCCGTGACCCGATCATGGCGATGTGGCAGCGGCGTGCTGTTGGTTGGTCTCACCACCGGTGCCCTCCTCGCGGGGCTCGGAGCCACTGTCGGCGCCGCCGCGCTCCCCGCCGGCTGGGCGGCGGCGCTGGGCGGCCCGGCCAGCGTAGACCCCGCATCGCCGGTGATCAGCCCGACCGCCCAGGTGACGGCGGTCCGCACAGCACCGCCGCCGCTGCATCCCGCACCTGCCACGACGGCCAACCGGGACACACCCGCGACGACGGCCGCGGCACAGGCCACCACCGCACCCCCGGCCCCGAGCCGCGTCCCCCGGCCCACCCCGCCGGCCCGGCCTTCCCCGCCTGCCCCGCCGGCCTCCCCTTCACCACCGGCCCGGCCCGTGCCGCCGGCCGCGGCGAACGGCGGGCTCGCCGCCCAGGTCGTCAGCCTGACGAACGAGCAGCGGGCCCGCGCCGGCTGGCGTGCGCTGCGCGTGGACGACCGCATCACCACTGCGGCGCAGAAGCACAGCACCGACATGGCGACGCACGAGTACTTCTCGCACACCGGGCGCAACGGCAGTTCCTTCGGGGTCCGCGTGCGCGCCGAGGGCTACCCCTCGCCGGGGGCGGAGAACATCGCCCAGGGCCAGCCGACCGCGTCGCGGGTCGTCGAGGCGTGGATGAACTCCCCCGGTCACCGGGCGAACATCCTGGACTGCTCGCTGACCACCATCGGGGTCGGCCACGACGTCCGCGGCGACTATTGGACGCAGGACTTCGGTCGCTGACGCATCCCGGACAAGTTTCAGGAATCGGGCCCGCCACGCGCCGTGGTGCCCCGGTCCTGAGCCGGTGCCCATCGACCACGTACTCAGCCGCCAGGCCGAGGTGATCAGCCTCGCCCAGGCCGTCGCCGGCGGAATGTCCGCGCGGGACCGTCCACCGCCGGGCCCATGACGGCACATGGGAGCGCCTGTACCCCCGGATCTACCTGGCCGGTGGGCACCGGTACAGGGTGAGCCGGTCGACCGCCCGGTCGGCTGGGTCAGGGAGCACATCAGGCAGTACGAGGAGTCGGGCGGCACCGAGGGTCATGAATGGAACGGTGCCCCGACGCTGTCGCTCCCCGTGACCGGCCGCAAGACCGGTACCCCGCGCCGGACGGCGCTGATCTACGGCGAGGACGACGGCAACTACGTCGTCGTCGCGTCCAAGGGCGGCGCGCGAGAGCATCCCGCGTGGTACCTGAACCTCCAGGCGAACCCCGAGGTCGAGGTTCAGGTCGGGCCGCAGCGGCCGGCCGCGACAGCGCGCACCGCCGACGCCGACGCCGACGAGAGGACCCGGCTCTGGACGAAGATGACGCAGATCTGGCCCGACTACGACGAGTACGCCACGAAGACCGACCGGGACATCCCCGTGGTGATCCTGGAACCGCAGCGCTGACGCACCGGTGAGCGGCCGGCTGCCCGGCCGCCACGACGATCACCGTTCTGATCCACACGGCGGACATCCCCCAGCGGGCCCGGCGCGGATACGCTGCGACGGGCAGGCCGCCGGGTCCGGGCACACCCCGGGTGCATCCGAGGAGGCCGATGCCGCCGACCGCGTGAGGAGCCTGCCGTGACCGTCGTCGACAACGCGGTCTACATCGACGGGCGGCGGTCCGTGGAGCCTGCCTCGCTCGACCAGACCTACGAGGAGTTGCGCCGCTGCCCGGGTGACGGGCACAGCTTCGGCTGGATCGGGCTGCTGCGCCCGAACCTGGACGAGATCAACTCCGTGGCGAAGGAGTTCAACCTCCACGACCTGGCCATCGAGGACACTGTCACCGCCCACCAGCGGCCGAAGTTCGAGCGCTACGGCGACACCGAGTTCATCGTCCTGCGACCGGCCCGGTACGTCGACCCGGGCGAGGTCATCGAGATCGGCGAGGTGCACCTGTTCCTCGGCCCCGACTTCGTCGTCACCGTCCGGCACGCGGAGGAGCCCGATCTCGCCGAGGTCCGCCACCGCCTCGAGGACGACCCCGAACTGCTCGCGCACGGACCGTTCGCCGTGCTCTACGCGGTGCTCGACAAGGTCGTCGACGACTACGCACCGGTGCTCGACGGCCTGCAGGACGACATCGACCAGATCGAGGTGCAGGTCTTCGACGGCGACCCGACGGCGTCGCGGCGGATCTACCAGCTGACCCGCGAGGTGATCGAGTTCCAGCGAGCTGTCGAACCGCTGCGCGAGATCTTCAGCGAGCTGCGGACACGGTTCGGCAAGGACGGCGAGACCACCGACCTCGAGCTGCGGCGCGCCTTCCGCGACGTCGCCGACCACTCGACGCGCGTCCTGGAGCGCACCGAGAACTTCCGGCAGCTGCTGACCAGCATCCTCACCGTCAACAGCACGCTCGTCGGGCAACGTCAGAACGAGGAGATGACCCGGCTCACCGAGGCCGGATACGAGCAGAACGAGCAGGTCAAGCGGATCTCGTCGTGGGCAGCGATCCTGTTCGCGCCGACGCTGATCGCGTCGGTCTACGGGATGAACTTCACCCACATGCCCGAGCTGAACTGGCTGCTGGGCTACCCGATGGCGATCGGGCTGATGCTGCTTCTCGGGCTCGTGCTGTACCTGGTCTTCAAGCGGCGCGGCTGGTTGTAGTGCGTCACGGGTGCGCGCGGCGCGGGCGCGGTTGGCACCGCGGGCAGCTGAACGACGACCGGTTCATGAACGGGTCCCGGCGGATCGGGGTGCCGCACCGCCGACAGGCCCGGTCGGCCTGGCCGTAGACGTCGAGCGACCGGTCGAAGTAGCCCGAGGCGCCGTTGACGTTCACGTACAGCGTGTCGAACGAGGTCCCGCCCTGCTCGAGGGCCTCGTTCATGACATCGGTGGCGGCGGACAGCACGCTGCGGCCCTGCGTTCGGGTCAGCATCTCGGTGGGCCGGGCCCAGTGCAGCTTCGCCCGCCACAGTGCCTCGTCGGCGTAGATGTTGCCGATTCCGGAGACCACGGTCTGGTCGAGCAGCGCGCGCTTGAGTCCGGTGCGACGGCGGCGGATCCCGGCCACGGCGTCGTCGAGGGAGAACACCGGGTCCATCGGGTCCCGGGCGATGTGGGCCACCGGCTCGGGCAGCAGGCCGCCGTCCGCCGCGGGGGCCAGCGGGTGCACGCTCAGCCCACCGAAGGTGCGCTGGTCGACGAACCGCAGCTCGGGGCCGTCGTCGTCGAAACCGAACCGGATCCGCAGGTGATTCTCGTCAGGGCGGTCCGCGTCCGCGACGAGCAGCTGCCCGCTCATTCCGAGGTGGGCGAGGATCGCGTCGTCGCCCGGGCCGGCCGAATCGAGCTCCAGCCACAGGTACTTGCCGCGACGGCGGGCCGCGGTGATCGTCCGGCCGGTCAGCCGGGCGGCGAAGTCGTCCGCACCGGCGAGATGGCGGCGCACCGCACGGGGGTGCGCCACGCCGACGGAGGTGATCCGGCGCTCGAGCACGTGGTCGGCCAGACCGCGGCGGACGACCTCGACCTCGGGGAGTTCGGGCATGAGCGGCGCAGGTACGCCGGCTAGGACCGGCCGGCGCCGTTACCGGCGCCGTTGGCCGGGCCGATGACCGGATCGCCACCGGTCGAGCCGGCGCCGTTGGCCTCCGCGGTCAGCGTTCGCCAGGCCAGCTCGGCGGCCTTCTGCTCGGCTTCCTTCTTGGTGCGCCCGTCGCCCGAGCCGAGCTCGCGGCCACCGACGACGGCCGTCGCGGTGAACACCTTGAGGTGGTCGGGGCCGTCCTCGGCGATCCGGTACTCCGGGACTCCGAGGTCGGCGGACGCGGTGAGCTCCTGGAGGCTGGTCTTCCAGTCGAGGCCCGCACCCAGCAGCGGGGCGCTGCGCAGCAGCCCGTCGAAGAGACGGTGCACCAGCCCGCGGGCGGTCTCCAGCCCGTGCTGCAGGTAGACGGCTCCGATCAGGGCCTCGGTGGCGTCGGCCAGGATGCTGGCCTTGGTCCGCCCGCCGGTGAGTTCCTCGCCGCGGCCGAGGTACAGGTACGCGCCGAGGCCGTCGGGACTGAGCTCGGCGGCCACTCCGGCCAGCGCGTGCATGTTGACGACGCTGGCGCGGAGCTTGGCGAGCTGCCCCTCGGGCAGGTCGGGATGGTCCCGGTAGAGCCGTTCGGTGACGATGATCCCGAGCACCGAGTCGCCCAGGAACTCCAGGCGCTCGTTGGTGGGCAGCCCACCGTGCTCGTAGGCGTAGGAGCGGTGCGTGAGGGCGAGCGTGAGCAGCTCGGCCTCGATGTCGACCCCGAGCGCGCTCAACAGGGGCCCGCGGTCCTCCACGGGCCCCTTGAGGCTCTTCTCCCCCACCCCGGCCGCGATCAGGCCGGGCGGACGACCTGACGGCCGTCGTAGGTGCCACAGGTCGGGCACGCCACGTGCGGCGGCTTCTGCTCGCGGCAGGCGCGGTTCGAGCACGCGACGAGGGTCGGCGCAGCGGCCTTCCACTGCGCCCGGCGCGAGCGCGTGTTGGACCGCGACATCCGGCGCTTGGGTACGGCCACGGCGAATCTCCTGTAGTACTTGGGGGCTAGTCGGCAGACGGCAGCCGCTCACGCAGAGCGGCCCATCGAGGATCCAGTGTCTCATGCCCGTGGTCGGGCCCGAGATCCGCCCGTCGTCCGCCGCATTCGGCGCACAGTCCGAGGCAGTCGGGATCGCACAGGGGCGCCAGCGGAAGGGCCAGTACGACGGCGTCGCGGACGACCTGTTCGATGTCGATCCGCTCGTCCACCAGACGCGGGATCTCGTCTTCGTCGGTCGTCTCCTCGGTGACGCTGTCGGGGTAGGCGAACAGCTCCGCGATCTCGACCTCGACCGTTTCGGTCAGGGGGTCCAGGCAGCGCGAGCATTCACCGGTGAGCCCGGCCGCTGCGGTTCCCGAGACGTAGACGCCCTCGGTGACCGACTCCAGTTGCAGGTCGAGCTCGACCGGCGACCCGGCGGGCACGACGATGACGTTCTCGAGGCCGATCACCTCGGGGGCGTCGGGTGCGGGGACGGTGCGGGCGACGGTGCGCATGTTCCCGGGCCGCCGGCCCAGCTCGCGGGTGCTGAAGACCCAGGGGCTGGCCGCGTCGGGGCGCGTGGGGGTGTGGTGGGTGCTCATGGCCACTCCCAGGATAGTCGCCCTCATCGATCCGGGAATTGCGCGGCGACCTCGGGGTCCAGGACCGGGCTGGCAGGGAGCAGGCGCACGAACGGGGCCGGTACCGACCGGGCCCCAGCCGGGTCGTAGCGCAGCGCGGTCGCCGCATCCCGGGTCGGGACGGCGAAGCGCTGCCCGGAATCGGTCACCAGGGTGAGCGCCCCGTCTCCGCCCGAGGACGTGCTCGCCCGCACCAGCGCCCCCGAGTTGCGCCGGACCACGATCTGATCGAGAGCCCCCGCCAGCGCGCCCGTGCCCCGGTACACCGGCGGTTCCCCGCCGGTGTGTACCGCGCCGGGCAGACTGATGCGGACCGACCAGGGCGCGTCGCCGGGCGGGTCGCCCGGGATGGTGGTCCGCCGGGACCACCGCGGAACCGGTGCCGACGAGCAGGGCAGCGGTGAACTCCGAGATCGGGCTGATTCCCTCGCGCCGCACCACGAACGACTGCACCGCGCCACCGGAGCCGACCCGGAGCACGCTGCCCACCGGCCAGGTCGCCGGGAGACCGGGGACCGGCTCGGATCGGCCGGATGCAGCCGGCCGTCGACCACGACGTGCCGCCGCGGCGTCCACCTGGGCCCCCAGCGGCCCGATCCTGCTCGGTGGGGCCGCCCCGACGCCGCTCGGGCTGGCCACCGCGGCGGGTGTGCTCGGTGTGTGGGCCGGCCGGGAATCGGTGAACCCGAGGCTGGCCCGCGCGCTGGACCTGGTGGAGACCCTTCTGCTGCTGGCGGTCGTCCCGCTGGTACTGGCGGTGTGGGAGGTCTACACTGCCCTGCTCGAACTCCGGGCATGATCCCGATCCGGTTCCGGGCGCCGACCGTGGTGCTGACGCTGACGTGCGCGCTGACCGGGCTCGGCGTCGCCACCGCCCCGGCGGCGGGGGTGTCACGGCACGACGGATCGCGGCACGCCGCGGGTGTCCGGACCCGGCCGCCCGCTCCACGCAGGTGCATCGGCCGGTGCTGCCGGTGCCGGAGAATCGGCTCGACGGCGCGTGAGCGCCCGCGCTGCTCATTCCCCCGGCATCAGCACCGTGGTGAGGATGCGTCGCACCCGGTCCGGCGACGGCGGGTTCGCGATCCGGGGTGCCAGTACGGCGCGGAGCTCCGCGATCAGCTCGCGCAGCTCGTCGTCGGTGAGGTACATGGCGGCCTGCCGGTAGCCGAGCAGGTCCCGGCCGAGGTCGACGTCGTCGCGCTCGAGGTAGCGGTCGAAGTCGGCGAGCAGGCCGGCGACGAAGGCGAGGAAGCCCTGGCGGTGCCCCTCGACGCTCATCGTTGCCGCCTCCTCCGGGCCGACCGACCCCGCACCGGCCGGCAGCCGGTAGGTGCGCTCGACGGTGCCGCGGACCCGGCGTTCGGAGACCACCTGGAGCACAGCTGCGTCGACCAGGGAGGCGACGTGCCGGTAGAGCGTTGCGGCCGGCACGTCCGGCAGCTCCTCCCGCAGGTCGGAGGTGGTGAGCGCACGGTCGCCCAGGAACGCCTGCGCGATCCGCAATCGGACCGGGTGCAGCAACACGTCGGCTGGCGCCACGGACGACCCCTATCGTTCTCATAGTTGACATCGTTCTCAATATTGGTAATGCTACACCCCATGACCACCGCACACGTGACCGACGACGCGCTCCACGTGACGTTCACCCGCCCGGAGAAGCTCGCCGGACTGATCAAGGACGTCCGTGTCCCGCTGTCCGCCGTCCGCGATGCCGTCGTGGTGCCCGACGGCATGGTCGCCACCCGCGGCCTGCGCGCCCCCGGGTTGGCCGTGCCCGGAGCGCGCAAGATCGGCACCTGGCGGCGCCCCGGGGAGAAGACGCTCGTCTCCGTCCGGCGGGGCCGGCCCGCCGTGCGCGTGTCGCTGGCCGGGCAGCGCCACGACACGCTCCTGCTCGACGTCGACGACCCGGCCGGGCTGGTCGAGCGACTGACCACGGCCGCCCGCTGATGCACGAGACGCCGCTGCACATCGACGCCGGGGGCCACACCCTGGGCGCCACCCTGGCCCTTCCCGACGGCGACGGGCCGTTTCCCGCGGTGCTGCTGGTCTGCGGTTCCGGCCCGCTGGACCGGGACTCCAACCACCCCCGGATGCGACTGGACGTCTCCCGCCTGCTCGCCCACGCCCTCGCCGGCGCCGGCCTGGCGTCGCTGCGTTACGAGAAGCGCGGCGTCGGTGAAAGCCCCGGCGACTGGCGCGAAGCAGGCCTGTACGACAACGTCGACGACGCCGGGGCCGCACTCGCCGCACTCGCCGCCCGCCCGGAGGTGGACGACGAGCGGGTCCTCGCCGCCGGGCACAGCGAGGGCGCACTGCTGGTCACCGCGCTGGCCGGCCGTGGCGCGCCGCTCGCCGGACTGGTCCTGCTCAGCGGCAGCGCCACCCCTGGCGAGCAACTACTGCTCTGGCAGGCCGACCGCATCGCCGCGACCCTGCCCACACCGGTACGCGGCCTCCTGCGTCTGTTGCGGGTCGATCTGCGCGCCAAGGTCGCGAAGAACCACACGAAGATCAAGGCGACCACCACCGACGTGGCCCGGATCGGCTTGGTGCGGACGAACGCCCGCTGGACGCGGGAGTTCCTCGCCCACGACCCGCGCGCGGATCTCGCCCGCGTCCGGGTCCCGGTCCTGGCCCTCACCGGGAGCAAGGACCTCCAGGTCGACCCGGCCGATCTCGGGCAGATCGCCCGGCTCGTGCCCGGCCCGGTACGGACGTACCTGGCCCAGGATGTCAGCCACATCCTGCGGGTGCAGCCGGGCACCCCGTCGCTGCGGAAGTACAAGACCGAGCTGCGGGAACCGCTCGCCCCGCAGGTCGTCGACACCGTCGTCGACTGGTGCCGAGCCCGGACGGCCACGACACCGGCGGTCGAGGGTCAGGTGTAGCTCGGCACCGGATTGCTCGAGGCCCCGGCGGCGCGGTGCCCGCCCCCGAACTCGTCGGCCAGATGTGCGGCGAGGGTAAGGAACGCATCGTGCGTGGCCGGCTTCAGCCGGGCCAGCTCGATCCGACCACCGGTGGCCAGGTGCGGGTCGTGCGGCACCTCGACGACAGCACGGCAGCGGGCCTCGAAGTGCTCGCGGACCCGCCCCCGGTCGACCTCCTGGCTGACCCGGTCGCAGCTGAGCACCACGACGGCGCCTGCCACCTGGGCGGCGTGCCCGTGCGCGATCAGCCAGTCCAGCGTCTTGCTGGCCCGGCTCGCGCCGTCGACCGTCGGCGCGCCGACCACGACCAGGCTGTCCGCCAGCGCCAGGGTGCCCTCCATCGCCGAATGCACCAGTCCGGTGCCCGAATCGGTGATGATGATGTTGTAGAACCGGGTGAGCACCTCGCAGACCCGCTCGTACTCCTCGCGGCTGAAGGCCTCACTCATCGCGGGATCCTGCTCGGAGGCCAGCACCTGCAGCCGCCCGGCCAGGCTCGTGTAGCGGGCGACATCGGTCAGCGAGTGGGTGGCCTCGATATTGGCCAGCAGGTGCCGGACGGTGACCGAGACCTCCGAGGTCAGCCGGTCGGCGAGGGTGCCGGCGTCGGGGTTCGCGTCGAGCGCGATCACCCGGTCGCCCCGGTTCTCCGCCAGCACGAGACCCAGGCAGGCCGCGACACTGGTCTTGCCGACCCCGCCCTTGATCGAGCTCACCGCGATCTGGTGCGAACCGGGGAGCGGCCGGCGGATCCGGCGCAACTGCTCCTGACGGGCCCGCTCGATGGGTCCGATACCGGGGTTGATCAGGCCGCCGGTCGCGGTGTAGAGCACCCCGCGCCAGCCCTGCCGGGGCCGGTCGCCGCGGAACCGGACGATCGCGTCCTCGGTCAGCTCGGCCGCGGTCGCCGCGTCCGGCCGGGGCCGGGGACGGCTCTGCGCCGCCGGGCGCGACGGCTCGGTGTCCCGCTCCGGCTCCGAGGCCACGGCGGCCGGTGATCCCGACCCGACGGCGCTCTCGGCCGGCGTGGAGCCGGAGGTCTCGACCGCCGCGGCGGTCGAACCCGCGGTGTCACCGACGGCATCCGCGGCGGCCCTACCGGTGGTGTCCGCGGTGTCGCCGGCGTCCGCCGCCTTCGACGGCCGCTCCGGTGTGTGGTCGGCGGGCCCACCCGCTGCCTCGGCTGTGGTACCGGCCTCGTCGGTGGCGACCGCGTCGACGGCGGCAGCCCGGTCCGCGCCCCGGTCGGTCTCCGCGGTGGAGTCGCCGTCGGGCCGGCTCGTGCCGTCGGTTTCATCCGGCTCGGACGAGGCCCGCACCGACGTGACGGACACCCAGCCCTCGGCCGACCAGGCACCGGCCACCCAGCCGTCGCCGGCCTCGTTCTGCTTCGGTTCGTCCGCGACCGCCCGCGACTTCTCAGCGTTGTCCTGGCCGCTCACCGGCCACCTCTCCCCCGCATTCAGGCGCGCGCCTGACCCCCGACGACTACGGAACGCAGTCACGCGGCGACTATAGTCACATGTGATCGACTTCGATCCGGCCGAGCGGCGCGTAGCCCTCCGTCGGGAACGCGTCCGCGATCAGCGCCGCGAGTTCGTAGAAGGCCTCCCGGGTGGCCGGTCGCAGGCGATCGAGCGCCACCCGGCCACCGGTCGCCAGATGCGGGTCGTGCGGTACCTCCACCACCGCCCGGCAGCGTGAAACGAAGTGTTCCCGGATCCGGACCCGGTCGACCTCGGCGCTGCTCCGGTCGCAGGAGAGGACCACGATCGCGTCGGCGACGAGGTCGGCGTAGGAGTGGGCCACCAGCCAGTCGAGGGTCTTGCTCGCCCGGCTCGCCCCATCGACGGTGGGCGCCCCCACCACGATCAGGCTGTCGGCGAGCGCGAGCGTGCCCTCCATCGCCGAGTGCACCAACCCGGTCCCGGAGTCGGTGACGATCAGGTTGAAGAAGCGGGCCAGAACGTCGCACACCCGCTCGTACTCATCGCGATCGAACGCCTCGCTGGCCGCCGGGTCCTGCTCCGAGGCGAGCACCTGCAACCGGCCGGCCAGGCTCGTGTAGCGCGAGATGTCCGTCCAGGAGCCCACCTGCTCGAGGTCGTCGAGCAGATCGCGCACGGTGAGCGCGGACTCGCCGGTGAGCCGGTCGGCGAGCGTGCCCGCGTCCGGGTTGGCGTCCAGCGCGATCACCCGGTCGCCCCGGTTCTCCGCGAGAACCAGACCCAGGCAGGTCGCGACCGTGGTCTTCCCGACTCCACCCTTGATCGAACTCACCGCCACCCGGTGCGGGCCCGGCAGCGGCCGCCGGATGCGCTCGAGCACCGCCCGCCGCGCCTGCTCGGCCTGGCCCGGGCCCGGGTTGACCATCCCACGGCTGGCCAGGTGCACGGCCCGGCGCCAGCCCAGCGTCGGCGTGTCCGGGCGCGAGCGGACGATGTGCTCGTCACGCCACTGCGCGGCCGTGCCCGGTTCGTGGCCGAGCCCCGTCGGATCCACCGTCCCCCCCGATTGCGCTGACGGCGTGACACTGCGCCCTGAAACGACCTCCGCCCCCGGCCGCGCGGTGAGCCGGTGGCCATACCGCTCCCACCAGGTGGACGGATCGGGTTCGACGCGGCGCGCCACGGTGCGCAGAGTAGCGCGACGGACACGCTGAGCCAGCACCTCGGTGCGCAAAAAGTGATGACGGCGACGACCGGGACGGCGGCGGTCAGTCGATCAGGTCCATCCCGGTGCCCGAGCGCCCGTTCAGCGACGCGCCGGCCGCCGTCCCGTTCGGCGAATCACCGCGCCAGAGCTGGCTGCGCCCACGGGTCACCGTGCGCAGGGCCTTGCTCAGGGTGTCCTCGAACTCGGCGAGCTTGGCGTCGACGTAGCCGTCGCACTCGCGACGCAGCCGGTCGGCCTCGCCGTCGGCCGCGTCGACGATCCGGGCGGCCTCGGCGTGCGCGGCGCGCACCACGTCGGTCTGGGAGACGAGCCGGGCCTGCTCGGCCTGGCCGTCGACGACGTAGCGGTCGTGGGCGGCGCGCCCGGCGTGCGCGAGCCGGTCGGCCTCGTCGCGGGCCCGATCGGTCAGGTCGGTGTACTGTCGGCGCCCCTCGGCGACGGCCCGCTCGGCCTCGTGCCGGGCGTGGGCCACGGTCTGCTCGGCCTCCTCGCGCGCCTCGGCGATGGTGCGCTCGGCCTCAGCCCGGGCGTCGGCCAGCAACTGCTCGGCCTCCGCCACCGCGGACGAGCGGGTCTCCTCGGCCTCCCGTTCCGCCTCGGAGATCACCTCGTCGCGGCGGTCGAGGACGTCCTGGGCGTCGTCCAGCTCTCCCGGCAACGCCTCGCGGACGTCGTCGAGCAACTCGAGCACGTCACCCCGCGGCACCACGCAGTTGGCCGTCATGGGGACGCTGCGCGCCTCCTCGACGACCGTGACCAGCGCGTCCAACGACTCGAAGACCCGGTACACGCGACGGATCCTGCCACCGCCACCCGCTCATTCGCTGTATTCGGCGTGGCGCCCGCGTGTCAAGTTCCGACCGGGTGATCGACGTGTAGGGGCGTGCCCGCTCGGGTGGACGGTCTCCCGCAGTTGCTACACGCGCTCGGCGATCCGGTCCAGCAGCTGCCGGTGGACCGATTCCGGCAACAGGTGCGCGACGTCGCCGCCGTAGGTCGCCACCTCCTTGACCAGCGAGCTGGACAGGAAGCTGAACTCGGGGTTGGTCGACATGAACAGCGTGTCGACCCCCGACAGCCGCTGGTTCATCTGCGCCATCTGCAGCTCGTAGTCGAAGTCGGTGACGGCGCGCAGACCCTTCACGATCGCCCGCACGTCGTGTGCCCTGCAGTAGTCGACGAGCAGGCCGTGGAAGGAGTCGACCGTCACGTTCTCCAGGTCGGCGGTGGTCTCCTTCAACATGGAGATCCGCTCGTCCACCGTGAACAGGCTCTTCTTGTTCTTGTTGATCAATACCGCGACGACGACCTCGTCGAACAGGTCGGCGGCGCGACCGATGATGTCGAGGTGACCGAGGGTCACCGGGTCGAACGAGCCGGGACAGACCGCGCGCCTCATCGCTGCGCCTCCGATCGGAGCATCACGATCCCGGACCGTAACAGCGCCCGACGTGCAGGGTGGTGTCCCCGTAACGGCGCTCACGCACCGCGCGCACCGGCCCGGGCCATCCGAAGCCACCACCCTGCCGGCTCTGCCGTCCCTGCGCCCCGCGCTCGACCACGACCGTCGCGTACGGCGCGAGCCAGCCGTGGGCATACGCGGCGGTGAGCCAGCCGGCGACCTCGTCGTCGGCGACGGCGTACGGCGGATCGACGAGGACGACGTCGTAGGCGCGGTCGGCCGGGGCGGCGAGGACCGCCGCGACCGGGGCGGCCCGGACCTCGCCGCCGAGACCGAGATCGGCCACATTGCGCTTGAGCACCGCCGCGGCCCGCCGGTCGGACTCGACGAACAGCGCATGCTCAGCGCCCCGGGACAAGGCCTCGAGCCCGAGCGCGCCCGATCCTGCACACAGGTCGAGCACCGCCGCTCCGGCGAGCCCGGGATCGTTCTCGAGCGAGCTGAACAGCGCCTCGCGCACCCGGTCCGACGTCGGGCGGGTGCCCTTCGGCGGGACGGCGAGCCGCCGCCCGCCGACCCGCCCGGCGATGATCCGCGTCATCCGGCCTCACTCGAGCTCGAGGAGCAGGTCGCCACCCTCGACCTGCTGGACCTTCCCGATGGCGAGGCGGCCGACCGTGCCGCCCTGCTGTGCGGTGATCGACGCCTCCATCTTCATCGCCTCGATGGTCGCGACGGTCTGACCGGCCTCGACGCTGTCGCCCTCGCCGACCGACAGCGTCACCACACCGGCGAACGGCGCAGCGACGTGCCTGTCGTTGCCGCGATCGGCCTTCTCCGCGGTCTTGACGTCGGTGGCCACCGACTCGTCGCGCACCGACACCGGCCGCAGCTGGCCGTTGAGCGTGGTCAGCACGCTGCGGTAGCCACGCTCGTCGGCCTCGGAGATCGCCTCCAGTTCGATGAGCAGCCGCACCCCGGGCTCGAGGTCGACGGTGTGCTCGATCTCCGGCTCCAGGCCGTAGAAGAAGTCCTTGCTCGACAGCACCGACGTGTCGCCGTAGGTCTCGCGGTGCGCGTCGAACTCCTTGGTCGGCCCGGGGAACAGCAGCCGGTTGAGCGTCGCACGGCGGTCGTCACGCAGCCCGGAGCGGTCCTCGTCGGACAGGTCGACGGCCTCCTTCTCCGGCGAGCGGCCCTCCAGGGCCCGGGTGCGGAAGGGCTCGGGCCAGCCCGCAGCCGGTACACCGAGCTCGCCGCGCAGGAACCCGATCACCGAGTCGGGCACGTCGAAGCGGCCCGGCTCGGCCTCGAAGTCCTCGGGCTCCACCCCGGCGCCGACGAGGTGCAGCGCGAGGTCGCCCACCACCTTGGACGACGGCGTCACCTTCACCAGCCGGCCGAGCATCCGGTCGGCGGCCGCGTAGCAGTCCTCGATCAGCTCGAAGCGGTCACCGAGACCGAGCGCGATGGCCTGCTGGCGCAGGTTCGACAGCTGCCCACCGGGGATCTCGTGGTGGTAGACCCGGCCCGTCGGCGAGGCCAGCCCGGACTCGAACGGCGCGTAGACCTTGCGCACGGCCTCCCAGTACGGCTCCAGGTCACCGACGGCATCCAGCTCCAGGCCGGTGGCGCGCTCGGTGTGGTCGGTGGCCGCGACCAGCGCGGACAACGACGGCTGCGACGTGGTCCCGGCCATGCTCGCGACGGCCGCGTCCACGGCGTCGACGCCGGCGTCGATCGCCGCGACCAGCGTGGCGAGCTGGCCGCCCGCGGTGTCGTGGGTGTGCAGGTGCACCGGCAGGTCGAATCGCTCCCGCAGCGCCGTGACCAGCGTGCGGGCCGCAGGCGGGCGCAGCAGCCCGGCCATGTCCTTGATCGCCAGCACGTGCGCACCGGCGTCGACGATCTGCTCGGCCAGGCGCAGGTAGTAGTCCAGCGTGTAGAGCTGCTCGGACGGGTCGGCGAGGTCGGCGGTGTAGCAGAGCGCGACCTCGGCCACGGCCGTCCCGGTGTTGCGGACCGCCTCGATCGCCGGACGCATCTGCTCGACGTCGTTGAGCGCGTCGAAGATCCGGAAGATGTCCATCCCGGTCTTCGCGGCCTCCTCGACGAACGCGTCGGTGACCTCGACCGGGTACGGCGTGTAGCCGACGGTGTTGCGCCCGCGCAGCAGCATCTGGGTGCAGATGTTCGGCGCGGCCTCACGCAGTGCGGCGAGCCGTTCCCACGGGTCCTCCGCCAGGAAGCGCAGCGCCACGTCGTAGGTCGCGCCGCCCCAGCACTCCAGCGAGAACAGCTGCGGCGTCGTCCGGGCGACGTACGGGGCGACCGCGAGCAGGTCCCGGGTCCGGATCCGGGTGGCCAGCAGCGACTGGTGGGCGTCGCGGAACGTCGTGTCGGTGACCGCCACCGCCGACTGCTCGCGCAGCCGGGCGGCGAAACCCTCGGGACCGAGGTCACACAGCAGCTGCCGGGAGCCGTCGGGTGCCTTCGCCTCCAGGTCGCAGACCGGCAGCTTGTCCACCGGCTCGACGACCTTCGGTCGCGGCCCGTTCGGCTTGTTGACCGTGGTCTGGGCCAGGTAGCTGAGCAGCCGGGTGCCGCGGTCGGCCGGCTGGCGCGCCGACAGCAGCTCCGGGCGTTCCTCGATGAAGCTCGTCGTCACCTTGCCGGCCGCGAAGTCCGGGTCGGCCAGCACCGCGGCGAGGAACGGGATGTTGGTGTGCACGCCGCGGATCCGGAACTCCGCTACCGCGCGCTTGGCCCGGCGCACCGCGGTGCGGAACGTCCGGCCCCGGCAGGTCAGCTTCACCAGCATGGAGTCGAAGTGCGCGCTGACCTCGGCGCCGGTGTGCGTCGTCCCGCCGTCCAGGCGCACGCCCGGGCCGCCCGGCGAGCGGTAGTTGCCGATGACACCGGTATCCGGGCGGAACCCGTTGGACGGGTCCTCGGTGGTGATCCTGCACTGCAGCGCGGCCCCGTGCAGGTAGATCTCGTCCTGGGTCATCCGCAGGCCCGGCAACGTCGCACCGGACGCGATGCGCAGCTGGGCGATCACCAGGTCTCGGTCGGTGACCTCCTCGGTGACCGTGTGCTCGACCTGGATGCGCGGGTTCATCTCGATGAAGACGTGGTTGCCGTCCTCGTCGAGCAGGAACTCGACGGTGCCGGCGTTCACGTAGCCGATGTGCTTCGCGAACGCGACGGCGTCGGCGCAGATCCGGTCCCGCAGCTCCGGGTCCAGGTTCGGCGCGGGCGCGATCTCGATGACCTTCTGGTGGCGGCGCTGCACCGAGCAGTCCCGCTCGTAGAGGTGCACGACGTTGCCCTCGCCGTCCGCGAGGATCTGGACCTCGATGTGGCGCGGGTTGACGACGGCCTGCTCGAGGAACACGGTCGCGTCGCCGAACGCCGACTCCGCCTCGCGCATCGCCGCCTCGATGGCCTCGCGCAGCTCACCGGGCTCCGCGACCCGGCGCATGCCGCGCCCGCCACCGCCAGCGACGGCCTTGACGAACACCGGGAAGCCGACGTCCTCGGCCGCCTCGACCAGCGCGTCGACGTCGTCGGAGGGCTCACTGGACCGCAGCACCGCGACCCCGGCCTCCCTGGCCGCGGCCACCGCGCGGGACTTGTTGCCCGTCAGGTGCAGCACCCGGGCCGGCGGGCCGACGAAGGTGATCCCGGCTGCCTCGCACGCCTCGGCCAGGTCCGGGTTCTCGGACAGGAAGCCGTAGCCGGGGTAGATGGCGTCGGCGTCGGCGGCCCGCGCCGCCTTGATCACCTCGTCGACCGACAGGTAGGCGCGGACCGGGTGGCCCTTCTCCCCGATCTGGTACGACTCGTCGGCCTTCGCCCGGTGCAGCGAGTTGCGGTCCTCGTACGGGAAGACCGCCACGGTCGAGACGCCGAGTTCGTACGCGGCGCGGAACGCCCGGATGGCGATCTCACCACGGTTGGCCACCAACACCTTGCGGAACATCGGGCTCCTTGCATCTCACCGGTCCGAGCGACGCGTGATGGTTGCATGGTGCCCCACGGGCGTCGAACGCTGTGGTGCCGATCCGGCTCCGACGGCCGTTCGGCGCCATCGGATTCCGGGTTTCGCCCGATGCGCAGACGTCCCCCGATCGGGTACCAAGGAGGCATGACACGTCGTCCGCCACCTGCGGGCCTGCGTGGCCGGGGATGGTCCCGCGACAACGGGCACCGGCACGCCGCACGCCCGGGCCTCGGTCCGGGCTGGCGACGGAGCGGTCGGTCGGGCTTCGGTCCGCCGATGGCCCCCGTCGGGCGACGTCATCCGGGGTGGGACCGGCCGCCGGTCGCCCTGCGGCCCCGGATCCCGGCGGCGTGGCCGCTGCTGCCTGCCGTCATCGTGCTCGGGGGTTCTGCCATGGCGTTGACGATGCTCGCTGCCCTGCTCGCCGTCATGATCTCGGCCTCGCTGCCCATGCTGGTGGCCCTGCTCGCGGTCGGGCTGATCACGCGCTCGCGCCGCCGACGTCGGACGGCCCTGCGCCGGG
Organism: Pseudonocardia mahuensis; assembly: GCF_018531475.1. GTDB lineage: Bacteria > Actinomycetota > Actinomycetes > Mycobacteriales > Pseudonocardiaceae > Pseudonocardia. The sequence goes on from NZ_JAHDTG010000042.1 coordinate 21,489, forward strand.
GCGGGTCTGCCGGGACGACACCGGCGGCGTACCTGCCCTCCGTGCCGCCGCGACCCGCCGCCCCGCCGTGGCCGCAGGCCCGTGCCCGGTTCGACACGCTGCGCCAGGAGTACGCGGCCTACGAGTGCGACCCGATGCAGGTGCTGCGGCTGCCCGCGTTGTCGGATGTGACGGTGCCGAGCACGGGGCGGTTCGTCGAGGCGTTCGCCGAGGCGCAGGCGCTGGAGACCGACGCCCCGCCCGCACACGCGCACGCCACCGCGTTCGTCGCCGCCGTCGACCGGGCCGAGCGGGCCTGGCGCGCGGCACGCGACGCCGCCGAGCGCATCCGGCTCTCCGGGCTGTCCCCCGCCGAGCGGGGAACGGTCGAGCGGGTGATCAAGCTGCTGACCACCGCCCGCGACTCCGACAGCGACGCCGAGCGCATGACCGCCTACACGATGGCCCGCTCGGAGCTGGCGAAACTGGAACGCGCCGGGGTGATCCACCTCCCACGCACCGCCCAGGCCGCCCTCGACGCCGCCGCCCGCGGCCAACTCCCGGCGTAACCCCGCCCGCCCCTCCCCGCGAGTCGGCACCTCCGGGAGCGCGAGTCGCGGTCAGACCTTGTCGAGGTACTCCGCCTGCTCCTCGCCGACGACCTCGTTCACCAGCGCCATCAGTCCGGGGTGGCCGGCGAGCTCCGGGTCGTGCGCCACGATCTGGGCTGCGTATCCGCGGGCGGTGGAGATGACCTTCTCGTGGCGCAGCAGCGACAGCAGCCGCAGCCCCGAGCGCCGGCCGGACTGCATCGACCCGAGCACATCGCCCTCCCGGCGCAGCTCGAGATCGAGCTTCGCCAGTTCGAACCCGTCGGTCGTGCCGGCCACGGCGTCGAGCCGCTCCCGGGCCGTCGTCCCCGACGGCATGTCGGTGACCAGCAGGCACACACCCGGCGCGGAGCCCCGGCCGACCCGCCCGCGCAGCTGGTGCAGCTGGGACAGCCCGAACCGGTCGGCGTCGAGGATCACCATGCCGGTGGAGTTCGGGACGTCGACACCGACCTCGATCACCGTGGTCGCGACCAGCACGTCGAGCTCGCCCGCCTCGAAGGCCCGCATCACGGTGTCCTTCTCGTCCGGCGGCAGCTTGCCGTGCAGAACGCCCAGCCGCAGGCCCTGCAGCGGGCCCTCGGCGAGCCCCGGCGCCACGTCGAGCACCGCGAGCGGGGATCGGCGCTGGGAGCCGTCGTCGGAGTCGGCGCCGATGTCGGGATCCTCGAGGTCGATCAGGTCGGCGTCCTCGGCGTCGGCGGCGCCCTTCTTGCCGGTGTCGCCGCCCACCCGCGGGCACACGATGTAGACCTGGTGGCCCTCGGCGACCTCCTCGTGGATCCGCCGCCACACCCGCTGGAGCCACGACGGCTTCTCCCCCGCCGGCACCACCGTCGTCGCGATCGGCGAGCGTCCCTTGGGCAGCTCGCGCAGGGCCGAGACCTCGAGGTCGCCGTAGACGGTCATCGCGACGGTCCGCGGGATCGGTGTCGCGGTCATGACCAGCAGGTGCGGGGTCCGCTCGCCGCGGCCGCGAAGCGCGTCGCGCTGCTCCACACCGAACCGGTGCTGCTCGTCGACGACCACCAGCCCGAGATCGGCGAACCCGACCTTGTCCTGGATCAGCGCGTGCGTCCCGACGACGATGCCGGCCTCGCCGGACTGGGCGTCGAGCATCGCCTGCCGCCGCGCGGCGGTCGGCAACGAGCCGGTGAGGAGGGTGATCTTCGTGGCCTGCTCGGCGGCGTCGAGCTCCCCGGCCCGGCCCAGCGCGCCCAGCATCGCGCGCAGCGAGCGCGCGTGCTGCGCGGCGAGCACCTCGGTGGGCGCGAGCATCGCGGCCTGCCGCCCGCCGTCGACGACCTGCAGCATCGCCCGCAGCGCCACGACCGTCTTGCCCGCACCCACATCGCCCTGCACCAGCCGGTTCATCGGGTGCTCGCGTGCGAGGTCGGCGGCGATCTCCTCGCCGACCGCCTGCTGGCCCGCGGTCAGCGGGAACGGGAGCGCGGCGTCGAACGCGTCGAGCAGACCACCGGGCCTGCGCGGGCTGGCCGCCGCCGGGCGCTCCACGGCCCGCTGCCGGCGCAGTGCGAGGGCGAGCTGCACACCCAGCGCCTCGTCCCACACCAGCCGGGCCCGGGCGGCGTGGTAGTCGGCCTCGGTCTCGGGCAGGTGGATCCGGCGCAGCGCCCGACCCAGCGCGGGGAGCCCCTGGGCGCGGCGGATCTCGGCGGGCAGCGGGTCGGTCGGATCGTCGAGTTGGTCGAGCACGATCCGCACGCAGCGCGCGATGTCCCACGACGGCAGCTTGTCGGCGGCCGGGTAGACCGACACGAACGGCCGGATGTCCTCGTCCTCCTCGAGCGGCTCGAACTCCGGGTGGGTGAGCTGCAACTGCTTGCCGTACATCGAGACCTTGCCCGAGAACAGGGCCCGCATGCCCGGGGTGAGCAGGTGTTGGAGCTTGTGGCCGTTGAAGAACGTGCAGCTGATCTCGCGCCCGCGCTCGTCCCTGATCATGACCGCGAGCAGCTTGCCGCGCCGCGTCCGCATGTCCCGCAGCGTGGCCCTGGAGACCTGCGCCACCACCGTGGCGTGCTCGCCCATCTCCAGCCCGGCGATGTCGGTGAGCTTGCCGCGGTCGACGTAGCGGCGCGGGTAGTGGCGCACGAGGTCCCCGACCGTGTGCAGGTCGAGTTTCGCGGCGAGCGCGTCGGCCGCCTTCTTGCCCAGCGGCCCCAGGAGCGCGGTGTCCAGATCGATACCGCTCATGACCTCATCTCTGCTCACTCGACACCCAGCACCAGCGGGTAGTCCGTCTGCCCGCCCCGGTACACCAGCACGTCGACCTCGGGGTGGGTGCGGCGCAGGTCGTCCGCGAGGCGCTCGCCCAGCTCGTCGTCGGCGTCGGCGCCCAGTAGCGCGGTGACCAGCTCACCACCCGGGGTCAGCATGCGGTGAGCCAACCAGAGGGCACCGACAGCCAGGTCCGGTGCGATCAGCACCACCTCGCCGTCAGAGAGCCCGAGCACGTCACCGGGCGAGCAGCGCCCCACCCACGTCAGCGCCTCGGACTCAGCGACGAGCAGCCCGCCGGTGCGGGTTCCGGCCGCGGCCTCGGCCATCGCGACCACGTCGTCGCCGGATCTCCGGGCCTGGTCGTGCACGGCCAGCGCGGACAGGCCCTGCAGCACGGACGCGGTCGGCACGACGACCACCTCCTGGCCGTCGCGGCGCGCGGCGGACGCGGCCCGCTCCGCGACCGGGGTCAGGTCCGGATCGTTCGGGAGCAGGACGACGTGCCGGGCCCGGGTGCCGGCCAGCGCCGCGGCCAGCTCGTCGTCGGCGACCGGACGGTCGGCCGGGCACTCCAGCACGTCCGCCCCGGCGTCGCGGGCCAGCTCCGCGGTCTGCGGGCCGGCGACGACCATCAGCACCGCCCGGCTCCGGACGAAACGCCCGCCGTCGGCCAGGTCGACGCCGGCGTCGGCACCGTCGTCGACCTGGTCGGCGAACCGCATCACGGTGATCCGGTGCGGCCGGCCCGCGCCGAGCCCGGCCTCCAGCGCAGCGCCGATGTCGGTGCAGTGCACGTGGACGTTCCACAAGCCGGTGCCGTCCGGAGCGCCGTCGCCGATCACGGCCACCGAGTCGCCGATGGTGAGCAGCTCGGCGCGCAACCGGTCGATCCGAGCGGTGTCGCTGCCGTCGAGCAGGTACATGACCTCGTAGTCGAACTCGGCCGATCCGCTCTCCCGGCCGGCGGTGAGCGCATCGCGCCCGCGCACCTGGCGGCCGGCCGCCGGGGATCCGCCACCCGACGCGGTCGGCCGGGCCACCGGGACCCGGCCGGTGAGCACCTCGACGAGGGCGTCGAGGATCACCACCAGGCCGAACCCACCGGCGTCGACGACCTCCGCCCGGGCCAGCGCCGGCAACTGGGCGGTGGTGTGGCGCAGCGCGATCCCGGCGGCGTCCGCCGCGACGGCCGCGACCTCGTCGAGCCGGTCCGACGCGCACTGCGCCGCCGCCCGCGCCGCGGCCCGCAGCACCGAGAGCACAGTGCCCTCCAGCGGCTGAGCGACGGCGGCGAACGCCAACCGGTCGGCGCGTTCCAGCGCGGCGCGCAGCACGGACCCGTCCGGCTCGGCGCCGTTCGCCGCGCCCGCCTCGGCCACCGCCTCGGAGATCCCGCGCAGCACCTGCGACAGGATCACCCCGGAGTTGCCGCGTGCTCCCATCAGCGCGCCACGGGCCAGCGCGGCGGCGGCCGTCACGGCGGACCCCTCCGGCGGACCGGCCGCGCCCGACCCGTTCGTGCTGCCCATGCCGCCCAGCTCCCGCAGCCCGCGGCGCAGCCCGTCCCCGGCGGCGCGCATGGTCAGCAGCAGGTTCGTCCCGGTGTCTCCGTCGGGGACCGGGAAGACGTTGATCCGGTCGATCTCCGCGCAGTGCCGTTCCAGCGCCGCCGTCGACGCCGCCGTCCACTGTCTGAGCAGCACGGCATCGAGGATCCGGGGCACGGCGCCGAGGGTAGCGACCGGCCGGTTTGGAGTGCGCCGGACGGCCTGGGTACCCTGGAGGCACTGACCGGGGCCTGCCCCGGCCGTCTGCTTGTTCGTCTACCCCGAGGAGTGTCCGACGTGGCTGCCGTCTGCGACGTCTGCGGCAAGGGTCCGGGCTTCGGCATGTCCGTCTCGCACTCGCACCGCCGTACCAACCGCCGCTGGAACCCGAACATCCAGACCGTTCGGGCCCGCCAGAGCGGCGGAAACCGCCAGCGCATGAACGTGTGCACCTCGTGCCTCAAGGCCGGCAAGGTCGCCCGCGCCTGAGCGTTCACCGCTCCTGATCTCGGCCCCGGGCCGGCGCGTTCGATGCGCCGGCCCGTTGCCATGTCCGGGGCCGCTGCAGCTCAGCCGAACCAGTGCCGCCGCCACCACGATCCCGCCGCGTGCCGGATCGTGACGCTCCCCATTCCCGCGCTGCCGGTCAGCCGCAGATGTGGAAAGCCGGTACCCGGGACCGAGGGCACCCGCGACCTGACCGTTCCCATGGACGTCCGGACACCGTCCACGTTCGCGGTCACCCCCTCCGGCACGATGATGGTGATCGACCCCATCCCGGAGCTGACCTCGACCTCCACCACCGGGTGCGGGACGACGGCCCGGCGCAGGTCGAGCTTCACCGAGCCCATCGACGTGCGGATCCGCAGCCTCCGCGGCACCGTCCAGTCTCCGTCGCGGACGATCGTGCCCATCTCGGTGCGCAGCTCGACGACATCCCGCTGCTCGCGGTCGATGGCACCCTCCGGATGCAGCTGGACCGCCCCGGGCGGGAGGGGCAGGTCGGCGAGCGGCGGCTCGAGGTCGGCGAAGGTCAACGCGCGGTAGACCATGTCGAGCCGCTCCTCGAGCTCGGCGAGGGTGATCCGGCCCTCGCCCATCGCGACGTTCAGCCGCTGGGCCGCCGCCTCGCGGTCGGCGTCCGAGAGGCGCAGGTGGCGGTGGTCCCCCGGGTTGCTCATGGCGCCGAGACTAGTGCCGGTGTCGATCAGGAATGGATCAGGCGCGGATCAGGGAAGCTTCCAGTCCACCGGGTCGCCGCCGATCTCCTCGAGCAGTTCGTTGGCCCGGCTGAACGGCCGGGAACCGAAGAACCCGCGGTCGGCCGACATCGGGCTGGGGTGCGCCGACTCGATCAACGGGACGTCGGTGAGCAGCGGCGCGAGGTTGCGCGCGTCCCGGCCCCACAGGATCGCGACCAGCGGGTCGGAGTCGCGGTCGACCAGTGCGCGGATCGCCTGCTCGGTGACCGCCTCCCAGCCCTTGTCCCGGTGCGAGCCGGGCTTCCCGGGCTCGACCGTGAGCACCCTGTTGAGCAGCAGCACGCCCTGGTGCGTCCACGGCATCAGGTCGCCGGTCGCGGGTGGCGGGTAGCCCAGGTCGTCGCTGTACTCGCGGAAGATGTTGGCCAGCGAGCGCGGCAGCGGCCGGGTCTGCGGTGCCACCGAGAACGACAATCCGACCGCGTGGCCCGGAGTCGGGTAGGGGTCCTGCCCGACGATGATCACCCGGACGTCGTCGAAGGGCTGGGTGAACGCGCGCAGGATGCTCGCCCCGGCCGGAAGGTACCGGCGTCCGGCGGCAATCTCGGCCCGCAGGAACTCGCCCATCTCGGCGATCACCGGGGCGACCGGCTCCAGCGCCCGCGCCCAGCCCGCCTCGACGACCTCGCTCAACGGCTTCGCGGCCATCGCTCAGCGCTCCAGCAGCCGCAGCTCGGCGCGGAACCGCTTGCCGCGCTGGATGTAGGACTGCACGGCGTAGTCGAAGGCGCCGTCGGGGACCTGGTAGCCCTCGCGCACCCGGGCCGGGATGCCCAGCGCCATGCTGCGCGGCGGGATGTGCGCCTTCGGGGAGACGACCGCACCGGCCGCCACGACCGACCCGTACTCGATCGTCGCACCGTTGAGCACCACCGAGCCCGACGAGATCAGGCAGCGGGCCGCGATGGTCGCGCCCTCGATGTGCACGTTATGGCCCACGGTGCAGTCCGCACCGATGATCGTCGGCTGGGTGAGGGTGCAGTGCACGATCGTGCCGTCCTGCACGCTCGTGCGGTCCCCGACCTCGATGTAGCCGTCGTCACCGCGGAGCACGGCGGTGGGCCACACGGAGGCCTCGGCACCGAGTCGCACGTTGCCGATCACGACGGCGTCCGGGTGGACGTAGGCGTCGGGATGGATGTCGGGTTCGACGTCGCCGAGCGCGTAGATGGGCACGCCGGGAGCTTAGGACCCGGTCGTCCGGCCCCTGTCCCCGGCAGCGCCCCCGCCGGCACCGGCGTCCTCGTCCTCCGACATCCGCTCGGCCAGCTCGTCGATGACGAGTTCCGAGCGCCGCAGCGTCCCGGTGCGATATGCCGATCGCCCGATGATCTGCGAGATCACCGGTGCGGTGAGCACCTGGAAGAAGATCACCAGCACCAGCGTCACGGCGCTCTCGAACTCCAGGCGCACCGCGGTGCCGATCAGGATCAGCAGCAGTCCGAGCGTCTGCGGCTTCGTGGCGGCCTGCAGCCGGGCGGGCAGGTCGGGCAGCCGGACGACCCCGAGCGCGCCGACCAGGCAGAACAGTGCCCCGAGCAGCAGCAGTACCGCCGTGACGATGTCTCCGACGGGGCTCACCGGTGCCGCTCCCAACGTTCGACGAGTCGCGCCGCGGTGGCCGAGCCGATGAAGATGATCAGCGCGACCGCGGCGAGCAGCGGGATGTTCGAGCTGTCCTGGTAGATCGCGACGTACACCGCGGCGGCGGCCACGATCAGCACGACGAAGACGTCGAGCGCGGCGATCCGGTCGAGCGTGCTCGGCCCGCGCAGGACGCGCAGCAGCGCCAGCAACCCGGCCAGGCAGAGCATGCCCAGCGTGATCGCGAAGACCGCGTTCATGGCTCACTCCTGACCAGCAGAGTTCGCGCCGTCATGACCCCACCAACCCCTGTTCGCAGGCCGTGAGCTCCTCCGCGGTGCCGAACGCGGCGATCACCCACCGTTGCAGGTGCAGGACCATCCGGCGCACCCGGTCGACGTCGGCCGGGCCCCGCAGGCCGAGGGCGTAGACGTACCAGACCCCGCGCCGCCGGTCGATCTGCAGCACGAAGCTGCCGGGGGCCAGCGCCAGGGCGCCGGCCACCATCGTGATGACCCGGTCGGACCCGGCCAGCATCGGGACCGCGATGATCCCGGCGCGGGCCCGGGGGCCGTAGCGCAGCGTCTCCCAGCCCACCTGGACCCCGGACAGCGCGAGGTCGACGGTCAGGAAGCCCGCCAGCCGCAGCAGCGGCAACGGCCGCAACGGCAGCCGGGGATCCATCGACGGCATCGGGAACAGCAGCGTGACGACGACGGCGACGAGGAGACCGCCGAGCACGATCTTCAGCGAGATGGTGCCCCACAGCAGCACCCACACCACGGTCAGCCAGATGATCTGCGGCAGCCGGCGCACCCCGCTCATGGCGTCCGCTCCTCTCCGAGCACCGCGACCTGGTAGGGGGCGCGGTCGAACAGGTCCTGGCCGGCCCGTCCGGTGACGGCCGACAGCGGCCCGGCCACCACGGCGATCGTCACGCTGATCGCCACCAGGGCCCCGGTCGCGACGTACATCGGCTTCGCCGTCCGGGCGGTGCCGACGATCAGTTCGTCGGTCGGGTCGGGGTCGGGCAGCGGCGGCTTCTCGGCACCCCAGAACACCCGCACCCACACGCGCACCATCGCGTACAGGGTGAGCAGGCTGGCGACGATCACGACACCGGCCACGAGCGAGGCCTCCGATCCGGCCCCGGCCCCGGCCTGCAGCAGCGCGAGCTTGGCCACGAACCCGGACGTCGGCGGGATGCCGGCCAGGGTGAGCGCGGGGACCGCGAAGAGCACGGCCAGCACCGGTGAGGTCTTCGCGAGCCCGCCCATGGCGTCGATCGAGACGGTGCCGCTCCGGCGCGTGATCAGACCGCTGACGAGGAACAACGTCGCCTGCACCGTGATGTGGTGGACCACGTAGAGGGCGGTGCCGGCGATCCCGGCGGCGTCGAAGACGGCCAGCCCGAACAGCATGAACCCGATGTGGCTGACCAGCAGGAAGGACAGCAACCGGTTGAGGTCGTTCTGTGCGAGCGCACCCAGCGCCCCGACGATCATGGTCAGGGCGGCGATGACCAGCAGCAGGGTCGAGGGCCGGTCCACGGGGAAGATCAGCGTCTGGGTGCGCAGCAGCGCGTAGATGCCGACCTTGGTCAGCAGCCCGGCGAACAGGGCGGTGACCGGCGCGGGCGCGTTCGGGTAGCTGTCGGGCAGCCAGAAGTGCAGCGGCACGATGGCCGCCTTAATGCCGAACACGACGACGGTCATCAGGGCCAGCACGGTCTGCAGCCCGGCCGGCAGGTCCCCGACCAGCCCGGCGAGGTCGGCCAGGTTCACCGTGCCGGTGGCCGCGTAGACCAGCGCGATCGTCGTCAGGAACAGCAGCGACGACGTCAGGCTGATGATCACGTACGTCATCCCGGACCGGATCCGGGACGCGCTGGTCCGCCGGGTGATCAGCACGTAGGACGAGGCCAGCATGATCTCGAACGCCACGAACAGGGTGAACAGGTCGCCGGTCAGGTAGGCCAGCGAGACGCCCGTGGAGAGCAGCAGGAAGATCGGGTGGAACGTGGTGCTCGACGTCTCCCGGCCGTAGTCGGCGATCCGCTGGTCGATCGCATACAGCAGCACCGCCAGGGTGACCAGGGTCGAGATCAGCAGCAACAGTGCGGCGAGCCGGTCGGCGACGAGCACGATGCCGACCGGGGCGGGCCAGCCGCCCAGCTCGACGACCACCGGGGCGCCCTGGTCGGCGACCACCAGCAGGACGGCCGCGACGGCCGAGACCGCCGCCAGCACGACGATGCCGATCAGGCGCTGCACGAACGCCGAGCGGCTGAAGATCACGGTCAGCGCCGCGCCGAGCATCGGCAGCAGCACGGGCAGGGTGGCCAGCGTGCTCATCGCCCTCCCTCGCTGCGCCCGGCCGGGCCCGCCGACGATCCCGATGGAACCGACGACTCGACGGGATCGCCGGATGCGGCCGCCGAACCTGGGTCGTCCTCGTCCTCGCTCATGTCGTCGGAGGCGGCCTCCTCGCCCATCGAGGCCTCGGGGCGCCGGCGCTGCGCGATGCGGCGGTCCTCGAGGTCGTCCTGTACCTCGTCGTGCCCGACCAGCACCCACGACCGGTAGCCCAGCGCGAGCAGGTAGGTGGTCAGCGCGAAGGTGATCACGATGGCGGTGAGCGCGAGCGCCTGCGGCAGCGGGTCGGTGATCTGCTCGGCCGGCACGGAGCCGACGATCGGGGCGCGGCCGGGTGGCCCACCGGCGAGCTGCAGCAGCAGGTTCGCGCCGTGACCCAGCACCACGATGCCGATGAGTACCCGCATCAGTGAGCGCTGCAGCAGCAGGTAGAAGCCGACGCCGTAGAGCACCGCGACCACCACGGCCATGCTCATGTTGATCGTGTTCACCGGGCCTCCTCGCTGACGCTCGTCGACCGTGTGAACATCGTGGCTGTGCTCGATGGTGAGCTCGCAGGCTCGCTCACGGGCGCTCACCCGCCTCCCGAGCGTCGCGCTCGATGCCGCTGCCCAGTGAGCGCAGCAGATCGAGCACGACGCCGATGATCAGCAGGTACACCCCGACGTCGAGGACCAGGCTGGTCACCAGATCGACGTCGCCGATCAGCGGCACGGTCGCGGTGAACTTGGCGCTGGACAGCACGGGAGCGCCGAAGACCGTGGGGGCCAGCGCGGTCAGCACCGCGAGGCTCAGCCCGAGGCCGACGAGCACCGGCGGGCGGACGCGGATCCGGGACCCGAGGTGGGCGGGGATGTCCGCCCCACCGCCCGCGATGTAGCGCAGGACGAACGCCAGCCCGGCGACGAGCCCGCCGGAGAAACCGCCGCCGGGGCCGTAGTGGCCGACGATCAGCAGGTAGAGCGAGAACACGAGGACGGTCGGGAACAGGATTCGCACCACGCCCTCGAGCAGCAGGGTGCGCTCGGCGGTGCGAGGACACTCGCCGGGCAGCATCCACTTCTCGGACGGTTCGTCCCACTGCTTCCACGGGACCCGCTGCGGTGTGTTCGGAGTAGCGGTCATCGGAGTAGCTCCTCCTCGTGCTCGGGGGAACCCGAACCGCTCTTCACCCGTCCGTCCCGTCGCCGGTCGTGACGGGTGGCGAGCACCAGGCTCGCGGTGCCGGCGGCCGCGATGAGCAGCACGGTGATCTCGCCGACGGTGTCCATGGCGCGGAAGTCGACCAGGATCGCGCTGATCACGTTCGTCGCGCCGACGTCCGGGGCGAGCCGGACGAACTCCGCACTCGTCGCGGGCGGGGCCTGCCGGGCGCCGCTGAGCACGACCCCGGTGATCGCCACCAGGATCCCGCCGGCCCCCGCGATCAGCGCCTTGCGCAGCCGGGCCGGCCGCGGGGACGGGGCCTCGGCGAAGTGGGCGGGCAGCCTGCGCAGTACGAACACGAACGCCACCAGGGTCAGGGTCTCGACCAGGAACTGGGCCAGGGCGAGATCCGGTGCACCGTCGACGATGAACAGCCCGCCGATGCCGTAACCGATGGCCCCGACCAGCAGCACGGCGGTGAACCGGCGATGGGCCCGGACCAGGGCGAGCGCCGCGATGATCACCATCAGGCCCAGCGGCAGCTGCATGACGGCGTGGAAGGGCAACTGGTCGTCGGGCCACTGGAAGCCGAGCAGCACCGCGGATCCCGGGAGAACCAGCACCGTGCCCAGCAGGACGGCCAGGTAGGTCGGCAGCGAACCGACCTGCAACCGGCCGGTCACCCACACGGCGAGCCGCTCCAGACCGGCCACGACGGCCTCGTAGCCACGCTGCGCGCTGACCGGATGGTGCAGCCGCGTGTGCAGCGCGGTGACGGCGGTGCGGCGCGCGTGCAGCGCGAGACCGCCGAGGACGGCGATCGCGGAGAACGCGAGCGGCAGGGACAACCCGTGCCACAGCGCGAGGTGGTAGCCGGCGGCGACCGCGTCGTCGGCGCTCGGGTAGGCGGCGGCGTAGCTGGAGGCGAGCGCGTCGACGAGCGGGTACCCGATACCGAGGGCGAGCCCGCCCAGCGCCGCGATCCAGGTCGGCACGGTGAGCGCGAGCGTCGGCCGGGACGCCTCGCTGGGCCCGACGCCGGGCTTGGCGGCGAACGCCCCCCACAGGAACCGGGCGGTGTAGGCCGCGGTCAGCACCGAGCCGGCCAGCAACCCGAGGGCGACGATCCAGCCGCGCGTGCCGCCCTCGTGCAGGAAGGCCTCGAACGCGGCCTCTTTGCCCACGAAGCCCAGCAGCGGGGGGATCCCGGCCATCGACACTCCGCTCAGCCCGGCGGCGGCTGCGAGCGCCGGCAGCGTCCGGCCCAGCCCGGAGAGCTCCCGGACGTCCCGGGTCCCGGTGACCTTGTCGATGGCGCCGACGACCATGAACAGCGGCGCCTTGAACAACCCGTGCGCCAGCAGCAGCGTCAGCCCGGCCATCGCCGCGATCCGCCCGCCCGCCCCGAGCAGCACCATGAGGAAGCCCAGCTGGCTGACGGTGCCGAAGGCCAGCAACCGCTTGAGGTCGGTCTCCTGCAGGGCGCGCCAGCCGCCGAGCAGCATCGTGCCCAGTCCCAGCGCGACGACCGGTACCCACCACACGGCCCGGTCGGCGAACGCCGGCGACAGCCGCGCCACGAGGTAGACACCGGCCTTCACCATCGAGGCGGCGTGCAGGTACGCGCTGACCGGGGTCGGCGCGGCCATCGCGGCGGGCAACCAGGGATGGAACGGCAGCTGCGCCGACTTGGTCAGCGCCCCGAGCAGGATCAGGATCAGCGACGTGGTGACCATCGCGCCGCTCGGCGGGGCGGCCACGATCTCCGAGATCCGGTAGGTGCCCGCCGCCTCACCGAGCAGGACGATGCCCATCAGCATCGACAGCCCGCCGAACACCGTCACCAGCAGCGCCTGCAGCGCCGCTCGACGGTTGGCCCGGTGCTCGCCGCTCTGGCCGACCAGCAGGAACGACGCGATCGAGGTCAGTTCCCAGAAGACGTAGAGAGTCAGCAGGTCGTCGGCGAGCACCAGCCCGAGCATCGCCCCGGCGAAGGCCAGCAGCAGTGCGGCCGAGCGGGGCGCGTCACGGCTCTTGCGCCCGAAGTACCCGGCGCTGTAGGCGAAGATCAGCGCGCCCAGCCCCGCGACGAGGATGACCATGACGAGGCCGAGGGCGTCGAGCCGGAAGGCGAACTCCAGGCCGAGCGCGGGCGCCCAGGGGGTCGTGGCCTCCAGACCGGGGCCGAGCGCTTCCCGGGCGTTGGCAAGCGCCCAGAGCAGGGTCGCCCCGGGCAGCACCGCGGCGACGCCGAATGCGGCTCGACGGCTGCGCGCGGAGACGACCGGGAGCAGGCCGGCCATCACGAGATGCGCGGCGACGAGCGCGAGCAACGAGAACCTCCTAGCGGTCCACCGTGGCGCCCGGCAACCTCAAGCGCGCGGGCCGGCCCACCGATCGCGGGCCGCAACCGGTCTCCGCGAGCGGGCCGGTCACCTGGCGGGTCGGACGTGGGCAGGTCGGACGGGGGGCGGACGGCGGGGCAACCCGGCGCCGTCGCCACCCATCCTATCCCAGGACCACGGACGCTCGTCGATCCACGGTCCGGACCCGAACCGTCCGGGTGGAGCAGAGACTCGGAGATCCCGGCGTCTCAGCCGGACTGCTTGGCCTTCTGCCGCCACGTGGTCAGCGCCCGCTCGGTGTAGCCGTTCGGCTCTGCACGACCGGAGAAGACCAGGTCCAGGGCCGCCTGGAACGACTCGCTGCCGTCGGGGTCCTTGCTCATCGGCCGGTAGCCGGGCTCGTCGGCGTTCTGCTCGTCGACCAGCGCGGCCATCCGCGCGAACGTGTCGCGGACCGTCTGCTCGTCGACGAGGCCGTGGTGCAGCCAGTTCGCGATGTGCTGGCTCGAGATCCGCAGGGTGGCGCGGTCCTCCATGAGGCCGACGCCCTCCAGGTCCGGGACCGTCGAGCAGCCGATGCCCAGACCGACCCAGCGCACGACGTAGCCGAGGATCGCCTGCGCGTTGGTCTCCAGTTCGTGGCGCTTGTCCTCGACGGACAGTGCGGCCAGGGCGTCGGCGGACAGCACCGGCACCTCGAGGAGCCTGCGGCGGTCGGTGAGCGGACGCTCGGCGAGCTCGCGCTGCCGGGTCTTGACGTCGGTGCGGTGGTAGTGCAGCGCGTGCAGGGTGGCCGCGGTCGGCGACGGCACCCAGGCGGTGCTGGCGCCGGCCTGCGGGTGCACGCCCTTGGTCTCGATCATCTCGGCCATCGCCGCGGGCTTGGCCCACATGCCCTTGCCGATCTGGGCGCTGCCCGGGAAACCGGCACGCAGCGCCACGTCGACGTTGCGGTCCTCGTATGACTGCAACCAGGTCGTCGACTTCATGTCGTTCTTGCGTACCACCGGGCCGGCGGCGAAGCAGGTGTGGATCTCGTCGCCGGTGCGGTCGAGGAAGCCGGTGTTGACGAAGATGACCCGGTCGGCGGCGGCCGCTATGCACGCCTCCAGGTTGACCGTGGTGCGCTTCTCCTCGTCCATGATCCCGACCTTGAGCGTCCGGGGTTCGAGGCCCAGCGCGCGCTCGACCGCCTCGAAGATCTCGACGGTGAGCGCGACCTCGTCGGGACCGTGCTGCTTGGGCTTGACGATGTAGACGCTGCCGGCGCGCGAGTTGGAGTACCGGCCCAGCCCCCGCAGGTCGTACAGCGCCGCGGTGGCCGCGACCAGCGCGTCGAGCAGGCCCTCGCCGATCTCCGCGCCGTCGGCGGTGCGGACGGCGTTCGTGGTCATGTGGTGGCCGACGTTGCGGACCAGCAGCAGCGAGCGCCCCGGCAGGGTGAGCGGGCTGCCGTCGGCGGCGGTGTACTCACGGTCGCCGTGTACCCGGCGCTCGATCGTCTCGCCGCCCTTGCGGAACTCGGAGACGAGCTCGCCGGTCATCAGGCCCAGCCAGGTGCGGTAGGCCTCGACCTTGTCCGGCCCGTCGACCGTGGCCACCGAGTCCTCGAGGTCGACGATCGTGGTGACCGCGGCCTCCAGCACGACGTCGGAGACCCCGGCGTGGTGCTGGCGCCCGACCCGGCGCTCCGGGTCGATCGTGATCTCGACATGCAATCCGTTGCGGCGCAACAGGATCGCGGCCGGGTTGTCATCCTTGCCCGCCCGGTGCCCGGCGAACTGCGCCGGGTCGGCCAGCGTGGTGGTGCCGTCCGCGGTCCGGGCGGCCAGCGCACCGTCGGCGACGGAGTACGCCGTCACGTCGGCGTGGCTGCCGCTCTCGAGCGGGAACGACTCGTCGAGCAGCCGGTCGGCCTCGGCGATGACCTGGGCACCGCGCCGCTCGTCGTACCCGGGCGCCAACTCGTGGTCGAGCGGCAGCACGTCGGTGCCGTAGAGCGCGTCGTAGAGCGAGCCCCAGCGGGCGTTGGCGGCGTTGAGCGCGTAGCGCGGCACGGTCGCGGGGACCACCAGCTGCGGACCGGCCACATCGGCGATCTCCGGGTCCACGTCCGACACGTCGATCGAGGCCTCGGCCTGCGGCAGCAGGTAACCGATCTCGGTCAGGAACGCCTCGTAGGCGTCCACGTCCCCGACACCGTTCTCGGCATGCCAGACGTCGATGCGCTGCTGCAGCTCGTCGCGACGGGCCAGCAGCTCGGAGATCCGGCCCGCGAAGGACTGCTGCAGCCCGGCCAGGGTCGCCCAGAAGGCCTCCGGGGTGATGTCGAGACCCGTCAGCAACTCGTCGGCCACGAAAGCTCGCAGCGCGGGGTCGACCTGCAGTTCGCCGGTACCGGTCGCCTGATCCGTACTCACCGTGTCCACCATCCTCGCTCGACGTCCATCCGCACGCTCTTTTCTACCAGATGGATCCTGTTTTCCGCAGCACGGAATGTCGGGTATGCTCGAGGACGTGACCGGATCCTCATCGGCAGCCGTACCCGCAACGGGCGGCGTGCAGTCGCTGACCCGCGGGTTCGAACTGCTCGAGACCCTCGCCGACACCGGGGGTGAGGCGGGGCTCTCCGAACTCGCCGAACGCACCGGACTCGCCCCGGCGACCATCCACCGGCTGGTCCGCACCCTGGTCGGGCTGGGCTACCTGCGGCAGCTGCCGTCCCGGCGCTACACGCTGGGCCCCCGCCTGGTCCGCCTGGGCGACACCGCGGAACGGCTGTTCGGGCGTTGGGCCACACCCGTGCTCGGCGACCTGGTCGGCGAGATCGGGGAGACGGCGAACCTGGCGGTCCTCGACGGCGACCACGCCGTCTACGTCGCGCAGGTGCCCTCGCCGCACTCGGTGCGGATGTTCACCGAGATCGGCCGCCGGGTCCCGCTGCACTGCACCGGCGTGGGCAAGGCGCTGCTCACCACACTGCCCGACGCCGACGTGACGGCACTGCTCGGGCGCACCGGCCTGCCCGCCGTCACCGACACGACGATCACCGACCCGGACGCCCTGCGCGCCGAGATCGCCGCGGGCCAGGAGCGCGGCTACGTGATCGACGAGGGCGAGCAGGAACCCGGTGTGCGGTGTGTCGCCGCGCCGGTGCCCGGCCCGCACGGACCCGCCGCGGTATCGGTGTCCGGGCCACAGGGCCGGGTCGACGACGCGGCATTGGCCCGGATCGCGCCGCTGGTCGTGGCCGCGGGACAGCGGCTCGGCGCGATCCTCGCCGACACCTGAGGCCTGGCCGGCGCGGTGGCCACGTGCGTTCACCGGATTATGCGGCGCGGGGTCGGCCCGAGCGGTGTCGACGTTCGGTGCAGATATGGGCGGGTTCGCGTGGCTGCGCGGCGAGGACGTCGGCGTGGCGGGCGTTGACGCTGCGCCGGCGCAGGTGGGTCTGCAGCCGCCGGGCCAGCACGGTGGTCGGGGGTGGTTGAAGGCCCGCAGCGGCCGGAACTGGGTCTCGATGGGGTCGGCTCAGGAGGCGCGGGCCGGGGTGAAGCAGCTCGACCTCGTTCTCGTCGTTCTCGTCGTTCTCGTCGTTCTCGTCGTTCTCGTCGTTCTCGTCCGAGTGTCTCCTCGACCGGCTGTGCCTGCGCGAACCCCTGTCGTTCGGTGCCGTCGACCCGTGGCCGGAGCGGGCCAGGAGCCCGGAGGATGGCGCAATGGCGCAGGACACCCTGGACGCGGTCCTGGAGGTGCAGCAGGTCGCGACGGCGCGCGGGTCGATGGCGCAGCGGGCGCAGGCGCTACTGGAGCCGCTGCACCGGCTGGTCCCGTTCGAAGGCCACTGGCTGGCGCTGCTGGATCCGGACAAGCAGACGTTCGCCCCGTTGGCCATCGCGGGGTACGACGAGCGGTGCCGCCGACGGCTGCAGGGACCCGAGGTCGTTACCGACGTAGAGCTGGTGGGCCTGGATCGGCGCCGGCAGGCGATCTGCGCCCGGGATTTCCCGGTCCCGGCCCAGGAGGTGCCGACGTGGGCGGACTACCTGTGGCCCGCGGGGTTCCGGGAGACCCTGGGCGTGGGGTTGTTCACCGCCGACGACTGCTATCTGGGGATACTCGGGCTGCACACCGACACGCCCGCGCATCCCACCGACGCGGCGCGGGACCTGATCGGCCTGCTGGCCCCGGTCATCGCGGCCGCGCTGGACCCGACCCGCACCTTGGCGGCGGCGGCCCGGGCGATGCGCGGCGCCCTGGGCGGCGGGGTCCTCACCCGCGCCGGCCAGGTCCTGCCGCTGACCGGGCTGCCCGGCCACCGGTTGCTGCGCCCGGGCTCGGCGCTGCTCGCGGTGGCCGCCCGGCAGGTCGCGGGCGGGGTGCGGTACGCGGCGTTCCTGTGCCCCGGCCCCGGCGGGGAGACCGGCGGGGACGGGCTGCTGTGGCGGGCCACCGTGCTGGGCTGTGCGGACGAGCCGCCGCATTTCCTGTGCGCGGTGATCGTGGTGTCCGAGGCCGGGCCGCGGCGCGGGCTGACCGGTGTGGAGCTGCAGGTGCTCGGGATGCTGCTGGTCGAATGGCCCGACGCCCGCATCGCCGCGGCGCTGGGCGCCTCCCGCTACCAGCTCGCCGACCACATCGCCCGCGCCGCGGCCCGGCTCGGCACCGCCGACCGCGGGGTGGCCCTGGTCCGCGCGTTCAACCAGGGCCTCTACATCCCACCCGGCCTGCGCGACCGGGCCTGACCGGAGGCTGACGTGGCCGCACCAGAGATCGGGTCGCGCGCCGCCGCGGCGATCGCCGCCGAGATCGCCGGCATCGCCGCCACCCCGGCCCGCACCGCGCAACGGGCCGAGGCCCTGCTGGAACCGCTGCGCCGGGTGCTGCCGTTCCAGGCCGGTCACCTGGCACTGCTCGACCCCGAGCAGCACGAACACCACGAGCTGGTGATCCGCGGCTACGACGAGAGCACGCGCCGCTGTCTCACGAGCCCGGCAACTCTGGAGGACCTGGAGCGCGTGGGCCTCACCAAGCCGGGACCACCCCTGCGGGTGCGGGACCTCCCGGTCCCGCCCGCCGAGCTCCGGCTCTGGGCCGAACACCTCATTCCTGCTGGGTTCTGCGAGGGCCTGGCCATCAGCCTGCACAGCCCGGGCGGCACTTACCTGGGGGTGTTGGGCCTGCACACAGACACCCCGGCCCACGCCACCGACGCGGCACGCGATCTCGCCGGACGCGTGGCCCCGCTGATCGCGCACGCGGTCGACCCGATGCGCGAAGTCACCGCCCTCGCGCACACGGTCCACGACGCCGTGGCCGGCGCGGTGCTCACCCGCTCCGGGCAGGTGCTGCCCCTCGGTGATCTACCCGGGCACCGGCTGCTGCGGGCACGCTCGGCCGTGGCCCTCACCGCCGCCCGCCACCTCGACGACGGCACCGACCGCGCCCGGTTCCTGTGCCCGGACACCGGGCACCGCCTGCTGCGGGTCACCGTGCTGCGCTGCCCACCCGAACCCCCGTATCACCTGTGGGCCGTCGTGCTGCTCTCCCCGGCCGCAGACGTGCACGGGCTGACCCCATTCGACCTGACCATCCTCGGGCTGCTCATCGACGGCTGGCCGGACTGGCGCATCGCCGCCTGGCTGCAGCTGGCCGAAGCCACCGTGACCGGCCGCATCCCGCACATCACCGCCATGCTCGGCACCCCCGACCGGACACTGGCCATCAGCCGGACCGCCCGACTCGGCCTCTACATCCCCCGCATGCTGATCAAGCGACGGGGCTGAGGTCTACGCGTCGAGATCGGAAGTGAGATCAACGCCCCCACCCCGGTGGACGCCGACCGGCGTGTCGCCAACCCGGTGAACGATCGTGACCAAGGCACTAGCAGCTGGTGGGCGCGGGGTGGTCCGCGAAGCGGTCGGCGAGCCAGTTCGCCGCGGCCGGCCCGCCGAGGACCGCGCCGTCGACGTGCTCGGCGCCCGGCAGCTCGGTGTACTGCACCGTCGCGCCCTGCTCGCACCAGTCAGCGCGCAGGCCGCGGGCCTGCGTCACGGGGATCAGCTCGTCGGCGCCACCGTGGTAGACCAGTGCCGGGGCGGCAGGTGCCACTGAACCGGCCCCGTTCTCGGCCAGCCGGACCTGCACGTCCTCTCCGGCCAGCGGGTCGGGCACCGCACTCAGACCCTGCACGGTGTAAGGCAGCCCCTTCGCGACGATCTGGCCGACGCACTCGTCGCGCACGTCGTCGTAGAGCGCCTGCCCGGCAGGGGTGAGCAGCTCGCGCAGCGCCAGCTCCGGATAGGCCGCGTCGAACCCGGCCGTCGCGGACACGATCAACCCGGTCGCCTGCGGCGAGCGCGCACCACTGGTGAACACGGCGGCGAGATCGGCCGGCACACCCCCGGCCGCCACCCCGCGCACATCCAGCTCGGGCGCGTAGTCCGCCGCCAGCTCGGCGGCCACCGCCGCCGCGCCACCACCTTGGGAGTACCCCCAGATCCCGACCGGCGCACCGGCCGACAACCCGGCGGTCGGCACGGCGATCGCGGCACGCACCGCGTCGAGCACCGCGTGCCCCTCGGCGCGCGCGACCACATAGGTGTGGTCGCCGGGGATGCCGAGACCCTCGTAGTCGGTCACCACCACGGCCCAGCCGCGGGCGAGCGCCTGCTGCACGAGGACGAGTTCCTGCTCGGTGCCGCTCGCGAGCTGCGCGGACGGGGCGCACTGGTCGCCGAGCCCGTGCGTGCCGACCGCGTAGCTCACCACCGGCCGCTCCCCGGGCCCGGTCCACTCGCCGGGCGGCAGCAGCAGCGTCCCGGAGACGACGTTCGGCTCGCCGGTGGCCGAGGTCGAGCGGTACAGCAGCGACCAGGCCCGGCCGGGCAGCGGAACCAGCGGAGCGATGAGGGCTGCGGACGGATCGGCGGCGAGCAGCGCACCGGGCTGCGGGTCGTCGGCCGGGACCGCCGAGGCGGCCGGCGTGCCGGCCAGCGCGAAGACGAGGGCGAGACCCGCAGCGATGATCAGGGTCAGCCGCAGCGATCGGCGAGGACTCACACCTGTTCAACCCTCGGCGCCCCCGGAAGTTACTGATCAGTTTCGGCGAGACGCCTCCATCATCGGAGAGCGGCGCACGCTCCTCGCATCGGCGGTCGTGGCGGACCCGACACGCGGGTACGGTCGGGCTGCATGAGCAGCGCGAACTCGGCGGACGAAGCCACGGCCCCGAGACGCGTCGCGATCGCCTGCCAGGGCGGCGGAAGCCACACCGCGTTCACCGCCGGCGTGCTCCGGCGGTTGCTGCTCGCCGACGAGACCGCTCGGTACCGGGTGACCGGCCTGAGCGGCACCTCCGGCGGCGCGGTGTGCGCCCTGCTCGCCTGGTACGGCCTGCTCGAAGGCGACCCGGCCGGCCGGGCCCGCGCCGCCCGGCTGCTGGAGGGGTTCTGGACGGAGAATTCCGCGGCGGGGCCGTGGGAGCGGCTCGCCAACGCCGGGCTGATGTGGGCGAGCACCCTGCAGGACCACGGCCTGCTGCCCGTCGTCAGCCCGTACGACACCCCCGTCTCGGTCACCGCACTCGAGGAGTTCCGCGGGCTGCTGCAGCGGCAGGTGGACTTCGAGCGGATCCAGCTCGACACCGCCGGGCGCCACCCTGTGCTGCTCATCGGGGCCGTCGACGTGCTCTCCGGTGAGTTCCGCACGTTCCAGAGCCGCCGCGATCGGATCACCGCCGAGTCGGTGCTCGCGTCGGCCGCGATCCCGAACCTGTTCCGCGCGGTCCGGGTGGCCGGTGGGACCTACTGGGACGGACTGTTCTCGCAGAACCCGCCCGTGCGCGAACTGGTCGACACGGCGCCGGACGAGCTCTGGGTCATCCAGATCAACCCCACGAAGCAGGACAGCGAGCCGACGACGGTCATCGACATCGCCGACCGCCGCAACGAGCTGGCGGGCAACCTCTCGCTGCACCAGGAACTGCGGTTCATCGAGAAGATCGACCAGATGCTCGCCGACGGCCGGCTCGCCCCCGGTGGCAGGTACAAGCAGATCGTCGTGCGGATCATCGAGTTGCCCCGCACCCACCTGACCGACAACCTCGGAGCGGCGTCCAAGATCAACCGCGACCCGGTGTTCATCCGGGAGCTCATGTCGCTCGGCGGGCGGCAGGCCGACGAGTTCCTGGCGGGCCTCGCGTTCGAGCGAGCGTGGGCCGGCCGGAAGACCGGTCCGGTGATGCGGTGGTTCACCGACGACGCCGAGCTGGTCTCCACCGCACCGTTCCCCCTGCGGGGCTCCTTCCGCGGGCCGGAGCAGGTGCGCCGGTTCGTGGAGGAACACCTCTGCGGGAACCTTCAGGTCGATTCCACCCACAAGCAGGTCGCCCGTGACCGGGTCACCTGGCGGGTCCGGGCACGCGACGGCGACTCCGGGACCGCGCTCGAGGGCCGCGCCGAGGCGCGGTTCCGGGACGGGAAGGTCGCCGCACTGTGGCTGGGCGGTTGAGCCCCTCGCCCCTCCCGATCACTCCCGCTCCTGCGGCCGGGTCCGCCCGGCGACGGCGACGAAGTCGGCCACCAACGGGTGCGGCGCGGTGCGCGGCCACGCCAGCGTGATCGGCACCAGCGGCGCGTCGGCGACGAGCCGGTAGCGGATCGCCGGGTGGCTGTAGAGCCGTCCGGTGGACGCCGGGGTCAGCCCGACGCCCCGGCCCGCGGCGATCGCCTCCATCCACTCGTCGACGTTGCGCACCCGCACGACGGTCTCCGGGCGGCGCCCGTGTTGCCACAGGTCCAGCGTCGTCGTCCCCGACACCACGTTGATCACCACAGCCTCGGTCTCGAGGTCGCGCAGCAGCACGTGGCCGCGGACGGCGAGCGGGTGGTCGGCCGGTAGCGCGACGACCCGCGGCTCCTCAGCCAGGACCAGCGTGCCCAGCCGCGGATCCCCGGGATCACCGGGCAGGAACCCGACGTGGGTACGCCCGTCGGCCAGGCCGGCCACGGTGTCGTCGTAGCGACGGATGTCGACGACGACACCCGGATGGACCTGCTCGAACGCCCGCACGATCGGAGCGGTGTACTCCGCGGTCGACCCCCAGGTGAACCCCACCCGCAGTGCCGGCACCTCCCCGCCGGGCACGCCCACCGCCTCCTCGACGACGGCGAGCACCCGGTGCGCGTACGGCAGGAACCGGCCCCCGGCCTGCGTGAGCTGCACGGTCCGGCGGTTTCGCCACACCAGACCGGCACCGATCAGCCGCTCATCTCGCTGCTGGCGATGGGCCTGGCGACGCTGGCGATGGGCCTGGTGCCCGGCTACGCGCAGATCGGCATCCTCGCCCCGATCATCATCGTCGCGCTGCGCTTCGTACAGGGCGTCGCGGTCGGCGGCGAGTGGGGCGGCGCGGTCCTGATGGCCGTCGAGCACGCCCCGCCGGGCAAGCGCGGCTTCTACGGCTCGTGGCCGCAGATCGGCAGCCCGCTCGGGCTGGTGCTGTCCACCGCGGCGTTCTCCGCGGTCGGCGTGCTGCCCGACGACGCGTTCATGTCCTGGGGCTGGCGGGTGCCGTTCCTGCTCAGCTCGATCCTGATCATCGTCGGTCTCGTGGTCCGGTTGCGGATCATGGAGTCGCCGGTCTTCGCCCAGCTGGAGGCCAGCGGAAGCACCGCGCGGATGCCGGTCACGGAGGCGATCACCCGGCACGGCGGCAGCGTGCTCGGCGCGGCCGGCGCGTTCATCATCATCAACACCGTCTTCTACCTGGTCACGGTGCTCGGGCTGTCCTGGGCGACCACGCACCTGGGCATCCCGCGCGGGGAGTTCCTCGGCGCTGTGCTCGTCGCCGCCGTGATCATGTGCTTCACCGTGCCACTGTTCGGTGCGCTGTCGGACAAGGTCGGCAGGCGGCCGGTGTTCGCGGCCGGCGCGATCCTCGTCGCGGCGTTCGCGTTCCCGCTGTTCGCCCTGATCGAGACGATGTCGACCCCGCTGCTCTTCCTGGGCGTCATCGTGATCATGGGTCTGGGCCACCCACTGATGTACGGGCCGCAGGCCGCGCTGTACTCGGAGATGTTCCCGCCGCAGGTCCGCTACAGCGGCGCCTCGCTGGGCTACCAGATCGGGGGCATGCTCGGCGGGCTCGTCCCGCTCGTGGCCAGCGCGCTGCTGCTGCGCTACGACAACGCGTCCTGGCCGATGGCCGCGCTGCTCGCGGTCATCGCCGTGATCAGCCTGCTGTCGCTGCTCACGATCCGCGCCCGGTACGCCGACGCCCCCGCGAAGGAGACCACCGCATGAGCGCACGTGTCCTCGAAGGGAAGACCGCCGCCGTCACGGGGGCGGCCCGCGGTATCGGGCAGGCGATCGCGACCGCGCTCGCCGCGGCCGGCGCCACCGTCGCCGTGATCGACAAGGACGCCGCTGGCGCGCGGATCGCCGCGGAGAAGGTGGGCGGCTCGGCCGTGGCGACCGACCTCACCGACGCGGCCGAGGTCGAGCGGGCGCTGGCCGAGGTCGTCGACGCGATCGGCGCCCCCGACGTGTTCGTCAACAACGCCGGCATCCTGCGCGCCGGCGACCTGGTCACCTCCGCCGTGGACGACTGGGACGCCCAGTTCGCGGTCAACACCCGCGCGGCGTACCTGTCGGTGCGGGCCGCGGCCGGGCACATGCGGGCCCGTGCGGCCGGCGGGTCCATCATCGTGGTCACATCGAACTGCGCCCGCACACCGCGGATGGACCTCGGCGCGTACTGCGCGTCCAAGGCGGCGACCGACATGATGGCCCGCTGCCTGGCCCTTGAGCTGGCCGGCGAGGGCATCCGGGTCAACACGCTGTGCCCGGGCTCGTGCGACACCGAACTGCAGCGCGAGCAGTGGCGGCGCCTCGGGATCGGCCCGCAACGCCAGATCGACGGCGACCCCTCGAAGTTCCGCACCGGGATCCCGATGGGCCGGCTCACCACGCCGGAGGACGTCGCCGACCTCGCGGTCGTGCTCGCGTCCGACGCCTCCCGGTTCGTCACCGGGCAGCCCTGGCACGTCGACGGCGGGCAGACGCTGCCGTGAACGAGTTCGCAGGCCGGTCGGCCATCGTCACCGGGGGCGCGTCGGGCATCGGGCTGGCGACGGCGCGACTGCTCGCCGCCCGCGGCGCACGCGTCGCTGTGCTCGACCTCGCCCCGGCGAGCGTGCCGGACCCGCTCGTCGGCGTGCGCGCCGATGTCACCGACGACGCCTCGGTGACATCGGCCGTCGCCGAGGTCGTCGAGCGGTTCGGCGGCCTCGACGTGCTGGTGAACAACGCCGGAATCGGCGCCGCCGGCACCGTCGAGGCGAACGGGCTCGACGAGTGGCGCCGGGTGCTCGACGTCAACCTGCTCGGGCTGGTGCGGGTCACCCGGACCGCGCTGCCCGCGCTGCGCCGCTCGGACACGGCGGCGATCGTCAACGTCTGCTCGATCGTCGCGACGGCCGGGTTGCCGGACCGGGCGCTGTACTCGGCGAGCAAGGGCGCGGTGCTCTCGCTCACCCGCGCGATGGCCGTCGACCACGTCGGCGAGGGGATCCGGGTGAACTGCGTCAACCCCGGGACCGTCGACACGCCCTGGATCGGCCGGTTGCTCGACGCGGCGGCCGACCCCGCTGCAGAGCTCGCCGCGCTGCACGCCCGGCAGCCGACCGGGCGGCTGGTCGCGATGGACGAGGTCGCGCACGCCATCGCCTACCTGGCGGGCCCGCACGCGGGGTCGGTCACCGGGACCGAGGTGGCCGTCGACGGCGGGATGTCCGGGCTGCGGGTCACGCGGCGCTGACCGATCGGCGTCCGATCAGCGGGGGCGCCTGCGGGATGGGCAGGTTACGTTTGGGCCCGGGTCCGGACGAGGGACGGAGGAGTGCCGTGGCACTGGAGACAGGCGTCCGGAGCGCGTTCGCCCGCGCGATCGGGGCCGAGAACGTGATCGACGATCCGGTGCGGTGCCGGTCCTACGAGTGCGACGGGCTCACCGGCTACCGGGTCGTCCCGGAGCTGGTATTGCTCCCCCGCGACGCCGAGGCGGTCGCGGCGGCGGTGCGGGTGTGCGCCCAGCACAAGGTCCCGTTCGTCGCCCGCGGCGCGGGGACCGGGTTGTCGGGTGGCGCGCTGCCCGTCGCGGACGGCGTGGTGATCAGCCTGTCCCGTCTCAAGCGGGTGCTGGAGATCGACCCGGTGAACCGGCGCGCTGTGCTGGAACCGGGCGTGACGAACCTGGAGATCACCGCCGCGGCCGCCCCACACGGGCTCTACTACGCACCCGACCCGTCGAGTCAGCAGGTCTGCACGATCGGCGGCAACGTCGCGGAGAACTCCGGCGGTGCGCACTGCCTCAAGTACGGCTTCACGACCAACCACGTGCTGTCGATGGAGGTCGTGCTGCCCGACGGATCGCTCGTCACCCTCGGCGGTGACTCCGCCGAGCAGGCCGGCCCGGACCTGCGCGGGGTGTTCCTCGGCTCCGAGGGCACCCTCGGCATCACCACCAAGATCACCGTCCGGCTGCTGCGCGCCCCCGAGACGGTGCGCACGCTGCTCGCCGACTTCCCCTCGGTGAGCGCCGCGGGCGACGTCGTCAGCGACATCGTGGCCGCGGGCATCATCCCGGCCGCCGTCGAGATGATGGACACCCTCGCCATCGAGGCGGCCGAGGAGGCCGTGCACGCCGGGTACACCGTCGGCGTCCCGGCCGCGCTGGTCGTCGAGCTCGACGGCCCGGTCGAGGAGTGCGAGGTCCAGTTCGAGCAGGTCAAGGCGATCTGCGACAAGCACGGATGCACCCGGCTGCACATCGCCGGCTCCCCGGAGGAACGCGCGGCGATCTGGCGGGGCCGCAAGGCCGCATTCGCCGCGGTCGGGCGCATCTCGCCGGACTACTTCGTGCAGGACGGCGTGGTCCCCCGCACCCGGCTGGCCGAGGTGCTCGACCGGATCGCACGCATGGGTCGCGACGCCGGGCTGCGGGTGGCCAACGTCTTCCACGCCGGGGACGGCAACCTGCATCCGCTGGTGCTCTACAGCGCCGCCGCCGGCGAGACCGAGCGCGCCGAGAGGCTGTCGGGCGAGATCGCCGAGCTGTGCGTGGAACTGGGCGGCTCGCTGTCCGGTGAGCACGGGATCGGCACCGACAAGGCGTGCTCGATGCCCAAGATGTTCGGGGAGGACGACCTCGCCGTGATGCACCGCGTCCGCGACGCGTTCGACCCCGACGGCCTGTGCAACCCCGGCAAGGTGCTGCCCACGCCGCGGTTGTGCGGCGAACGCCCGGGCAAGTACCGGCCGCACCCGCTGGAGGAGTCAGGAGTGATCGAGCGCCTGTGACCGCCCCCGACGACACCACCGACCCCACCACCCTGCGCCCCACCGACCTGCGGTCGGTCCGCGACGCCGTACTCGACTCGGCGGGCGGGCTCGCGATCGCCGGGGCCGGTACCGCCGCGGCCTGGGGCGGCGACCTCGGTCCCGTCGACGCCGTCCTCGACATGACCGGCGTGACCGGCGTGATCACCCACAACCCGGGCGACATGACCGTCTCGGTGCACGCCGGGACGCCGCTGCAGCGGCTGGCCGAGGAGCTCGCGCCGCACGGCCAGCACGTGTCCTTCGACGCCGCGCGCGTCGCGCGGGGCGCGACCGTCGGCGGGCTCGTCGCGACCGCCGACGCCGGTCCGTCCGCGCTGGTCCACGGCTCACTGCGGGACCTGGTCATCGGCACCACCGTGGTGCTGGCCGACGGCACCGTCGCCCGCAGCGGCGGGCACGTGATCAAGAACGTGGCCGGTTACGACCTGGCCAAGCTGATCCACGGCTCCTACGGCACCCTCGGCGTGCTCGTCGAGGTCGTGCTGCGGCTGCACCCGGCCCCCAAGCGCACCACGACCGTGGCGCTGGACTGCCCGCTCGCCGAAGCGGTCGAGCACGCCCACCGCGTGCTCGACGGCCCCTACGAGCCGGTCGCACTGGAGTGGCGCTCCGACAGCGACGGCTCCGGTGACGGTCCCGCCGCGACCGAGGCGGGCCGGCTGCTCGTCCGCGTCGAGGGCACCGAGGACGCGCTCCCCGGGCGGGCGCAGCGGCTGCGCGAGGCGCTCGGCGCCGGTGCCACCGAGGTCACCTCCGGCTCCGACGCCGGCGAGTGGGCCGCGCACGCCGAGCGGGTCCGTGGCGGGCCCGGGCACGCTGTCCTCCGCATCGGCGCCCTGCCCTCGGCGCTGCCCGCTCTGCTGGCCGCGCTGCCGGGCGCGGCGACCCCGGACGCCGCCCTGACCATCGGTCTCGGCACCGGGGTGGCGACCGCCGCGCTGCCCGCGGACGCCGCGGCGATCGAGCACGCCCACCACGCGGTGCACGCCGCGGGCGGCACGTCCACGCTGCGCGACCGCCCGGCCGGTTTCGGTGGCCCGGCGTGGGGGCCGCCGCCGTCCGCCGTCGGCGTGCTGAAGGCCGTGAAGACCGCGCTCGACCCAGTCGGCCGTTTCGGCCCCGGCCGCTTCGCCCCCTGGTTCGAGCTCACGTCCCCTGGGAGGACCACGTGACCACCCCCGCCGGATCCCCCGAGACCAAGCTGCCGCAGGCCGGGCCCAGCGCGTTCGACGCGCACCACCCGCCGCAGCGCGAACTGCTCGACGACTGCGTGCACTGCGGGTTCTGCCTGCCCACCTGCCCCACCTACCAGCTGTGGGGCGAGGAGATGGACTCCCCGCGCGGCCGGATCTACCTCATGGACCTGGCCGCGAAGGGCGAGATCAGCCTGGAGGGCCCCTTCCAGCAGCACATCGACGCGTGTCTGGGCTGCATGGCGTGCGTGACGGCGTGCCCGTCGGGGGTGCAGTACGACAAGCTGCTCGAGTCGGTCCGCCCGCAGATCGAGCGCAACGTGCCGCGGGAGAAGTCGGACAAGCTGTTCCGCGACGCGATCTTCACGCTGTTCCCGTACAAGCGACGGCTCCGGGCCGCGGCCGTGCCCGGGGCGCTCTACCAGAAGGTGCGCAACACGAGGTTCGGCCGGCGGGTGCTGCCGCGGCTTCTGAGCACGCTTCCGGCCCGGCTGGCCGCCACCGAGTCGCTGCTCCCGCCGGTGCAGCTCAAGGAGGCGTTCGCCCGGTTGCCCGTGCACACCCCGGCCGTCGGCGAGCGCCGGGCGCGGGTCGCGCTGCTGTCGGGCTGCGTGCAGGACGTGTTCTTCCACCGCGTCAACGAGGCGACCGTGCGGGTGCTGGCCGCCGAGGGTTGCGACGTGCTCGTCCCCCGGGACCAGCAGTGCTGCGGGGCGCTGGAGCTGCACGCCGGGCGCGAGCCCAGCGCGCTGGCCCGGGCCAGGAAGACGATCGCGCGGTTCGAGACCCTGGACGTGGACACGATCGTCACCAACGTTGCCGGCTGTGGGTCGTCGATGAAGGACTACGGCCACCTGCTGGCCGACGACCCCGAGTGGGGCGAGCGCGCCGCGGCGTTCAGCGCCCGGGTGCGCGACGTGCACGAGGTGCTGGCCGATCTGGAGCCCCGCGCGCCGCGGCACGCGATCCCCGGCCGGGTCGCCTACCACGACGCCTGCCACCTCGGGCACGCGCAGAACGTGCGGGCGCAGCCGCGCGCGGTGCTGCGCAGCATCCCCGACCTGCAGCTCGTCGACCTGCCCGAGGCCGAGCTGTGCTGCGGCTCGGCCGGCATCTACAACATGGTGGCGCCGGAGGCCGCCGCCGAGCTCGGCGCCCGCAAGGCGGCCAATGTGCGGTCGGTGAGCCCCGACATCATCGTCACCGCGAACCCGGGGTGCCTGCTGCAGATCGGTAAGCACCTGTCCGGGGACGAGCCCGACCGCGCGGCCGTGCCGCTGCTGCACCCGGTGCAGCTGCTCGACGCCTCGATCCGCGGGACGGCCGTGCCTCACACCTGATCGCGGCTACGGTCCCCGGCATGGACTGGACCGAGCAGCTCGTCGAGCAGCTGGACCGGCACTGGAGCAGTCACCTGCGACCGAAGCTCCGCGGGCTGACCGACGACGAGTACTTCTGGGAGCCGGCGCCGGGCTCGTGGAACGTGCGCCCGCGCGGGACGTCCGTGGCGCCGGTGCAAGCGGGCAGCGGGGCGTTCACGATCGACTTCGCCTTTCCCGAGCCCGATCCGCCGCCGGTGACGACGATCGCCTGGCGGCTCGGCCACCTCATCGTGGGAGTGTTCGGCATGCGCAACGCCGGCCACTTCGGCGGGCCGCCGATGGACTACTCGAGCTTCGACTACGCCGGGACCGGCGCAGGCGCGCTGCACCAGCTGGACGAGGTCACGCGGCATGGGTCGAGGGCGTGCGCGGTCTCGACGCCGACGCGTTGGCCGCGCCCGCGGGGCCGGCGGAAGGCCCGTTCGCGGAGCACCGCATGGCCGAGCTGCTGCTGCTGCGCGATCTTCACCGAGCTCGGACATCGTGGACATGATCCCGACATACCGGTTCGACCCCTGACCCGGATGGCGTGGTCCAGCCTGTCGGAGTGCCGCCGCGCACACAGGCCCCCGGCCATGAGCACCTGGACACCGACGTCCCTGACGCCCACGGAGACCGGCCTCCTGCTCGCCGCCTACCAGCAGAACCCGGGGGCGGTGGGCGGCACGCTGGGCCTGTCCGCACGACTGGGCGATCCTCACCGTCGCCGCGGTGCTCGCCGGGGCCGACTCCTCCGGCGGTGTACCGGGCAGCACCCGTTCCGGGCCACGTTCCGGCTCCGCGGCCGGGACCGGGCCGTGGTCGACCTGCGCGGGATCGGCACGGTCCGCCGGCACGCCGACGACCTGATCGGCAAGCGGCTCGCTCCGGCGCAGCCACGCAACGACGGCCGCCAGACCCCGTACCGCGGGCACCCTGTCTTCGTGGCCCAGCACGCCACGGCGACCTGCTGCCGGACCTGCCTGGAGCGCTGGCACGGCATTCCCGCCGGCCACGAACTCGACGATGCGGAGTGGTCGAGGCGGTCTGCCGCTGGATCGTGGGCCAGTACGCCCGGGGCGCGCCGCCCGCCTGATGCCACCGGCTACCGGGCGAAGTGGTCCCATCCCGGGGATTCGGTGTACGGCCGGCCGTCGACCAGCACCCCGGGGCCGTCCCCGGCTTCGCGGACGCGCCCGATCGTCGTCCAGCCCGGGGGCAGGGCCACGTCCGGCGGAAACGTCGCGGCCAACGCGTGGTCCTCGCCGCCGGTGAGCATCCAGTGCAGCGGATCGGCACCGAGCGCCGATGCCACCTCGGCCAGGCGCGCGGGTACCTCCAGCGCCGTGCTGCGGACATCGACGAGAACGACCGAGGCCTGCGCCACGTGACCGAGATCGGCCAGCAGCCCGTCCGAGACGTCGATCATGGCGGTGACGCCGGCGGTCGCGGCCTCGGGGCCGGCGGTGTAGGGCGGTTCGGGCACCCGGTGGGCACCCACCACCGCCACCGGCGAGCGGAACCCCCGGCTCAGCACCGCGAGGCCCGCGGCCGCCCAGCCCACCCGGCCGCACAGGGCGACCACGTCCCCCGGGCGCGCGCCGGACCGGGTCACCGGCTCGCGGCCCTCCAGGGAGCCGAGGGCGGTGACGGAGACCACCAGGGTCCCCGATGACGCCACATCGCCCCCGACCAGGCCGACGCCGGCCGCGGTCGCCTCGGCCCACAACCCGTCGGCGAGCCCCTCCAACGTCTCCACCGGCGTCGACGCCGGGCAGGCGAGCCCCACCAGCAGCGCCGTCGGCACCGCTCCCATCGCGGCCACGTCGGCCAGGTTCGCCGCCGCGGCCTTGCGACCGACCTGCTCCGGGCTCGACCAGTCGAGCCGGAAGTGCACGCCCTCGACGAGCACGTCGGTGCAGGCCACCACCCGGCCGTCGGGCGCGGCGACCACCGCGGCGTCGTCTCCCGGGCCGAGCAGCGTCGCCGCGGGTTGACGGCGGTTCGCGGTCACGCGGGCGATGAGCCCGAACTCGCCCACCTCATCCAGTGTGTTCATTCCCTCGCTCGACCCGGTTGAGGCGCTCGACGATGGGGGCAACGCGGCCACCTCCGGTACGTTCGGCTTCCGACTTTCCTACCCGACACGACTCGACACACACGAAGCGACATGGAAGGGGCACGCCGTGGTGCAGGCTTACATCCTGGTCCAGACGGAGGTCGGCAAGGCGGCCGCCGTGGCATCCGAGATCTCCGCCATCCCCGGAGTCACCTCGGCCGAGGACGTCACCGGCCCGTACGACGTGATCGTCCGCGCCGAGGCCGACGACGTCGACAAGCTGGGACAGCTCGTCGTCGCCCAGGTGCAGGGCGTCAACGGCATCACCCGCACGCTGACCTGCCCGGTCGTCAAGCTGAGCTGACGTGGTGGCCGGCAGCGCAACCGGGCGGGAGCGCCTCCGCCCGGCCGTGATCGTCGCGATCACGTTGCCGGTCCTGCTGGCGGTCGTCGTGGCCGCGATCGGGATCACGGTGCGGATCCGCGGGATCGATGGCGCGGACACCACAGCGGCTCCGCCGGCCGACACCGGGCCGCTGGCCGTGGCCCCGGTCGACGCACCCGGGGCGGGCGGCAGCGAGTGCGCCGCACTGCTGGCCGCGGTCCCGGCCGAACTCCCCGGTGACGACGACGTGCTGCCGTCACGGCCGCTCGCCGAACCGACGCCGGGGGTACTGGCCTGGGCGGCGTCCCCACGTCCGGTCGTCCTGCGGTGCGGGCTGCCGCGCCCGGCCGAGCTGAACCCGACCTCGGCCCTGCTGGAGATCAACGGGGTGCGCTGGCTGCAGCTCACCGACACCGCTCCGGGCTCGGTGCTCACGACCTACGTCGCGGTCGACCGGCCCGTCTACGTCGTGCTCACCGCACCGTCGACCGTCGGCAGCGGCCCGCTGCAGGCGGTCTCCGACGCGGTCCGGGAGACCCTGCCGGCCACCGCGGTCGCCGTCCGCTGACGCCTCAGCGCAGCCCGGTCCCCCGCGCCACGGCCGTCTCCACCAGCGTGGCGAGCAGCGTCGGGTAGTCGATCCCGGTCACGGCCCACATCCGCGGGTACATCGAGATCGGCGTGAAGCCGGGCATCGTGTTGACCTCGTTGACGGTCAGCTCGCCGTCCGGCCCGACGAAGAAGTCCACCCGGGCCAGGCCCTGGCAGTCCAGCGCCCGGAACGCGGCCACGGCGAGATCCCGCAGCCGCTCGGTGACGGCGTCGTCGAGCTTGGCCGGGATGTCGAACTCGCAGACGTCGTCGAGGTACTTGGACTCGAAGTCGTAGAACTCCGGGGCGCCGCCCTGGCCGGAGCCGACCAGCCGGATCTCGGCCGGCACGCTGGCCCGCACCGAGCCGTCGGGGAACTCCAGCACCCCGCACTCCACCTCGCGGCCCACGATCGCCGCCTCGACCAGCACCTTCGGGTCGTGCTCGCGGGCGACGGCGATCGCGGCGTCCAGGTCGGCCCAGTCGGTGACCTTGGTGATCCCGACCGAGGAACCGGCCCGGGCGGGCTTGACGAAAACGGGCAGCCCGAGGTGGTCACGCTCGGCGTCGGTCAGCGTCGCGGTTCCGCGGCGGAGCACGACGAGGTCGCCGGCGGGCAGCCCGTCGGCGGCCAGCAGCTTCTTGGTGAACTCCTTGTCCATCCCTGCGGCACTGGCGAGCACCCCGGCGCCGACGTAGGGCACCCCGGCCATCTCCAGCAGCCCCTGGACGGTGCCGTCCTCACCGAACGGTCCGTGCAGCACCGGGAAGACGACGTCGACGCCGGAGAACACCTCGCCCGCCCGGTCGGACTCCAGGAGCACGAGCCCGCCGCGGGTCGGGTCGCCGGGCAGCGCCAGTGCCGTGCCGCCCGCGTCGACGGACGGCAACGCCCGCTCGGTGATCTGGAGCCGGGCCGGTTCGTCGGTGTCCAGCACCCAGGCGCCCTCGCGGGTGATGCCGACCGGCACGATCTCGAAGCGCTCGCGGTCCAGGTGGGACAGCACGCTCCCGGCCGACACGCACGAGATGGCGTGCTCGCTGCTGCGGCCGCCGAACACCACGGCCACCCGCAGGCGGCGCCGGGTCGGATCTGCGTGGGCGGTCATGGCCGCCGAGAGTAGCCGCGGCCCGCCCACGCGTCGTGAGCGGCGTGAGGAGTGTTGAGGATCCGCCCCGTTCAGGACCCGAAGCGCTGCTCCAACTCGCCGATCTCCGGCAACCCGATGAGGTCGGTGAACTCGCCGAACGTCGGCAGCCCGGGCAGGGCCGCGGTCGGGGTGCCGTCGGCGCGGACGGTCTCGAGCAGTGCCCGGATGCCGGCGGTCGCCGCGAGCAGGGTGCCGATCGGGTAGAGCACCAGGGAGAACCCGAGTTCGGCGATCCGTTCCAGGGACAGCGCCGGGGTCCGGCCGCCTTCGGCCCAGTTGAACACCAGCGGCGCGACCCCGTGCAGCTCCTTCGCGACCCGCGCGATGTCGTCCTCGCTGCTCGGGGCCTCGACGAAGAGAACGTCCGCACCCGCCTCTGCGTAGGCCCGCGCGCGGGCGATCGCCGCGTCCAGCCCTTCCACGGCCGCGGCGTCGGTGCGGGCGATGAGCACGAAGTCCGGGTCGCGCCGGGCGGCGACGGCCGCGCGGATCTTGCCGGCCATCTCCTCGGCCGGGATCACCGCCTTGCCGCTCATGTGCCCGCACTTCTTCGGCATCACCTGGTCCTCCAGGTGGACGCCGGCCACGCCGGCCTGCTCGTACGCGGCGACGGTGCGCAGCACGTTGATCGCGTTGCCGTAGCCGGTGTCGGCGTCGGCGATGACCGGGACATCGACAGCGGCGACGATCCGGCGGGCGTTGTCGACCATCTCGGTACCGGTGAGCAGCCCGACGTCGGGCCGGCCGATCAGCGAGGCCGTCGTCCCGAACCCCGTCATGTAGACGACGTCGAACCCGGCCTGCCCGATCAGCCGGGCGGACAGTGCGTCGTACGCGCCGGGGGCCACCAGTGGCCGGCCGCTCGCCGCCGCGGTGAGCAGCTCGCGCAGCCGGGCCCGGGGTGGTCTCGGCGCGCTCAGCAGATCGGCCACGTTCATCCCTCATCTCCTTGTTGCATACAGACAGGAGAAAAGTACGGCGATTCCGTGGACAACGGAAGCAGGTCTGCATACATTGCACACAATCTAGGCTCGAGTGGGAGAGGTCACGCGTGACGCGGGCATCGGAACGGGCGCTCGAAGCGGTGCGGGAGATGATCCTGCGCGGGGAGGTCGCACCCGGGCTGCGGCTCGGCGAGGTCGAGCTGGCCGAGCGCCTGGGCGTCAGCCGGACCCCCGTGCGCGAGGCCCTGACCCGGCTCGCCGCCGAGGGCCTCGTCGAGATCAGCCCGAACCGCGGGGCGCGGGTGACCAGCTGGTCGGTCGCCGAGCTGGAGGGCGTGTTCGACCTGCGGGCCGCGTTGGAGCCGCGGGCCGCCGCGCGTGCCGCGTGCCGGGCGGACGCCGCCGACCTCGCCGCACTCGACGAACTCGCCACCGAGATGCTCGCCGTCGGCTCCCCCGGCCCCGGCCAGGACCTCGACGCGCTCTTCCCGCTCAACCGCGAGTTCCACGGCCGGCTCGTCACGCTGGCCGACCACCCTGCCCTCGCCACCGCCCTGGCCGGGGCCATCCATGCGCCGATCGTGCTGCGCAACTTCCACGCCTACGACGACGCGTCGCTGCTGCGCAGCCTGGCCCACCACGCCGAGATCGTCGCCGCGGCACGGGCCGGTGACCCGGAGTGGGCGCAGGCCGTGATGACCGCACACATCCACAACGCCCGGGCCGTGATGATCCGCGCCGCCGCTGCTGCGCAGAACCAGAAGGAGACAGGCTCATGACCTACCGGCTCGGTGTCGACGTCGGCGGCACCTTCACCGACGTGCTGCTGGTCGAGGAGGCCAGCGGCTCGACCTGGCGGGCGAAGACCGCCTCCACCCCGGCCGACCAGGCCGTCGGTGTTCTGAACGGCATCGGCAAGGTGTGCGCCGAAGCCGGCATCGAACTCGACGACGTCGCCCAGGTCCTGCACGGCACGACGGTCGCGACGAACGCGATCCTCGAGGGCAAGGGCGCGGTCGTCGGGCTCGTCACCACCAAGGGCTTCCGGCAGGTGCTCCAGATCGCCCGCTCCTACGTCCCCGGCGGGCTCGCGGGCTGGATCATCTGGCCCAAGCCGGAACCGCTCGCGGCGCTGGAGAACACCGTCGAGGTCGACGAGCGGATCGGCAGCGACGGTGCGGTCGTTCGCGAGCTCGACTCCGACGACGTCCGCACCCAGCTCCGCAAGCTCGCCGGGCGCGGCATCCAGGCCCTCGCCGTCTCGCTGATCAACTCCTTCGCCGACCCCGCGCACGAGAAGCGGATCGCCGAGATCGCCGCCGAGGAGCTGCCCGGAGTGCCGGTGTCGTTGTCCTCCGACGTGCTTCCCGAGCTGCGCGAGTACGAGCGCACCGTGACCACGGTGGCCAACGGGTACGTCCAGCCGCAGGTCAAGCGCTACATCGAGACGTTGTCGGGCCGGCTCGGGGCGGGCGGGGTGGCCGGTGAGCTGGCCATCCTGCGCAGTGACGGCGGCCTGTCCGCAGCGGGCGCCGCGGTGTCCGCGCCCGTGACGATGCTGCTGTCGGGCCCGGCGGGCGGCGTGACCGGTGCGGTGTGGGTCGCCGAGCAGTGCGGCTACTCCGACCTGATCACCTTCGACATGGGCGGCACGTCGACCGACGTCGCCCTCGTCCAGGGCCTCACGCCGCGGATCGGCCGGGAGACCAAGGTCGGTGACCTGACCGTCCGGGCCTCGAGCGTGGACGTCCGCACGGTCGGGGCGGGCGGCGGCTCGATCGCGCACGTGCCCGAGCTGACCAGGGCGCTGCGCGTCGGCCCGCAGTCCGCGGGTGCCGATCCGGGTCCCGCGGCCTACGGCAAGGGCGGCACCGAGCCGACGGTGACCGACGCGAACGTCGTGCTCGGCTACCTGCCCCCCACGCTGGCCGGCGGCGAGATCACCCTCGACGTCGAGGCAGCCCTCAGCGCCGTGTCGAGCGTGTCCGACGCGATGGGGCTGGAATCGCCCGAGGCCGCCGCGGCCGGGATCGTCGACATCGTCAACGAGAACATGCTCGGCGGGCTGCGGCTGGTCAGCGTGCAGCAGGGCTTCGACCCCCGCGACTTCGCCCTCGTCGCGTTCGGCGGCGCCGGGCCGCTGCACGCCAACGCGCTGGGCAAGCTGACCGGAGCCTGGCCCGTGATCGTCCCGCCGTCGCCGGGCGTGCTCTGCGCGCTCGGGGACGCCACCACGTCGCTGCGCGACGAGGCCGCACGGACCGTGCTGCGCCGGTTCGCCGATCTGTCCGGGGCGCAGCTCGGCACGATCCTCACCGAACTGGCCGACGAGGCGGGCGCGCGGCTGGCCGCACAAGGCGTGGCACGCGCCGACCAGACGGTCGGGTTCCAGGTCGACGTGCGCTACCACGGCCAGGGCTTCGAGATCGCCGTCGATGTCGACCCGAGCTCGCTGGAGGACCGGGACACGGCACTGGAGCGGCTCACGACCGGCTTCGACGCCGAGCACGAGCGGCTGTTCTCGTTCCTGCTGAACGTCGACCACGAACTGGTCAACGCCCGGGCCACGGTGTCCGGGCCGCGGCCCGAGGTGGCCGCGGTGACGCTGCCCGAGGGCGACGGGGACCCGGCCACCGCACTGATCGACACCCACCCGATCCACGTCTCCGGGTCCACGGTGGACGCCTGCGTCTACGACCGGGCGAAGCTGCGCGCCGGAGACCTCGTCACCGGCCCCGCGATCGTGACCGAGATGGACTCCACGACCCTGGTGCTGCCCGGCCACGCGGCGACGGTCCACCCGTCGGGCAGTCTGCTCATCAACCCCGTCCGGCAGGGCTGACACATGGCACGCATCATCGAGACCGCGACCGGGCCCGTCGAGAAGGGTGAGGTCGACCCCGTCACCCTGGACCTCATCGAGAACGGGCTGCGCAACGCCCGCTACGAGATGGACGAGGTGCTGTTCCGCACCGCTCTGTCCCCCGGCATCCGCGAGCAGCACGACGAGTTCCCGCTGATCGGTGACCCGAGCGGGAAGATGGTCGTCGGCCAGTTCGGACTGTCCATCCCGGACTTCCTGGAAGGCTTCGACGACACCGTCGAGGAGGGCGACGTCCTGCTGACGTCCGACCCGTACGCCTGCGGTGCCGCGATCAGCCACGCCAACGACTGGCTCATCGTGATGCCGATCTTCCACGAGGGCCGGGTGGTCGGCTGGGCCTCGATGTTCGGACACATGTCCGACGTCGGCGGCAAGACGCCGTGCTCGATGCCCACCGACGCACGGACGATCTACGAGGAGGGCGTGGTCATCCCGCCCTTCAAGCTGTATTCGCGCGGAGAGCTCAACGAGGACGCGCTCAAGATCATCCTCAACCAGGTCCGCATGCCGGACTGGAACCGCGCCGACCTCAACGGCCTCGTCGCCGCCTGCCGGACCGCGGGCCGGCGCGTCGTCGAGATGTGCGAGCGCTTCGGCACCGCGACGTACCTGTCGGCGCTCGACGCCCTGCTCCAGCGCAACTACGACGCCATGAAGGTGCTGCTGGCGGCGGTGTTCGAGGAGGGCAGGACCCTCAGTTTCACCGACTACGTCTGCGATGACGGCGTCGGCAACGGTCCCTACGAGCTGAAGCTCTCGTTGACCAGGACCGGAGACAAGGTGCACCTGGACTTCACCGGGTCGTCGCCGCAGGCCGCCGGGCCCATCAACTACTACATCAACGAGAACCTCACCCGGATGTTCTTCGGGATCTACATGATCACGGTGGCCGACCCGCAGATCCTGTGGAACGACGGCTTCTACCCGCTGGTCGACGTGACGATCCCGGACGGCTCCTACTGGAAGCCCAAGCACCCGGCGTCGCTGAACGGCCGCAACCACGGCATCGGGCGGGTGTTCGACCTGTTCGGCGGGCTGCTCGGGCAGACCAACCCGGCGCTGCTGAACGCGGCGGGCTTCTCGTCGTCGCCGCACTTCATGTACTCGGGGTACTACTCGGCCGGAGACCGGGCCGGCGAGTGGTTCCAGCTCTACTCGATCGGCTTCGGCGGCATCCCCGGGCGCCCGCTCGGCGACGGCCCGGACGGCCACTCACTCTGGCCGAGCTTCGTCAACATCCCGTGCGAGTACCTGGAGTCGTACTACCCGCTGCGCATCGAGAAGTGGGAGACGGTGGCCGACACCGGCGGAGCCGGCCTGCACCGCGGCGGCAACGGCGTCGACGTCGCGTATGTCTTCGAAGAGCCCGGCACCATCGCGATCCACGACGACCGCTGGCTGACCTATCCATGGGGCGTCAACGGTGGCGCGCCGGGGGCGCGCGGCACCAAGTGGATCGACCGCGCCGACGGCGGCCGCCAGGTGCTGCCCTCGAAATGCCACGACGTGCCGGTCGCCCCCGGCGACGTGCTGCACTTCGTGACCTGGGGCGGCGGCGGGTGGGGCGACCCGCTGGAGCGCGATCCCGCGCTCGTCGGGCTCGAGGTGGCTCGCGGGCTGGTCACCGTCGAGGGCGCGCGACGCTACGGCGTGGTGGTGGCAGAGGACGGGACCGTCGACTCCGGCGCCACCGGTGCCCTCCGGGCGCAGATGCGTGAGTCTCGGCCTGCGGAGCTGCCGACGTTCGACATGGGCCCGCCGATCGAGGTGCTCCTGGAACGGTGCGAGGCGGAGACCGGACTGCCGGCGCCGAGGCGACCGGTCTGGACGTGACGGGCGTGAGCGGGCCGCACGGCGCGGGGTTCTCCGGACGGATCGGTTGGGGTGCACGGCCGGCCGTTCTCGTGATCGACATGGTGCGCGCCTACACCGAGCCGGCCGGGCCGTTCAAGCTGCCCGAGCCGGGTCCGGCGCTGGCGGCGTGCGCCGAGTTGGTGGACGCCGCCCGCGCCGCGGAGCACCCGGTCGTCTGGACCGTCGTGCGCTACATCAGCGGCCTGACCGACGGCGGGCTGTTCGTGCGTAAGGTGCCCGCGCTGGCGGCGTTCGCCGAGGACGCCGGCGGCGACTGGGGGGAGATCGCACTGCCGCTGAAGCCACAGCCCGGGGAGCCGGTGGTGGTCAAGCAGTACGCGTCGGCGTTCTTCGGGACGTCACTCGCCTCGACGCTGGCCGCGGCGGGGGTGGACACCGTCGTCGCGTGTGGCGTGTCCACCTCCGGCTGTGTCCGGGCCTCGGCCACCGATGCGCTGCAGCACGGGTTCCGTCCGCAGGTGGTCCGCCAGGCATGCGCGGACCGGACACCGGAGGTCCACGCGGCGAACCTCGCGGACCTGGACGCGAAGTACGCCGACGTCGTCGATCTCGACGACGCCCTGGCGCGGCTGCGCTGACAGTGCGGTAGCGCGGTCATGTTCGGGCGATGAGGTCGATGCGGTGCAGCGGATTGCGCCGCGGCCCGCCCGGTATCCAGGGCGGCGGGTGGAAGAGCGGGAAGCCCTGGCTGATGCTGACCTCCCACTCCCCGGCATGGATCAGCGTGTGGTGCCGGGGGCACAACAGCAGCAGATTGTGCAGCGCGGTGGCCCCACCCTCGGCCCAGTGCACCACGTGATGCGCCTCGGTCCACTGCGGCGGGCACTCGCACCCCGGGAAGGAACACCCGCCGTCGCGGTGGGCCAGAGCGCGGCGCAGAGAGCGGGACACGACCCGGGACCGGCGCCCGATGTCCAGCGGCGCGCCCTCCGCGCCGAGCACGATCGGGACCAGATGCGCGTCACACGCCCACCGCCGCGCATCCTCCGCGGAGATCGCGGCGGCCAGGATGCCCTCGCCGAAGCCCAGCAGGCCCGCTCC
Source organism: Pseudonocardia mahuensis (assembly GCF_018531475.1). GTDB lineage: Bacteria > Actinomycetota > Actinomycetes > Mycobacteriales > Pseudonocardiaceae > Pseudonocardia. The sequence goes on from NZ_JAHDTG010000042.1 coordinate 61,470, forward strand.
GAGCCGGCGCTCCAGCACCTCCAGGGCCACCGTGACCGTCACGTGCGGCGGCTGCCCGCCCTCGGCGGGCAGCCGCCCGGTGTCGAGCACCCGCCGGGCCAACTCCACCAGCGCATCGCCCTGGCGTTCGGGCAGCGACCGCGGGTCGGGCACACCCTCGGCCGCCGGGGCCGGCGCGGCCAGCGGGGAGAGCGCGGTCCGCAGGACCGCCGCCGCCTCCCGGTCCAACCAGCCCCGGGTCTCGAACCCCGCACCCCGCGGGACCAGCGCGAACCGGGTCCGCGTCGGATCACCGTCGCGCGGGCGGGGCCCGTCCGGATCCAGCGCCGCCAGCGCCCGCTTGCCCAGCTTGAGCACCGCATCCGGATCCAGCGTGCGGGCGAACCCGGCCAGGTCGGCCTCCAACGACGCCCGATGCCGCTCCAGATGCGGCGGCAGGGCTGCCAGGGTGACTTGGATCGCTCGCACGTGCTCCGCGGAGATCGCGCCTTCGGCCACCGCCGCCGCCGTCGCCGGCATCTCCGCCGGCTGCGGCTCTCCGGACAGGCTCCGGGCGGGCAGCACGTCCTGCGCCGCGCGCACCCGCGCCTTCGCCGTTGACCGGCTGATGTTCTGCGTACCGCGCAGCAGATCGGCCCCGGTGACATAACCGTGCCTCTCGGCCAGCCCGCGGCTCTCCACCTCGCGGACGACCTCGAGCATCTGCGCCCATGTGGTGTTCAGCGCCGTCTGCAGCTCACCGAGGGCAGCAAGCAGCTCCGCATCAGCGGCCTGCCACCAATCGGTCATACCGCCACGTTACTCGAACACATGTTCGAGTAACGGGAGTGTTCGGCTACCGGCCGACCGGAAGCGACGAGCGGGCGCCCCCACCACCGAGATCGGTTACCGGTCGAGCCACTAGTGCTGCGTTCGTTAAGTAGAGCGTAGGTTATCGGTTGTGGAGGCTGTCGGGTCGAGCGGAGAACGGTCGTGCCGAGGTTGCTGATCGCGCGTCCGGCTGCGGACGCGGTCGAGGAACGCGCGA
>NZ_JAHDTG010000003.1 GCF_018531475.1 Pseudonocardia mahuensis
CGTACTCGGTGTTGTGGAACTGGTCGAAACCCTTCATGTGGATCGTGTGCTTGATCCAGGACTCACCTGCGACCAGGACGCGCAGCGGGGGCGTGCTCAGGGTGTCGGGCACCTGCCCCTCCTCTCGGCTTGGAGTTGACTTAAACGATTCTTGTTGCGGGCTGATGACGTCCGCCTCAGCGGGTCACGCGTCGGCCGGTGGCCGCCTCATAAGCTCACTCCCGAGAGCACGAGCAGCCGCGATTCGGTGTAGTCCTCCATCGCGGCCCGCACTCCTTCGCGTCCGATACCGGACTCCTTGACCCCTCCGTACGGCATCTGCTCGGCCCGGAAGGTCGGGATGTCGCCGACGATGACGCCTCCGACCTCCAGCTCCCGATGTGCGCGGAACGCCGTCTGGATGTCGTGGGTGAAGATCCCGGCCTGCAGGCCGAAGCGCGAGTCGTCCAGTGCCCGCAGGCCCTCGTCCACGCCGTCCACCGCCGCGACGGTGAGCACCGGACCGAACGCCTCGTCCTGGCAGACCTGCGCGTCGGCCGGGGCGTCGACCAGCACGGTGGGAGAGACCAGCGCGTCGGTGACCGTCCCGCCGGTCAGAACCCGGGCCCCGCCCGCGACGGCGGCGGTGACCCACTCCCCGATCCGCTGTGCAGCTGCTCGGTTGATCAACGGCCCGACGGTGGTCGCCGGCGACCAGGGGTCACCCACGACGAGCTGCTCGACCTCCTCCACCAGCACCGGCAGGAACCGTTCGTACACCGTCCTGTCGACGAGGACGCGCTGCACCGAGATGCAGGACTGGCCGCCCTGGGCGTTTGCGCCGGTCGCGATCCGCCGGGCCGCCTGCCGCAGGTCGGCATCCGAACTCCAGTCCGGACAGATCAGCACCCCGGCGTTGCCGCCGAGCTCCAGAGTGACGTGCTTGCGGGGCACCGCGTTCCGGATGGCCCAGCCGACCGGTCCGGACCCGGTGAAGGACACCACGGGCATCCGCGGGTCGGCGACGAGACCGGCAGCGACCTCGTCGTCGACCGTGAGCACCGAGAACGCGCCCGCCGGTAGCCCGCAGTCGGTCAGGATCTCGCCCAGCAACAGGGCGCTGAGCGGCGTCTTCGGCGCGGGTTTGAGCACGATGGGCGCGCCCACCGCCAGGGCGGGCGCGATCTTGTGGGCGGCCAGGTTCACCGGGAAGTTGAAGGGTGTGATGCCCAGGACCGGACCCCGGGGGAACCGGCGCTGCAGGGCCAGGCGCCCGTCTCCGCCCGGCTCGCTGTCCAGTCGCTGGAGCTCACCCGACCACCGCACCGCCTCCTCCGCCCCCCACCGGAAGGTCAGGGCGGCGCGCTGCACCTCGGCTCGCGACCATGTGATCGGCTTGCCGCTCTCCCTGGTGATCGTGGCGGCGACCTCGTCCATGCGCTCGAGCAGACCCGTGGCCGCCTGTCGGAGAGCGTCCGCGCGGCGGTGGGCGGGAACCGCGAGCAGGCTGCCGGCCGCCTCGTGGGCCAGCTGCAGCGCCTGCTCCACGTGCTCGGGGTCGGCGAGGGCGACCTCGGCCACGAGCTCGTCCGTCCAGGGGTCCCGGACCGGCAACGTTGCGGAACCGGACACCGGCTGCCCGGCGATCCAGGCCCCCGCCCGCCGGACGGTCGTGGTGCCGGTCATGGTGCCGCCCACCCGGCGTCACGGGTGCTGGCGAGGGCGGCGAGGGCGGTGGTGTCCTGTGGTCGGCTGAAGCGGACGAAGACGTCGTTCACGGGGCTTCCGATCAAGCGTGGGAGGGGGCGGGACGAGGACTCTGCGGGTGCGCTACGCGCTGCCACCCGGCTTCTCCTCGAGGACCATCGTCTTGTTCTCCAGGTAGGGCAGCAGCCCTGCGACGCCGCCTTCACGGCCGATGCCGGACTGTTTGAACCCGCCGAAGCCGATGCCGAAGTCTGCGCGGTTGTCGTTGTGGCCGACGGTGCCCGCCCGGAGCTGCCGCCCGACCGCCAGCGCCTTGTCCACGTCTCGGGTGAACACCGAGGCGTTGAGGCCGTAGATGGAGTCGTTGGCGATGCGGATGGCATCCTGCTCGTCCTTCGCAGGAATCACCGTCAGCACGGGACCGAAGATCTCCTCCTGCGCGATCCGCCACGAGTTGTCCACGTTCCCGAAGACGGTCGGTTGGACGAACCATCCGCGGTCGAGGCCGGCCGGTCGTCCACCTCCGGCCGCGAGCTTCGCTCCCTCGCTGAGCCCGATCTCGACGTAACCCTCGACGCGTTCCCGCTGCCGTTCCGTGGCCAGCGGACCCATCTGCACGGCCGGATCGAAGGGGTCCCCGACCCTCACCTGCGAGAACGCTTCGGCGAGACCCTCCACCATCTCGTCATGCCGATGGCGGGGCACGATGATCCGGGTCAGGGAGCCGCAGATCTGGCCGGTGAGGAAACACTCCGCCCCGGCCAGGACCCGGGCGGCCTCGGCGATGTCGGCATCGTCCAGGACTACGGCCGCGGACTTGCCGCCGAGCTCGAGCGTGAAACGGCCGACCCGCTCGGTCATGATGCCGGCGATGGCCTTGCCCGCGGCGGTCGATCCGGTGAACGTGATCTTGTCCACCCGAGGGTCTCGGACGAGGGTCTCGGAGACCTCACGATCGGCGGTGACCACGTTCAGCACGCCCGCGGGCAGCCCGACCTGCTCAGCGATCTCGGCCATGATCAGCGCTGCGCCCGGCGCCTCGGGGGAGGCCTTGAGGACCACGGTGCAGCCGGCCAGCAGGGCGGGGGCGAGCTTGTAGGCGATCAGCGTCATCGGCACGTTCCACGGGATGATCGCGCCCACGACGCCGACCGGCTCCCGCACGATCATCCCGTATCCGCCACCGCCGGACGGGGTGGCGGGCTCCTCGAAGGGGAACGACGCCGCGAGCTCGGCGTAGTAGGAGTACGCGCCGGTGACCTCCCCCATCACCGCGCGTGCCGCGCCGGCGAGGATCCCCGACTCTCGCGGCCAGATCTGCGCGACGTCCTCGACGCGGTCCTCGACCGCGGAGCTGATCGCCCGGAGGTACTCGGCGCGCTGCCCGTGCGTCATGCGCGGCCAGGGGCCGTCGTCGAACGCCGCCCGTGCCGCACCGACCGCGGCGGCGATGTCGGCGTTCCGCGCCTCCGCGACGCTGAAGTACACCTGCTCGGTGGCGGAGTCGACGACGTCGATCGTGTCCGAGGACGTCGGGGCGACCCATCGGCCACCGATGTAGAACTCGTCCGGCCGGTGGAGGGGTACAGCCCCGGCGGTCGTGATGTCCACTCGCTATCTCTTTCCTTCTCCGTCGGTGCCCGTCGTGGACGCCGTCAGGTGCGGGGTACGGGTCAGGATCCGGACTCGGTCGGGGGGACGTAGAACGACACCTTGCGGATGGTCTCGATCGTCCGCCAGGTGTCCGTGTCCCCGGCGAACAGGCGGACGACGTCGCCCGGCCCGATCATGATCGTCTCTCCGGTGCGGTGGAAGGTGACCTCCGCCTTACCCTCGAGCACCACAAAGATCTCGTCGGCCGTGACGCCCTCGTACTCCCCGACCTCGGCTCCCCAGACGTCCACGGCAGTGTCCGCGGTGAGGCCGCCCAGGTTGCGGGCGCCGGTGCGCAATGTCGGCGTCTTCGGCTTCCAGTCGAGCTCGGCCGAGAAGGCGTTTCCCAGAAGCTGGCTCACAGTTCTCCTCACAGATGTACAGGCTCTCGTTCCGAGAGGTCAGTGGTCGGCGTGCGCGCCGCGGGCCGCCGTGAACAGGCGCCGGGGGTTGGCGGTGAGCAGGCTCGCGGTCACCTCGCCCGGGACGCCGTGGCGTTCCAGCCGGGGCAGGAAGTAACGAGGCACGTAGCCGAAGCCGTTGCCGCCGTTGCGGGTCCACATCGCCTTCGACGCCATGTCGTGGCTGAGCAGGAGCCGCTCGGCATAGCCCGCTCGGACCAGGGCGGCGACGGCGGCCGCGGTCTGCTCCGGCGCCGGACACTGCCCCTCGCCCGGGTAGAAGAACGGCATGCCGATCATGTCGAACTCCAGCCAGACGCCGCGCTCAGCGACCGCCCGCTGGTAGTCCCGGTCCTCCCCGGAGGGGTCCATGTGGCACAGGACGACGGACTCGGGGCGGGCCCCCTCCTCCTCGAGCACGATGTCGAGGACTTCGTGGGCGCGCCGCTGCCAGCCCGGCAGGTGGACGAACAGCGGGACGCCGAGCTCCCGCTGGGCGCGGGCGGCCGCACGCAGGTGCGTCCGTTCGGCCTCGGTGAACTGCGGGGAGACCCCGATCTCGCCGATGATCCCGGGCCGGATGCCCGTGTCCCCGACACCGTCCGCGAACTCGGCGAGGATCTCCGCCACCAGGTCGTCCACGGTGGTCTCGGCGCGGCGGGCGGAATGGAAGATGTGCACGTACCAGCCAGAGCCCATGACGACGTTGAGCCCGGTCCGGTCTGCGATGTCCCGGAGCGCGGCGGGGGAACGACCCACGTCCCCGTTCGTGCAGTCGACGACGGTGCGGCCCCCCGCCTCGACGAAGTTCGCCAGCTCCGCGACCGTGGCGTCCGGGTCGTCCTGCCGGGTGTTGTCCAGGCAGCAGCGGGGGTCCTCCCGCAGCAGCCACTGCATCGACGGGCCCACCGGGGCGTGGAACACCGCGCGCTCCGCCGGGTCCTCGGGTTCGGCGCGGCGGCGACCGGACCAGTCGCTGAGCAGGTGCTCGTGGGTGAGCGTCATCCCGAGGGCGTCCACCGGAACCGGGCCGCGCACAGTAGTGACCAGCACGGTCGGGTCATCCATCGGGTCAACCTCTTCGTTCGCATGGGGTCCCGGTGCCCCCGCCCGGGAAGGTGCGGGCGGGGGCACCGGGTGGACGATGTCAGGCCGAGACGGCCATCTCCGAGGAGACGGTGCGCATCTGACCGACGTGGTCGATGTAGTAGGACTCGGGGACCTCCTTCTCGCTGTTCGCGATCAGCTCGGTGAAGTCCCACTTCTTGAGCAGCTTGCCGTTACGGAAGACCGGCTGCAGCACGTTCTCCGACTCGGGGATCGAGCCCTTCAGCACCGTCGTGTACTCGCCGTTCTCGTGCTTGAGCGCGAGCCGGCCCTTCTTCGACACCTTGAACGAGGCGCCCGTCGGCGACTTGGCGATGTCCCGCCACTCGCCGTCGACGCAGACCGCGGACGCCTTCTGGCCGAAGTTCATCGTGTCGCGGTTCCAGTGCTGCAGCAACCCGCCGCCCATGCCGAACACGGCGTTCTCGGCGGAGAACCCGCGGCGCTCGAGCTCCATGTAGACCTGCGGCAGCGAGTGGTAGTTCACCCCGTCGCCCTGCACCACCCGGACGAACGGGGGCAGCACCTTGAAGCCCTTGGAGTTCACGGTGTAGCCGAAGATGTCCATCAGCCAGCCGGTGGTGTCGGCGGTGACCTGGACGATGTCGCCCGAGTCGGGACGGATCCCGACGAGGCCCGGGAAGTTCTGGATCTGCTCCTTGAGCTCGCCGCCGATGATGTTCTTGACGCAGTTCTCGTGGTCGTAGGTGTCGGTGAGCAGCAGCGCGCAGCCCTCGGGAGCCATGGTCTCCAGCATGTTGCGCATCGCCGCGGCCTCGCCGTCGCGGCCCCAGGCGCAGAACCCGGCGTGCTCGGAGTTCGGGCCGGAGTTCGAGACCTTTCCCGCGTTGTAGAAGCGCTTCGCGGCAAGGATGCCCGGCACCGTGTCGGACTGGTCGAAGTTGACCAGGTGCGCCAGACCGCCCAGTGCGGCGGACTGCTGGGAGCTGACGCCGCGGGCGCCGTAGTCGTGCAGCATGTTCCGCAGCCCGGCCGACGAGTCGGCGGTGCGGTCCAGCGCCTCCTTGATGACCATCTTGGACAGCCAGCTGACCGTACCGATGGTGCACGGGTACCAGACCGCGCGCAGCAGCGCGGTCTCGAAGAAGCTGGTGGCCCAGTAGTACTTCGGGTCGGTGTTGATCACCTGGACGAGCACGTTCCGTGCCGGGAGCACGGTGCCCTCGGGGACCGCCTCGATCTCGACGGGCAGGTAGCCGCCGTGGTCGTTGAGGATGCCCATCCAGTTCTCGCGGTTGAAGTGCATGCCCTGCTCGCGTGCCACGAACTCGGCCTCGTCGATGTCCTCGAGCGTGATCGGCTTCATCAGCCTCTCGCGCAGGTAGACCTGGAGACCGACGAACATCGTCACCGGGAACAGCCCGCCGCGGGACTCGATGTAGCTGGACACGTACTCCGTGCCCTTCGGGTACAGCGGGTAGTGGCAGTGCTTGTAGTTGTCTACGTCGAGGATCAGGTTGTCGAGATAGCCCATCGATCCGCCTTCGTGAGAGTCGTTTCTACTGGAGGACTTCGTGCGCGTTTTTGGGCCGGTTTCGCACCGGCCGGCCGTGAGCGTCGCTCAGATCGGACGCCCCGTTCACACCCCGGAGAGCCTGGCTCACCGAGCCCGTCGAAGCTAGGGGTCGCAACCGGAGTAACACGATCGTAACGTTTCCACTCTGGCCGCATATAGCTGACCTGGGGCGATTCCGGCACGCCGCGACACCGGACGGCCTTTCGGGTAACCCGGCGACCGCCCGTCGCGCGGTGCTGTCGGACCTACCCGCGACCAGCACTGGCCGGGGACCCGGGCCGCCGAGCCACCCACCAGCCACGCGACGACCGAGAGGGTGGGATGGACTCGATTCTTCAGTGGGCACAGCTCGCCCCGTCCAGGACGCGCGGACTCGTTGGGCGAGTACTCCAGCACCTGGACGGCGTCCGGCACCCGGTTGCGCGCGCCGGCGTGACCGGTCCGGAGTCGTTGAGCGCACAGGACACCGTGCTCGCCGACACCCGGGGCATGCTGGGCCACGTCCTTCATAGTCGGCGGCTCGCGCCTGCGGTCGGACTGCGTCACGTCGCGCTGCCTCCGACCCGTTTCACCGAGGCCTGCACGCGTGCCGCTCAGGACGGTATCGAGGTCTACAGGACGGCGTAGTGCGACCACCCGACGAACTCCGGCAGCGCCCGCTGCGGAGCGAGGGCGGAGGGCGAAGGAGGCTACGCGATCGACGTCCGCGGTGGTCGCCGAGTGCGACCGTCCCGATCGGCTTCGCGGTCGACGGGTCGAGCACGTCCAGGGGGCCGAGCTCAACGGCGCGATCCACTCGCCAGCGGGGCGAAGAAACGATCCGACTTCACCTTTACCTCCCTTCCACCGCCGAAAACTGCACTCAAGGCGACCATGAAGCGGGTGTACGGCTTCTGTCGGCCAGGCATTGATTAGAAACGATTCTAAGATTCTGGGTACCGTAGGTTACCCCGCCCTGACAGGTCAAGCAACGGGCACGGGCAAATCCTTCGTCCGGGAGTCGCGCCCGCGCGGAGAGAGGAACCTCGATGACAGCGACCCGGACGAAGCGGACGCCCCGATCAAAGCCGTGCCTCGACGCGGCCTCAACCACCTTGTGTGCCACAGCCCGGCCCCATTGCCGACGCGCACAACCGCCGAGCGCGATGTCGGACCCAGCCCGCTGGGGCGGGAGGCGGTGCTGTCGTTCCGCGCACGACGAGCTGCGGACCGAGGGCTGTGTCGTTGGGTTCGCGCTCGGCGAGGTTGAGCCGCTCGAGCGGCACCCAATACCGCAACAGCGGTGTGATCAGTCCGGTGGTCGTTCGACGCGGCGCCGGTCATGGCTGTCGCGGGCCTGCTGCTGGCGTTCGCGTCGCCAGGTCGACGGTGCATGACGTGGTCGACGCGGGCTTGCGGGGCGAGGACGAGCGCGGCGAGGAGGCGGCGGGTCTCGTTGCCGACAGCGGGATCAGCCGACGATGGCCGCTCGTGGGCCCCCCTTTTCGCCTCGCGTCCGTGTTCGGTGGCGCGGGTGACGGCGAGGCGCGCGGTGCACGCCGACGGCACGGGCGGCTTCGCCGGCGCCTGTCCGTGGATCGTCACGACGACCGGGGTGGGTCAACCACTTCTACGTCTACGCCGCCGGCGCAGACTTCGGCACGTTCTTCGTCAAGTTCTGCTCCTACTTCCCCTACAACGCCAGGCGGCGAAGGCGGGCCTGGGGTTCACCGCCCTGCACAACGGCTTCGCCCCCTGCGCCGACGCGGAGGCGGTGCAAGCGATCTGCGATCGGCTCGGGGCCGAGCAGATCGACACGCTGCTGCGCACGTGGCCGGCGCGCCGGCCGCACCCGTTCACCGGCGCGCACCGGGCCGCCGGCTACCGCTATGACCTTTCGGTGCTGCAGGCGGGAGTTCTCCCTGACCCAGGTACTGGATCGGCCCATCTGTGGCCGGGTGTTCCTCGAGCAGGTCATCCGGGACAGCCTCAACGTCGGACGCCCCGACCAGGTCGGCCTGGTCTTCGACCGGCGCATCCACCGCGGCCGCCGCCAGCACACCCCGGGCCGGTTCCGCACTCACGTGCTTACCGAGGGGGCCACCCCGAGCCTGCACATCGACGACGAACACACCACGATCAAGCAGCACCACAAGGGAGGACGCGCGCTCAGCACCCAGACCACGATCAACAACCCCGGTATCCGGACACGGCTGACCCATCTGCCCGCGCTGCGGGAGATCGGCCCCTCCGCCCACCGGCGCCAACTCGGCGTCCAACGACTCAGCCATAACCCGATCCGCGCCGCCGAGGCCTTCACCGCCGTCCACCAGCCGATCCGCACCCGCGACGGGCACCGCATCGCCGGACTGCGCCTGGGTGATCACCGCGCGCAGGCGCTGCTGCAAGTGCTGCTGGTGTTCCGGCTGCTCCCACGCGGTGTTCCGCAACCCCGACCTGCGCGGCGACTCGCCGAGCTGCTCGGCCTCGCCCCCACCGGGCCATCGGCCGGGCAGGTCGGCTACGACCTGCGCCGACTCCGCACCCACGGCCTCATCGCGCGGGCCCCGGCAGCCACCGCTACCGGGTCACCGACACCGGGCCGGCCCACGCCGAACTGGTCACCGACATCCACACCCGCCTCCCCGAGCCCGGGCCGGCCCAGCTCACCGACCCCGACCCCGACCCACCCGCACCCAGCGCCCTGCGCGCCGCCGCCCGCAACTACCAGCACGCCTCGACCACTTCACCCAGCAGGCCCGCTTCGCCGCATGACACCCAGACCTTGACTCGATCACGCCGACTTCGTCGGTCCTGGCCGAGCTAGGCGCCACACTCGGTTAGCGCGAGTCCGCACGTATGGATCGATGACTCGTCCTCCGCCTGCGCATGGGGCAATAATGAGAGCTCACTGTTTCAGGCAGTCGTCGAGAATTCGGTGAAATCGCTCACTGTCCGCATGAACAGCGAAACGTGCGTTACCCACCGCTCCGCTGCCCTCGTGCAGGTAATCAATGGTTGTCCGACCGTAATTCTGGGGGCTCACCGTTTCGACGTCGACTATGACCTCCGTCAGCTCGAGAACGGCCGGGTCAATAGCGTAAGCAACGCAGAGCGCGTCGTGGAGAGGGGCAGAAAGAAGAGCCCCTATACCGTAAGGTTCGGTTACCTGGTAGCTGTGGATGTAGTACTCCGTGACAGCCGAGACGACTTGAGCGGCGCTGGTCTCAAGCTCTTGGTAGCGCCGCAGGTCGTCACGACTCACGAGCACCTCGTGCGTAGCGTCGAGAGGCGCGACGGTGAGGCGCTCGATGCCGGCTCTAAAGACGACATCGGCCGCCACGGGGTCGGCGTGGATGTTGAACTCCGCTGCCGGTGTCCGGTTTCCGGACTTCTTCCATGCGCCGCCCATGAGGATGACCTCGTCGACCGAGTCGAGGACGTCGGGTGCCACCGTCAACGCGGCTGCGAGGTTGGTCAGCGGGGCGACCTGGATCAGGGTGATCGGATCAGTCGCGCGGCGCAACGTTTCGATCAGCCATTCCACGCCACGCCAGCTGTGTGGTGTGAGCCCCGCCACCCCGACCGGCAGCGTGTCCTGGTGGAACATTCCTTCCGCCGGGTTGGGTGCGGACGGGTAAGGACTCGGTGCGAAGCGGCGGGCCAGGCCGGCGTGGACCTCGACCTCGCTCTTGCCGATCGCGTGCAGGACACGCAGCGTGTTGTCGGTGGCTTGATCCAGCGTCAGGTTCCCGACCACCGTCGTGCACCCGACCAGTTCGATATCCGGGTGCAGGGCGGCCATCGTGAGCGCGACTGCGTCGTCGTTGCCGGTATCGACGTCCAGGATCACTCGCCGGGGCATCTGCTGTCCGCCTCTCGCATCGGGGCCGACCAGGCCGGGGGCGCCGGCCGGCGCTCGCAGCGGGATAACCACGTCATGAGCCCGACTCTGACCAGATGGACACCTTCCGAAGCCGCTCGATGGTCCGCCACGTATTACGCTGGCCCTTATTGAGGCGGACGACGTCGCCGGGCCCGATCTGGATCGTTTCCTTTGTGTCGTCGAACGTGACCTCGGCACGTCCTTCCAGGACCACGAAGACCTCGTCGTCGGTCACGCCCCTGATGAGTCCTGGCTCCGCCTCCCACACGCCGATCTCCGCCCCCTCGACAGTGCCGATATGGTAAGTACCGGTCGGCACCGTGACGCTGGGGTCCTCCAGTGATTCGTATCCTTCAGGCTGGAGCTGGTAGCGGAACACGTTTCCGAGATGCTGCGTCATTCTATGTACTTCCTTTCGCGGTATTCGCACTTCTTTGGTGCAGTCCCGAACGCCCATCCGGGGCCGGGACCACCGACCCAGGCTCATGGCTCATCGCGGGTGGCTTCGCCCAGTTCTGCTACGGGCTGACCGATGCGTCGGTCGAGGCTTCCCCGGAGCGCAGGGCGCCGCGCTTGATCTTGCCGGTCGCGGTCTCCGGGACGTCGTCGAGGATGTGGCTCCGCCGGGGGTACTCGTACGCCGCGAGTCGCCCTCGTGCGACGCCTTGTCGCTCACTTGTGGACATCGACGACGACACGCCCGTGTACCCGGCCTGCCACGACATCCTGCGACACGCTCGCCGCGTCCTCGAGCCCCACGACCGAAGTGATCGAGTCGAGCAGCTCGTGCTCCACGTTCGCCAGCCGGTCCCATGCTCGCCGCCGTCGGTACTCGGAGGCGTAGACGGAGTCGATACCGACCAACGAGATCCCTCGCAGGATGAACGGCAGCACCGTCGACGGGAGATCGATCCCTTGTGCGAGACCGACCGCGGCGACCACGCCTCCGTAGCGGGTGGCGGCCAGAGCCGAGGCGAGGGTCGTACTGCCGACGGAGTCGACCACCGCGCTCCAAGTGGGAGTCGCCAACCCGTCGCCGGCCTCGGCCGGCAGCCGGCCGATGATCTCGCGCGCCCCCAGCCGGAGCAGCGAATCCCGCAGCTGGTCTGCCCGTCCGGTGGAGGCCACGACATCGAAGCCGGCCTGGGCCAGCACGGCGATGGCGATCGTTCCGACGCCGCCACCCGCGCCGGTGACCAGAACCGGCCCGTTCGAGGGCCTCACACCAGCCTCGAGGATCGCCTCAACGGCCAGCCCGGCGGTGTACCCCGCAGTCCCGATCGCGGCGGCGCGCCGCTGATCGAGCCGCGAAGGTAGTGCCCGCAGGAAGGCCCCCGGAACGCGTGTCCGCTGCGTCAGCCCCCCGTCACGATCGGTCCCGAGACCGAAGCCATTCGCGACCACCTCATCGCCGACCGCGAACAGCGGATTCGAAGAATGGGTCACCGTTCCCACGAAGTCGATACCGGGAACGATGGGAAGGTGCTGCGGGATAGGCGAGCCCGCCTCCATCACCTTTCCATCCTTGAAATTGAGATCCGAGTAGGAGACGTCGACCTCGACATCACCCCAGGGCAGGTCGTCGTCGGTCAGCTTGTCGACCGAGACCCGGGTCGAGTCGCCGACCGGATGGATCCGTACCGCAAGGAACTCGCGCCCATCACTGCTGCTCACTTCTTATCCAGATCACCGAACGCACTCGCGTCGACCAGCCGCCGCCTCATCGACTGCACCAATGGGCCCTCCGCCTCGCTCGCGCGAAACACGGCGATCCACTCCGGGTCACGGATGAACTCGCCCCACTTGCGCTCCATGTCTGCGGCATCTGCGAACCGGAGCGTGTAGACGACCTCGTTGAACGAGTGATCGCCCACCGAGGTCACGCCGATCTGAACGAGGTCCATCTGGTGTTTGTCGAACAGGCGGAATGTGTGCTCCTTGAATCTCGTGATGAGCGCCTCAAGGCGGCCGGGCGTGGCGATGTACTCTCGGACCTCGTACAGCATTCTCTATCCTTCTCTATCGATTGCACTGTGATTCGACCGCCACCGGAACTCGCACCGGCACGTGCGGCAGCGACCGCCGCGTTCGTTCCCGTGCCGCCGCCGTAGCGCTCCGCGCCGGCGCCGACGACGGCTCTGTCCCGGCCCGGGAAGTTCGTCGGTCGAGACGACGACGTCGACATTGACCGCGCCGACGACGAGCACCCGGGCAGTCATGTGCCCTCCGTCGGAGGGCACACCGATTCGCGCAGCTGCACGGTCGCCGGCAGCACACCGAGTGCTTCGGACTCGTCGTTCTCGAGCAGATCGAACAGTGCCGACGCCGCGCGGGACCCCATCTCGTGCGCGGGCTGGCGAACGGTGGTCAGCCTGGGCGTGAGCAGCGCGGAGACGGGGAGATCGTCGAACCCGACGATGCTCACGTCCTCGGGGACCCGCAGACCGACTCGTCTGCAGTACTCCATGGCGCCGATCGCCATGAGGTCGTTCGTGCAGAGCAGTACCGTCGGCCGTGGGCGGGACGCCAGCGCTTTCGCCGCAAGTTTCTCGCCCGTGGCCTGTCGGTAGTCGCCGGGGAAGACCGGCACCGAATCTGGGTCGAGTCCTGCTCCCGCAAAGGCCTCTCGGTAGCCCGCGAGCCGCTGCTGGGACGTCCAGAGCGACGGTGGACCGCCAATCACGGCCACCCGCCGGTGCCCCTGCTCCAGGGCGTGCGCGGCAACCTCGCGAGCTCCCTTCCGGGAGTCGCAGACCACCGCAGGCAGATCCATACCGGAGAGCTGCTCATCGACCAGCACGACGGGGCCGGAGCGAGCCAGCCGGTAGAGCGACGCCGGCATCGACCCGGTCCCCGACAAGTAGACGACGCCGTCGATCCGCTGGCTCCGCAGGAGCTCCGCCTGCTTCTCCTCGGGCTGTTGCGTCGCATCGGGCACGACCAGCACGACGAGCACGTTGCGCTCTGACGCCACCTTCTGTACGCCTTCGGCGACCATCGCGAAGAACGGATTGGTCAGCTCCGGCACCACCATCCCGATCGTCGAGGTGCTGCGCAGCTTGAGGTTGCGGGCGGACTCGTTCGGCGTGTACTCCAGGACCCGAACCGCATCGAGCACCCGACTGCGCCGCTCGGGCGCAACTGGACCCGAGTCGTTGAGCACGTAGCTGACCGTGCTCACCGACACACCAGCATGCTGGGCGACATCCTTCATGGTGGGCCGCTTACGCGCACGGTCGGACCGCGTCATGACCACGCCCTCCGGCACCATGTCACGTGCGCGCACTCATACGAATCGGCCCTTTGGGTAGGGGGGACGGGTTCGGCTGTGGCGATCTCTCGAGGCTTCCCAGCTGATCATTATGTCCGACTCCGGCGGGTTGCCGTGTCGCCGGGCGGCCGGGCCGGGCTCGACTCCCGGGTTCGTGGTCCTCCCCGACCGGCCCGTGTCGACCCAGCACCTGCCCTATGGCCTGCGGCCTCGATCAGTGAGTATCGAACGCCGGGGCCAGCCGGCGGGCCTGCGCTACTCATCAGCCACTCTGCCTTTCTCTGGCTCTCCACAGGCAACCATAAACGATTCTGTCCGGTGTGGAGACGGCCGGCTGAGTGATCCTGGTCAGGGGGTGTCGACGCAAGTGAGCGACAGCAGGCGACGGCCGATCGAATATGCTTCTCTCAGGTCGGTGCCGACGTAGTTTGCCGACGCCAGCTGGGCGATGGCCGGGCTCGGGTTCACCCCGACGGCGTGTGGCAGCCAGGCGAACAGGTCGAGATCCGACGACGAGTCGCCGTAGGCGACACACGCCTGCGCCGTCAGGTGATGTCGGGTCAGAGCATCCTGAGTGATCTTGACCTTCGCCTCCGGTGACAGGGTGGCCCCATCCGGCAGCGGCCGGCCGACCTCGACATCCGAGCCGTAGGTCTCATGTGCGCCCCAACGCTGCAGCCTGCGGGCAAAGAAGGCCGGGGACTGCGTGATGACGATCGCGATCTCACCTCGGGCGCGGATATCGGTGAACACGTCGGCGATGCCTGTCATCCAGCAGGCGCCCTCGAACGCAGCGTCGAGATCAGCTTCGGTCGCCTCGGCGCAAATATCGAGCAAAATCTCCCAGAATGCTCGGTCCGAGATGGAGCCGGCGAGCCACCGAGACTCGATGTCCTGACCGACGGTGAGCTTGCCGAAGTGTCGGGCTAGCTCGATCGTTGCGGCACCTCGGAGGAGGGTTCCGTCCATGTCGAAGACATGCAGACGTCGACCATCGTCCGACATGTCGGCACCTGGGCTCTGCGGCATGAGCTCTCTTTTCAGGGAAGGCCACACGGGGCGATGCCCGCGGGACGCATACAAGGGTTATCGGGCCAGGCGTCACTCGGTAGGGACGAATCACCGAACGTCGGGCCGCGGGAACGAAGACCCTTCCGGATCAGGACAACGTCTCGAGGGGGACGACACCCGGCGCCGGGAAGGCGCGATCCAGGACCTCGAGTTCCCCGTCGGTGAGCTCGAGGTCCAGTGCTGCAGCGTTCTCCTTGACATGGGCGAGCCGGACGGCCTTCGGAACGGCGATGACGCCCCCGCTACGGATCGACCAGGCCAGCGCGACCTGCGCCGAGGTGGCTCCACGCTCCGCCGCCACGCGGCGGAGGTCGGGATGATCGAGCAACGCGCCCTTCTCGATGGGCGAGTACGCCATGATCGCGGCGCCCACGCGCTCACACCAGGGGAACAGATTCGCCTCCGGACCGCGACGGGTGAGGTTGTAGAGGATCTGATTGCAGGCGGGGACGGCGCCCTCCGGCAAGTCCTCCAGGTCGTGCAGGTCGAAGTTGCTGACCCCCCAGGCCCGGATCGAACCCTCCTCGCGCAGCTTCTCGAGCCCGGCCACCGTTTCCACGAGGGGAACCTCCCGGCGCCAGTGCAGCAGGTAGAGATCCAGCCGATCGGTCCCCAGGCGCCTGAGGCTCGCATGGCATGCGGCGACCGTGCCCTCGGTGGTCGCATTCTGCGGGAGCACCTTGCTGACCAGAAAGACCTCGTCGCGACGGCCGCGCACCGCCTCACCGACGACCTCTTCTGCGGCCCCGTCGGCGTAGAGCTCGGCCGTGTCGATCACGGTCATTCCGAGGTCGATACCGGTCCGCAAGGCGGTGATCTCAGCCGAGCGGTCCGCACCCATACGCCAGGTGCCCTGGCCGATCGGTGGAACATCCGCTCCGGCCAGCCGAACTGTGTTCAGGGTCATATCAGAGGGTCCAATATCGTAGCTTCCTTAACCGAGAACATCGCAACCACGACAACGTCATCCGCGGGTCTTCGTCCTCCGGCCACACGCTCCCGACCGACGAGATCGTCGGTCGGGAGCGTGTGGCCGAATGGGAGTCGGAGGTCGCTCGCAGCTCTACCGACCCGGCCGTCCCCGGGCACGCCCCGGCACGCGGGACCGTGATGGAGCGGTCGGCCGCGCACCTGCTGGGCGGGCTGGGTCGCACGGGGGCGGGACCGACCCAGGGGAGCACGGGTCGGTCCCGCAGGGGCCGGCCTCAGTGCACGCCGGCGACCCCCTGTACGGCGCCCGAGTAGTAGCTCTCCGGAGTCGGCCGCTCGCTCCGCTCGATGAGCTCGGTGAAGTCCCACTCGCGCAGAATCTTGCCGTCGCGGAAGACCGGCACGAGCTGGTTCTCCTCCGCCGGGATGGAGTCGCGGCGGACGGTGGAGTACGTGCCGTCGGCGTAGCGGAGGGCGAGCCGGCCCCCCTTCGACCGCTTCATCGCGCTGCCGGTCGGGGCCTTCACGGTCTCTCGCCACTCGCCGTTGATGCGCATAGCGCTGGCCTTGAACCCGAAGTTGAGCGTGTCCCGGTTGACCTGCTGCAGCAGGCCGCCACCCATCCCGCAGAGCACGTTGTCCGCGGCCAGGCCCCGCGCCTCCAGTTCGGCGTAGAGCGCGGCGTAGGTGTCGAGGGTGAGCCCGTCGCCCTGGATCACCCGGAGGTTCGGAGGCAGGACCTTGAACCCCTTGCTGTTGGTCTCGTACCCGAAGCTGTCCATCAGCGACTCGACGGTGTCGACCGGCACCTTGACCGTATGGCCCGAGTCGCACCGCACCGCGACGAGGCCCTGGAACTGGCTGATCTCGTCGTGCATCTCCTTGCCGAGGATCTCCTTGACCGCCCGGTCGTGGTCGAACGTGTCGACCAGGAGGCCGGCCACGACGACCCCGGGGAACTTCAGAAGCCTGCGGAACGTGTCCGCCTCGCCATCCCGGCCGGCGGCCGCCACGTTGGCATGCTCCTGGAAGACGGCGCTGCCGTTCGGGGCTGCTGTCGCGTTGTACCACTGCCGGGCGGCGATGTACGCGGGAACCGTGTCGGTCTGGTCGAAGTTGACCAGGTGCGCCATTCCGCCGAGACCGGCCGACTCCAGCGAGCTGACGCCGCGGTTGCCGTAGTCGTGCAGGTACATGCGGATTGCCTCGGGGTGATCGGAGGTGCGCTCCAGGAACCCCTTCATCAGCTGCTTGGCCGTCCAGCTCAGGGTGCCGACGGTGGTCGGGTACCAGACGGCCCGGAGCAGGGCGGTCTCGACGAAGCTGGTGATCCACGGATAACGCGGATCGGTGTTGATCACCTGCGCCAGGACGTTGCCGGTCGGGACAACGGTGCCCTCCGGGACCGCCTCGATCTCGATCGGGAGGTAGCCGTCGTGGTCGTTGACCAGGTCGATCCAGATCTGTCGGTTGAACGGAATGCCCATCGGCCGGTGCACGGCCTCGGCCTCGTTGATGTCGTCGATGGTGATCTGCCGAGTGAGGTACTCGCGCAGGAAGGCCTGGAGCCCGACGAACAGTGTCGCGGGGAAGCGGCCGCCACGTGATTCGACGTAGCTGGAGACGTACTCGGTGCCCTCGGGGTACATCCCGTAGTGGGCGTTCTTGTAACTGTCGACGTTCACGATGATGTTGCGCCACAGGGACGATTCGCCCATGTCAACTCTCCTGATCGTATGCCTGCAGGTAGGGGGCCTGGTCAGCGGCGAACCGGACCAAGCCGAGGACTGTGCTCGTTGACTCACCCCGCCCGCGCCGCCTCCGGTGGTCATGAAGCGGATGGGTGGTAAGCCGCTCAACTGGTGGTAAGCGGTCCACCCCTGTGGTCGTCGGGGCTATGGAGGCGGTCGCTCGATCCGAGCAGGCCGACCTCGATGAAGGAATCAGGTTCCGTTCACCACGTGGTCAGGGAAGCGAAGGCGTTCCTGGATCGGGCGCTGAGGCAGCTCGCGCATATCCCAACCATCGGCGCGCTCGGGGGATGATCCGGTACCAACGCCGCGCCGCTACCGCACCCGCACTGAAGTAGTACTCGAGGTGCGGGTGACCGACGTGGAAGTACTTTTCAGCCACCAGATCCGGGAGCTGCTCGACGAGCTCCGGATCGTCAACCTGATGGGCTGTCCCTTCGAGCTGGACCGCACGCACGTTGGAGATCTCGTCCCTTCGTCGATCACTGCGGACACCCGGCCACCCGCATCGATGACCTCCATGTGGCGGGCGTCAGGGGTCGTGCTCTGCCCCGGATCACCAAGGGTCGGCTCGAGAGGCACGTAGACGGTCTCGTCTACGACGACGAACCGCGCCGGCCAGACATTGATCGCCCCGTTTGGAAGGGCAGACGCGAGCCGAAGCCGCAGAGCCCTTCCACGAAGGCCCGGCGCTTGACGCCTTCGAGGGGAGCAAGCTCCCCGAGGGAGGTAGCCATGTGGTCGTCCTTTCAGTCCAGGGCAGCGAGTGCTGGCACACGCCGAATGACATGTCGCCGTCTGACCCAGACGGCGGACGCTGTCCGCGTGCCGATCTCCACTGCGCCCCGGGCTTGAACAGCCGAGTGCTCGCCGACCGCGGTCTAGAGCGAGTGGTCGAGGCGATGTCGCGTTCTGTGGTCCCGTCCCGAAGCCGCGCGACAGGCGAGCGGCGGGAATCGTTTCTACTCCTCGGACACAGATTTACCTCCGTAGCGTCGGGCACTGCGGGGTGACCATAGCGACGTAGGCTGTATCACAGCAAGACTCAGAACGTTTCCATCGTGTTAGATGCCGAACCTATAGCCCTCACCCACCACCGGAGACGCCGTGATCGACAGCTCAGTCCTGCACCGGTCGAGCGCCGGCGGCGGGCGTCTGACGAGCACACAGCGCGGCGTTGCCAGCCGCGGCTGTGGGTTCGCGAACCCCGGCCGTGCGCCGCGGCCGCACCGCGCGTAGCCCTAGCTGCAGGTGTTCACATGCGCGGACCTCGAGGTTGAGGGCACGGTCAGGCGGACGCAGGCCGCCGCGGGACGGCAGTGGGCAACGGCCGCACCGCCCAGGCGTCAGCGACACGTACGGCACAAGCTCCCCCGGATCGACGATGGCGCGGCATCCAGTCCGGGCCGGCGCCCGGGCCGATCCCGACACAAAGGAGAACCCAGATGGCTTCAGCGGTAGCCGGCCAGGCCGTGCAGGTGAACACGGTTCGAGGCCCCGTATCGGTTGACGCGCTGGGTATGACCTTGACCCACGAGCACCTCATCTTCGACTTCACGAAGCGGTTCACACCGCCCGAGGGCGCCGCTGAACGCAAGCTGTATGGCACCCCCGTGGGTCCGTCGATGAACTGGCTACTTGCCGACCGTCCGTTCTGCTGCTTCGACAACGGGTGCCAGGACGACCCGCTCGCCACAGCCGCCGAACTCGGGAACTTCAGTGAGGCAGGCGGACGGACAGTCATTGATTGCACAAACGGAGACTTCGGGCGGGACCCTTTAGCGCTCAGAGAGATCTCCGACAGGTCAGGAATCAACGTCGTGATGGGCTCCGGCTGGTATGTCCACGGGTTTCACGACAGCAGGACCGCCTCCGCCAGCGTTGACCAGCTCACCGAGGAGCTCCTGGCCGAGTTCACCGACGGAGTCGGCGACACGGGACTTGCCCCCGGAGTCATCGGGGAGATCGGGGTCTCGCCTGACTTCACTGACGCGGAGAAGCTCCGGCTGCGCGCTGCATCTCGTGCCCAACGCCAGCTCGGAGTTCCGCTCATGATCCACCTGCCGGGCTGGCAACGTCGAGCCTTCGAGGTACTCGACATCGTGCTGGGCGAGGAGGGAGTTACCCCTGCGGCGGTCGTCATGTGCCACATGGATCCGTCTGGCCATGACGTGGAGTACCAGCGCGCCGTTGCCGATCATGGCGTCTGGCTCGAGTTCGACATGATCGGGATGCCGTTCTACTACCCTGGGGAAGGTCAGTCCCCCGCCCCTGAACAGACCGCAGCCGCGGTCGCCGGCCTCATTCGGGACGGGTACTCCGAACAAATACTATTGAGCCACGATGTGGCCGCCAAGAGCATGTTGACCCGCAATGGCGGGAACGGATTCGGCTACATCCCAAAGCTTTTCTTGCCTCGCCTGGAACGTCATGGAGTGACGCCCGACGTGGCGGCAGAGCTGATGACCGCGAATCCCGGACGCCTGTTTACGGCCTCGCGCGCCTAGGCCAGTGGCTTGTCACGCAGCCTTGGCCGGGTAATCGGTCCAGGACCGACCCCCGTCAGGGGTCCCGTACGCGGGGGGTCCGGGGGTGTCGGGTCAGCGGCGTCGGCGGGTGCTGAGCCGGGCGGCCTGGCGGGTCAGGTGGTCGCGCTCGGCGAGGTTGGGGGCCTTGTGGGCCGCCTCGGTGTACAGCCGTGCCGCCGTCGCCAGGTCGCCGGCGCGCTCGTGGAGGTACGCCGCGACCGCCGCGTGGCGGGGCAGTGAGTCGTCCAGCGCCGCGAGCGCCGCCAGCCCGGCGCGTGGTCCGTCGGCCTCGCCGACGGCCACCGCGCGGTTGAGCCGGACGACCGGGCTGTCGGTCAGGCGCGCGAGCTCGTCGTACCACTCGAGGATCTGCACCCAGTCGGTCTGCTCGGCGGTGGGCGCGTCGGCGTGCAGTGCCGCGATGGCGGCCTGGGCCTGGAACTCGCCCAGCCGGTCACGGGCGAGGGCCGCCTGCAGGATCGCGACGCCCTCGGTGATCGACTCGGTGTCCCATCGGCCGCGGTCCTGCTCGGCCAGCGGCACCAGACTGCCGTCGGGCGCGGTCCGGGTGGCGCGGCGGGCGTGGTGGAGCAGCATGAGGGCGAGCAGCCCCGCCACCTCGGGGTGGTCGATCACGGCCGCGAGCTGCCGGGTGAGCCGGATGGCCTCGGTGGCGAGGTCGACGTCGCCGGAGTAGCCCTCGTTGAAGACCAGGTAGAGGACGCGCAGCACGGTGGCGACGTCGCCGGGCCGGTCCAACCGCACGCCGGCCACGGTGCGCTTGGCCCGGCTGATGCGCTGCGCCATGGTCGCCTCGGGCACCAGGTAGGCCCGGGCGATCTGGCGGGTGGTCAGCCCGCCGACGGCGCGCAGCGTGAGCGCGACCGCGGACGACGGCGTCAGCGACGGGTGGGCGCACAGGAAGTAGAGCAGGAGCGTGTCGTCCACCGCGGGCGCGGGCCCGGGCGCCGGTTCCGCGTCGAGGTGGTCCTCACGCCGGCGGCGGGCGGTGTCCGCCCGGGCCGTGTCGAGGAACCGGCGCCAGGCCACGGTGACCAGCCAGCCCTTCGCATCCCGCGGCGGGTCGGCCGGCCAGACGCGGACCGCCTCGACCAGCGCGTCCTGCACGGCGTCCTCGGCCGCGGCGAAGTCGGCCCCGCGGCGGACGAGGATCGCCAGCACGCGCGGTGTGAGGCTGCGGAGCGCGACCTCGTCGACCTGAGAGGTCACTGCGTGATGGTCGGCGGCGCGGCCAGGAACGGGCGCAGCTCGAGCCATTCGTGGATCGGTTTCCCGCCCGCCCCCGGGGCGGCCGACAGTTCCCCGGCCAGCTCGAGGGCGCGCTCGTAGCTGTCGACGTCGATCACCATCCAGCCGGCGATGAGGTCCTTGGTCTCGGCGAACGGGCCGTCGGTGACCGGCGGGCGCCCCTCGCCGTCGTAGCGGACGAACGTCCCCTCGGGGGCGAGCGCCTGAGCGTCGACGAACTCGCCGGTCCCCTCCAGCCGGGCCGCGAAGTCGTTCATGTACTGCACGTGCGCCGAGATCTCCTGCGGCGTCCACTGGTCCATGGGCACGTCGTTGACCGAAGCCGGAGCGCCGCGGTAGTGCTTGAGCAGCAAGTACTTGGCCATCGTGTTTCTCCTCGGTGCTGGTGCCACCCATTGTGGCCACCTCCACCACGGGGACGGAGC
This sequence comes from Pseudonocardia mahuensis, assembly GCF_018531475.1. Classification (GTDB taxonomy): domain Bacteria; phylum Actinomycetota; class Actinomycetes; order Mycobacteriales; family Pseudonocardiaceae; genus Pseudonocardia. The sequence goes on from NZ_JAHDTG010000003.1 coordinate 21,495, forward strand.
CAGTCACGAGCTCTCGACACCACCACCGAAACCAAACAACCGAAAGCCGAGCTCGCGACCGCGGCCCGCGGGGTGGGCTGCTCAGCAGCACGGGCCTGTCCTCGCGCGCGACCGCTGAACACACTCTGTGCGACCACCCGAGGACGGGAAGAGCGAACCGCACCCAGCGCGGTGCGCCGAAGGGGACCGCGGCACGCGACGCGGCGAGCCGAGGTACGTCGAACCTGCCCCGGAGGCCTGGGCCCGGGGATGCCCGAACCCGACTCGGTTACCGCACCCACCTAGGGGTACCTGCAGCCGTCTGCTTCGGCGATGGGCTTGGAGGAGTGCCGGGATGGCTGCCGGGGAAACGGGTTTCAGCGACGTCGTCTATGACTTGGTCTCAGTGGAGTACCACGCCCTCAAGGGCGGGTACGTCTATGGGCAGTATGCCCGCGACGCCGAGGACGAGGGGCACCAGGAAATTGCGGAGTTCTTCCGCCAGGTGATGAGGGAGGACTCGGCGCGGGCCGAGAAGTGTCATCGCTTCCTTGTCCAGCTCTCCGGCACGAGGGCGGAATGAACCGCGTCAGCTCATCCCGTCTCGCGCCGGCGCCGCTCACTGCCACTGTGGACGGGTCGTGGCCGCGGGGGAAAGGGATCCCGGGACGGTGTCGCGAACCAACGGCGCCCTCGAGGTGATCGCCCTCGGCCAGATCGCGCGGGATCTCGCCGTCCTGGTCGACGACCTGCCCGGGCCGCACGGGACGACGCCCGTGCGCGAGCGGCGAGAACTGCTGGGCGGAAAGGGGGCCAACCAGGCCGTCGCGATGGCCCAGCTGGGGCTACGGCCCGGGCTGGTCGGCGTGACGGGGGATGATGCGGTCGCCGACCGGCTGCTCGAGCAGCTGGCGGGCGACGGTGTGGACCGGACATGGGTGGTCCGTCGGCCCGGTACGGCCACCGGCCTTGTCGTCGACGTGGTGGACCGGCGTGGAAGTTGGCACTACCTGGAGGATCTACCGCCCGAGGTGCTGCTCTGCGTCACCGACCTCGCGGACGCTGCGAGCGCGCTGGCCGAAGCGGAGACGGTCGTGATCCAGCTGCAGCAGCCGACCGAGGTTGCCCTGACGGCGGCCCGGATGGCGCGTAGAGGTGTGGCCAGGGTCGTGCTGGACGGCGCGCCGCAGGACGGCGCGCACCGCGCGCCGCTGCTGGCCGAGGCCGATGTACTGCGCGCGGATCACCACGAGGCCGAGCTGCTGATCGGCCGCCCCCTCAACGGCGTGGGAGACACCGTGCGCGCTGCGAAGGAGTTGCTGAAATGCGGCCCCGGCCTGGTGGTGCTCGATGCCGGCCAGGACGGCAACGTGCTGGTCTGGGACGGCGGCGAGGTCGTCGTGCCGCTGGCCGACGTCGCCGTGGTGGACACCACCGGCGCCGGTGACGCATTCGTCGCGGGCCTGGTCGCCGGGCTGGCGCGCGGCGCCGGGCCGGAGCGGGCCGGCCGGCTGGCCACCGCGGCCGCAGCGTTGACGGTCGGTCGGCTCGGCGGCCGCCCGCACCTGACCGTCCTCGGGCTGGTCGAGCAGATGGCCCGCCTGGACGGACGCGGCTGGGAAACGTGAACAGAAGTCTCAGGACCCGGCGATCACCGGCGCGGGAGCTACTAAGCTTGATCTTTAACCTGTGCGCTGCTGGCCGCGGCTCATGGAGAGGTCGCGCTTGCCGGTTTTCCCGACGTCGAAGCAGGGTGCTGGTTTGTGGTTGCGGGAGCCGGGTGGCCGTCCGGGGCCGGGCCTGGTGGGTTTCGGTGCGCTGGCGGGCAGGGCGGTCCGCGGGCGGAGGTGCCGAAACCCGCGGCGGACTCGGGCCGGGGTCAACCGTCCCGGTGGGGACGGCTTCTCCCATGGCCGATGCAGGTCTTGTGCCAACGGTCGCGCGAGGCGGAGCTGGGTGTGTGCGGCGATGATGAGCCAGGTCCAGCGGTCCGCGGCCTGCGGGGTGCGGATCTTCGGGACGGTCCAGCCCAGGGTCTGCTTGAACAGCCGGAAGGTGTGCTCGAGATCGAATCTGCGCAGGAAGGACTGCCAGTAGCGGTCGACGTCGGCGGCCGAGGCCCCGGTCGTGGAGGACCACAGCCAGAGCGGCTTGGGGTCGCGGTCGCGGGGCAGTCGCTCGACGTGCAAGCGGATGAGGGTGCCTTCGATGACGGGCAGCTCGCCGTGGTGATCGGCCCAGCAGCCGCGGTGGGTCAGCCGCGGGTGCAGCCGGTCCCAGCTGGTCGCGACCGCTCGGCCGTAGCGGGTCGTCTCGGTGATCGAGGTCTGGGCGGGCTCGGGCCAGGTCACGGACCGGTCGAGCGCAAACTCCGGCCCGTGGCGGGGTGGGCGCCCGGCGGTGCCGGGCAGTCGGGGCGGCTTCGGGAACCGCAGGACCCGGTCGGAGCGGATCCGGCCGAGCAGCTCGACCGGCAGGTCGGCCAGCACGAACGCCAGCCTGGTGATGTCGTAGCCGGCATCGGCCACGATCAGGATGCGCGGATCACCGTCGCGCCAGTGCCCCGCCGCGATCAGCCGCCCGACCACCGCGCGCAGCTGGTCGGCCGTGACCGCGGTGGCATCCTCGGTGGGGCCGAGCCGGACCGCATCCAGCAGCGCGGTCCACGAGGTCCGGCCCGCCTCCAGAGCAGCGACGAACGAGTACGGCCAGCCCGGGATCAGCTGGGCCTGATTCTTTCCGCGGCCGTAGACGTGGCAGAACAGCCGCTGCGCGCTGGTCGGGGCGTCCGAGCGCAGCCACGGGCTGACATCGACCGCGAGCACGATCCACCCGTCGGCCGCCCGCGGCAGCGGCAGCGACGCCAGCGTCCGGCGGATCCGCTGCGGCTCGACCCGGCCGTGGCCCACCGCGTCATACATCGCGCCGTGCCCGCGGCGGTGCTCGGCCCCCAGGGTCAGATCCACCAACGAGCGGACCGGGCCGTCGGCGCACAGCACCGCCTCGGTCAGCTCGAACAGCGCGTCCGCCCGCGCGGTCAGCGAGGCGTAGAACTCCCCGCGGAACCGGCCCAGCTCCCCGAGCGCAGCACCCCGGCCATGATCGTGCACACTACCCACCGCAGCCCTTATGTTGATCTTCTTCCTTCGACAGAAGCATGATCAACCAAGGGCTGCGTCCATGATCAACCAGGGGCACCGCGGCAGCACGCGCCACACCTCAGAGGTTAAAGATCAAGCTAATAGGGCTTTGTTAGGTCGGGTTTGGGTAGGGGCGTTTGCAGGTGTGGCAGGCGCCGGTCCAGAGGCCGAGGAGGGTCTGGAGTTCGCGGAGGACGGCGTAGAGGGTCAGGCCGGCGCAGGGGCTTTTGGGTCGTAGCGCAGGGATGTGCAGAACGCCTGGGCCAGGGCGGTGAGGGTGACGTGGCGGTGCCAGCCGAGGTAGCTACGGCCTTCGAAGTGGTCGAGGCCGAGGCCGTCTTTGAGTTCGCGGTAGTCGTGTTCGATGCGCCAGCGGATCTTCGCGAGCCGGACGAGTTCGCGCAGCGGGGTGCCGGGGGGCAGGGTGGACAGCCAGTAGTCGGTGGGCTCGGGTTTCCCGGGTGGCCATTCGGCGATCAGCCAGCACTCGGGCAGGGTGCCGTCGGTGGCTCGGGGGATGTCGCGGTTGGCCGGGCGCACCCGCAGGGCGAGGAAGCGGGAGGTCATCGCCGCGGTCGGGTTCCCGGCAGTCTTGCGGGTGCCGTGGCGCCAGGTGACCCGCCGCAGCGCCCGTCGTCCCGCACCCAGCGCGAGCGCGGCAAGCGTCGACGGGCCCTCGGGGTAGCCCGGCAGCGGTGGACGGCCGCGGCCGCTGTAGGGCGGTGTCACCGGCTCCGCATCGGCGGCGTAGGCGCTGGTGGTGGCCTTGACCGCCAACACGTAGGGTAGGTCGCGTCGCTCGAGTTCCAGCCGGAACTCGGTGCAGTCGCCGTAACCGGCATCCCCGACGACCGGCCGCGGGTCCAGGCCCCAGCCGCCCGCCTGCTCATCACCGGTGATCTCGTCGAGCATGTCCAGGGCCTGGCGCCATTTCTCCCGGTGTCGCACCTGGTCGGGAATCTTGCTGCGGGCCCGCCGTCGTCGGATCACGGCCGCGGCTTCGGGGTCGTCGGTGTGATCGACCGTGGCGTCGTCCCAGGAGCGCGGGAGGAACAGCCGCCAGTCGATCGCCGCGGAGGCCCAGTCGGTCACCGCGTGCACGCTGACCCCGACCTGGCAGTTCCCGACCTTGCCCAGCGACCCGGAGTACATCCGCGCCACGCCGGGCGAGTCAGCGCCGTCCTTCGGGAAGCCGGTGTCGTCGATGACGTAAGCGCGTGGGTCGATGAACTCGCCCGCCCACCGCGCCAGCCGGCCCCGAACCTCGGCGTAGTCCCAGGTCGAGGACGTGACGAACTGCTGCAGCTGCTGGTGATCGACACCGAGGCGGTCGGCCATCGGCTGCATCGACTTGCGCTTCCCGTCCAGCAACAACCCGCGCACATACAGCTCGCCCTTGGCTCGCTGATCCGACCGCGCCAGACCACCGAGCATCCCGGCCGCGAACGCCTCCAGCCGCGGGCGGACCTGCGCCATCTCCTCCGGAGTCACGACCCGAACGAGATCACAGGCAGCGCCGGATCAGTGGGAACGACACACCTAACAAAGCCCTACTAAGACCTGGTCTCAAAACTCGGCGTGTCGCTAGGTGGACCAACGGCCCGCCCCTGGCTCCGCACCGCCCGCCTGTGGGCCCGGCCTGACGGACCGCGAGGTCTGTCAGAGAGACTGGGGGCCAGTGCCCGCCCTCTCGACCTGGAGCCTTTGATGCCGCAGGGGACCGTCCGTTGGTTCGACGCCGAACGGGGTTTCGGCTTCCTCGCGCCCGAGGACGGCTCGCCGGACGTGTTCGTGCACGCCTCCGAGATCGTCGGGGACGGCGGCGCGAAAGTGCTCCGCGAGGGTCAGGCCGTCGTGTTCGAGGTCGGCGAGAACGACCGCGGGCCCCAGGCGCTGCGCGTTCGCGTCACCGCCGATGCGGCCACCGGCAGCGCCGTGGGCCTGCTCGGCACCGTCAACTGGTACGAGCCGGGCAAGGGGTACGGCTTCGTGTCGCCGGACGGCGGCGGCGCCGACATCTTCGTGCACAGCTCCGCCATCGTGACCGGCGGCGTGGTCACCGAGGGGCAGCGGGTGGCCTTCCTGATCGTCGAAGGCGAGCGCGGCCCGCAGGCCGGGCACGTGATCCCGCTGGGAGCGGGGGCCGGCCCACCCGCTGCGGCTGGCATCGCGGACGGTGCCGACGGCACGGTGGCCTGGTACGACGAGGACAAGGGCTTCGGCTTCATCAACCCCGACTCCGGCGCCGGGGACGTCTTCGTTCACGCCCGGGCCCTGGCCGAGGGGCTGACGTGGCTCGCGGAGGGCGACCGCGTCGCCTACGAGGTGGCTAGTGGAGACAAGGGCCCGCAGGCCCGCGACGTGCACCTGGTCCGGGGCCCCGAGCCCCAGACGGCGCCGCAGCGGTCGGCACCTGCCGCGGCCGCAGGGCCGGCGGCGCGGGGCGTGCCCGTACGAGGCGGCGAGGGCGTCGTCGCGCGCTACGACGGCGACCGCGGCTTCGGCTTCATCACCCCGGACGCAGGGGGCGACGATCTCTTCGCCCACGTGTCCGTGATCATGGGGTCGGAGCCGCCGCAGAAGGGTGACCGGGTCCGGTACGCGGTGCGTCAGAGCGACCGGGGCCCGCAGGCCGACCGCATCGAACGCCTCTGAAGAGGCGGCCCCACCGATGGCTGATCACTTCCCGACGAGAGTGCTCGTTCATCCCCGGTCGATGGTGCCGTCAGCAACGCGGCTGCAGCCTCCTCCAGGAGATCGATCTCCCTCGTGGTGACGGGGGTCCCGTGCCGACCCGAGGACCTGCTCCGCGCTCAGAAGCTCACCAGTCACCCCACCCAACGACACAGAGCTACCGATGTATCCCAAACGAGTGAATGGATGCGTTAGACCTGATCGCAGGGCTCGATCTTTATGAGCCGGCGGACGTTGATCACGGTGCAGGCCAGCGTGAGTAGCGCCAGCGTGGTGTGCAGCTTGTCCGGTCGGCATCGTGGCCCGGACCGCCCGGCCGTGGTGGCCGCGCACGGTCGGGTTCGTGTCCAGCAGCGGCTCAAACAGCATGCTGTCGTGGGTGTTTGCCGCCGATAACATGACGTGCAGCGGTAGCCCGTTCGCGTCGCACAGAACGGGGTACTTGGAGCCGGCTGTTACTGGGCATTCCCGGGCCGCGCGGGCTGGAGTACGTCGGCAAGGTCGGCACCGGTTTCACCCGGGAGATGCTCGGCGACCTGCTCGCCAAGCTGCGCCCGCTGACTGCGGAGTGCAGGAGAATCACCGCGGGCGCCACCCCACCACGAGCCTTTCTCCCTGCAGTGCACCGTCCGGGTCCGACCACGTCGGCTGCCCGCTGCACACCACACGAGGGAGCAATGCGGGAAGATGGGCGGGCTGGTTTCGGGCGGGCCACTTGCCGATCCCCAAGACAGTTCCTCGTCGACCGATGAGCTCCGTGGGGGGCGGCTGTGGCTCAGTGTTGGTCGTAGTGGTCCTCGTGGGCGGCGTGCCGCTGCCCGTCATGCAGGTAGTCGACGTGGTCGCCGTGCGGCACCGAGGTGTGTTCGCAGCCGTGACCGTGCTGGTGTCCGTGGCTCTCGACGGGCGTGTGCTGGGAGACCTCGCACTCGCGCCACTGCCCCTCCTGCTGACGGTGCACGTGACCGTCGTGGGCGTAGTCGACGTGATCACCGTGCTGGAACGAGACGTGTCCGCAGGCGTCGCCGTGCTCGTGGCCGTGATCGCTGTGGGTCTGCTGAGCGGTAGTCATCAGGTACTCCAGAGATGCGGGCGTCGTGTGCGCGGATCGGTGCCTCTGGGAGGACGCCGGCCATGACGCGCCAGGGAAGAACGCCACCGATGTCGTGGCGGCACCGGATTGGCCGGACGCCGGATGCGGCCCGGTCCTTCGTGTCGGTCACCTGCGTCGGACGCCGGATCAAGTGCCGGCGCGGTTCCCCGGGAGTGTCCAGGCCGACCGCGACGATGACCACGTGGTCCTTCGGGCTGTGGATCGGGTAGGCGAACGGCCCCGGGGTGACGTAGTCCGCCTCGTGTTCCGCGGTTCTGCTGGTCGAGGACGCGTCGCCACTGGCTGTGGCCGACCTCCGGGCCCGGCTGGGTCATTTCCCTTTCTGCCGGTGCGCCAGGCCCCACCGCCGTCGGCCCGGTCGCGAGGTGCGTCCTCGCTCATCCTCGCCTAGCGTGTGCCACCTTCGGCGGCGTTCGCCGTGACCTGCTGTGACTCCTGGTCGCTGGCCCGGAGCTCGATCCGCCGGGGCTTGGCCTTCTCCGAGACCGGGATGGTCAGGCACAGCTCGCCGCGCGCGTAGTCCGCGGTCATATTGTCCAGGTCCAGGCTGTCGCCGAGGAACACCTGCCGGGTGAAGATCCCGTAGGGGCGCTCGTCGACGATCACCTCGTCGCCCTCCTGGTGGGCGGGACGCCGTTGCGCGCGGATCGTGACGACGTTGCGCTCGACGGTGATGTCGACGTCCTCAGGATTGACCCCCGGCAGATCGAAGTAGGCGAGGACCTGATCACCCCGACGGAAGGCCGCCATCGGGATCGGCCGGGGTCCCTGCCTCTCCCCCATCATCTGCTGCGCCAACCGCTCGAAACCCGCAAGCGGATCGAACCTCATCAATGACATCGGTGTCCTCCTCCACGCACTGCTCGCTCACCGCCGGCTTGGTCGCTGTTGTGGTCTGCCTGCGCACCGGTTTCCAGTGACGCCCGCAGGTTGCCGAGATCCGTCGAGATCCCCGCCGGTCCCGCCCACCGATATGTGTTGGCGTCCTGGCCGTTGCAGGCCCGCCAGCCACGCAGATGCGATTGTTCAGAAGGGTCCTTCTCCAAGCCTGGTCCCCGGGGCGTGAGACGGGACCGCACGACCCGACCTGTCAGGACCACCGACCCTCGTGCGGCGGACTCGCGCTCGTGGCCGGGATCAGCCCGTGGACCCCGAGTGCATACCGAGCTGCCTCCCGCGGTGTTGGTCCTCGGCTCGCTCGCCGTGATGGCGGTGGGCCGGCGCCCGCGGCGCTGCGGCAGCTCGACGGGGCGAACCGATCCGAGCACCTGCACGTCGCCCCGTCGACCGGATACGCGGCACATGGGTCATCCGCCGCGAATGCGGCCAGGACGAGCCGGTATCCACCCCGGCCGGCGGCTGGTCGAGCGCACTGCGCGCTCATCGATGAACCGTACCCGTGCCGGGTCCGCGAAGGTTTCGCCTCGGTGTGGGCAGATCAAGGTGCCGGTGTGCGGATGCGTCGTTGTTGGCGGGTTGCGAGTCCTCCGCGCGCGATTCTTCGGGTGATGGTGTTGATCGCGGCCCAGCGGATCATCGCCTCGGTCGAGCTCGACGCCCACCGTGTCGGCCTCACGACCCGCATCGTCCAGCGCGAGTGATCACTGCACCGACGCCAACCGTCGTTCCGTTAACCGCGCCGTGGTCCGTCGATGAGATCATCAGCCGTCTACCCTGGCTGGCGAGGAGGCGGCGTGCGAGCAAACGCGTCGGCGCTGGCAGCCGGGAGGCGTCATTCGGTCGGTCGCCGCCGGGACGGGACTGTTGTCGCCGTGGGGAACGATGCAGCTGGCGAGTGCCGCGTCGGGCAGTGGGAAGACGTCGTCGCCGTGGCAGCGGGCAATGTCCATTCCGCGGCCAACACGGGACGGTCTCACACGGTCGGACTCCGCTCCGACGGTACCGTCCTGGCGACCGGATGGAATGGCGACGGCCAATGCGATGTAGCCGCATGGCGAGACGTCACAGCCGTGGCCGCTGGCTGGCGCCGCACGCTCGGACTCCTTGCCAACGGCACCGTGCTGATAGCCGGCCGAAACTCAGAAGGACAGTGCGGCACGCAGTCCTGGCGCGAGATAGTGGCCCTCACTTGTGGCGACTGGCATTCAGTGGGAGTCCGGGCGGACGGTTCAGCACTGGCCGCGGGCAACAACCGCCGGGGGCAGTGCGCCGTCGACGACTGGCGCGGCCTCAGCGCCGTCGCGGCCGGGTATCTGCACACCGCCGCCCTCAGGGGCGACGGGCGGATCCTCGCGGCCGGAGACAACAGCTGCGGGCAGTGCGACGTCGGTGAGTGGGAAGACGCGGTGGCGCTGGCCGCGGGCAGCTACCACACTGTCGCAGTCACGGCGTCCGGACGGGTCCTCGCGGCCGGAGACAACAGCTGCGGGCAGTGCGCCGTCGGCGATTGGCAGGACATCGTCGCGGTGGCGGCGGGTTCCACTCACACCCTCGGCCTGCGCGCCGATGGTACGGTCCTCAGCGCAGGAAACAATGCCGACTGTCAGTGCGACGTCGGCTCCTGGTCGGGAATCGGGATTCCGAGCGTCAGAGCCTGAGCAGCGCGTTCCGTCGTGGTCGGTCGCTTCTGGGCCATTGTCCTCGCCCTCGCCGTCGATCGCGCGCACGTCAATTGCGCGTCTGAGTAAGTGAGCCTTTCCCGGTAGCGCCTTGCAGGTCGTGGGCAGGGCGTTGCCGCGTTCGCAAAGGGCGTGGGTGGCGGAGTGCAGCAGGTTGCGGGTGCGCTGGTCCTCGGTGAGGCCGCGACCGCGGTGGTTCTTGTGCGGGCAGACCAGAACACCGGATTCGGGACGGTCAGCAAGATCGTGTGTCAGGCGGAAAGGGCTGCGGCGAAGTCGGGCGGGGCTGCCACGACGATCAGCTCGGCGGGGTCAGAGCCCGGGTTGTCGAGGCTGACGCGCTCGCCGATGCCGATGTGGGTCACGCTTCCAAGGCCCAGGTCGTGGTCGTTGCCGTCGTGATGCAGCCGGACCTGCCCCTGCAGTGGGACCAGCACGACGTGGGAGGGCCCATGGTCGTGTTTGGGCAGGCGACCGCCGGCGGGCAGAGTCACATGCAGAACACCGACGGGGGTCCCGTTGTCCGCGCCGAGAAGGGGCCGCACCGTCGGCCCATCGGGCATGGGGGCCCGGCGGGCGGGTGCGGTGGCAACGTCGACGATGTTCATGACGGCCTCTCAGTGGTCGGGACTCGGCGTGAGGTGGGCCAGGCACGCGGTGGTCTCGGCGAAGGGCTCCAGCGCGGTGACCATGACCGGCGCGCGGAGTTCGGTCAGCGCGCCCTGCATCAGACCCAGGTGCAGGGGGCAAACGAGGTCGCGATGCGGTTCAGCGAGTTCGAGGAACGGACAATGCCGCAGCCGGACCCGGTCGGGCGGGCCGTGTTTGTCGGCGACGGGTTCGGGCGCGAAGTCCAGGTCGTCGAGCATCTCCGTCAGCCGGTCGACCGCTTCCTCGCGGGTGATCTCGTGGAACGGCGCGGGCCGGGGGACCAGGTGCGCGCCCCACGTCCGACCGGCGGCGGTCGCGGCGGCGGCCGGGTCGTCGCTCGTGACGGACAGGTGACTGAGCAGGATCTCGGCCAGCACCCGGTAGCGGCGTGCGCCGCCGCGCGCCAGTCCGGGCCGCGCCCGGTAGCCGACTCGTGGGCGTCCCGGGCCCGAGGGTGTGTCTGGTACCCGCTCGACGATGCCGTCGCCGACCAGGGCCTCGAGGTGGAAGCGGGCCGTGTTGGGGTGGACACCGAGGTGGTCGGCGATCTCGGCCACACCCACCGGTTCCGCGGCTTGTTGGATCGCGTCGAGCACCCGCTCGCGACGCTCACTCATCGTCCTGGCCTTCCATCGGGTGCGGTGGCAGGCCGGCCACCAGCGGGGTGTCGGCTGGTATCGCCCCGAGTTTGGCTGCGCCGCCCGGGCTGCCCAGCGGGGCATCGAGACCGGGCAGGGTTTCGGTGAAGAAGCGGGCGTTGTCCTCGATGTGGACGGCCCACCTCTCCGGCACGTCGTCCTCGTAGTAGATCGCCTCGACCGGGCAGACCGGCTCGCAGGCGCCGCAGTCGACGCACTCGTCGGGGTGGATGTACAGCGAGCGACCACCCTCGTAGATGCAGTCGACCGGGCATTCCTCCACACAGGCCCGGTCCTTGACATCCACACAGGGCAACGCGATCACGTAGGTCACAGGCTCCTCCTCGCGGTGCGGCCCAGCGTAACCAGTTAACACGATAAGTACTTGTGAAAATAGAGGGAATCTGCTGGACTCCGTGTGGCACCAATGGGTGCCGCGATAGGCGGGAGGACATGTCGTGACGTCGCAGATCTACATCCAGGGCACCGCCACCGACCCCACACAACAGGCGCAGCACATGCTGCGGGACCGCGGCGACGAGCTGCTCGCCGAGCTCGCGGCGAAGGTCGCGCTGGCCACCGAGCTGCAGCTGCGGCTGGTCGACCGGGAGGAGGCGCGGGAGACGCTGATCGATTTCTGCACCCACCGGGTGGTCCGCCACCTCCTGGCGACCGACCGGGTGCTCTACTCGGTCGCGGCCGGAGCGGCAGAGACCCGGCTGCTGGTGCGCGCGCTGCGGGCCCAGCACGACCTCGTCGCGGCCCGGATCGCCGACCTGAAGCGGGCGGACAGCTCCGCCGAAGTCGCAGCCTCGGCGCACGCACTCGTCGGGTTGCTCGAGGTCTGCCACCACGTCGAGCAGGAGGTGCTGCTCCCCGCGTTGGCGGTATTGCCGGGGGTGGATCTTTCAGCGCTGGTCGACGACGTCGAGACCCTGCTCGCCGGCGGCGCACTGGACATCCCCGAGGTGCTCGACGTTCGCGAGATCCCACACGGCCGCCGGCACCCGCGCATCTTCGGCATCTACGCGCGGCTGGCGCCCGGGGAATCTTTCGTCCTGGTCAACAATCACGACCCGAAGCCGCTGCGACGCGAGTTCCAGGCCACCTATCCCGACCAGTTCGGGTGGGACTATCTCGAGGCGGGCCCGGACCGGTGGCAGGTTCGGATCGGCCGGCTCCCGGTGGAGGCGTGAGGCCGCGATGACGGTTGGCCAGTCCGAGGAGAGCGACGACGCCCCCCGCGTGCTGTACGACATGCAGCCACTCATCGCCGACAATCGGGCGGCGTCCGCGGGTGTGGTGTGGCGGCTGGCCGGGTCCGGCCGGCAGCTCGACGCCAACGTGCTGAACCTACCCGCCGGGCAGCGCATCGACACCCACACCGAACCGGACCTCGACGTACTGGTAGTGGTGCTCGCCGGCAGCGGAACGCTGACCACCACCGACGGCCTGCTGCCGCTCACCCCGGGCATGCTGGTGTGGCTTCCCCACGGCTCCACCCGAAGCCTGGACGCCGGCGCGCAAGGCCTGTCCTACCTGACGACACACCGACGGCGGCCGGGCATGCAGATCCGCCCCCGCCGCCCGCAAGCCCACCGTCCACCCGCGCCAAGCGCGGGAAGCGCGCCGTGAGCGTGGGAGTCGCCGCGCTGGCCCAGGTCGCGATCCCGTTCACCTGGCTGGGCGCGGTGCTGGGCATCTCGTTCCTGGAAGCGCCACTGAAGTTCCGCGCTCCCGGCATCACCGTCGCGCTCGGCCTCGGCATCGGCCGGCTGGTCTTTCGAGCCCTCAACGTGGCGGAGCTCGTCCTCGCCGCGGCGCTCACTGCGGCTGTGCTCACCGGCGCTCGTGACATCGGAGCCGATCTCGCGACACTGGTGCTGATCATGCTGTGGGTGCTGCTGGCCGTCCAGGTCGCAGCGCTCCGTCCCCGACTGAACGCCCGGACCCGCCTCATCCTGGCCGGTGTTACCCCGCCGCGGTCGCACCTGCATCTGGCCTACATCACCCTGGAGGCGGTCAAGGTTGTGCTTCTGCCCCTGCTCGGGGTCCTCCTCGCCCTGCGGGTCGCGGCATGACCGGCGCAGACCGACGACGAGACATCGCCGACCGCGACGACATCACGGCCCTGGTGACCGCGTTCTACCGGCGGGCATTCGCCGACGACGTCCTCGGCCCGATCTTCGTCGACATCGCCCGGATGGATCTTCCCGTGCACCTGCCGGTGATGTGCGACTTCTGGGAAACCGTGCTCCTGCACGCCGGTCGCTACCGCCGCAACGCGCTGCGCCCCCACCTCGCCCTCAATGCCAAGGTCGAGCTCACCGAGGTCCATTTCGCGCGATGGCTCGACCTGTGGACGGCCACCGTGGATGAGCGGCACCGCGGCGACGTCACGGAACTCGCCAAGGTCCAGGCCGCCCGGATCGCCGGCTCGATCGCCCGCCGGCTGCGGGGGAACAGGCTCGCGAGCCCCTCACCATCCAGGGTCGGCCAGCAGATCAAAGGTAGCCATGACCGGCATCCCGCGCCCGGAGCTGATCACCTCGCGCCCGGATCCGGGACGTCGCTCATCCCAGGGATCGGTGGCTGAGGTCCTCCCCTGCTGGTGGTCACGACCTCTTCTTCTCCGGCACGCGGCCGACCTCGGGTGTGGGCTCTCGCTCCTCCGGCGGTCGGGCGAGCCGGGCGGCGAGGACGCCGCCGATGAAGAGGTCGTAGACCACGATCCCGACTACCCCGCCGATCAGAGGACCGACGATCGGGATCCACCAGTAGTTGTCGAACCACGGCCCGGCGCCGGGGAACGCCAGGTCTCCCCATCCCGCGATCCAGGTGAAGAAGCGGGGCCCGAGGTCGCGGGCCGGGTTGATGGCGTATCCGGCGTTCGTGCCGATGCTGAGCCCGATGGCCGTCACGACCAGGCCGATAAGGAACGGGGCCAGGTTCGAGAGGGGGGCCTGGTTGCGGTTGTCGATCAGCGCCGCGACGAGGGCGACGAGGGCCGCCGTGCCGACGATCTGGTCGAGCAGCGGACCCCACCAGCCACCGTTGAAGTACTCCGCGGGGAAGGTGGCGAAGATCGCGTACGTGGGCACGGACTGGTCGCGGGATGCGATGTTGTTCGCGGCGTTGAAGGCATCGATCGCGGGTGCGTAGAGGGCGTAGACCAGCGCCGCAGCGACGAACGCCCCGAGCAGCTGGGCGACCCAGTAGGGCCCCACCTTGGGCCAGGGGAAACCGCGCCGGACCGCGAAGGCCAAGGTGACGGCCGGGTTGATGTGCGCGCCGCTCACCCCGCCCGCGACGTAGACACCGAAGACGACCGCCAGCCCCCAACCGAACGCGATGATCAACCAGTTGCCGGCGTCGAAGGGCGTTTCCTGGCGGCCGGATCCGGGCAGCCCTGCCACCGCCACGGCGACCGAACCGCAACCGAACAGGATGAGGACGAACGTGCCGAGGAACTCGGACAGCAGCTCGCCCCCGAGTCCGGCGCGAAACTGGCCTCCGCCACGCATTGCTGTCATTGCCACGCCTCCTCGCGTAGCCGGCACGCGACACGTTGCAGGGTCCCCCCCAGGTGCGCGCTTCAGCAACCCCGATCCCCAACCTGGAGTAGGGGCCAGGCTCCATCGGAGTCACGCCGGTGGTGCTGGGCGGTCAGCGCTGTCACCGCTACCCGACTCGCTCGCGCCCGGTCTCATCTGTCGCCGCGGAGTGCCGCGCCCATGAGGAGGATCAGCGGCGGGTACACCCCGAGCACGCACAATCCGCCAGCCAGCAGAGCGGAGTCGTCGAGGATCAGACCAGCGCCCAGCAGGATCATCGACAGCACGAAGAACGACCACGCGAATCGAGCGAGCACCCGCGCTCGGGTGGCGGGAGCCGGGGGCTCACGCAGCAGGCGGGCCAGCTCCGGGTCCTCGACGAGGAGAGCCTGTTCGATGGCGCGGAACATGCGCCGTTCCTTCGGCGTGAGCGACATCGCCGGTCACCAATCCGCCTCGCACGAGCCGCGAGGGGCGCGCCACCGGAGGCGGCCGGCATCGCCACCTCTACCCACAGATCAGATTTGTCGGTAGCAGCTATCAGCCCAGTGGGCGGTTCAAGGCGAACCCCATCACCTGGTTCCGCCCAGCCTACTCTCCGCATCCCGGGCACGCTGCGCGTCGCGCGCGTCCATATCCCGGGCACGCTGCGCTTCGCGCGCGTCCATGAGTTCTCGCGCAGGAGCCGCTGCGGGGTCTGTACGGGGTTGTCGAGCGGCTGCGGCCGCCGGAAACGGCGTGGGGATGCTCGGTCGGAGGTCGGGCGTGCGGTCGCGGAGCATGGCGTAGATGACGTCGACGATGACGTCGACGCGGCGCGGGCCAGGCAGATGAGCGCGGCGTTGTGCCGCTTGCCCTGGACGCGTTTGCGGTCGTAGTAGGCGCGGCTGGTCGGGTCGGCGAGACTGGCGAAAGCCGACAAGCACAGCGCCGCTTCCCGGACGGGTCCAGGGCGCAGCGTGATGGGTGGACCTGACCACGTCCAGGCCGCAGAACACCGCGAAGCCGTGATCGGGAATCTTGTCGGGTTCCGACAAGGACGTCTCCTCGCGGTCCTGGCGCTGCGGTGAGGGTGGCAAGCAGATCCGGCAACGCCAGCGGGGTGGGCCGGGTCCTCGAGGGTGATGATCGGGGGCGGGAGGACGATGGTGGCGGCCTCGCGGTGATACGTGGGGGAACCCAGGACGTCCAGCACGATGGTGGCGCGCCGCACCGATGATCACGGCCTGGGCGGCGTGGGGTGACAGGCCCGCGCGGGCGAGGGTGGTCAGCAGCGCTGCCGTCATCGCGATCGCGGTGGTCT
This sequence comes from Pseudonocardia mahuensis, assembly GCF_018531475.1. Lineage (GTDB taxonomy): Bacteria > Actinomycetota > Actinomycetes > Mycobacteriales > Pseudonocardiaceae > Pseudonocardia. The sequence goes on from NZ_JAHDTG010000003.1 coordinate 37,147, forward strand.
GCCGGTCGGTGATGACCGGGGCGGTGCCCCGCAGTGCAAGCTGTGCCTCTTTGGTTCGCGCCGGCTCGGTGCGCATGAGGTGGATCGCGGCGAAGTCTCGCGCCAGGGCCACCAGCTCGGCGATCAGCCCGGCAGGGCTGTCGACGGCCACGAGAACGGCGGCGGCATCGATGTCGGCGCTGTCGCGCAGCGACGCGGCCGCGCCGAGCAGGCCAGATGGGGCCGTGTTCGTCTCCGCGACGGCCCCGGCAACCCGCTGCCATCGCCGACGACCGCCAGTGGCCGCCGCAGCGCCGCGGTCGAGCTCACCCCTCGACCAGGGTCAGCGGCGGCAGCTGCGATCGATCCACCCACGTATCCACATCGACACCGCAGCTGCCAGCCGCGTCCATCAGGTCCTCCAGGCGCACCCGATGCAGGTATGCCTCGTAGGGAAGCCCCGCGGCTCGGGCCGTCGTCAGCTTCTGCAGGACCGACTTGACCTGACTGTGCAGCTCCGCGATCAAGTTGCCTCCCTCGACGCTCACCAGCACGACATCTAGAATATATCGCGACTTGCAAAATATTGCAAGTTCGAAAGTGCGTCTTTTACGCCTAGGCTTCCGTGAGGACGTTGCCACGGGCTCCGACCGACGGTTCGCTCCGCCGCCGCGTGGCGGTGCCGGTGACTGCGGCTCAGAGCTGGGACGGTGGACAGGATTCGAAGGAGGAGGGGTTCGTATGTATGTCCGAATCAATACGATCTACGGTGAGAAGGGCAGGACCGACGCCGCGATCGACTACATCGAAGGGTCGGATCGGGCCGTCGTCGAGGCCGCGGCCGGCAACAGCGGTCTGGCCACCTTCGTCGACCGGGACGCCGGGCTGATCGTGGCCGCGTCGTACTGGGATGAGCCCCTGCACTCCTCCGAGGCCGCGCTGACCAAGGTCCGGGAGGGCGCCGCCGCCGTTGCCGGTGGTGATCTCGCCACCGAGACCTACGAGGTCGCGGCCGCGGTGCAGCCGGCGGCGACACATCCTGGGGCCCCGGTGCGCGTCGCGCGCGTACAGATCGAGCTGGCCAGGATCGCCGACGCGATCGGGTTCGTCAACGACGAGGTGCTGCCCGGGCTCACCTCGCACAGCGGCCTGTGCAGCGCGCAGCTGCTGATCGACCGCTCCTCGGGGGCCGGCCTCGTCGTCACCGCCTGGAGAGATGACGCTGCCGCCGAGGCCGCCCGGGCCGTCCTCGACCAGCTTCGAGATCGGGCCGCCGATCAGGCCGGGGCCAAGTTCCTCCGCGTCGAGACGTACACGATGATCCGCACCTCGGCGCGGCTCGGCGCGGTACAGCTCGGCTGACTCGAGCCGGCCCGGCCCGAGCGTCCCTCGCAACGGGAACCACCTCACGCCGTGGCGGGCCCTGCGTTCGCGGGTGTTCGCGGGTCACGGGCCGCCGGTGGCGGGGTGGGTGGCTCGGGTCGGAAGCTGTTGCGTTCGTCGAGGCGCCCGTCGATCCAGCGCCGCAACCGTGTCGCCGCCTCGGTCTCGTGACGGGAGCGGGCGTCGCGGAGTTGCCGGCCCAGACAGCCGAGCGTGTCGTCGATTTCGGCGACGGGCTCACCGGTGACGAGCATGTCCAGCCGGTCGTCGATGAGCAGGGCGCGCTCGCCCGCCGGCCCGGTGCTGTCGGCGCCCGATGGAGGCGATGGCGTGACCATGTGATGGCTCCGAGGTGGCGGAGGGGCGTGCCAGAGGCGAGGGGCAGCCCGGGAGGGGATCCGACCGGCGACCGCACCACGCCGGCGACCGGCCGGATTCCCTCCCTCGAGGGGACTCAGCCCAGCCGCAGCCGGAGGTCCTCGAGCTCGTCGCGCAGCGCGCTGGGCACCTTGTCGCCGATCTTGGCGAACCACTCCTCGATCAACGGCAGCTCGGCCTTCCATTCCCGGGGCTCGACGGCCAGCGCGGCCTGCAGGTCCCCGGCGGGAAGCTCCAGGCCCTCAAGGTCGAGCGCGTCGGGGGTCGGCACGTATCCGATCGGGGTGTCCACGGCGGCGGCGGTGCCCTCGATCCGGTCGATCGCCCACTTCAGGACCCGGGAGTTCTCGCCGAACCCCGGCCACAGGAACCGGCCGTCCTCGCCGCGGCGGAACCAGTTCACGTAGAAGATCTTGGGCAGCTGCGCGGTATCGGCGCGCTTGCCGGTGTCGATCCAGTGCTGCAGGTAGTCCCCGGCGTGGTAGCCGAGGAAGGGCAGCATGGCCATCGGGTCGCGGCGGACCACACCGACCTTGCCGGTGGCGGCGGCGGTGGTCTCCGAGGACAGGGTGGCGCCGAGGAAGGTGCCGTGCTGCCAGCTGCGGGACTCGGTGACCAGCGGGACGGTGCTGGCGCGCCGGCCCCCGAAGAAGATCGCCGAGATCGGCACACCTTCGGGGTTGTCCCACTCCGGGGCGGTGATCGGGCACTGGGAGATCGGGGTGCAGTAGCGGGAGTTGGGGTGGGAGGTCAGATCATCGCTGGCGAGGGTCCAGTCCTGCTGGCGCCAGGTGGTCAGGTGCTCGGGCGGGGCCTCGGAGTAGCCCTCCCACCACACGTCCCCATCGTCGGTGAGCGCCACGTTGGTGAAGATCGAGTTGCCCTGGTGGAGGGTGCGCATGGCGTTCGGGTTGGTCTTCCACCCGGTGCCTGGGGCGACCCCGAAGAAGCCGAATTCCGGGTTCACCGCATACAGCCGGCCGTCGTCGCCGAACCGCATCCAGGCGATGTCGTCGCCCAGGGTCTCGACCTTCCAGCCCGGGATGGTGGGCTGCAGCATCGCCAGGTTGGTCTTGCCGCAGGAGCTGGGGAACGCCCCGGTGATGTAGTGGACCTTCCCGGCCGGGGAGGTGAGCTTGAGGATCAGCATGTGCTCGGCGAGCCAGCCCTCGTCGCGGGCCATCACCGAGGCGATGCGCAGCGAGTAGCACTTCTTGCCCAGCAGCGCGTTGCCGCCGTAGCCCGAGCCGTAGCTCCAGATCTCGCGGGTCTCGGGGAAGTGGCTGATGTACTTGGTGTCGTTGCACGGCCACGTCACGTCGTCCTGCCCGGGCTGCAGCGGGGCCCCGACCGAATGCAGGGCCGGCACGAACGCGCCGTCGTCACCGAGGCGGGCCAGCGCGCCCGCCCCCGCGCGGGTCATGATGTGCATCGACGCCACGACGTACTCGGAGTCGGTGATCTCCACGCCCAGCTTCGGGTTCTCCGCGGTCAGGGGCCCCATGCAGAACGGGATGACATACATGGTCCGGCCCCGCATGCAGCCCCGATAGAGCTCGGTCATGGTCGACTTCATGACCTGCGGGTCCATCCAGTTGTTGGTCGGGCCCGCGTCCTCGGGATCCTGCGAGCAGATGAAGGTGCGGTCCTCGACCCGAGCCACATCCGCGGGGTCAGACGCGCACCAGAACGAGTTGGGCTTCTTCTCCAGGCGCACGAAGGTGCCCGCCGCGACGAGCTGGTCGGTCAGGCGGGCCCATTCCTCGGGTGAGCCATCGCACCACACCACCCGGTCGGGAGTGGTCAGCTGGGCCGTCTCGCGCACCCACGCCAGCAGCCGCTGGTGGGTGGTGGGGGCGCTGTCGAGACCCGGGATGGTGGGGGTCGATGCGGTCATGTGTCCTCTCCTTGCGGAATTGCTCTGCGCTACCGGTGGAGTGCTGTGAACCTGGGCCCCGGTCTCGGTGCCCGTCCCCGGCCCGCCGGCTACCTGCGGTGTCATCGCTGCTCCGGGCGGTCGCGTTGTCGCCGGGACGGAAACAACCGCCACGAGCGCCCGAACGGCGGGGGAACCGGGTTGAACACCTGCGATGCCGCGGCGGCGACCTCGTAGGTGAGATCGGGGCTGCGCAGGCTCGGCAGCAACCGGTGCGGCGGAGCGGCGGCCATCAGCCCCCGCGCGCAGGCGGCGTAGGCCTCGATGTCCACGAGCGGCCCCGGGGAGCCGGCGATGGCCCGGAACAGCCCCGGCAGGGCGAGCAGGTGGTCGGTGTCGCCGTCGAGACCGATCACCGAGCCGCAGGGACGGTCCAGAGCCACCCGTGCCAGCTCCGGGTCCGGGCCCAGCAGGTTGATCACCGCGTCGGCGTCGCGGGCGACCCGGGCGAGCGCAGCGCACCTGGCGTCCTGGGGGTTCCACAGGGTGATGTCGAAGATCCCGGCGCTCAGCAGCATCGGGCACATCAGTGGAAGCGACGCCGCCCCGGCGATCATGACCCGGCTCGTGGGCAACGGCCGGTGCAAGCGCGTCAGATACGTCAGCAGGGCGGCGGTCAACGTGATGGCCCTGGCGTCGTCGTCGATCACCAGCGGCCGCCCGCCGAGCTCGGTGAGCAGCTGCTGCGTCTCGCGCGCCCGGGCGAGGTCGGTGCAGGTCAGAAAGATCGCCCCGATGTCGAGCGGAAGACGGTGCAGCGTCGTGGCCAGATGCGCGGCGTCGCGGCTGACCATCGACAGCGGGACGGCGCGAACACCGGACAGGTCCGCGATCACCGCAGCGTCCTCGTGCAACCCCGGCCCGGTCGCGGCGCGGGGCTCGCGCGGGGCGGCGGCGTCGTTGACCACCGCAATCGTCCACGAGGCCGCCGGCAGCGGGGGCATCGCGCCAGGGATGAACGGCCCGACCGGCAGGTCCCAGGCCTCGCCGGCGCTCACGCCGCCCATCTCATGCTCGGGCGCTGCGTGGCTCGGTCCGCCCCCGTCTGCGCCGGTCGGCCGGGGACAAGCCCCCCGCCAGCCCGCAGGTGCGCCGAGCTGGCCGGGGCCGCCGGAGGTTCGGCGGGGCCAGCCTCGCCGGCGCTCATGAGGCCCGCTGCAGCTGCAACTCGGCCGGCCGTTCGCCCTGGCCAGCCGCGCGATGGCTCAGCACACCTCGGGCGGCCCGGGTCGCGCACCGATCCCGGCTCGCCGGCCAGCAACTCCAGGCCACGGACCCGCACCGGATGACCGAGGGCACGAAACGGCTCCGAGGTCGCAAGCAGCTCCGAGGTCGCCTCCGCCAACGGCGTCGACGAGGACCGAGGAGAGGACGGGGACGGGGAGGACACCGGGGTCACGCACCCTCACCCGTCGAGATCGGCACCGAGGCCAGCACCGACGGCTCCACCCAGCCGGTGGTGTCGATGTCGTAGGCCCGGGCGCGGTCGAGCAGGTCCAGCAGTCGCGCTGCGTGCTGGTGCTCCTCGAGCGATTGCTCATCCTGCTGAGCGAGTTGCAGGGCGTGTTGGGCGCGGTCGATCGATTCGCGCAGGACCGTCTCGAACACGTCCACCGCCACCACATCCCCTCAGCGTCCCCTCAGCGTCCCCGGCGCCCCGGCAACTCGCTCGGAGGCGTTCATGTTCTTTGCACTTAAGGAATATTGCAAGTGTTTGACCGCAGAAGTTGGCACACGTCACCCCCGGAGGGGGATGTGGGGTGTCGCCGCTCGGCGGCGCGGGGTCAGCTCGCCGCGGCCCCAGCCATCCTGCACGGGCCCGGACCTGCCTGCCCGGGTGGCCGTCGTTGACGGGCGGCGACCGCACTTGGTGAGAGGTGGTGCGATCGGCTGGGTGGGGCCCGGGTCAACCCGGCCCCGGCCCTACAGGTCGTTGCCGGCGTAGGAGAGGTTGAAGCTCTTGTTGACCAGCGGAAAGTCCGGGACGATCGTGTCGGCCAACGCGACCGGCAGGGCCGGCCAGTTGAAGAAGCTCGGGTCGACGATCTTCACCCGGCTCAGCAGACCGTCGGGGGCGAGCTCCACCCGGTGCACGATGGTGCCCCGCCAGCCCTCCACGACGCCCACCCCCGAGCGGTGGGCGGCGGGCGTGCTGCACGCGGCCGGCGCCTCGGTCGCGCCCAGCCGCCCGTCCAGGCGTTCCACCAGCGCGGTGATGATCTCGACGGAGGCGGTGATCTCCTCGGCGCGTACGACGAACCGGGCGAGTACGTCACCGGCGGTGTGGGCGTGGGTGCGGGCGGCCTGCGAGACCAGCACCGGATGGTCGTGGCGCGCGTCGATGATCAGTCCGCTGGCGCGGGCGACGTAGCCCAGGACGCCCAGGTCGAGGGCCTGTTGGCGGGTCAGCACGGCGGTGCCGGTGAACCGGTCGCGCACCACGCTGTGGCCCAGGGCCAGTGCCACCACCTCGGCCACGTCCGCGGCGATCGCGCGCAGCCGCGTGGGATCGGGTAGCTGGTGGATGGTGGCGCCGCCGGGATGGATCGCCCCGCGCAGCAGCCGATGGCCCGTGACGTGGTCGTTGAGGCGCAGCAACTGTTCGCGGATGCGCTGGGCGTGGGCGTTGAGGGTGCCGTGGCCGACGTCGTTGCACAGCGCCCCGAGGTCGCTGACGTGGTTGTAGAGCCGTTCGAGCTCCAGCAGGACCGCCCGGACCCGCTGGGCGTCCTCGCCGACGATCAACCCCTGGGCGTCTTCGACGGCCTGGCAGAATGCCAGGGCGTGCCCGACGGAGGTGTCGCCGCTGACCCGTTCGGCCAGCTCCAGGCCGCCGGCGGCGGGCCGGCCCTGGAACAGCTTTTCGATTCCGCGGTGAACGAACCACAGTCGGGCCTTGAGGTTGAGGATGGTCTCGCCGACCACGGAGAACCGGAAATGTCCAGGCTCGATCATCCCGGCGTGCACCGGGCCGACCGGGATCTCATAGACCCCGGGGCCTTCGACGCTGCGGAACGGGTAGGGCCCGTCCGTGTCGCCGAAGGCCGGCGGGTCCCCGGCGTCGTCGAGCATCGGGTACCAACCCTTGGGCCAGTGGAAATGCCGCACCAGGCGGCGGGGCAACGGGTGGCCGTCGGGGACGATGCCGAACAGGTCGCGCATCTCGCGTTCGAACCGGCCGGCCGGGAACGAGATCCCGGCCAGGCTGGGCACCCGGGGCCGCACGGGGTCGAGCGGGACGTGCAGTTCGACGCGGCGGTCCGGGGCGGCCGCGGTGAACAGATACACCGCCCGCAGCGCCTCGCCGTCGTCGTGCCCGGCGATCGAAGCGACCCGGAAACCGGCGCCCAGCAGCGCGTCGGCGTGGGCGGGCAGCTCGTCGGGGGCGACGGTCACCGCGGTGCGGCAGTGGCCGACCGGTTCCCCCACGCGGTGCGGCTCAAGGAGCGTCATGGTGTTCCCGTCAGGACGTCGGCGGCCAGGTGCAGCAGGGTGGACAGCGGTCCCGCACTGATGCCGACGGCCGCGCACACGCCCAGCGCGCCCACCAGCGTGACCGCCGCGGTGCCCGGCAGCGGGCGCGGTGCAGCGGCGGCGCCGGGGCCGTCCGGGGGCCGCCCCAGCAGCATCCGGCCGGTGTGGCCAACCAGCGCGGCGGCGATGACGAGGACGAGCGCGAATGCGGCGGCGGTGATCCAGCCCAGCCCGGTGGCGAACCCCGCCCGGGCGATCCCGAACTCGCTGGCGAACACGCTGAACGGGGGAAACCCGATCAGCGCCAGCACCCCGGCGGCGAAACACCCGGCGGCCATCGGGGCGCGGGCGGCCAACCCACGGACCTCGCTGATCCGGCTGGTGCCGGTGGTCTGCAGGATGTGCCCGGCGCCCAGGAACAGGGTGCTCTTGGCCAGGCCGTGGCCCAGCATGTGCAGCAGCACCGCGGCCATCGCCAGCGGGCCGCCTGCGGCGGCGCCCAGGGCGAGCAGCCCCATGTGCTCGATGCTGGAGTAGGCCAGCATCCGCTTGTAGTCGCGCTGCGCCAGCAGCACGGTCGCGGCCACCAGCAGGGAGGCGAGCGCGACCACGGCCAGCAGGGCGCGGCTGAACCCGCCGCCCAGCGCCGCGTCGGCGATCACCTTGACCCGCAGGATCGCGTAGAACGCGACCGAGAGCAGCACCCCCGACATCAGCGCCGACACCGGGGCGGGGGCCTGGCTGTGCGCGTCGGGCAACCACGCGTGCAGCGGTGCCAACCCGGCCTTGGTGCCGAACCCGAGTATCAGCAGCACCACCGCGATCTGGGTGACGCCGGGATCCAGGCGGGCGGCGCCGGCGGCCAGCGCGACCCAGTCCAGGCCGGCCCCGGCGCCGGCGTGCAGGGCGGCGTAGTTCAGCAGCAACGTCCCCAGCAGCGCCAGCGCGATCCCGGTCGAGCAGATCACCACGTACTTCCACGCCGCCTCCACCGCCGCGCGGGTGCGGCGCTGCCCGACCAGGAACGCGGTGACGATCGTGGTGGCCTCCACCGCGACCCACAACAGACCCAGGTTGGCGGCCAGCACCGCCAGCGCCATCGTTGCCAGGAACACCTGGACCTGCACGCTGTGCCGGGTCGCGGTGCGCACACTGACCCTGCCGGCGCGGATCTCGCCGTGCAGGTGCGCCGGGGTGGCCACACAGGCCACCAGCGCGACCGCGGCGACAACCAACAGCATGAACGCGCTCAGCGCGTCCGCACGCAGCAGCCCGCCCACCGCGGTGCGGGCCCCGGCGGCGGTCACCTCGACCGCGAGCGCCACCACCGCGGCCAGCACGGCGGCCGCGCTCGCCGCGCTGAGCCATGCCGTCGACCGGCGCCAGCCCGCCGCCAGGTAGGCCACCGCGGTCAGCGCCGGCAGCAGCACCGGGGCCAGGAGCAAGACGGTGGCCAGCAACCCGGTCGACATCTGGGTGGGGGGCGTCGGGGTGGGGGGCATCAGTCGTGCAACTCCCGCAGTTCGTCGAGGTCCGTGTCGCCGAACGTCGCCTGCATCCGCCCGGTGAGCACCTGCAGCACCAGCACCGCCAGCAACACGTCCAGGGACACCCCGAGCTCGACGACCAGCCCGACCCCGGCGGTGGTGAGGAACCCGACCGCGGTGATCCCGTTGTCCATCAGCAGGAAGCCGATCAGTTGCGACAGCGCGCGGCGGCGGGTGACCAGCACGAAGAACCCGATCAGCACCACCGCCATCCCGAGCGGGATCGCCGCGGTGGCCGGCGAGGGCGCCAGGGCGACCAGGGGCTGCGACACCGCGAGCGCCAGCAGGGTCAGCCCGGCGGCGGCCAGTAGCGACGCGGCCACGTTGAGCAGCGGCCGGGTCTCCCGGCGCTCGGGCCCGGCGGCGGCCAGCGTCCGACGCAGCAAGTACGGCAACACGCCCGCGCGCAGCACCAGCACCCCGACCGCCACCGCCCCGAGCTCGACCGAGCCCTCCTGCACGGCCAGCACCGCGACCAGCCCGGCCAGCGCGATGCCCTGGACCGCGAACACCCGGATCACCACGGCCAGCTCGCGGCGCCACAACACCAGCACGGCGGTGAGCAGCACCGCGCCGGCGGCCAGGTTCAGCAGCTGGACGAGTACGGCCTGGCTCACCGCGGTCTCCGAAGCGCGAGCGGTCTCACGGACACTCCTTCTGCGACAGGTTCAGGCGAGGAAGAACGACGCGGCCACGGCCAGCAGCGCCAGCAGGAACGACCCGGCCAGCAGCTCCGGCACCCGGAACAGGCGCAGCTTGGCCAGGAACACCTCACCCGCGGACAGGCCGGCGCCCAGCACCGTGACCTTGACCGCGAAGACGACCACCCCGAGCAGCAACGCCGGCCCGCTCGCATCGGAGGCGACGCCCCACGGGACGAACAGAGTGGCCCACAGCCCGAGGAACACCGACAGCCGCATCGCCGAGGCCAGCTCCACCAGCGCCAGGTCCGGGCCGGCGTACTCGAGCACCATGGCCTCGTGCACCATCGTCAGCTCCAGGTGGGTGGACGGGTTGTCCACCGGGAGCCGGCCGGTCTCGGCGACCACCGCCAGCCCGAGCGCCACCGCGGCCAGCAGGCTGGCGGGGGTGATCACCCGGCCCGGGTCGTGCAGGGTCGCGATGACGATGTCGGCCAGGTTGGTGGACCCGACGGGGACCGACAGCGCGAAGATCGCCACCAGCAGGGTGGGCTCGACCAGGGCCAGGACCGTGACCTCCCGGCTGGCGCCCATCCCACCGAACGCGGTGCCGGTGTCCAGCCCGGCCAGTGCCAGCGCCACCGCGCCCAACGTCAGCAGCGCCACCACCACGAACAGGTCCGCGCCCGGGCTCGGCACCGAGGCGGTCGTCACGAACGGTGCGACGGCCACCACCGCCAGCGTCGTGGACACCATCAGCAGCGGCGCCACCCGGAACACCTCGCTGGTGCCCCGGGGGGTCAGGGGCTGCTTGCGCGCCAGCTTGCGCAGGTCCCGCCAGGGCTGCAGCACCCCCGCGCCGGCCCGGCCCTCCAACCGGGCCCGGACCTGCCGCATCACCCCGACCAGCAGCGGCGCCCCGGCCACCACCACCGCCATCTGCACCAGCGCGCTGATGACACCCGCGAGGCTCACCGGGTCACCACCAGCAGGACCAGCACCCCGCACAGGCTGTAGAAGCCATAGCCCAGGTAGCGGTGCACGCTGCCGGTCGCCAGCCGCGGCCCGACCCGCCCCCACCTCCGGACCGCGCCCAGGACCGGGCGGTAGAACCGGTACTCGACCCGGTCGGGTACCCGCAGCCGGTAATTGACCGCCTCGACCAGGTAGCGCGACTCCCGGTGGTGGGTGACATCGACGTCCTGCTCGGGGCGCACCACGTTGTCGAAGACCCGCTGCAGCGGCTCGGCGAAGGAGGTGGCGGTGTACTCCATGCGCGCCGACTGCGGCCCCGCCCCGCAGTCCCACAGCCGCGTCGCCACCCGGGCCCGGCGCCGGGCCGCGACCAGCCGCAGCACCCCGGCCACCGTCACCGTGCCGACCAGCACCGCCGCGGCCACCAGCAACGGTGACAGCGCCCCGGTGAAGCCCTGCAGCCGCACCGTCAGCATCCCCGCCGCCACCGGATCGGCCGCGCCGAGCAGCAGCCCTCCCACCCGGCCCACCGCCGGCAGCACCAGCGCCGGGAGCAGCGCCAACACCACGCAGCCCGCACCGGCCACGGCCATCCCGGCCAGCATGCTGGGCGGGCTCTCCCGGGCCGCCGCGGCCGCCGCGGAGCGGGGCCGGGCCAGGAACCCGATCCCGAAGGCCTTGACGAACGTCGCCACCGCCAGCCCGGCGGTCAGCGCCACCGTGGCCACCGCGAGCGGCATCACGATTGCCGTGGACACCCCGCCCGCGGACAGGCCATGGACGAGAGCCTGCAGCAGCAGCCACTCACTGACGAACGCGGTGCCCGGAGGCAGCGCCGACCCGGCGAGCGCGCCGAGCCCGAACGCCGCGGTCGTGGCCGGCATCCCGGTGCGCAGCCCGCCCAGGGCGTCGAGGTCCCGGCTGCCGGTGGCGTGCAGCACCGAGCCCGCCGCCAGGAACAGCAGCGTCTTGAACGCCGCGTGGTTGATCACGTGCAGCAGCGCGGCGGTCAGCGCCAAACCGGCCAGGACCATGTTCCCGGCCGCGGCGAAGAGCCCGCCGGTGCCGACCCCGATCAGGACCAGCCCCATGTTCTCGGTGGTCGAGTAGCCCAGCAGCCGCTTGAGATCCGTACCGATCGCAGCCTGCAGGATCCCGTAGACCGCCGAGGCCGCGCCCAGCACCAGCACCAGCAGCCACCACCAGCGGGGCCCTCCGCCCAACAGGTCGAACCCGACCCGCACGATCCCGTACACGCCCATGGTGACCATCGCCGCCGACATCAGCGCCGACACGTGGCTGGGGGCCTCCGGGTGGGCCCGCGGCAGCCAGGCGTGCAGCGGCACGATCCCGGCCTTGGAGGCGAACCCCGTCAGGGTCAGCACGAACACCAGCCCCGCCGTGCCCGGCGAGAGCTGCCCGGCGACCGCGCGCAACGCCGGGAACGAGTCGTTCCCGGCGCGGGCGGCCAGCACCACCAGCCCGATCAGGATCGCCACGAACCCCAGGTGCGTCATCACCGCATACCAGCGGGCCGCCGAGGCCACCTCGTCGCGCCGGCGGTGCTCGGCGAGCACCAGCAGCAGCGACGCCACCGCCATCAGCTCCCAGCACACCAAGAAGGTGCCCACGCTGCCCGCCGCCGGCACCAGCAGCATCGCCACCACGAACAGTGGCAGCACCGCCTGCACCCCGCGGCCGTCCAGGCCGTGGCGCGCATACCCGACCCCGTAGATCCCCACCGCCACCGCGACAGCACCGACGACGGCCAGGAACACCCCGCCCAGCGCGTCCACCGTGAGCACCACACCCGCCAGCGGCAGCAGCCCCGGCAGCGCGACCGACCACCCCTGCCCGGCCAGTGCCGCCGTCCCGGCCACTACGCCCGCCACACCGCACAGCGCGATCCCCCCGCCTACCGCTGCCGGGCGCGCCGCCCGCGGAACCAGCAGCGCCGCGACCACACTGAGCGCGCCCACGGCCACCACGAGGGTGAGGCCCGCCTGTACCAGGCTCATCGACCGGTCACGGTGCGCAGCGCCTCGACGATCGCCTCGGGCCGCGGCGGACAGCCCGCCACCTCCAGATCCACCGGGACCACATCCCGCACCGCGCCCGCCACCCCGTACGCGCCGGCGAACACCCCGCAGTTGCGGGCACAGTCCCCGACCGCGACGACCAGCTTCGGCGCGGGGACCGCGTCGTAGGTGCGCCGCAGCGGCTCTTGCATGTTCCGCGTCACCGGGCCCGTCACCAGCAACGCATCGGCGTGCCGGGGCGAGGCGACCAACCGGGCCCCGTACCGCTCGGCGTCATACACCGGCCCGAACGCCGACCCGAGCTCCACCTCGCACCCGTTGCACGAACCGGCGTCGACGTGGCGGAGCTGCACCGAACCGCCCAGCTCCGCCGCCACCGCCGGCCGGTCACCGTCGGGCCGGGGCGGCGGCGGCTCGGCCACCGGCCCGACGCCGCGAATCTTGCGCCACAGACCCAGCACCACCTACGAACCGCCTTCGATCACAGGGAAGCGGCCATCCCGCCTGGGAGAAGGGCGGGCGGGACGGCCGCAGCTCAGCGTCGCCGTGCCGGCGACGTGGCGACCCGGTCGCCGGGACCCTGCAGGTCCTCCAGCAACTCGACCTGACCGGTCAACACCGACGTCAAGATCTTCCGCGCTACCGCCAGCAACTCCGCGACCTCGGGGCTGGTCAGCGAGTAGTACACCGTCGAGCCCTCCTTGCGGGTCACCACCAGCCCGGCCCGGCGCAGCACCGCCAACTGCTGCGACAGGTTCGCCGGCTCGATTCCCACCTCCGGCAGCAGTTCCGCCACCGCATGCTCACGTTCGACCAGCAGCTCCAGCACCCGAATCCGGGCCGGATGCGCCAGCGTCTTGAAGAACTCCGCCTTCAGCTGATACAGGGGTCTGCTCACGTCCACTGCCCCCTTCGGTCACCGCATGGCCCGCCGCAGCACTCGTCCCGGCGACTGGTCGACACCGTCAGGAATGCCGTCACGTACCGACTCCTCGCTGGCAAGGCTTCACGCGTACTTGAAGAACCATGGAACAGCCCGGCCACCGGCCGCGTGAACCAATGATTGCGAATCTTAGCAACTCTTCAACACATGCAGGCGGCGACCCCCCGATTGGGCTGACGAAGTGGCGGGTTCAACCTCGGACAACAGCCCGTATCCGGCGTCAGCAAGGGGACGAAACGGACATGGTCGGGACTGTCTGATCTTCGGCTCTGGCTCAGAAGAGGTGGTCGGCCCGGCGTGTCCCGTTCGGGTGATGGTGTAGGTCTGTGATCGTCACTGCCCGTGCGTTCGTGATCTTGCCGCTGTTCTGTTCCCCGAGCTGTCTGCGGTAGTCATCGACGAAGTCGATGACACCGGCGCCGTTGTGCGGCTGCGCGCCCGGACCACCGTCCCTGACGGGGTCTGCCCACGCTGTGGCCACGCCTCACGACGAACACGCCTGGCATGTGCGTTGCCTGGCTGATCTCCCCGTGGCCGGCCGCAGCGTCGTCATCGAACTGCGGGTCCGACGCCTGGCGTGCGACAACGCGGACTGCCCGCAGCTGAGCTTCCGCGAGCAGGTGCCCGCGCTGGCCGCACGGTATGCCCGACGCACGCAACGGCTGACCGCAACGCTCACCCAGTTGGCGATCACCCTTGCCGGTCGAGCCGGTGCTGCCGCGCTGGCCGGACCGGGGATCGCCACCTCCCGCTCGACGATGTTGCGGGTACTCATGGCGCTGCCGATCCCACCGGCGCCGACTCCACGAGTGCTCGCTGTGGACGACGTCGCACTGCGGCGCAGACACCGCTACGCCACGGTCGTGATCGACGCCGTCACCCACCGCCGGGTCGACGTGCTGCCCGACCGCAAGGCCGCCATCCTGGCCCAGTGGCTGCGCGAGCACTCCGGCGTCGAGATCGTCTGCCGAGACGGCTCCGCCTCCTATCCCGAAGCGATCCGCCAGGGCGCACCGGCCGCAGTCCAAGGTGCTGCGTCTGCAGCAGGCGCCGACCCGCGTCTTTCACGAGGGCCGCCTGGTCGCCACGACGGACGTGCGTCAGAGCCTCGTTGGATCCGGCGGGGCCTTCCCCACCCCAGACCAGGCCGCCGGCCGCTGACCACGATCCCTGAGCCGCCGTGAAGGAGAACCTCGGCCACGCCCGGCGCGGCCCGGCACCCGGAGGTCTGTCGACCGGAGCTTCCAGCCTGCGGCGGGCCGGCTCCTCGGCCGGGCTTCTCGGCCCCGATGACCAGGCTGACCGAGATCCGGAAGGCCGAGCAGCGCGCGTTCCCGCAGCGGGATCTGTCGGGTTGGACTACGTCTCTCCGTGGGCGGACGGGATCCACGTCGACATCCGCTCGGACGAGCACCGTCGCCACGCCCTCGACGCCGTCGCCGCGTTCCAGAACGCGTACGGGGCGGAGCTCGCCCTCATCGTCAAGGAGGTGCGCGGGCACTGCTTCGCGCTGGACCGAGCTCCCACCGTCATCCCGCAGCGCGCAACCCTGACCGACCGCGGCGGGGTGGCCGGCACCCTGGTCCTGCCCGGCGGCCGTGGGCGACGCTGTCAGCGACAGCGCCGCCCACGGGACCGTGCCCGGTCCTCGAGATGGTGGCCGCGCCCCCCACCGAGGCCGCCGAAGAGGCCATCCACATCACAACATCACGTGTCCCGAACCGGCCATGAGCTGCGGAAGCTGCGCCGCCACCACTCCTGCTGCAGGTCGATGAAACAGCGGTGTCGGGCGCGGCGTCACGCTCACGGTCCCTGCTGGCCGGCCGATTGGATCAGCTCCCAGACGACGGATGGCTTGAGTGGGGTCTTCGTGACCCGCACGCCGAGGTGCTCGATCGCGTCCGCCACGGCGTTGGCGACGGCGCTGTGGCCGCCGATGGCCCCGCCCTCGCCCATTCCCTTGACCCCGAGCGGGTTCAGCGGCGATGGGCTGTGCAGGTGCCCCACCTCGATCTCCGGGACGTCGAGGCTTCCAGGAAGGATGTAGTCCATGAAGGACGCCGACTGCGGCTGTCCCTGCGCGTCGTAGACGAGTTCCTCCATCAGCGCGCCGCCGAGACCCTGCGCGACACCGCCCGCGATCTGCCCCTCGGCCACCATCGGATTGATGATTACGCCGGCGTCGTTGACGACGACGTACCGAGAGATCTCGACCAACCCCGTGTTGCGGTCGACCTCGACTTCGGCGATATGGACACCGAAGGAGTACGGCGCCGCGTGGTTTTCGAAGTACTGCACCGACTCCAGGTCCGGCTCCATGCCCGGCGGGCGGCTGCCGCCCGGCGCGGCCGCCGCGGCGATCTCGGTGAGACTCAGCCTGGATTGCGGGCTGCCCTTGACCTGGGCGTGGCCCTCCTCGAGCTCCAGGTCGTTGACGTTGGCCTCCAGCAGGTGCGCCGCGAGTTCCATCGCCTTCTCGCGCACCTTCGTCGCCGCCATCAGCACGGAAGTCCCGGACATCACGGCGTTGCGGCTGGCGAACGTGCCGACGCCGAAGCCGATCCGGCCGGTGTCGCCGAAGACGACCTTGATCGACTCGTGGTCGACCTGGAGTTCATCCGCGACGATCTGGGCGAGCATGGTCGCCGTGCCCTGGCCCTGCGGCGCCGCACCCGAGTTCACGGTCACCTGGCCCGAGGGATCGACCCTGACGCTGGCGCCCTCGAACGGCCCGGTGCCCGCCAGCTGGTGGTAGACGCAGATTCCGAGCCCGATCAGCCGGCCGTCCGCGCGCGCGGTGCGCTGCTTCTCGGCGAAACCGTCGTAGTCGACCATCTTCAGCGCCTCGTCGAGCGCGGCAGGGAAGTCGCCGCTGTCGAGAACCACCGCCGCCTCGACCGAGGCCATGCCCGTGTCGTAGGGCATCTGCTCGGGCTTGATCAGGTTGCGACGGCGCAGTTCGGCGCGGTCGATGTCCAACTCCCGCGCGGCGATGTCCATCAGGCGTTCCCGGGCGAACGCCGACTCGGGAGCCCCGGCGCCGCGATAAGGCGATGCCGGGCTCTTGTTGGTCGCCGCGCAGATGACCTCGACGTGCACATTCGGGATGTCGTAGACCCCGGCGATGCTGGTGCCGGCCAACGAGGAGTTGATCACAGCGAGGGTGCGCTGGTAGGCGCCGATGTCGGTGATCAGCGTGGCGCGCAGGCCGGTGATGCGCCGGTCGGCGTCGAACGCGAACTCCAGGTCGTGGGTCTGCTCGCGGGAGTGCACGAGCGTCAGGAAGTGCTCGTTCCGGTCCTCGATCCACTTCACCGGCCGGTCGAGCCTGCTCGCGGCCAACGGGACCAGGACGTCCTCGGGATAGACCTCGGCCTTCGTGCCGAAGCCGCCCCCCACGTCCGGAGTGATCACCCGTACCGACCGCTCGGGCATGCCCAGGATGCCGGCCACGATCCCGCGCAGGATGTGCGGCCACTGGTTGGACGCCCAGATCGTCAGCTCACCCGTGACGGCGTCGCGGGTTGCCGCCACGCCACGGGTCTCGAGCGGGATTCCGGTGTAGCGCTGCATGTCCAGGCGGTCCTTGACCACCCGATCCGCCTTCTCGAACGCCGAGTCGACATCGCCGACCGAGTAGACGAGGCGAGCGCCCACGTTGTCCGGCGCGGCTGCGTGCAGCACGGGCGCGCCGGGCTCGATCGCCGCGGCGGAGTCGACCACGGCGTCGAGCACCTCGTACTCGACCTCGATCAGCTCCAGCGCGTCTTCGGCGACGTGCCGGCTCTCCGCGACCACGACCGCGACGCCCTCACCGACGTACCGGACGGCGTCGCGGGCGAGCGCGTACTGCGGCGTGTCGCGGGACGTTTCCACCGGGAACAGCACGGGGATCGCGGCTGGGTCCGGCCCCAGGTCGGCTGCCGAGAACGCATCGACGACACCGCGGAGCTCGCGCGCAGGGCCGACGTCGACCGACAGCACGCGGGCGTGCGCATGCGGGCTGCGCAGGACCGCCATGTGCAGGACCCCGGGGAGGTCGATGTCGTCGACGAACGCTCCCTCGCCGCGCAGCAGGCGGGGGTCCTCGACCCTCTTGATGCGAGCGCCCACCATCTTCACACCCATGTCAGCGCTCCCACTCCTGGTCGGCCGCCTGGACCGATCGCACGATGTTCTGGTAGCCGGTGCACCGGCAGACGTTGCCCGATAGCGCTTCGCGGATCTCGCCGCTCGTGGGGTTCTTCTTCTCCTGCAGGAAGTCGTATGTCGTCAGCAGGATCCCCGGGGTACAGAACCCGCACTGCAGGCCGTGGTTCTCCCAGAACGCCTGCTGGACGGGGTGCAGCTCGTCGTCCTCGCCGGCGATGCCCTCAACGGTCATCAGGACCTTGCCGTTGGCCTGGACCGCGAGCATCAGGCATGCCCGAACTGGCTCGTCGTCCACCAGGACGGTGCACGCCCCACACACGCCGTGCTCGCAACCGACGTGCGAGCCGGTGAGGCGGAGGTCCTCCCGCACGAAGTCGACCAGCGACTTGCGGACGGAAACGGTGCGCTCGAAACGCTCGCCGTTCACCGTCACGGTGATCGATCTTTCGGTCGTCGAGTCCGCGCCAGCGACGACCGCTGTTTCGTCTACTTTCCTGCTCATGGTGCCTCCACGTCTGATTACAGTGTGACCGGATGGAATGTGGTCACGCCGTCGGGACTCAGGCCAGTCAGGCCAGGGCTCGGCGTACGGACTCGTCGAGGGCACGGGGAACGAGGTGCCGGGCGAGCTGCCGGCGGTAGTCCGCCGAACCGTGGAGGTCGGACGGGGGCGTGAGCTCGGCCACGAACTCCTCGGTGAGTTCCCCGATCAGCTGCGAGGTCGGCTGCTCGCCGACGAGCCCGTCGATCACGGCGGACGCGCGGACCGGCTCGCCGCCGACGCCGGCGACGGCGAGCCCACCCTGGATCACTCGCCCGTCGTCACCGAGAGCGATCGCTGCGGCGACGGCGACCTGGGCGAAGTCGCCGTGCCGCCGGCTGACCTCGAGGAACGCTGATCCGCTTCTGGCCGGCCACGCGGGGATCCGGATCTCGGTCAGGATCTCGTTGGGCGCGAGCGCCGTGGTGAAGAAGCCCTCGAAGAACGTGTCCGCGGTGACCTCGCGCTCGCCGTCCTTGCCGCGCAGCACCATGCGCCCGCCGAGGGCGCTGACCGCCGCGGGGAGCTCGGCGGCGGGATCGGCGTGGGCGAGGCTCCCGCCGACGGTGCCGCGGTTGCGGATGTGCACGTGCCCGACATTGTGCAGCGCCTCGGGCAGCAGCGCCCACGCGCCGTCGGCGAGTTCGGACTGCTCGAGGCTGCGATGGCGGGTCAGCGCACCGATGACGAGTACGCCGTCGTCGCGACGGACGTAGTCCAGCTCGGTCACGTTGTTGATGTCGACCAGCTGGCTCGGTCTGGCCAGCCGGAAGTTCAGCATGGGTACGAGACTCTGGCCGCCGGCCAGCAGCTTCGCCTCGTCGCCGAACTCGTTGAGCAGCCCGATCGCTTCCTGGACGGTCGTCGGGTCGTAGTAGTCGTACGGTGCCGGCTTCACACTCAGAACCTCCATGTGCGTCTCGCCCGAAGGCGTTCGCTGTGCTGGTCTGCGGATAGTTCCCGGTCAAGAGACGATCATCGAGCGCCAGGCCCGCCTGGCCAGCGCGGCGGTTCCCGCCCGGTCGGTCAGCGCGCTCGCCGCGGCCGCGGAGCGCCGCCTGACCTCCGAGGGGTTCACCAGCACCGGTGCGCCGCCGCGCACCACCAGCCGGCCATCGACGTACACGCGGTCCACCTCGTCCCCGCGTGCGCTGTAGACCAGCGCCGACACCGGCTGATGCAGCGGGGTGAGGCACAGGCTCGACAGCCCGGCCACGACGACGTCGGCCCGCTTTCCCGGTTCGAGCGAGCCGATCACGTCCTGCATGCCCAGCGCCGCGGCCCCGTCGATGGTCGCCATTTCCAGGGCCTTCTCTGCCGTCATGATCTCGGCATCGCGCAACGCGCCCTTGTGGATCAACGCGGCGAACTTCATCGCCTGCAGCATCGAGTGGTTCGAGCTCGACGCCGGCCCGTCGGAGGCCAGGCCGACGGTGATACCGCGGCGCTGCATCCGCGGGATCGGGGCGATCCCCGAGCCCAGGTAGAGATTGCTGCACGGATTGTGCGAGACCTTCGCGTCGTGCGCGGCGAGCAGGTCGATGTCGTGCTCGTCGCACTGCACGCAGTGCACCGCGAGAAGGTCGGGGCCCAGCAGCCCGGTCGCGGCGGCGAAGGGAACATCGCGCATCCCGAATCGGCGCTGCGACTCGGTGACGTCGAACGGCGACTCGGCGAGGTGCATGGTGACCAGCGCCGCGGTCGCATCGGCGAGCGCCCGGGTCTCGCGGAGCGTCGCCGCGTCGACCGTCCAGCTCATGCACGGCGCGAGGCCGACCCGCACGCGCGAGCCGGGTCGGTTCCAGCGGTCGATCAGCCGCTGGGCGTCGGCGAGCGCGACGTCCAGCGTCTGCACCAGCTCGGTCGGCACGCCCACGTCGGTCCCGGCCGTGACGTAGCCGCGGGCCATGACGGCCCGGATGCCCACCTCGTCCATCGCCGCGGCCACCGCGTCGCCGAGGCCGGGCCGCGGGTGCACGTACATGAAGTCGACCAGCGTCGTGGTCCCGGTGGTCAACGCCTCGGCGCAGCCGTGCAGCGCCGCGGCGTAGCAGTCCTCCTCGGTGAGCTCCACCGCGGAGGGGCCGGTCATGGCCGTGAACCAGTCCGCGAGCACCCGGTCGTCGCCGAGTCCCTTCAGCAAGGTCTGGAACAGGTGGGTGTGGGTGTTCACGAAGCCGGGCAGGACGATCCGGTCGACGCAGTCCACGAGCTCCGCCGTCGGGTAGTCCGCGCGCAGCTGCGTTGCGGGCCCGACGGCGAGCAGGTGCCCGGAGGCCGGCGAGAACGCCACCGCGCCGTCCTCGATCACCCGGCGGTGTAGGTCCATCGTCACCACTGTGCCGCCGGACAGCAGGGTCACCGGGGCCGTCACGAGCGGCTCCACGGGCGGGCGACGGGGAGCGATCTCATCGACGAGCCTCCGACGTGGTTGGGGCCGCGTGTCCGAAGCGTTGGAGGTTGTCGCGACTGTCCGCGCAGACGTCCTATGCTTATTCGTCCGCCTGGACTTCTCCGGTTCAGCGTGTTGCCACCCTAGCGGCCCACGGCGAGACGTTGCGTTAACTGATGCTGACACAAGATTCGTCCACGTTTCGTCAATTCTTTACATCTCTGCGCGTTGGGTGCGCCCACACGGCGGTCTGGGTGCGACGCACGACAGGAGGGACCAACCGCTGCAGCGGATCGCCGCACCGACGAATCGGGCCGGCGCGGTCGGGGTCATCACGAACAATCCGCCCGACCGCTCCGGCCGGGAGCTCGGAGCCCGCCCGTGCGTCTCCCGTCTGTCACCAACATGACGGCTGAGTACGGCTAGGCGTGGCGGAAGGGGGTCGCGGCATCGGCCGTCAAGACGTCGGCGTGCTTGCGGATCACGGTCATGTTGCGGTCCGCGAGGTGATCGAAGGGCTGCGGCACCGAGGACCCGGGAGTCATCGACGACAGAGCCGTGTCGGGGTCGAGCCGGGCCGAGATCCAGCACTCGTGCGATGCGGCTCTTGCGACGACGTGGGCCGTCGGCGTCACGATCATCGAGTTGCCGAAGTAGATGACCCCCGCCGGGTCCACCCCGGTGGCGTTGGTCCCGATGAGGAATACGTGGTTGTCGTAGGCCCGTGCCCGGTTGGTCAGCTCCCACAGGTCCGCCGAGCGCAGCAGGGCGGAGGGCCGGCAGATGATCTCCGCCCCACGGATCGTGGTGATGCGGGAGAGCTCGGGATAGTCGCCGTCGAAGCAGATGATCACACCGATGCGGCCGAGCTCGGTCTCGACCACCAGCACGTCCTCGCCGGCGGTGACCCAGCCGCCGCGATCGGCTCGCTCCCCGCCAAAGGGGTGCGTCTTGCGATAGACGCCCAACAGCATGCCGTTGGGCCCGAGTACGACCGCGGAGTTGTACACCTCGCCGCGACGCGGTCCGCGCTCGTAGGTGCCCAGCACCAGGTGCACCCCCAGCTCGGAGGCGACCGCGGTGTAGGGGTCGAGCACGGGCCCCGGCAGCTCGCTGACCAGATCCCACAGCTCATCGGCGCCGACCCCGGGAGTGAACCCGGTGCTCACCGACTCGGGCAGCACCACGAGCTGCGCTCCGGTGGCGGCAACGCACTCGCGCACCAGCTGGATGGCATGGGCCCCGTTCGCCGCCACGGTCTCCGCCGACAGCGGACCCGGCGCCGGGGCCAGCTGCACCGCCGCCGCGGTGATCGCCTTCACCGGCGCGCCAATCGGCTCACGAGTGCCCCGACGAGGACGCCGGCCAGTCCGATCACGGCACCGACGGCCACGCCTTGCCGGAAGGCGGCCCCGTCCGGTGCGGCACCGGCCGCGGCGGGGGCGTACCCGGTCGGCGGTGCGCTCGCGGGCTGACCGGCCGCGGGAGCTGCCGGCGCCGGCGTCGGCCTTCTGCGGCTCGGGGCGGGAGCCTTGCCGGTGAGGACGTCGTTCACGGAGCGGAAGAACTCGTCGGCCATCTTCTTGGCCACCCCGGCCAGCATCCGCTGCCCGACACCGGCGATCGCGCCACCGACCGCGGCATCGGCGGCGTAGCTGAGCTGGGTGGAGCCGTGGTCGATCTCCTTGAGGGTCACGTCCACCTCGGCCTTGACGGTGCCGGGGCCGCCGGAGCCGGACGCGCGCAGGACGAACGAGTCGGGGCGCTGCTGGTCGGTCAGGGCTACCTCACCGAGGTAGGTGCCCTTGACGGAGGCCACGCCCGCGGTGACCGTCATCGTGTAGCGGTTGGTGCCGTTGGCCTCGAGCCGCTCGCAACCGGGGATGGTGCGCTCCAGGACTGTGGGGTCGGTGAGCGCAGCCCAGACCTCGCTGATTGGTGCCTGCAACGTGACCTCACCGCTGACTTTCACGAGATCGACTTCCTCTCTGGCTGGGCCGGTGCGGCCGCATCGGCCGGGGTGCGCCGGTGCCGCAGGCGCAGGTGGAACAACTCGCTCGGAGAGATGGGCATGGCCCGGACGGGGAAGCCCTCGGCGTCCTCGATCGCGGAGGCGATCGCCGCGGAACCGGGGATGACCCCGGCCTCGCCGGCACCCTTGATGCCGAGCGGGTTCAGTGGAGACGGGGTTTCCAGGTGGTCGATCTCGATGCGGTCGGGCAGCTCGGTGACGTAGGGCATGAGGAAGTCCATGAACGAGGCGTTCTGCAGCTGGCCGTCCTCGTCGTAGGCCATCCGCTCGTAGAGGGCGCCACCGATGCCCTGGGCGACACCGCCGTGGATCTGACCCTCGACGATGATCGGGTTGATGATGTTGCCGCAGTCGTGGACCACGCAGTAGCGCAGCACGGTGATCTCCGCGGTCACCGGATCGGTCTCCACGATCGCCGCGTGCATGCCGTTGGCGAAGGTGGCCTGCATCGGAGAGTAGTAGTCGTTCCCCTCGATCCCGGGCTGTTCACCGTGCGGCACGGGTGGCTGGCTGGAGTCGCCCACGGTGAACTGGGTGGCGAGCTTCGACTGCTCGTCGAAGGCGTAGCGCAGCGGGTTGGACAGCACGGCCAAGGTGCCGAGGGAGATCTCCGCGCCGGGGGCGCCGGTCACCCGAACCACCCCGTCGGTGATCTCGAGGTCGGCCGGATCGGCCTCCAGCGCTTCGGCTGCCAGCTTGAGTACCTTCGCCCTGGCCTTGCGCGCAGCCAGTGCGATGGCGGACCCGCTCACCACAGCGGCACGGGATGCGAAGGTGCCCACCGCGAACGGGGAGCGGTCGGTGTCCCCGGTGACCACGTCGATGTCGTCCATCGACACGCCCAGCTCGTCGGCCACGATCTGGGCGAACACGGTTCGGTGGCCCTGACCCTGCGAGGTGAGGCCGGTGGACACCTTGATCCTGCCCGAGGTCTCGATCTCGACGGTGCCGCCTTCGTAGGGGCCGATGCCGGTTCCCTCCACGTAACAGGCCAGGCCGATGCCGACCCGCCGCCCCGCGGCGCGGGCGGCGTCGCGGTATGCGGTGAAGTTGTCCCAGCCCACCAGCGCCTTGAGTGTGGCCAGCGACTGCGGGAAGTCGCCCGAGTCGTAGATCAGCGGACGGCCGTCCTGGAACGTGAGTTGGTGGTCGTAGGGCATGTCGTCGGGGGTGATGAAGTTGCGCGAGCGGACCTCGGTCCGGTCGATGCCCAGCTTCTGGGCGATCGCGTCCATGGTGCGTTCCATGGCGAACGCGGCCTGGGGGCGGCCGGCGCCCCGATAGGGCGTGACGACCACGGTGTTGGTGTAGAGGCTGTCGAACTCCACCCGGTAGGCATCCGGCTTGTACGGGCCGAGTAGCTGGGTCGAGGTGATGATGGGCACGATGAGCCCGTACGGGGTGTATGCGCCGTGGTCGTGCCAGAAGCGGACGGACAGCCCGAGCAGTCGGCCCTCGTCGTCGAAGCCCACCCGCACGTGCTGCAGTTGACCGCGTTCGTGGGCGGAGGAGACGAAGTGCTCGCGCCGATCCTCGGTGAACTTCACCGGCCGCTGCAGCCGCCGGGCGGCCCAGGACACCAGGATCTCCTCCGGCCACGGGTGCATGATCTTGACCCCGAAGCCGCCACCGACGTCCGGGGTGGTCACCGTGACGTCGGAGAGGTCCAGGCCTAGCTTGGCGGCCACCGCGGCGCGCACCCCGGTGGAGCTCTGGGTGGAGCTCCAGATCCGCAGCCGACCGAAGTCGGGGTCCCAGCGGGCGAGTACGCCACGGCCCTCCAGGGGCATCGCCGCCGAGCGTTCGATGGACAGGTCGAGCTCCAGCACGTGCGGCGCCGCGGCGATGGCCGCTTCGGCGTCGCCCACCTGCTGCACGACGTTCGCTGCCACGTTCCCGGGCACGTCCTCGTGGACGAGGTGGGTGGCGGCGCGGGCGTTCTCGATTCCCACGACCACGGGCAGCGGCTCGTAATCGACGACGATGCGCTCGACGATGTCTTCGGCGGCGTACCGGTCGACGGCGACCACCATCGCGACGGCCTCGCCGGCGTAGTTCACCTCGTCCTTGGCCAGGACGTACTGCGTTCGGCCGTGGGACAGGGCGGGGTGCGGGATGAGCAGCGGGAGCGGGTCGGCCATCGGACCGTCGAGGTCCTCGTAGGTGTAGATGGCGATCAACCCGTCGACCTCGAGCGCGCCGGTGACGTCGATGTCGAGGATCTTGGCGTGGGCGTGGGGGGAGCGCACCACGGCCAGCGCGAGCGCATCTGCGCCGAGATCGTCGAGGTAGGCGCCTGCGCCGGACACCAGCCGTTCGTCCTCGACCCGGGCGACCCGCGCACCGAACTTCCTCGTGATCATGATGCATCCGCCCGCCGGTCGTGGTCAGCCGCGGCGAGCTCGGCGGCCCTGAGCACCGAAGCGACGATGTTCTGGTAGCCGGTGCAACGGCACAAGTTGCCGGCCACCATGTCCCTGGCCTGTTCCCGGGACGGGGTGGGGTTGTCCCGCAGGCCGGCGGTGATCGTGGTGAGGAAGCCGGGGGTGCAGAAGCCACATTGCAGGCCGTGGCAGTCGCGGAAGGCCTGCTGGACCGCGGACAGGCGCCCGTCCGGCCGGGTGAGCCCCTCCACGGTGGTGACCGCGTGGCCGTGGGCCGAGACGGCCAGCACCAGGCAGCTCCGCACCGGTTCGCCGTCCAGCAGCACTGTGCAAGCGCCGCACACGCCGTGCTCGCACCCCACGTGGGTGCCGGTCAGCCGCAGGTCATGACGCAGGCAGTCCGACAGCAGCCGCCGAGCGGGCACCACGACGTTGCGGGGGGCGCCGTTGACCGTGAGCCGGATGTCGTGCAGCTGCTCACTCATACCGTTCTCTCCAGGTCGGCGGCGGCGCGAGCAGCCTCGCGAACCGCGCGCAGGGTGAGTGCGCCGGCGAGATGACTGCGGTAGGCGGCGGTCGCGTGGATGTCCGGTTGGGGATCGATCCGAGCCTGCACGTACGCCGATAGCTCCTCGATGGCGGTGTCGTCGAACGAGCGTCCATGCACGACCTCGGCCAGGTCGAGGACAAGTGGCGTCGGCGAAATGGAAAGGAAGGCGGCGCGGGCTCCGCACACGCGCAGATCGGCATCGAGTTCGACCACAGCCCCGACCCCGCACACCGCGTAGTCGCCGTGACGCCGGGAGATCTCGGTGAAGGAACTGCCCGAGCCGGGGGTGCGCGCCGGGAAGAACGCCTCCACCGCGAGCTCACCGGGTCGCACGGCTGATTCCAGCGGACCGAGGAAGAAGTCCTCGGCCGGCACCGTCCGCTCCCCCGCGGACCCGGCCACACGGACCGAGCCGCCCAGGAGGCTCAGCACCGCGGTCATCTCACCCGAGGGGTCTGCGTGCACGATGCTGCCTACCGTGGTGCCGCGATTGCGGATGGTCGCGTGCGCAACGAGACGGACGGCTTGGCGCAGCAGCGGCTGCACCCTGGCCGCGTCGTCGCTGCGCTCGAGCGCGCTGTGGCGGGACAGCGCACCGACGCGTACCCCGTCCGGCGTGACCCGCAGGTAGTCCAATTCGGTCACCGCGTTGATGTCCACCAGGTTGCGCGGGGTGGCCAGTCGCATGTTGAGCAGCGGCAGCAAGCTCTGGCCACCGGCCAGTACCTTGCCGTCCTCGCCCAACTCGGCGAGCACGTTCACCGCCTCCAGCGTGGAGGTCGGTCGGGAGTAGTCGAATGCAGAGGGCTTCACGGGCGCAAACGTCCTCCTGGCTCGGTGAGCGCCGGATAGGTGTTCGCCGAAGTCGGCGAGCGGTCCGTGCTGTCGTCTGTCGTCACGCTGCCCGTGCTTTCACCGGACGGACATACGGTCCGGGTCATCACCTGGAACGTAGGGCGGCGGCGGATGCCCAGCACTGTGTAATGTCGCCGAAGTCGCGTGTGGATGTCTGGCAACAGCCGAGGACGGCGCGCGGTCGGGGTAGTGGCGTCGTTCCATGTTCTACAGCCCGCGCATCGCTATCACCTGCAGGGCCAGCGAGATATCGAGCCGCAGCGTCGGGTCGGTCGCGAACGGGCCGAGCATCCGTTCGAGCTTCCCGATCCGGTAGCGGAGCGTGTTGTAGTGGAAGTGCAGGGAGCGGGCGGTCTCAGCAACGTTGAAGTTGTTGTCCAGCAGGGCCTGCAACGTCACCCGCAGATCGAGGATCTCCGGCCCGTCACCGGCGAGCTCGCCGAGAACCTCCGTGGCGAAGGATCGCAACTCGGCCGGGTCGGGCACGAGGGACAGCAGGCGATGCACCCCGAGCCCGCCGAAATGGGTGACCGAGCCTGCGCCGTGGATCCGCCGCCCGATCGCCACTGACTTGCGCGCCTGCTGGTAGGCGGTGGTCAGGGCCTCGGGGGCGGTGGCCGCGTCGGGGACGACCCGGCTGACCCCGACGCAGAACGACCGGCGACCACCCCCGCGGTCCCTGGCGACATCGGCGACGATGCCGGCGACGGTGGCCTCCACCTCGGCGGTGGTTCCGGACACCGGGATCAGAGCGATGATCTCCTGGCTGAAGCCGACCACCGGGGCCCTGCTGTCACGGCTGCGCATCACCTGCTGCCACGCCGCGGCGAGCCGGTCCTGGTAGGACCGCACCGGCAGGGTGGTGTGCGGACCGGATCCGGTGTCGTCGTCGGGCTCGAGCTCGGCCACCGCCACGACGAGCGGCCGATTGATGTCCCAGCCGAGCGCGGCGCAGTGCGCGGCCACCTGCTGCGGCTCGCCGGCGCGTCCGGTCAGGGCATCCCGGAGGAAGTCGCCCCGGTACTTGCTCTCCACCGCCGCCACGGCCAGCTGACGGGTGATCAGTAGGGCGACCACCGTGGCGACCCGTTCCAGGGCGTGCACACCGACTTCGGACAGCTGCCCGGTGATGCTGTGGGCGACGATGCGCCCATGGTTGACCCCGCCACCATGCACCGGAACCACGGCCAACTCACCCGAGCTGGGTTCCTGCTGGTGCACGATGCCGGTGGAGAACTCCTCGGTTCGAAAGCGGCCGGTCGCATCGAACACCGGCAGGGCCATGAGAGCCGCTCGACGCGCCGCGTCGCCCCCCGACGCCTGCAGCCGTCCGTCGGGCGTGGTGATGAGGACGGCGACGTCCAGCAGCCGCGCTACCTCGTCGGTGACCTCGGCCAGGTCGCCGCCGGCGAGCAGGACGGCCTCCAGGCTGCGCTGTAGGTCATGAGCCCTCGCCAGGGTCCTGGCCTGGTGGTCCAGCAGCGCGGCGAAGACGTCCGCGAGCACGTCGTCGAAGGCGATGTCCGGCGGCAGGCTCAACAGCGGGAACCCGAGCCGGTCCGAGGCCTCGAGGGCCGCGGCCGGAACGTCCAGGAGGTAGCGGCCGGATTTGACGGCGAGCGCGCAGACCCCGCGTTCGTGGAACTCTGCGACCAGCTGGGCCATCGGGTCTGCCTCCACCTGGGCGGGCCCGTTCAGGCCGGCCCTCGCCGGTTGGACGGAATCGGCGTGCAGCAAGGGAAACCCGGTGGTCAGCAGCAACTCGTGCGGTTTGACCCAGGGCAGGATGTCCGGAACCTCTATGACGTTGAGCCGGCTGACCGTGCGCAGCAGACCCGAAGCGCCGCTGAGCACGGTCGATCCCTGCAGGCTGTCGACCTTGAGTACGTCTTGCAGCGGTAGGCCGTAGCCAGCCCCCTTCGGCACATTGTTGATGCTGGACCACCCACTTATTGGCAACTTTTCCTATCTTCAGGGGATAGTGCCCTAGTTACCGTCGGCAGACCAGAACGTGACCGGCCGCCACGGCTGTCCCGAGAGGTGATGCCGTGTCGACCTCGGCCAAGACCGCGAAACACCGCCACACCGATCACCCTGACGTCCTGCCAGCCGGGGTCGCCCAGGGTGTCCGGGACCTGCTCGAGGACACGCCACGGGGTGCACACATCCTCGGAACCTTCCCCACCGCCGTCTACCTGTCGGTGCGCGAGAGTGCCGGTGGCGCCGCCCGGACCCGGGTGTTCGCCCTGCTGACAGCAGATGCGATCCGCCTTCCGTGCGGGCTGGTGCTGGGTGTGCCCAGCTCGAGGATCTGTCTGCCCGACCTGGTGAACGCGGGCCCGGTCGTCCTCGGCGGGGGCGCGCTGCGGCTGGGTCCCCACACCGTGACCGGTGCCCGGACGCTGCACACCAGGATGGTCGTCGACGGCGCTCCGCTGGCCGGACAGATCGCTGAGGCGGGAGCGCGGCTGCGCGCCATCGAGCGCGCGAGGTCCGGCCTGCCGGGGCTGGACCTGCCGGGACTGCTGGCCCCCGCACTGCGGGGCCGCCGCGAGGCGCAGCGGGTGAGCCGCGAACTGGTCGGACGCGGGCCCGGGCTGACCCCGGCCGGCGACGACGTGCTGGCCGGGTTTCTCGTCGCGGCGACCGCGTTCCGGTTGGACACGGACATGCTTCTCGACGCGGTGCTGGACCGCGCCATCGGGCGCACCCCCGACCTGTCTGCGCAGCTGCTGCGCCACGCCGGCGCCGGCGAAGGACTCCCCCAGGTCCAGACCCTGCTCACCGTCCTCACCGCGGCCCGACCGATCGGGCCGGCCCTGGACGCGGTGCTGCGCATCGGCCACAGCTCCGGGTACGCCCTGGCCAGCGGGGTGCACGCGGCCGCGGCACTGGCGCACAACGCGGCCCGACACCGCCGCACGGTGCGCCCTTCACCATCCACCGGGAGGAGAGGTAGTTGAGCATCGATCACGTCGAGGTGCGCTCTGGCGCCTACGCGGATTCCGTCACCCTCATGCGGGTGAGCCGCCGGGTGGGTCGGCTGGAGGGGGTCGGCGCCGCCCTGGTCGCCATGGCCAGCGAGCTGAACCTCGAGCTCCTCGCCGGCATGGGGTTCGCGCCGCCACGCCACGCGGGAATCAACGACCTCCTCGTCGCCATCCGAGCCCAGGACGAGGACGCGCTGCAGGCCGCCCTGGCCACCACCGCCGAAGCCCTCACCGCGCGGCCCGCCGCGAGTGCCTCAGCCGGTGATGTGCCCGCGCCCCGCACGGTGGGCGCCGCGTCGCGTTCCGTCGGTGGGGGTGCGTTGGTGCTGCTGTCGCTGCCCGGTCAGTACGTGTTCGCGGAGGCGGTGGACGCGGTGGAGTCCGGCCGGGACGTGATGGTGTTCAGCGACAACATGCCGCTGGCACAGGAGGTCCGGCTCAAGGAGATCGCCGCGGAGCACGGCCGGCTGGTGATGGGCCCGGACTGTGGTACCGCCGTCGTCCGGGGTACCGGACTGGGCTTCGCGAACGCGGTCGACCCAGGACCGGTGGGCATCGTGGCGGCCTCGGGTACCGGGGCACAACAGGTGCTGACGTTGCTCGACGCCGCTGGTGTCGGGGTCAGCGCGCTGCTGGGCGTCGGCGGCCGGGATCTGTCCACCGCTGTTGCGGGACGATCCACCGTGACGGCACTCGACGCGCTGGATGCCGACCCCGACACCGAGTTGATCATGGTGGTGTCCAAGCCGCCGGCAGCCGAGATCGCCGCGGCGGTCCGCGCCCATGCGGCGACGCTGCGCACCCCGGTGCAGTTTGCGCTGCTGGGCCGTGGCCGGCCGGACCTCACCGCTGCCGTGGAGGCGGCGCTCAACGCGCTCGGCCGCGCGGTACCCCGCTGGCCGTCGTGGGGAACCGGGGACACCCCTGCCGCCAGGCCCGGAGCGCTGCGCGGGCTCTACACGGGCGGCACGCTCTGCGACGAGGCCATGGTCATCGCGTCCGAGGCTCTGGGCGCCATCCGCTCCAACATCCCGCTGGAGCCCGAGTGGGCGTTGCCCGACTCGCTGCGCGCCCCCGGCCATCTGATGATCGACTTCGGGGACGACGCACTGACCGTGGGGCGGCCGCACCCGATGATCGATCCCTCGCAGCGGCTGGCCCGCATCGCCGATGAGGCGGTCGACCCCGAGTGCGGTGTGCTGCTGCTGGACGTCGTGCTCGGCCACGCCGCGCACGACGACCCGGCCGCCGAATTGGCCCCCGCGGTGCGCGCCGGCCGGGAGACCGCGCGGGCCCGCGGCGCCGAGCTGCCCGTGGTCATCAGCCTCGTGGGCTCCGAACGAGACCCACAGGGCACCAGCAGGCAGGCAGAGACCCTGCGCGACGCAGGGGCCGAGGTGTTCGCCTCCAACGCCCAAGCCGTGCGCCACGCCGTCTCGTTGCTCACCCCCGGAGGTACCCGATGACCGACCTGCTTCGTCACGACCCCCAGATCATCGCCGCGGGCGTGGGCCTGTTCGCCGAGGCGGTGAGCGCGCAGGCCGTACCCGTCACCACAGTGGACTGGCGCCCGCCGATGGCGGGCACAGAACAGGACCTGGCCAGGGTGATCGCCGACCCGCGCCGGGCCGCGGCCAACGCCGAGGCGATCCGTCGCATGCTCGCCGTACGGGCGAACCTCGTCGACGTCGTCCCCGCCGGTGAGCTGCTCGGCCTGCAGCCCGGTCGGTTCCTGCATGCCGGGCCGCCGCTGCGGTGGGAGCACGCGTCCGGCCCCATGCGAGGGGCGCTGATGGGCGCGGCCGCGCTGGAAGGGCTGGTCGATCGGCCGCAGGACGCCGAGCGGCTGTTCGCCTCGGGCGCGGGGGTGAGCTTGGAACCGTGCCACCACCACGGTGCGGTCGGACCGATGGCCGGCGTCGTGTCCCCATCGATGTGGATGTTCGTGCTCGAGGACCCTGCGACCGGGGCACGCACCTGCTGCTCGCTGAACGAGGGACTGGGCAAGGTCCTGCGCTACGGCGCCTACGCGCCCGAGGTCCTCGAGCGGCTGCGCTGGATGTCCGGGTCGCTGGGGCCCTTGCTGCAGGCGGCGGTGCGGGCCCACGGACCGCTGGACATCACCGCGATCATCGCCCAGATGTTGCAGATGGGCGACGAGGGGCACAACCGCAACCGCGCCGGCACGCTGATGCTGTTGCGCGAGCTGATGCCAGAGATGATCACTTCCGGCGCCGACGCCGAGGAGGTCGCCGTCGCCGCCCGGTTCATCGGGGGAAACGACCACTTCTTCCTCAACCTGGTCATGCCCGCATGCAAGCTCACCCTGGACGCGGCGCGGAACATCCCCGGCTCGACCCTCGTCGTGGCGATGGCTCGCAACGGAACCGAGTTCGGTATCCAGGTCTCCGGCACCGGTGACCAGTGGTTCACCGGGCCGGCGCAGGTGGCCGAGGGCCTGTTCCTCGGCGGCTACGGCCCCGAGGACGCGAACCCCGACATCGGCGACTCCGCGATCACCGAGACGGCCGGTCTCGGCGGCTTCGCGATGGCCGCCGCACCGGCAATCGTCCGGTTCGTCGGCGGCACCGCACTCGACGCGCTGGCGGCCACCCAGCGGATGTACGAGATCACCCTGGAGGAACACAACCAGTTCACGGTGCCGATCCTGGACTTCCGCGGCACGCCGCTCGGTATCGACGTCACCAAGGTGGTGCGCACCGGGATCCTGCCTCAGATCAACACCGGGATGGCGGGCAAGGTGGCCGGTGTCGGGCAGGTGGGCGCCGGATTGGTGACTCCGCCGGCGGTCGTCTTCCCGGCGGCGCTCGCCGCCCTGGCGAGCGCAGCCCCCGCCCTGTAGGCCGCGGAAGCCGAGCCCGGTGCGGCGTGCGGGACCGGCCGCCACCGCGGCGGTCGGGCCCGCGCCCGCTCAGCATGCGACCGCACCGCACGGAGACGGCCCTGGGCGCAGCCCCACCCGGCAGGTGGAGCGCCCAGGGCCGTCGAGCCCGGTGCAACGGTTAGTTCACGGCGACGATCGCGGCTACGGGACCTCCCCCGTCGGGCCCCTGGTGCGCGGCCGAGACCGACACGAACGCCGCGGGGTCACCGGTCACCGAGCCGGCCACACCGCCGACGCAAGCCTTGATCTGCCGGTGCCAGTGCACGTCGGAGTCGTCCAGCATGGCGTTGCGGCGCCCACGTACCGAACCGTCCTGGCTGGCCTCGCACTTGAGGAAGACGTTGACCAGCCGACCGTCGAGGTCGCCGGGGTGCGGGCGCTCGGGCAGGTCGAGCCCGGCATCTTTGATGGCGCGCCAGATGCCGTCGGCGTCGAGCGCATCGGCCATCACGCTGTGCCCGATGCGGTACCGCCCACCGACGCCGCGCACGTTGCCGACGACCACGACCTGCGCCCGGTCCAGCTCCACACCCGAGGAGCAGGAGGCGACGCTGGAGAACAGCTCCCGGTTGTGCATGACGTCGGCGTCGGTCGGCATCTCGATCTCGCCGAGGGCCACGGCGATGCCCAGCGCGGTACATCCGTTGGACAGATCCATCGACTCGTGGGTGTGCTCGGTCCACACCGTCTTGCCGCGGCTCTTGGCGTCGCGGATCGTGTGGATGGTGAGCAGCGGGGTCTTGGTCTGCACGTAGTGCACGTCGGCGACGTCGGTGATGCCGGCCCGTTCCATGGCGACCTTCACCGCGTCGGCAACCTTCCTGATCATCGCGCTGCGTCCGATGTCCTCCGGCTGCAGGGTCTCGCTCATCGCGAAGCCCACCGACAGCCGCGGTTCGTCGGTCTGCACGGCCTGCTCCGCCGGGATGGTGGCGAAGATCGTGGCATGCGGGCTCAGCACCCCGTCGGTGCCGCCGGACCACACGATCGGGATGGCCGCGACCTCCTCCACGCTGCGGGTGCCCTTGGCCACCAGCACCTCGCGGAACGCCCGGTCGGCGATGATGCGAGTGTAGTCGTTCACGCCGCCGTTGCCCTCGGTCTTGCCGATGACGGCGACGACCCGGTCCGCCTCGAGCACACCGTCGTCGATGAGCTGCTCCAGCCCGGAGGCGTCGCTGACACTGAGGATGGGGACCTTGCGGACCTCGATGGGCTGCGGCACAGGATTTCCTTTCTCAGGGGTGCTCGGGTTTGTCATTGCGCTCGGACGACGGTGCCGGCCGATCGCTGCACCGCGTCCGTGATCCGGGCCAGTGAGGTGATCACAGAACGGGCGTCGCACTGGGCGCCGCGCTCGACGAAGGAGCAGGCGGCCTCGACCTTGGGGCCCATCGAGCCGCTGGTGAACTGTCCGGCGGCGGCGTGGTCGCGCATCTCGGCGAGGGTGACCATGCCGAGGGCGCGGGCCTGCGGGGTGCGGTAGTCCAGGACGGCGTGCTCGACATCGGTGGCGATCACCAGGACGTCGGCCTCGACCATCGTGGCGAGCAGCGCGGCCGAGGCGTCCTTGTCGATGACGGCTTCCACGCCGCGCAGCATCCCGTCGGCGTCGCGGGCAACCGGGATGCCCCCGCCCCCGCTGGCGACCACGACGAAGCCGTGCTCGCTCAGCGTCCGGGCGGCGGGGGCATCCAGGATCTCCAGCGGTCGCGGGGAGGCCACGACCCGCCGCCACCCGCGCTCCCCGCGGTCCTCCCAGGTCTGACCGTGCTCGATGAGTCGGCGGACGTCCGCCTCCGGGAGGTAGCGGCCCACGGGCTTGGTGGGTCGGGCGAAGGCGGGGTCGTCGCGGTCGACCAGGGTACGGCTCACGATCGCAGCCACCGGGCGCTGCACCCCGCGAATGGCGAGCGCCTGCTCCAATGCGTCTACCAGGACGAACCCGATGGTGGCCTGGGTCTGTGCCCCGCACCAGTCCAGCGGAACAGGTGGCACGACGTCGACGGCGAGCTCGTTCTTCACCAGCAGGTTTCCCACCTGGGGCCCGTTTCCATGGGTCACCATGACCTCGGCCCCCTGGGCGACCAGTTCGGCGATGTGCTCCGCTGCGACGGCCACCGCGGCGAGTTGGTCCTGCGGGTTCGCCGAGCCGTCGGCCGCTGTCATCGCGTTGCCCCCGAGGGCGACCACCACTCGCATGTCTGGACCGTACGGAGGCGCGAGAGCCTCGCGCATGAGTGATATCTGCCCAACTGTCCTGTCGGTTTAGGCCAGAAGTTGCCTAGGTCGAGATACCCGTCGCCGCGATGGCTCGGGCGCTGCGCCGCTCAAGTCCGATGCGGCGGTAGCGCTGCAGGCGTCGCGCCGTGCGCTGCCCGGGGTCCTCGGCCATCAGCTGCGCCAGCTCCCGCTGCACCGCGCGGCCCACCCGTCGGCAGAACGCCACCGGTTCGTCCGCAGCGTCGCAACGCTCCCCGATGACCACGTCGACGAGCCCGGTCGCGGCGAGATCCGTCGAGCGGATCCCTTGCGCAGCGGCCATCTCCGGGGCGTGGGAGACGTCGCGGTGCACGATCGCGCTGGCCCCCTCCGGCGGGAGCGGCGAGAGCCAGCCGTGCTGCGCCGCCAGCACGCGGTCTGCGGGCAGCAGCGCGAGCGCTGCACCACCGGTTCCCTGGCCGAGCAGCAGCGACACCGTCGGCGCCTGCAGGGTGACCAGCTCGGCCAGGCAGCGTGCGATCTCCCCGGCCAGTCCGCCCTCCTCCGCCTGCTGGGACAACGCAGCCCCGGCCGTGTCGATGACCGTGACCAGCGGCAGCCCAAGTTCGGCGGCCAGACGCATGCCGCGACGGGCCGCGCGGAGCGCGGCGGGTCCCAACGGGTGCTCGGCGCTCTGCCCGCGCCGGTCCTGGCCGAGCAGCACGCACGGCACATCGTCGAAGCGGGCCAATGCCAGGACCACCCCCGGATCGACCTCGCCTTGGCCGGTGCCGGTGAGCGGCACCACGTCGGTGGCGGCGATCTGCAGGAGTTGCCACACGCCCGGCCGCTCGGTGCGGCGCGAGGCCAGCACCGAGTCCCACGCCGGCACGTCTTGCACCGCGACCTCGTCCGGTGCCGGTCTCGGCGCGGCGGCCGGACGGTACGAGCGGGCGGTCATGATGCTCAATGCCCGATCAGCGATCTCGGCCAGCTGTTCTGGTGGGAGTACCGCGTCGACGAGGCCGTGGGCGCGCAGGTTCTCCGCGGTTTGCACGCCCTCGGGGAAGGGCGCGTCGTACAGCGCCGCGTACACCCGGGGCCCGAGGAAGCCGATGAGCGCTCTCGGCTCCGCGAGGGTGAGATGGCCGAGCGAGCCCCAGGAGGCGAACGCGCCGCCGGTGGTGGGGCTGCGGAGGTAAACCAGATAGGGCAGGTGCGCGGCCTTGTGTGCGGCGATGGCCGCGGCGATCTTCACCATCTGCAGGAAGGCCACGGTGCCCTCCTGCATGCGGGTGCCCCCCGACGCCGGCGCGGCCAGTATCGGAAGGCCCTCCCGGGTGGCCCGCTCGACCGCCTGGACCAAGCGCTCGCCGGCGGCCACCCCGATGGACCCGGCGAGGAAACCGAACTCGCAGGCCAAGACGGCGACCCGCCGGCCGCGCAGCTGCCCCTCACCGGTGATCACGGACTCGTCCAGCCCCGTCCTCTCCCGAGCGCGCCGCAGCTCAGCGGCGTACTCGGGGCCTGGGCAGACATCCACAGGAGTGGTGTCCCACGAGGAGAAGGTGCCATCGTCCAGCACCTGTTCCAGCAGCGTGCTCGCGCTCATCCGGCTCATCGGTCCTGCCCGTGCCCCAGCCAACGACGGATAGCGTCCCCGTCGGCCCCGAGAACGGGCGGCGCGCGATGTGCCGTGCGGGTGGTTTCGTGGCCGTCCGGGGAGAAGAATCGCAGCGGCGGGCCGGGCAGCGTGAGCCGGCCCAGAGTCTGATGCTCCACCTCCACCAGCAGGCCCTGGCTCCTCGTCTGGTCCCACTCATAGACCTCCCCGATGCTGCGCACCCTTCCGGCGGGGATGCCCGCGGCGGCGAGCTTGGCCAGGAGCGTCTCGGGGTCCAGCTCGGCGAACGCGGCCTCCACGGTTTTGATCACCCGGAGACGGTTGTCCACCCGCTCCGGGTTGGTGGCCATGCCAGGCTCCGCAGGGTCGAGGTGGAACGCGGCGCAGAACGCGTGCCACAGCCTCTCGCTGCCCACCGAGATCTGCACTGCGCCGTCACGGCAGCGGAACAGCCCGTAGGGACAGATGGACGGGTGGTGGTTGCCCTGGGCGGTGCCCATCTCACCTGCGGCCGTCCATCTGGTGCCTTGAAATGCGTGCACGCCGACGATGCTCGCGAGCAGCGAGGTGCGCACCACCTGACCGCGACCGGTCTTGTGGCGCTCATACAGTGCGGCGAGCACCCCGTAGGCACCGTACATTCCGGCGAGCAGGTCCCCGATGGGTACGCCAACCCGCTGCGGGTCCTGCGGGCTCGATCCGGTGAGCGACATGATCCCGGCCTCGCCCTGGGCGATCTGGTCGTAGCCGGCCCGCCCGCCCTCGGGTCCATCGTGGCCGAAGCCGGTGATGGACAGGATCACCAGGCGCGGGTTGAGCTCGGCCAGCCGCTCGGTGCTGAAGCCCAGCCGATCCAACACCCCCGTGCGGAAGTTCTCCAGCAGCACATCGGACCTGCGGACCAGCTCCTCGAGCGCGGCCCGGCCGTCATCGGACTTCAAATCCAGCACGATGGACCGCTTGTTGCGGTTCGCGGACAAGAAGTACGTCGACTCCCGGCCCCCGTCCTCGCCAATCAGGAACGGAGGGCCCCACCCGCGCGTGTCATCCCCGGTTCCAGGCGTCTCCACCTTGACAACGGTGGCACCGAGATCGCCCAGCATCATGCTGGCGTGCGGGCCCGCCAAAGCCCTGCTCAGGTCCACCACATGAACTCCGCGGAGGGGGCCCTGTTTTTCGTCGCCCAGAACCATCGCTCAACCGTAAATGACCATGGCGCGGTGACGTTCAGCAACTTCTGCCCAAAACTGGAGCCGAACATCGTGTGAGCGAGCAGGGCAAGAATTGGCGAGGGAACTCTCGTGTGTTGTCGGGCGTGTTCGGCCGGTCAGCGTTCGGAAAGCTCGCGGGTGGTGCAGTCCGTGAGGGCGCGGCGGACTTCACGCCGCCGGGGTTGGCCAGTTCGACGGAGCTGAGGTCGACTGCGCGGCCTGCGGGTGGCCCGGCCGCGTGCCTGGCCCGGGAGGCGATCGACACCGACGCAGCAGTTTGATCCGCACTCTCGGGGTTGACGCAGAAGTAGGCTCCAGATGTGAAGTACGCCACTACGCTTCTCGCGATGTTCGAGCCGACCCTTGCCCAGGGGGTACTCGCCATACTCGCGGCATCAGTACTGGCATTGCCGCCCGGCTGGCTGTTGGTCCGAGCGAGCAACACCTGGAACGGTCGGGCGGTCGTCGGCGCCGGCGTCGTCTCGATCGCGTATCTGGCGCTCGTGGCGGGTACTGCCGGCGCGTACCTGCAGGCCCTGAATAGTTAAGGCCGCCTGGTGAGGACTTCACACTGGCGCGGCAACAACCGCTGCGAAGGCAGCGGCCCGGCTTATCGGCCTCCGCCACGGCAGCAAGTAGCTGCTCGATTGCCTGCCAAGCTCTCGCGGCTGTTCTTTCGATCCGTTCTCAAGTGAGACCTGTGAACCGCCGACTTGTATGGGCTGCACGGGACGCGCGGGGGTAGATGATCTAGCGTCCCGCTGGGACACCGACCGACTTTGACTCGTGAATCGCCTGCCGCCCGCGGGCTGGCTCTGCCGGGGTTTGTCGTGTCGGTCGGTGTCCCGGGCCGTGGTCTGACTCGACAGAGGTGTGCTCCCCGACGGTGCTGGAAGTCGGCATGTCGTCCGCGGCCCCGCTCCCTGTCGTGCTGGACCCGGAGGTCGTCATGATCATCATCGGTATCGATCCGCACAAGCGGGCCCACACCGCGAGCACATTGGATCCGGACACTCACCGGGTGCTGGCGTCGGTGCAGATCGACGCGTCGTTGGCCGGTACCGGCAGCTGCTGCGGTGGGCGTCCTGGTTCGAGAGCCGGCGATGGGCGGTCGGGAACGCCCGCAGCCTCGGCCGGCACCTGGCGCAGTGGCTGGTCGTGCGCGGGGAGCAGGTCGAGGACGTGCCGTGCACCGCCACCGCCCGGGTGCGCGAGTCGTCCCGCGGTGGTCGACGCAAGAACGACGTGATCGACGCGGCCGCCGCCGCCGGCGTGGCCGTCCTGGGCGGCGATGGCCAGCCGGTCGCGGTCGAGGACCTCTCGACCGCGCTGGCGGTGCTGGATGAGGGCTGCGCGAACCTGGTCGCGCACCGCACGCGGCGGTCAATCAGCTGCACGCGATGCTGCGCAACCCGGTGCCCGGTGGCGCGAACACCGACCTGACCGCCGCGCAGGCCGCTCGGGTCCTGGCCGGGGTGCGCCCGGTGCGCCCGGTGGGCGCGGTGGAGCGCACCCGCAAGCACCTGGCCGGCGAACTCATCGGCGAGATCTGCGAGGTCGACACCCGACTGAAGAAGCTCACCGCGCTGATGGCCGAGACCGTCGCCGAGCACAGCAGTCGGCTGCCCGAGGTGGACGGCATCGGCCCGATCGTGGTGGCCCGGTTGCTCGGACGGACCGGACGAGCGAGCCGGTTTCCGACCTCGTCGGCGTTCGCGAACTACCCCGGCGTCGCCCCGCTCGAGGTGGCCGGCGGCGACCGCGCTCGCCACCGGCTTCCCCGCGGCGGGGACCGGCAATCGAACCTCGCGCTGCACATGGAGCAACAACCCACAAGAGCGACTGAACAAGGAAATCCGCCGCCGCACCGACGTCGTCGGGATCTTTCCCGGTCGCGACTCCCTGATCCGCCTCGTCGGCGCGGTCCTCGCCGAACAGAGCGACGAATGGACCGAAGTCCGCCGCTACATGGGCCTGGAAACTGCTCACCAAGTCCCGGATCCGGATCGTGACCACCGAACCCGAACCCCCCGAAGGTGAGTCGCCGGCGACAACAGAGGCCCTGACCGCCTAAAGTCCAAACAAGATCACGCGGGAGCGATCTTGTACACCACCTCCGCTGACGTGGTCCTCGGACACGGCGATGCCATGCAGTCGGGGATCCGGGCGGGATCACCAGCGTCGGCAACTCGGCGTCGAGGCGGTCCAGGGGCTACCTCG
Source organism: Pseudonocardia mahuensis (assembly GCF_018531475.1). Lineage (GTDB taxonomy): Bacteria > Actinomycetota > Actinomycetes > Mycobacteriales > Pseudonocardiaceae > Pseudonocardia. The sequence continues at coordinate 76,500 of NZ_JAHDTG010000003.1, forward strand.
ACGTGCAGTTCCCGCGCGGTGTCCGGGAGAACGAGGCGCAGCGTGCGGGCGACGACGTGCAGTGTCGGCCCTCGGACGCGGGACCAGGGCTGCAGGCTGCTACCTACCTCGAGTGCGGGGGCGCGACCACGACATCGTCAACCCGCCTCGACACCCGACGCGACCTGGTCGACGCCCGGCACCACCGCATGCCTTCGGGATCTGTGCGTGTTACGGCCGTATCAGCATCTTCAGGAACCCCGGCTCCCGGTCGGCGAACGCGGCGGCTGCCTGCGGCAACCCGGCAAGGTCTACCTCGTGGGTGAGCAGGCTCGTGGGGTCGATGACGCCGAGGGCCATCAACTGCATGGCCTTCCATTGCCCCATCTTGGCGTTGGCGAACCCGTTGAGACGGATCTGCAGGTTCTTGAAGTACATGTCGAACAGCGAGACCGGGTGCGTCTGCTCCAGGTAGACGCCGCCACCGCTGATCACGGCGCCGGGGCGGGTGATCGCCACGGCCAGATTGAACGCGTCGCCTCGACCGGCGAACTCGATCACCTTGTCCACGCCACGGCCGGACGTCGCCGCGGCGACGGCGCTGTCCACTTCGTCGGAATCGACGTTGATCGGTTGCGCGCCGAGCTCTTTCGCCCTGTCGAGGCGCCCGGCGACCCGGTCGAACGCCAGGATCTCCCGGCCGCTCCGCAGTCCGGCCAGCTGAAGGGCCAGCAGCCCGGTTGGTCCGCACCCGATGACCGCGACGACGTCGGTCGGCTCGATCTCGGCCGCGTCAACTGCGGTCACGGCCGCCGGCAGGTTGCAGGACAGGAAGAGGGCCGCCTCGTCGCCGATCTCGGCGGGCACCTGCTCGAGGTGGCCGTCGGCCAGTGGGACCCGCACGTACTCGGCCTGGCTGCCGCCGAGGTCGCCGAAGGCCACCCCGAACCCGAAGATGGCCTTGCCCGACGTCTCGCAATGCGCCGTCTGGCCCGTTCGGCAACAGAAGCAGGTGCCGCAGCTGACGGAATAGGGGAAGGTGACGCGGTCACCCATGGCGAAGCGGCCCACCCCCGCGCCGACCTCGATGACCTCCGCGCAGATTTCGTGCCCGAGCGTCGTGCGCCCCGGGGTGACCATGTGCTCGACCTCCCCGTTGAACAGGTAGAGATCCGAGCCGCACATCGACGCTGTGCGGGTCTTCACGATCACGTCCCGCGGGTCCTGGATACGCGGGTCCTGGACGTCGTCGATCCGGACGTCCCCCGGCCCGTGGTACACGGCTGCTCGCATTGATGCTCACCTTTCCGCCGCATCATCCGAAGCGGTCATAGTGGACTCGGGTCAGCTCGACGTCGCGCTCGCGCAGATGGGCCAGTACGGCATCGACCATCGGCGGCGGCCCGGCGAGGTAGTGGTCCCCGGCGTCCGCCGCCTGCAGGTGCTCTGCGAGTGCGGCGGTCACGAGGCCGGACGCGCCCGGCCACGCGGTGTCCGGACATGCCAGGGCGCCGTGCAACCGGCCGTGGGGCAGCCCAGCCACCAACGTCTCGAGCTCGTTCCAGCAGACCAGCTCGGCTCGGGAGTTGGCCCCGTAGAAGATCTGGACCGGCCGGGGGTCCGCCGCGACGTGAAGCTGCAGGAGCAACGCCAGGACGGGCGAGATCCCGGTACCGCCGGCGATCAGCACCACCGGGCGGCTCCCCGGACGCAGCCACATGTCGCCGTAGGGCAGCTCCAGCTCGACGCAGCCGCCCAGCGGCAGGCCGTGCAGCCGCTCGCTGCCGAGCCGCCCCGGGTAGCGCTTCGTCACGAACTCGACGAGGGGCGACCCGGGTCGGTTGGACATCGAGTAGCAGCGGCGCACCCCGTCGCCGAGGTGCAGGATCGCGTACTGGCCCGCCCGGAAGTCGGCCGGACGCTCCAGGCGAAAGGAGAATCGGCGGATGTCTGGGCCGAGCTCCTCGCGGCCGATCAGCTCACCGGTGTGGTCCGTGGTCGGGCGCTCCGCACTCGGCACGGAGCCGACGGTGAGCGGCTTGATGACCAGGTCCGACCGCGGGGTCGTCTGGCAGGTCAGGATGCGCTGCCGCCGCGCGTCCCGGACGGTGACGGCGGGGGCGCCGGCGAAGAGCAGGTCCACCTCGCCCTCGACCAGGGTGACCTTGCACGTCGAGCAACTGCCCCAGCCGCACTCGAAGGGGAGCCAGACCCCGGCGCGCCGGGCCGCGACGAGAATCCGCTCCCCCTCGCGCACCTCGAAGGTCGGCCCGCCCGGCGCGACGGTGACCGCAAATCCCGTCATGGCCGGCCGGCTACAGCCCGCATGTCGCCCGCACCTCGGCCAGCTGGGAGCGGACCGCGTCGACGACCCCTGTGGCCGGCATCGAGACCGGGGCCGTCCCGAACAGCGGCGCCAGTCCCTCCGTGGCGGCCTGGGCCCGCGGGACCCAGGTGTCGAGCCAGCCGGTCAGCACCCCACTCAGTTCCTGGTCGCGGCGCAGCGCGTAGTCGACCAGCGCCGCCGACCACTTCCGGCTGCGCCGCGCATCATGCTGGAACTCGGCGAACAGCAGGGACAGGAACGCGTCCCCGTTGCGACTCGCGAGCTCGCCGAGCTGCCAGTCGATCAGGCTGTCCAGCGCCGGCTTCACAGCCAGGTTCAGCGCGGTGAACGCCTCACCCCAGTCGTAGGCGATCAGCAGCTGCTCCACGGTCTCGCGCAGCGGCTGCCATTCGGCACCTCCGACCCAGGCGTCGCGGGCTGCGGCCGTGGTGGCGAGGTCGTCGCCGTGGGCGTTACCGAGCACCTTCGTCCAGTACGCGATGCGCTGGATCCGGCGCATCTCGTCGGCCGCCTGGAACGAGGCCGGGTTGGTGATGAACGACGAGGGAGCCATCTGGCCGACGTACAAACTGATCATCTGCAGTCCGTGCAGCGGGAACCGCAGCGGGACGAACAACTGCCGCAGGGTGTCCACCCACCCGGCGTCCAGCCCGGCGGCCGCCTCGGTGGCCTCGTGCTGGTCGACCAGGCCGTCGAGATAGAGCTCCCGCTCGTGCTGCAGCGAGACGTAGTCCTTGTAGGTCAGCTTGAACGGGTCGCGGAAGCCTTCCCAGTCGTCCACCTGGAACGGCGAGTTCTCCCGGTGCCGCAGGTACCACGTGTTGAGCGGCATCTCCGGATCGAGCTCGAACGGTGCTGGATCCCGGCGGAAGTGGTAGTGGAACTTCGCGGTGACGGCCTCGTACGGAGTCACCTTGCGGCGTACATCCCCCAGCAGGCTCCAGGTCTTCGCCCGGCGGCGCTCGCTCGTGGTCATCTCAGTCCTCCCGATCCAGGTACCAGACGACCTCGTCGTCGGTCAGGTTCATCCGTCCGGCAAACGCGGACAGGGACGGCTCCAACTGGGCCAGCGGGAACGGGCGCCCGAGCGCCTCTTCCAGGCTGGCCTGGGTCAGCCGGCAGCGCTTCGGGACGCTGATCCGGATGTAGCCACCGCGATCGTCGATCTGGACCTGCGCGTCGGGATTGTCGATCTCAACGGCCTCGATCACCGCCTCGGCGAGATCGGCGTCGACCCCGCGCACCACCGGGCCGACCATCTTGACGTGTGTCTCGGTCATCGCCTGTCCTCTCAGGTCCCGGGGCAGCGGTTGTAGTGCCGTTCGCCGTCCTGGGGAATGCCGACCCGGATCGACGCGCCCTCGGTCTGCACCGGGTAGCTGTAGAGGCGGCAACCCGACGGGTTGATGCCACTACCCGAGCTCATGTCGAACTCCCAGTGGTGACCTCCGCACATCAGCACGTTGGTCTCCTCGTTCCACTCCCCATCGGCGAGGAGCACCTCCTGATGGGGGCAGACGCCCTGGTAGGCCCTGATCACCCCGTCGAGGAGATGGACCAGGAGCACGGGCTCACCCTCGAGTTCGAGGTCGAGGATCTCGCCCTGCCACAGGTCGTCGACCGTGGTCGCATCAACCCACCGGATCCGGTCACTCACGGGTAGACGACTTCGAGCACGTCGAGCGGGGCAACGCCTGCATCGATCACGGTGGCGTCGCCGGCGAGCACCCTTCCGTTGTGCCGGACAGCCATCGGCCGGTCGTCCTCGGGCACCCGCCGGTTCACCGCGTGGTACGCGATCTTCTCGGCGACCGCCGTCATCGGGTCCTCGGTGTCGACCGGTACCAGCACGACGACGAAGTCGCCCTCGGTGATGCCCTGTACGGGGAACGGCGCCATGATCATGCCCCCTTCTTCAGGATGGTTCCGTTCGCGAACGCCCACGAACAGTCGGTCGCGTCCTGGCCCATCTCCTCCGGGGACAGGCCCATGTACGCCAGCGCACCGGGGATCGTGGCCGGCTGGATCTGGCCGGCGAGGAACCGGTCGATGATCGACATGTGGCCCTGGAACCGGCTCGGGTTCTGTTCGAAGACCCATCGGCACGGTTTCGAGCAGAACGTGTAGCGGCGACCACCGTGGTCATGGATGAGTGGAGCCGGGCTGTCCAGATAACCCGCCGCAAAGCCGGCCGGGTTGCACAGCGGGATCTGGCACATGTTGCAGACCATCGGGAACGTCTCGGGGAGAGTGAGTTCCGGCTTGCCGTTGCGCACGTTCTGGCCGATCACGTCCCAGTACTTGCCGAACGAGTCGTTCCAGCCGGGGTACTTCTCCTCCAGCCACTCCCGCTCCGCCGGCGAGACACCGCCGTCGGGGTTCCACCACACCGTGGGCCGCCAGAACCACACGCCGAGATGCAGCGCGTGGTGGTACCAGTTCGTCTCCTTCAGGAACTCCGGCCAGTACCAGGACGGCTCCAGGCCGAAGTCCCGGAACTGGTCGAGGAACTGCTTGACGATCCACTCGTCCATGAACTCCTTGAACGAGTGCGACCGGTGTTCCAGTGGTGTGTAGTAGTCCATCGACAGACCGGTCAGCAGTGCGAAGACGTGCCACGACCGCCAGAACATGTGGTCGATGAGCTTCTGGGCGTACTCCTTGTGGCCGTGCTCGATGAGGATCTTGATGGTCGGCTCGCCCTGCTGGGAGTGCCGCGCCTCGTCGGTCTGGATCGAGGAGATGAGCGAGCCGAAGTCGATGTCGCCGACCTCCATCGCGTCGGCTGCCATACCCAGGAACTGGAGGTTGGTGAACCCGGTCTCGAAGGTGAAGGTCAGCTGGATGGCGGTGGACACCGCGTCGTTCGCGGTGAACATGTCGTCGAACAGGTGGCGCGCCGCGATGGCGCCCCACTCGTTGGTGTGGAACGTCTTGTGCGCCCAGTCGGCCCGCGGTTCCCGGTCCAGCAGTCCATAGGGGAAATACGTCTGGATCTGGCCGTGCCGGATCTCGTCCAGCGTGCCGAACATGGCCATGTTGCGCCAGGCGGCGGCGCGGCCGAAGCGGCCCATCCGGGACTCGCCGATGCTGGCCAGGTACTCGCCGACGGCGATCGCCCCGTAGTGGGCGAGGATGGCGGATTTCCAGCCCGGGTCGAGCTGGGAGAACATCTTCGACCGCGCGAGGACCGAGTTCACCGAGTAGACGGCCGCGTCCTTGCCGACCTGGTTGTGCACGTATTCGCGGTAGCTGACCTTGTAGGACTCGTCCCAGCCCCACCAGTCCTCCATCGGAATGCCCTTGCCGGTGGAGAGCTCGTCCGGCCACGCCTCGGATTCGTCGACGTAGGAGACCTTCCAGTTCATGTCCCTGGCGAGGTCGTACCACTCGGAACGGGCGAGGCGGGGCATCGGCACTCCCGGGGTCGGTACCGGTCGGCCATGTCGCCGACACGGAGAGCGTCCAGCAGAGTGACGGCTATCACGCCCGTGGCGCTACGCCCGCGTGGGGCCGAAAACGCCGTGGAATTGGCCCCCCTTGGGCCAGAAGCGGCCCACGGAATGACCGCCCACCAGGAATGGACGCGAATGCCGCCCGGATTGTCGACCTCCGAGGCCTAGGCCGTTTGCCGGTTCCGCTGGCACAATGTCCGGTCGGAGGTGGCCGGTGAGCGCGGTCCCGATTCCCGTCCCCGAGGGGCGCGACCCAGAGCTGGCGCTGCGCGATCAACTGTCCAGCCTGCAGGGCCTGCTCGTGCTGTCCATGCTGATGACCGGGCGCAACAACGAGGAACAGATCCTGCAACTGGCCGACAACGCGGTGCGCTCGATCGGGCGCTACCGCCTGGAGGGCGTCCACCTGCAGGACCTGGGGTGGCGGGCCACCGCACCCTCCTGCACCCGCCCTGAGGTCCGCGCCGACCTCGAGGCGCAGTGTGCGGCGATCCGCAGCGCGGGTGGGGCGGTGGCGACCGGCGACGCGGGCTGGGCCTGGGCGTTCGCGCTGCGCAGCCTCAAAGGCAACTTCGGTCATCTCATCGTCACCGGAGACTGCGAGCCCTCCGCGTCCCAGCTGTTCCTGCTGCGCGTGCTCGTGCAGCAGACCGGTGTCGCGCTGGCCAACGCCGACCTGCACGCCAGGGAGCGGGCGTCCGGGGAGGAGCTGCGCACCGCGAACACCGTGCTCGCGGATCTCGTCGGCGCGCTCGAACGCAAGACAGCCATCCACGATCGCCTCACCCGGGTGGCGCTGGCCGGTGAAGGGCCGGCGGGCATCGCGCGGGCGGTGCACGAGCTCACCGATCTCCCGGTCGCCGTCGAGGACCGGCACGGCAACCTACGGGCCTGGGCCGGCCCGGGTCGCGCAGACCACTATCCCAAGGGCCCGCCCGCCAGTCGCGAGGCGCTGCTGTCCCGGGTCCTGCGCGAGGCGCGGCCCATCCGCGACGGTGGCCGGCTGATCGCCGTCGCCAACCCCCGCGACGACGTGCTCGGGGTACTCGCACTCGTCGACCCGGCGGGCCGCGCGGGCGAGGCGGAGCTGATCGCCCTGGAGCACGGCGCGACCGTGCTGGCGATGGAGCTGGCGCGCCTGCGGAGCCTGGCCGAGACGGAACTGCGGTTGCGCCGCGACGTCGTCGAGGAACTGCTGGTCGGCACCGACGACGGCGGGGCGCTCGCTCGCGCGCAAGCCCTCGGCTACGACCTGGAACGGCCCTATCGAGTCCTGGTGGTGGAGGGAGATCGCGCCGCTCCCGACGACGGGCTCCTGCACGCGGTGCGCCGCGCGGCCCGCGACCTCGGGATCGGGTCGCTGCTGGTGCCCCGCGGCGCCGCGGTCGTCGTGCTCTCCGACGCGGAGGTCGCCTGGGAGCGGTTCCGAGCCCGGATCGTCACCGAGCTCGGCAGCGGACACTGCCGGATCGGGGTGGGCGGACGCTCCGAGCACCCGACGAACCTTCCTCGCTCCTACCGTGAGGCGCGGCTCGCCCTCAAGCTGCACCGCGCCGCTCGCGGAGGCGACCGGGCCGTCGAGTACGACGAGCTCGGTGTCTACCAGCTCCTGGCGGAGGTCGAGGACACCGCGGGCATCGAGCGCTACACCCGACGCTGGCTCGGCGCGCTGCTCGACTACGACGCCCGCAAGCGCTCCCAGCTGGTCGCCACCCTCACCCGGTTCCTGGAAACCGGCGGCGCCTACGACGCGACTGCCCAGTCGCTCGCCGTCGGCAGGAGCACGTTGAGGTACCGGCTACAGCGCATCCGCGACATCTCCGGCCACGACCTCACCGACGCCGCCACCCGGTTCGAGTTGCAGCTCGCGGCCCGGGCGTGGCACACCCTGGTCGCACTGCGTGAGGAGCGCGACCATCCGTCCTCCGACCCGAGGCCGCCAGCCTCCCACCCGCCCCGCCCCGGCGACGAAAGTCAACGGAGAGGAGAACGCCCGTGACCGCTTCCATCGCGCTCGGCATCCCGGGACTGTCGGTCGCTCCCGGCGATCACATCTGCGGCTTCTACGGGGGGCTCCCGGAGCGGGACGAAATCCTCCTCCCCTTCCTGCGCGAGGGGCTGCGCGCCGGAGACAAGTGCGTCTGCATCCTCGACAACACCGATCCGGGCGAGATCCTGGCCGCCCTCGATCCAGACCCGGCCACCCGCGACCAGCTCGATCTGCGCTCCTCGCTCGACGCCTACTTCCGGACCGGTGCCTTCAGCGCCCAGGAGATGATCGCGTTCTGGACCAAACTCCTCAACCACGCGATAGCCGACGGGAGCCCGCTGGTCCGGGTGGTCTGCGAGATGAGCTGGGCCCTACGAGACTTCCCCGGGGTCGATGAGCTGATCGCCTACGAGTCGGAGTACAACCGGTACGCCGATCGCTACCCGCAGGTCGTCATCTGCCTCTACGACCTCGACCGCTTCGGCAGCGCGATCCTCATGGACATCCTGAAGACCCACCCCAAGGTCTTGGTCAGCGGCATCGTCCACGACAACCCGTACTACGTCGAACCGGACGAGTTCCTCGCCTCCCGGCGGTAGCTGGCCCGCCCTCACCGCGATGGGCGAAGACGTGCAGCCCGCGGCGGGACACCTCGGCCAGCATCGCCCCGCTCACCCGGGTCCCACAGTTGATCGGCGGTTCCAATGGCCTGAGTCCACCCACCGCCGCTGCGGCTCAGCTACTACGGGCCGCGGTTCGGGCCATCCCGACAGCGGTGACAACGCTGGGCGGCAGGTGATCACGACAAGAACCGCAGCAACACCGGTAACCACAGGGTTTCTGCGGTTACTCGGCGGCTGACCTTGCCGCCGAGTGGGCGAGTGTCACTCCGGTTCGTCGGCCGCACACCGGCCGTAGGCTTCTCCGGTGCCCGAGCCGCTGGCCTACATCGACGAGTCGTTTCATGAGCACGACGCGGAGGGCTTCTACGTGCTGGCGGCAGCCGTGCTCGCCCAGGAGGCCGACGAGATCGGGGCGTTGCTGCAGGGACTGGCGGCGCACCGCTCGCCAGGGAAGCTGCACTGGACGGAGTCGAGCGCGCGGTACCGGCAGGCAGCCGTCGAGCGGATCGCCGGCCTCGATGCGCTGCATGTGATCGTCGTCGGGGCCCCCGTCGCAGCGCGCAAGCAAGAACGCGCCCGAGCGATCTGCCTGCGCCGCCTCGCCTTCGAGCTCAACGGGCTCGGGGTCACGCAGCTGGTCGTCGAGTCACGACAGCAGGTGCTGGATCAGCGCGATGTCCGGACCATTCAGCAGGCCCGCTTCGACCTACCCAAAGGAACCCTCCTGCGCGTCGAGCACCACCGCGGGGCAACTGATCCGCGGCTATGGGTGGCCGACATCGTTGCCGGCGCGGTCCGTGCCCACCACTTGGGAAACTCAACCTACCGGGACCAGCTGGGCGCCTTGCTGCACCTGGTCGAGGTGCCCACAGCAGACTGACACCGAGCCCTACACATGCGTAAGGCCGTGCTCCCGGTATCCCCCAGGTCACACGGCCTCGCGGCTCGCGGCACGCCCACGACGTTCCGCTGTGCCCCAGCATAGGCGCGAACCCGGCGCTGGACAACCACGCTGAGCACGCCTGCCGCGCAGCGCCGGCTCGGAGACGGCGGGGCGGGCGCCCCGCCGGGCAATCGCCCGGATACCGGCGACCGGGCGGGACCGCGAACACGCCTGCGCGCTCATCGCCGGCTTCTGGAGCTATCAGCTCGCGGGGCCCGCCGGCCTGATGGCCGTCATCCAGGCGGACCCGGCTGGACCCCTGTCCCCCGCGCCGCCGGGCGCCGCGGTGCACCCGCAACCGCGGGCCTCCTGGCCGGCCGACGAGCGGCAGCCGATGGGGCGCCCCCGTAGGTGAGCGACCGTCGGCGGCGGTCGGGCCGGACGTGGAGCCTGCCCGTCCGGCCGATCGGTGTCGTCCCGGCCCTCTCCACGGCCTCTTCGAACGCCGGCGGGCGGTCGGAGCCGCGCCCCCTCCCCCGGCGCCCGGGGATCAGGGGCTGCGGGCGGTCGCGGACCGTGAGCGCGCTCCGTCGGGCGACCCGGTCGCTACCCCAGGCCCAGCTTGGGACGCACCCAGGCGGCCACGCCGGCGATCACAGCGTCGGCTTCCGGCGCGCGGCCGGCCATGAGCGGATAGATGTGCTGCATCCCCGGGGCGATCTCCACCGTCACGTCGACGCCGGCGGCCGTCGCCTGTTCGGCGAAGCGCTCGGCGTCGTCCTGCAGCGTCTCGTGGTCCCCGGCTGTGAGGAACATCGGTGGTAGCCCGGTGGGATCCGCACGCAGTGGGTTGGCCAGCGGGTCCGACGGCGAGCCGTTCTCGCCGAGGAACATCGGTACCAGCATCTCCAGCTCCGCGCGCTGCACCAGCACGTCGGTGGCGGCGTTGGTATCGAGGGTCTTGCCGAGGCACTCCAGGTCGTACCAGGGGGAAAACCCCACGATGGCCGCCGGGAGCGGCTCCCCCTCCTCCCGCAACTTGAGGACCACGCTGGTCGCCAGATTGCCGCCCGCGGAGTCGCCGGCGGTGGCGATGTGCTCGGCCCTGAGGCCCTGCGCGAGGAGCCAGCGGTAGGCCGCCACCGCGTCCTCCAGCTGGGCCGGGAACGGATGCTCCGGGGCGAGCCGGTAGTCCAGGACCAGCGCACGGACTCCGGCCGCCTTCGCCACGTGCGCGGCGAGCTTGCGGTGGCTGTGCATCGAGTTGGTCACGAAACCGCCCCCGTGCAGGTACAGCAGCACCCGGTCGGAGACAGCGCCGTCGGGTTGGCACCACAGGGCCGGCACGCCGCCGGCACTGACCTCGGCGTAGGACACGCCCTCCGGCTCCGCCGTTTCCAGGTGGAGCGCTTCCTGCATGTCCCGCATGGTGGGCAGGTCCATCTCCGGGTTGGCCGCCTTCCGGGCGGCCATGGCCAGGAAACGCGCTCGCAGGGCATCGGACTGGGGGCTCGGCATGGTGTTCCTTCCCTACAGGGGTTGATCGGGGGGCGTCAGCGGCCGGCACCCGCCGGCGCGTTACGGCTGGTGCGGGTCGATCGGGGTGCTCACTCCGAGGCGGCGCTCGATGGCTTCGGCCGCGTCCAGGCAGAGGTCCTCGCGATAGCGGGAACCGATCACCTGCACGGCCGTGGGCAGCCCGCCGATGCCACCGGTCGGCACCACCACCGCGGGCAGGCCCAGCACGTTGAGGGCGACGATGAGGCGCAGGCTCGTCTGGATCTCCTGGATCGAGTCGACCGAGGCGAGATCGTCTCCCACCGCAAAGGGAGGTCGGGTCATCACCGGCCCCAGGATCACCGGGTGCTCCACCTGGAACGCGGACCACTGACGGGCCACGGCATGGCGGATGACATAGCCACGTGCGACCGCGTGCGGGCTGATCTCGACGAGCTCGGACACCAGTTCGAGATAGCGGCGGCTTCCTTCCGACAGCAGCGGCGCGATCTCGCCGAGCGCGGAGGCGGCTCCTTCGGCCCGCGCCAGGACCGACCAGGTCTCGCTCGCCTCCACCACGCCCGGGGGCTCGGCCTCGACCACGTCGTAACCGGCGTCGGCGAGGGCATCGGCCGCCACCCGCACGCCGGAAGCAACGGCGGCATCCACCCCCAGCCCGCCGGGGTCGGTCACCACCGCCACCCGGATCGGCGTGGGCAACGGTGGCCCCTGCAGGGGCGCGGGGACCGACCACGGGTCGCGGGGATCGGGCCCAGACATCACCTCGTAGGCCAGGCGGAGGTCGCGCACGTGCCGGGCGAGGGGGCCCTGCACCAGCATCATCTGGGCGGCGAGGACCGGATCGAACGGCTCCATACTCGTCGCGTGGGGGATGCGGCCGGGGGTGGGCTTGAGCGCCGCCGCGCCACAGCAGTGCGCGGGAATCCGGAGGGAGCCGCCGAGGTCGTTGCCCAGGCCGATCGGGGTCATCCCGGTGGCCACCGCCGCGGCCTCGCCGCCGCTGGAGCCGCCCGGCGTGCGGGCCGCGTCCCAGGGGTTGCGGGTGGCCCCGCGCAGGGCGTTGTCGGTGTGCCAGCGGGCCCCGAACTCGGGCATGTTGGTGCGGCCGATCGGGATCGCACCCGCCGCCTTGAGCCGGGCCGGCGCGGGGGCGTCGAGCGGGGGCATCGCGTCCTTGAGCGCGATGAGGCCGTGCGTCGTGGCCGACCCGGCCAGGTCGATGTTCTCCTTCACGGTGAACGGCACCCCGTGCAGCGGGCCCAGGGGCCGCCCGTCGGCGACGGCCCGGTCCGCTTCGCCGGCGGCACGGCGGGCCGCGTCGGCGAACACCACGGTGACGGCGTTGACGGCGGGGTTCACCGCCTCGATGCGCTCGAGAACGGCGTCCACGGCGTCGCGAGCGGTCAGGCGACGGCCTGCGATCGCCGCCGCCAGATCAGCCGCTCCGTACGTCCAGATTGCCTTGTTCACCCGTACCCTTCCTCGCCGCGCCGCCCGGCTCCGTCGAGCCGACCTGCCCGGTGGGCGGCCGCCGCGACGAAAGGAGCGACGCCTCCGTCGGCGGTCGGTCCCGGAGCACAGCGGCCCAGTCCGGAGGCCTGCTGGGCGGCCCGCCGGGAGGACAGGCCCTAGGCCTGGCCACCCGGCAGGCCCCCGCCACGTGGCGGGATCCGATCAGACACCGCGACCGCGACCCGGGGCTGCGCTGCCGACCGCGGGGCCTCCGCCGCCTACGACCGGCGCCGCCGGCGGGGCGTGCCCGCCCGGCGGCACCGGCCATTTCGTCCCCTCGCCGAGGCCCTTCCCGGGTCCGCCGCAGACCCGTCCCGGGGCCGGGCCGCGGCCGATGGCACCACTCGGCCGGGACCCTCTGCAACGCGGTCCTGGGTCGTCGTCCCACCGGTTCGCACCGGTGGAGGCGCGGGCCGGCGCCCGGCGACCGACGGAAGACCTCAGCTCGTCTGTCTCATCCGCTGGGCCCCGTCTCGGATGGCGTCGACGATGAACTGGTAGCCCGTGCAGCGGCAGATGTTCCCGGAAATGCCCTCGCGGATCTGCTCTTCGGTGGGATCGGGGAACTCCTCGACCAGTTCACACGCCCTGAGGAGCATGCCGGGAGTGCAGAACCCGCATTGCAGGCCGTGGTTGTCCCAGAACGCCTCTTGCATCGGGTGCAGCGTCTCGCCGTCGGCCAGACCGTGCACGGTGGTGATCTCGGCGCCATCGGCCTGGACGGCGAGCATGCAGCACGAGCGGGCGGTCGCGCCGTTGAACACGATCGTGCAGGCGCCGCAGACGCCGTGCTCGCACCCCAGGTGCACGCCGGTGAAGCCGAGGGTCTGCCGGAGAAAGTCCGCCAGTGTCCGGCGCGGCTCGCACTCGGCGCTGAGCGTGCGGCCATTGACCGTCACGGTCACGGTGACCTTCGAGGCCATCTCACACCACCACATTCGCGTCGGAGGCAGCTCGTCGCAGAGCTCGCCGGGTCAGAACTGATGCCATGTCCCGCCGATACTCGGCCGGCGCATGAATGTCGTTCGCGCTGTTGGTCACCCCGGCGGCGGCCTGGGCTGCCTGGGCGATGGTCTCGGCGGTCAGCCCGCTTCCGACCAGCACGGCTTCCGCCTCGCGCGCGCGTACCGGGGTCGGGTTGGTTCCGGCGAGCGCGAGACGGGCGTCGGTGCACCGTCCGTCATCCCCGACGGTCACCGCGGCGAAGACCGCGACCATCGCGAAGTCGCCGTGGCGGCGGGCCAGCTCCTCCACCGCGCAACCGGTCCCGGCGGGGAGAACGGGCACCCGGATCTCGGTGAGCATCTCGTCCGGCCCGACAGCGGTCGTGAGGAAACCGTGGAAGAAGTCGTTCGCGCCGACGGTCCGGGCCCCGGCCGGTCCGGTGATGACCAGCTCCGCGTCCAGGGCGCACAGGACGGCCGGTGCCTCCGCGGCGGGGTCCGCGTGCGCGACGCTACCGCCGATCGTGCCGCGGTTGCGGATCGTCGCGTGGCCCACGAAACCCATGGCCTCGGACAGCAGCGGCGCCGCATCCCTGACCGCTGCGGATTTCTCCACCGCCCGGCTCCGGGTGAGGGCGCCGATGCTGAGCCAGTCGCCGTCGCGCCGGATGTAGTCGAGGTCTGTCAGCCCGTTGATGTCGACGAGGACCGATGGCCGCGCCAGGCGCATGCTGAGCATCGGCACCAGGCTCTGGCCCCCGGCCAGCACCTTGGCCTCCTCGTCCTCGGTGCTGCTCAGCACGTCCACCGCGTCGGCGATCGAGGTGGCCTTGTGGTACTCGACAGATGCCGGCTTCATGACTGCTGCTCCTGAGCGGCTCGGATCTTCGCCAGAAGGCGCGGAGGGGTGATGGGGATCGCGGTGACGGTGACATCCAGATCGTCGAGCGCGTCGTCGACCGCGTTCGCGATCGCGGCCGGAACGGCGATCGTCCCGGCTTCTCCCACGCCCTTGATGCCCCCGGGGATGTGCACTGCCGGGGTTTCCATGTGCAGCGCTTGCATCGGCGGCATGTCGGTGGCGGTGGGCACGAGGTAGTCCATGAACGTGGTGGTCTGGATCTGCCCGTCCTCCCCGTAGACGAGCTCCTCGAGGAGCGCCCCGCCGATCGACTGGGCCACACCGCCGTGGATCTGCCCCTCCACGATCATCGGGTTGATGACCGTCCCGCAGTCGTGGGCGATGAGGTGGTCGAGCACCTTCACTGCGCCGGTCTCCCGGTCGACCTCGACGAGTACCGCGGTGCAGCCGTACGCCCAGGCGAGATCCTCGGGATCCATCACCTCACGCTCCTCGAGCGTCGGCGTCTGCCCGGCCGGCAGCTTGCCGACACTGCGGTAGGCGGCGTTTCCGATCTCGGCCATCGACACCGACCGCGCGGGCGCCCCGGACACCGCCACGCGTCCGTTCTCGATGACGAGGTCCTCCGGCGCCGTCTCGAGCAGGTGCGCTCCGATGTCGCGGATCTGCTTCTTCAGCTTCTCCGCCGCCCTGATGATCGCGCCGCCGCCCAGGGCGGCGGCCCGGCTGCCCCCCGTGCCGTAGCCCATGTACGGGCAGCTGTCGGTATCACCCGCGATCACCGTGACGTCCTCGATCGGGACGCCGAGCGACTGCGCGCACACCTGGGCGAGCGCGGTCTGGATCCCCTGCCCCATCGGGACCTCGCCGGTGTACACCGTCACACGCCCGGTCGAGTCGATCCGCACGACCGACTGGCCGAAGCCGGAGTGCTGCACGCCGACCGCATTAAGGACCCGGCTCGGGCCGAAGGCGGTGCACTCGACATGGAAACCGTATCCGATGCCGACCGAGCGGCCCTCCGCGCGCGCCGCGGCCTGGCGCTCCTTCCAGCCGTTCTTCTCCACGCCGCTGAGGCACAGGTCCAGGCACTCCGCGTACCGGCCGCTGTCATAGGTGAAGACCGTGCTCGGAAACGGGAACTCCTCCGGGGCGGGGAAGTTCTTGCGCCGCACCTCGTTGCGGTCCAGGCCGAGCTTGCGCGCGAGCAACTCGACCAGGCGCTCGTACACCAGGGTCGCCTCCGGCTGCCCCCAGCCGCGGTAGGACCCGATCGGAGAGCGGTTGGTGAACACACCCACGACCGACACGTCGACGTTCGGCACCTTGTACGGCCCGGCCATGACGGCCGCGCTCAACCAGGGCGGTCCGCAGGCCGCGCCGCCCAGCCGTCCGCCGAGCACCGCCCAGACCGTCCCGCGGATGCCCGTGATCACGCCGTCCGAGGTTGCGGCCAGCTCCACCTCCATCCGCTGCTCGCGGGAATGGGCGTTGGCCACGAAGCTCTCGACACGATCCTCGATGATCTTCACCGGCCGGCCGGTCCGGCGGGACATCAACGAGGCGAGGACCTCTTCGATGTAGAAGTCGAGCTTGTTGCCGAACCCACCGCCCACGTCCGGCACGCGCACGCGGATCTCGTGGACGGGCTTTCGCAGTGCCTCGCCCATGAGGTCCCGGTTGACGTGCGCGCCCTGGGTCGACAGCCACAGATCCAGCTGGTTGGTGTAGGTGTCCCACGAGGCGATGCACCCGCGGGTCTCGAGCGGCAGGCCCATCTGGCGGCCGTAGTAGAGCGTCTCCCGCAGGACCACGTCCGCCTGTGTGAAGGCCTCGTCGACGTTCCCCCGAGTGAACGTGTGCTGGCCCATCTTGTTGTCGGGCCACTGGTCGTACAGCCGGGGCGCGTCCTCGGCGAGGGCCTCATCGAGCGTCGCGGCCACCGGGAGCGGCTCGTACTCGATGTCGATCAGTTCGAGGGCGTCCTCGGCGACGTAACGGTCGACGGCCGCGACCGCGACCACCGCCTCTCCCACGTAGCGCACCCGGTCCGTGGGCAGGGCATAGGACTCCGGCATGCGCTGATCCGGGATCTGCTGCCAGATCACCGGCTGCGGCGCCGCCAGCTCACGCACCTCGGCTCCGGTGATGACATCGAAGACTCCGGGCAGCTCGCGGGCGCGGCTGACGTCGATCCGCAGGATCCGGGCATGCGGGTACGGGCTTCGCAACACCGCGCCCTCCAGCATTCCGGGGAGGCGAATATCGTCGAGATATCGCGCCTGCCCGGCGAGGAGCCGGGGATCCTCGGTACGTCGGATCCTCGCGCCGATCGGGCCTGAGGCGGTGCGTTGTTCTGCCAAGGCTGCCTCCTTAGATGATAAAAAGATCATCAGGCTAGGGCGCGGAACGCGTCAATTGACAGCTCTCGACAAGTGCACTGGAGCAGTAGTCAAACCGGCCGAAGGCGGATAGAGATCTTTTACCGAGCGCCGGCGTTCGGCTGCCCGCCGCGTTGGTCGAGCAGCCGAACGGGGCGGCGCCGAGGCCGACAGGTGGCGCCGCAGGGGCGACGGCTGCAGCGAGGGCCCGTGGGTTGCGCCCCGGACGCGGGTTGCCTCGCAGCTCGAGCCGGCACAGTCGGCCGGCGAACCGGCGGCGGCGCTCGTCCTCGGGCCGGACGACGACCACGATGGGGCGTGCCCGTCTCCGGCCCGGGACGTGCGGGCGATCGGCCGGACCGCACAGCTGGGAGCAGCCACGTCCGGCGGTGCCGGCGGACGCCTGCGCCCAGGAGCTGTTCAGGCCGCTGAGCCCCCGGCTCCCGGGCGCCGACCGGACGCGGGGTGGGCCCGGTGCGGACCTGCAGCGCCGGGGGCGCGACGGCTCACGCGCGCAGGGCCTTTGTCACGATCTCGCCGGTGCGCAGGACGTGCCGGCGCATGGCTGCCCGTGCCTTCGCGCCGTCGTGCTGCTGGATGGCGTCCACGATCTCGTGGTGTTCGTTCATGTTCCGCCGCAGGATGTGCGTGCGGCGGGTCAGCACGGTGGTCCAGGCGACGTTGCTCGAGACCAGCAGGTGGGGATCCTCCAGGGATCGGGTCAGGCAGAAGTTGTCCGCTGCTTCGAGGATGATCTCGTGGATCAGGCTGTTCGCCCGCCACGTGGCCTCCTCCCAGGACTGGACCGGGCGCACGTCGAGCTCCTCGACGCTCTCGTCGAACATCGCGACGGCCTTCTGGAGACGCTCCAGCTGGTCGTCGTCGGCCAGTTCGGCGGCGAGCTCGGCGGCGAGTCCTTCCAGCTCCGCCCGCACGATGAAGGCGTCGCTGAGTTTGCGCGCATCGAGGGGCCGCACCAGCGCCCCGCGCCGGGGAACGACCTCGACCAGGCCGACGGCCTGCAGTTTGCGAAGGGCTTCACGGACCGGGGTCCGGCTCACACCGAGGTCGCTGGCGAGGCGGTTCTGGCGCAGCCAGGTGCCGACCGGCAGCTCGCCCTGGATGATCCTCTGTTGAATCCGATGGGCGGTCTCGTCGACGAGACCCTGGGGCGGGTCCTCCTCCCCGCCAGCCCACGGGCCCGTGCCGCTGTTGATGTCCGGTCCGTTCATCGCCCCCCACCCCGCGATTTTCGGTAGCGACGAGAGTCGCGCAGGAGAGTCTGCCACGCTGGGGTGCCGCGGCATGGCAGTCCCCAACCCCGTGACCGGGCCGGATGCGGCGGGACCATGGTGCATCACCGCCGCCGCGGCGCGGCTCCACCGGCCGACGGAGGTCGAGCGCCCGCCTTCCCGGCGAGATCGTCCACCTCACGGACCCGGTGCTGCCGCACCGCCGAACCCGGTCATCGGCGGGCCGGCCGCGACGCGCCCAGGGAACGCGTGAGCAGCGCCGCGATCTCCTCCAGACTGGCCAGGTTGTGTCCGCTCGCGAAGACGTCGATGTAGGGCAGCGCGGCCGCCATCCCCCGGGCCAACGGCTCGTACTCGGCGCTCTCCTTGAGCGGGTTGAGCCAGAGGACCTGGTGAGCCAGCCGCGACAGCCGGGCCATCTGTTCCCCCAGCAGCTCGGGGTCGCCCTGCTCGAGCCCGTCGGAGCAGATCATGACGATGGCCCCCCGCGCCAGGCCCGCGTGGCCGTAGTGGTCGAGAAAATGCTTGAGCGACTCGCCGATCCGGGTGCCGCCGTCCCAGTCGACCACCTCGGCCGCGGCCCGCATCAATGCTTCGCCGGCCGCCGCACCGGACAGCGCGTCGGTGACCGGAGTGAGCCGGGTGCCGAAACAGAACACCTCCGCCTTGCGCTGGGTCCGCAGGCCGGCGCGGGCGAACAACAGCAGCGCGCGGGAGAACTCGCTCATCGAGTGCGACACGTCGAGGATCAAGATCAGTCGGCGTGGCTGCCTGTGGCGGTGCCGCCAGGCCCGCTGCACAGGTTCGCCGCCCGAGCGCAACGCGGCACGAACGGTGCGACGAGGGTCCGCGTCCCCCCGCCGCGCGGCTTTCCAGCGCCGGGTCCGGCGGCACGGCGGAGCCAGATCGAGTGACTGCAGCAATGCGGCGAGTCTCTCCAGCTCCTCCCGGGAGAACTCGGCGAAGGACTTGTGCTGGAGGACCTCGGCCTCGCTCGCCAGTGCGCTGGCCGGGTGGTCCGGGTTGTTCTCGCCACAACCCTCATCCTCGTCCGAGCCGCCTTGCTCGAGGGCCACCTCGGGGGTGTGCACGATCGGTTGTTCCCGGCCGCTGCCCGGCCCGCCGCCGAAGTACTCGACGAAGACGCGGTCGTAGGTGCCGAGCTCGGGCGCGGCCGAGACCAGGGTGTGGCGGCCCGCCCAGTAGAGGTCCTCCGGGGGAAGAAGCGCGGCAGCCCGCAGGAACTCGGTGCCGCGGCTCGGACTGGCGGCGACACCGGCCGCGCGCAGCGCGTGCACGAATCCCACCAGGCGTTCGACCGGGTCAGTCATGGATCAGGTTCGGCAGGACCTGCCGGACGCGCCGCAGATCCTCGCGGTTCTTCACCGCCGATCCGAGCGTGGCGTCGGCCGCGGCCGGGTCCAGGCGAGTCACCCCGAGCAGCCCCAACGCCCGGGTCCAGTCGATCACCTCCGCGATCCCCGGTTCCTTGACCAGGCCGAGTCCCCGCAGCTGCGCCGCTGTCGCGGCCACCGCCCGGGCGAGCTCCTCCGAGACCCCGGGCACCCGGAGCCGCATGATGGCGACCTCGCGTTCCAGGTCGGGGAAGTCGATCCAGTGGTACAGACATCGCCGCTTGAGCGCGTCGTGCAACTCCCGCGTCCGATTCGAGGTGATGATGACCACCGGCGGCTCCGCCGCACGGACGGTTCCCATCTCGGGGATCGTCACCGCGTAGTCGGACAGGATCTCCAGAAGGAAGGCCTCGAACTCGTCATCGGCCCTGTCCAGCTCGTCGATGAGCAGCACGGCCCCGGCGCCGGCCTGGACCGCCCGCAGCAGGGGTCGTTCGAGCAGGAACTCCTGGCCGTACAGCTCCGCGAATCGGCTGCGCCGGTCGACCTCGCCGTCCTGGACCGCGCGGGCGTACAGCAGCTGTCGCGAGTAGTCCCACTCGTAGATCGCCTGACCGGCATCGATGCCTTCGTAGCACTGCAGCCGGATGAGGTCGCGGCCCAGGACCCGGGTGAGCGTGTGCGCGACCTCGGTCTTGCCGACCCCCGCTTCGCCCTCGAGCAGGAGCGGGCGCTGCATCCCGAGCGCCAGGAAGATCGCCGTCGCCAGGCCGCGGTCGGGTAGATAGTCCGCATCCCGCAGGACCGTCTCGACCTGTTCCACGGAGGAGAACCGCACCGGTTCGGCATTCGGCGCCCCGCCCGAGAAATTCAGGTCGTGTGCCAACGCGTTATGGTCCATGTTCTCCTCACGTTTCTACAGTCAGCCGGAGCTGCAGCTCGGCGATCAGGCGCTCATTCGGGTCGAGGAGATCCAGGCCGCAGCGCTCCTTCATGCGCCGGAGGCGATAACGGAGAGTATTTCGGTGCACGTAGAGGCGCTTCGACGCCTCTACCGGGTCGCACGCCGAGTCGAAGTACGCCCGCAATGTCGAGATGTACTGCGTGTTCTGGGTCCGGTCAATCTCCCGAAGCATCGCGATGTGCCCGTGCAGGAGATGGGGCCGCTCGGCGGCCAGCTCGCGCAGCTCCGCCAGGACAGCCCTCGACCGCAGCTCGTCGAAGGTCGCGAGCGGCGGTCCGTTCCCGGCGGACAAGAGCTGCAACACGCGGTCGACTTCGGCCCGGGCCGTGGGCAGCCTGGCGAGTCCGGAGGAGGCGGTGCCGATCGCGGCAACCATCGCGACGCCCAGCTGATGGGTGGCCTGGCCGAGGATCTCGCCGGCCAGTTCCTTCACCTCGTGCACCGCTT
This sequence comes from Pseudonocardia mahuensis, assembly GCF_018531475.1. Taxonomy (GTDB): domain Bacteria; phylum Actinomycetota; class Actinomycetes; order Mycobacteriales; family Pseudonocardiaceae; genus Pseudonocardia. Next base: position 97,013 of record NZ_JAHDTG010000003.1, read on the forward strand.
GCTGCGCAGAAGGCAGCAGGGCATAGGTCCGGCTACCGGACGTCGCGACCAGCCCGCCGTGGGCTGCCCCCTCCATCCCCAGCTCGACGAGACCGTGCACTTGGATCTGCTCGATGGGTTGGCCGCACACGCCGCCGTGCGGCTGGAACCCGATCAGCCGGAATTCCTCGTCCGCGTGTATGCCCAGCCGTGACGCCAGCACGAAAGCCGATCCGGTGCCGTCGATGACGCTGCGCAGCAGGTCGCTGCGGAGCCGGCGCTCGGCGTCCTCAGCGACCCTGAGCCTGATCACGGAGGTCGTGGCCATCCGGGCGATCTCGAGTAGGGTTGCCTCGTGCTCCAGCCCGAGAGGCACCGCCCCCTCCGACACCGAGACGAAGCCCAGGACCTCGGTCCCCGCGCGGACGGCGGTCACCAGCCGCGAGGGGCTACCCGGCGGTCCCACCCGGATCGGCCGAGACGCCCCGCGGACGCGCTCCAGGAGACCGGTGCGGCGGAGCCACCCGAGGAGCTCGGACGGTGGATGACCGGCGACTTCGGATGTCCGCCACGGGTCACCGAACTCATCTCCGGGGGAGGCCGCGAGAAGGTGCATGCCCGCGTCGTGGATCTGCACGGGCCCGCCCAGATCGGCCGCGGCCGCGGCGGCGAGGGCGAACAGATCTCTGCTCGGGGCGGCGTCGCTGTCCTCGGCCGTGGCGGACGCGGTGGCGATCGCCCGGCGCACGACGGCGTGCACCTGATCCCAGGCCAACTCGCGGGGCACCGCGAAGACGGTGATGCCCGCGCCCTGGGCCAGGGAGCTGATCCACGCGTCGTTCAACGGGCCCTTCACCGCGACCGCGGCTGCGCCGGCCCGCCCCGCGAGGTCGACGAGCTCGGGGAAGGCTGAGGAGGTGGCGGCGACGCCCACGGCGAGCACGAGATCGCCGGGATCAATGCTCACCGGGCCGGCGACGTCCCAGATCAGAACGCCGCACACCATCGGCTCGAGGCCACACGGTGCGCAGATCGTCTCCAGGTAGCCGCTACCGATCGCGGTGAGGAGATTCTGCAGTGTCAGCGCACCGGCGGTGGGCGCAGCGCGGTCGCTGAACGCGTCGCCGGCACGGGCATCTGGGCCGGTCGCGGGGGTGAAGCGCTGGCCGAATGTCAGAGCGGTCATCTGCGAACCCTCCGGTCCTTCTCGGGTCTCGGAGCGGGGTGAGATGGCGTGGGACGGGGCGAACGGGCCTGGGCACATCGGGAAGGAGACAACGACAGCGGTCGACTACTTCTACGATGTGCCGCTCGGCGCTGCGGTCTACCGGGGCCGAGGGCTCATCCCCTGCCCGGCGGCCCGCGCCTGGGCTCTGACGGCGTCGGCATCGAAGTCGTTGAAGGCGTCGACCAGCCCGGGCTCGAAGTACTCCTCGAGGGGGTGCCGCTCGCCGATGCCGCCGTTGCGCAGGAGGAAGTCCTCCCACTGCTGGATCTCCTCCGCGGTGATCGAGCCCCAGGCCGGTACGCGGCCGTGCTGCGGAAGCCCTCGTTCGGTGCGCCCCCGCAGGCCCGCGACGTCGCGCTTGAGCGCCTGCGCCTCGTCGCCGGCGGCCGGTCTGGCTTCGGGAAAGTGCTCCCACACCAGCCGCACGGCGGCCTCCGGATCGGTGTCACAGAACAGCGACGCCTTCGCGACCGCGCGGCCGAATCGCGCCAGCGCCTCACTGTTCCCGGCGAGCATGTGCTCGCCGGCGTAGAGCAGCTCGGAAGGGGTCAACCGGTCGAGCGTGCGCGTCGGCAGCCGGCGAAGCTGCGCGCCCTCGACGAGCAACATCTCATAGGCGCACGCCAGCACCCAGATGGCGTCGAGCTTTCCCGAGGCGATTCGTTCGAGCTCCTCCGGGGAGGGCGCGACGCCGGGAATGGGAATGGAGCGGGGCAGGAAGGTCACGTCCTCTTCGGGGCGAAGGCCTTCGTCGCGCAACGTGGGGAACGCCAGATCGAGCAGGTCCGGGAAATCGGTGCCGATGCGCCGCCCCCGCAGGTCGGCGAGGCTCGAGATCGGGCTGTCCACCGGCACCGCGAACGAGCGGTACACCCCGCGGCAGGTGCTGTAGAACGCCCGAACCGCGGCCCCGCGCTCCCGCATGCGGAACGCGAAGACGGCGTTCGCGACCGCCACGTCGTAGCGGCCCTCGCCGGCCCCGGCGACCGCGATGTCGGGGCCGTCGACGATATCGAAGCTCAGCCGCAGCCCCTCCTCCTCGGCGTAACCGAGGGGGTCGGTCAGCAGCAGGTGCGCCATGATGGCGTGCGCGGGCACGGGCAGGCATACCCGGAGGTCGGTGCCCTGTCCTGAAGTACTCATTCTCTTCCTCACAGCTTGGATGGCGGCGCCTGACCCAGGCCGGCGCGCGGAGACGGCGCCGCCATGCGGGGTGGTCCTAACGGGCCGGGGCGACAGCGATGGGCTCGGGCGGGTGCTGAGCCGACCAGGGCCGCGCCTGGGCGAAGGCGGCCGCGAGGGCGAGCACGCCGGCGTCGTCTCCGATCCGCCCGATGATCTGCAGGCCGACGGGCAGCCCCGCGGCCGTCCGGCCCGCCGGGATGCTGATCGCCGGTTGACCGGTGCAGTTCACGGGGTAGACGAACGCCATCCAGTCGAGATATTCCCGCCACCTGGTGTCGAGGTCCTCCGCCGACGGGAAGGCGTCCACGCGGGGCGGCGGCTGGGTGAGCGTGGGCGTGACGATGTAGTCGTAGTCCGCCATGGCCCTCAGGAGGCGAGCGGACTCGTTCCGCATCGTCGAGACCGCAGCCACATGATCCGCGGCGGTCTTGAGCCAGCCTCGGCGGGCCAAGGCGAGGGTGCTGCCCTCGAGCAGCCCGAGCCGGTCGTGGGGCACCGTGTCGACGATGGCCGCCGCCGTGGCCGCGCAGACGGTGAACACCGGATCGCGCAGGCCGCTGAAGTCGACATCCGCGTCCGTGAGGGTGTGCCCGAGGTCGGCGAACGCGCCCGCGGCGGCCGCCACGACCTCGCGCACCTCCGGGGACAGCGTCCCGTGCGGCGGTGTCATGCAGAGCCCGATCCGCGATCGCGAGGGCGGCCGTGACACGGCGTCTGCGAACGTGGCGCCGCGTGAGCCAGCGATGGCGTAGGGGTCACCGAGCACGGGGCCGCTCATGGCGTCGAGAAGCAATGCGGTGTCCTCGACGCTTCGCGCCATCGGCGCGATGGTTCCCATCCCGGCCATCAACTCGTAGCTCGCCGGGGCCAGCGGCACTCGGCCGCGCGTCGGTTTGAGCCCGACCACGCCGCAGCACGAGGCTGGGATCCGGCCCGAGCCGGCGGCGTCCGTGGCCTGGGCGAGGGGCACCATGCCCAGCGCCAGGGCGACCGCGGCGCCCCCGGACGATCCGCCCGGCGAATGCTCGAGGTTCCACGGGTTCCGCGTCGCCCCGAACAGCAGGTTTTCCGTGGTCGGGCGCAGCCCGGTCTCCGGGGTGTTCGTCGTGCCGACGACGATGGCTCCGGCTTCGCGCAGGCGGGTGACGACCACGGCCTCGGCGGGCGCGTAGTTGTCCTTCAACGCCCGGGATCCGTAGGTCGTCGGCAGGTCGGTGGTCTCGGTCAGGTCCTTGAGGAGAACGGGGACGCCGTGCAAGGCGCCGCGCTGCTCCGCAGGCAGCTCGTCCGCCGCTTTCGCCTCGCTGATGGCCGCTTCGGCGCGAACGGCGACGACCGCGGTGGTGGCGGAGTCGAGCTCGGCGATTCTCGCCAACGCCCCTTCGACCAGCTCTCGGGCCGAGACCGTTCCATCTTCGACGAGCGCCCTCAGGGCAACAGCGCTCAGGTAGGGCGACCGTTCAGTCATCTGTCAGCTCTCCTTCCGATGCAGGGCAGGAGCCGAGAGGGTCGCCCTGGCCGGTTCGGCCGTGGCGAGGCTCTCCGGGCCCGGCGTGGGTACGCCGGCCTCGGCGCGGCTGGTCAGTCAGCCGCGCAAGCTGTCGTCTAGGAGCTTGGATTGGACGGGAACGCTACGGCTTGGATCCAATTTGTGTCAAGAAGGATCCAAAATTCCGTGTGACGGGTTGATGTTGCACGCGGGGTGCCGGGTCGGCGCGGCCGAAGGCCGCGGCTTCAGGTGGGGCGCCAGCCGCCCGGGCGGACTTGCGCGGGCAACTCCCCCGTTGCACCCCGATGTCGTTCCGGCGGCGCGAGGTCGACCGCTGGCGGGCGACCTCGCGGCCGACCGGAACCCGGCACCGTGGACAGTGCGAGGGAGGCCCAGCGCGCCCGCGGCGACTTCACCGGCGGTCAGCAAGAGGGAGCCGGCGGACACGGAGCGGCGGTGCCGACGCCGCGCCCCTCTCCCCCGGTGTCATGGGCCCGTGGGCGCGGGTGGTCGCGGATCACGATCGCGATCCAGCGGGACCGTGTCCGGTGTCGGTTGTGGCCAGCCAGCAGCACGACACGGGGCTGCGCCGGCGAGTGATCGTCGGGCCTGTTGAGCATCAGCTGATCGCGCGCTCGCCGCGGGCGAGGGCCCCGACGTCCGGGCCCGCGTCCCGGAGGCCGGAAATCCTTCGCCGCGGTGTCGTGCTGCGCCGACGGCCGGGACTGTTCCTCGCTGCGGGTGACGTGGGCTCGCGCCGTTGACCGCGCGCGGCGGCCCGGTAGCAGTTTCCGTTTCAGCTTTTCGGCGCGTCTCCCTCCCCCTTGGGGTTGATCACCGGTATAAAGCCCGGCATGGAGATCCGTCGGGAACGCAGAAAGCCGGGGCGACCGGCCAAGGGCGACCGCGTCTTCACCGGTGTCCGCCTACCGCGGGAGTACCGCGCTGCGGCGGAGGCGATCGCCAGACGCGACGGACTCGATGTCACCGACGTCGTGACCAGGATGGTTGGGGAGTCCCTCGGGCTGCCCATCCCGGACTACTGCCTCCCGAAGACCACCAGCCAGCAGGAGGAACTGCCGCTGAACAAGGCCTCGTAACAACGAACGAGGCGGCCCCTGCCAGAGGGCCGCCTCGTCTAGTCATCACGTCGACCTGGGGCGCCACCCGAGTCGACGTTAGTGCCCCGGCCGAGCCGGGGCTTGTTCTCCCCTCCGCCAGAAGGGGCGCTTTCGCGTGTCCAAGATACCTCTTGGGCCGGACCTTTCGCGAGTCCGACACGGTTCGACCCTGCTTGACCACGGCATCGGCTGGTGTGCCGAGTGCTATCGGGACGGTGCGTTCGTCCTCGCCACCAGCCCCGACGGTAAAACGTGCCTGCTCCACGGCGCCGCGTGTGAGCAGGACCTCAGCCCCGACTCGTTCGGCGCCAACGGGCCGTCCAGCGCGGCGAAAGCGCTACGGCGACCCCGCACGCCGCGGGGCCGTGCCGCCCGGGTCGAGCCGCTTACACGCCCACCAGCCCGGCCTGGGCACCCCCGGCCGCTCCCGCGCGCCGTGCGCCGCGAGCTGGACCGCTCCGCCGCCCGCGCGCTGGCCTACGGCCGCGAACGCGCCCGCCGGCGCGTCGACGCGGCCCGCTGGGCCCCACATCCGGGGTGGCGGCAGTTCATCGAGACCGGCTGGCGCGTGCTCGTCGACCAGGCCGAAGCACTGCGCCGTGTCGAGGAACTTGCCGACGCCGAGGACTGGCGCAGCGACAAGCGCCACAGCTGGCTGCAGATCCTGCGCCGGCTGGTCCACTCCATGGACTGGACCACCGGCCTGGTCACCGGCGTCACCGCGGAGCGGCTCGGCGCCGCCGGCGCCCGCGCCACCCGGACCGTTTCCCGGGTCCTGGCGTGGGCGCGAGAGGCCGGCCTGGTCGTCGTGGTCGAGGCGGGCGCCTCCGCGGAGTTCCTCGGCTCACGCACCAACCGCACACCCAGCTACGCCCTCGTCACCAACGCCCCCCTCCCGCAGCCTGCCGACCCATCGCCCCAGCTCACATGCCCTGTGGATCAAAATGGCGACCTCCCCGAATCTCACGTGAGTAGTAAGCCCTTGACGGACGGCAGACGGCACCAACCGGCCTGTCAATGTGTCGTTGACTGGCCGGTTTTCCAGGTCCCCGACTCCCCCACCGAACGCACCGCAGCCACCCTCTGCCTGTTCAAACGAATGGGCCTAGACCCACGGGGGGTATCCGCGGTGCCGCTGTGGCGCGCCCGGGCCCTGCTCAAACCCTGGTGGGCCGCTGGCGCCTGCGTCGCCGGCGTTCTCTACGCCCTCGACCACCACCCCGACCGACCCGACCACCATCGCGGCGATGCACTGCGCGGCGCGACCGACCCGCTCCGCGTCCTCGGCCACCGGCTCAAGCCTTGGAAGGGCCGCCTCCACCAGCTCCCCGCGGCCGTGGTCGGCCTCCGGGGCGACCACCTCCGGCTCGCAGCCGAGGCGGCGGCCGCCCGGCGAACCAAGCTCGGTCCCTCCCCCGCTACCCCGCTCCCGGCGGCGCAGCACAGCAGCGGCGCCGCCCGGGCCGCAGCGCGCGCCGCCGTCGCCGCACACCTGCGCCGGCTCCGTGATGCCCGCGCGGGCCGCCCCCCGCGGGCGAGCCTCGCAGACCAGGCGGGAGAGAACCGCTGACAGATCCACACCGATCGGCCAGCATCGCCGCGCACCCCACGCCGTCACCGGCGAACATCGGATCGCAAGGAAGGGCCCGGGGAAGGTTCCCTCCTAGCCGAGGGTCGTGGTGAGCACGCCAGGAAGGGTGTCGACCTGGCCTCGCGAGCCGAGCATCCGGCCCGTGCTCATCGCCTGGTCTCGTATCGGGTCAGCACCACGCCGCCGGGAAACGTCCGCGTCTCCACCAGGTTCAGGTTCACCCAGCTGTCCAGCGCCGTGAAGAACGGCGTGCCGCCGCCCACCAGGACCGGGTAGGTGGCCAGGGCGTATTCGTCGATCAGCCCGGCCCGCAGGGCAGCCCCGGCGAGCGTTGCGCCGCCGATGCTCATCGGGCCGCCGTCTTCGGCCTTGAGCCGGGTGATCTCGGCGACCGCGTCGCCGGTGACCAGGCGGGTGTTCCAGTCGACCTTGTCGATCGTCGAGGAGAACACCACTTTCGGCGTGTCCCGCCAGTTCCGCGCGAACTCGATCTCCGCCGGGGTGGCGTTGGGCTGCTGGTCGCCGGTCGGCCAGTAGGAGCTCATCGTCTCCCACAGCTTGCGCCCGTACAGCGTCAGATCGCTCGCCCGCTCCTGGTCGAGCCACCACTGGAACAGCTCGTCGCTCGGCGGCCCGCCCCAGCCGATGTCGTCCCCGGGCGCGGCGATGTAGCCGTCCAGGGTCACGTTCATGCCGAAGATCAGTTTCCGCATCGTGCCAGCCTCCCGTGAGTCGATCGCACACGTACAGACGGGCGCGGCGCGGAAACCTCATCGGTGCGCGATCTGCGTCCGCAGGTAGTCCTCGCGTTCCGGACCCGGCACGGCGTACTCGGCCGGGCCCGAGCACCATCCACCGGATCTCGATTTCACCCTCGTACGGGCAGCGGCGCACCCAAAGCCAGCTCTCCCCCGCCGCTGCTGCCGTCTGCCCGGACGGGAAGGCCTTCACGGCCACCTGCAATAGAGGCCGTCTACTTTCGCAGAGGCGTGGCGGTAGCGCTCGACGTGCTCGCTGCGCGAGCTCGGCGACCAGTAGCCGCACGTGCGCGGCGAGATCCGCGAGTACCTACCCTCTCCCAGCGCCGCCGCAGCTAAGCGCTTGTTTTTTCGGCGCCTACTACTGAAGGGCCGACAAGGGGGAAGCGACCGCGCGACCGAAGCGACGTGGTGGGGGCCGTCCCTTCGTCCGGCTACGAGACCGCACGGGTCGTTCCGCCTGCCGGCGGACCCGAGGACGACGCGGCGGCGCAGGTCCGCTGCGCAGGCCCCCGGGTGAACGCGGTCTCCGCGGTGCTGAGGCCAATCGCACGAGATCGTTCATCCCGGGTGACCCTGCGCTTCCCCGGCCAGGACGAAGGTCGGGAGTTACGGCCCGTCGAGCTGAAGCTCGACGACGGCGGTGATGAACTCGGACTTGCTCGGGCCGCCCAGCTCGGCACGCTTGCGCTCGAGCACGTCGATCTCCTGTTCGGTCAAACGGAGCTGAATCGCCGTCGGCTTCTCGACGTGGCGGCGGGGTGACCGGGGGCGAGGAGGGAGTCCGGAGTCATCGGCCGCAGGCGGCGGCCCGAACACGTCGGCGAGCCGGGTGTGCACCCGCCGGTAGGCGGTCAGGACCCACTCGGCATAGCTGGTGACGCCGGCGGCTTCCTTCAGCCGATCGGCGAGCGGTCCGGGCAGATACACCGGGTAGGGGCGCTTGCGCCCGCCCGGGACCGGCGACTTCGCCTTCCTGGGCTTGGGCCGCTCCGTGCTCTCCCGCACCGGCGCGGCGACCACCGCCTCGACGGCCTCAGGTTCGCTGTCGGGCTCGATGTCGGGGGCGCGGAGCGGGGCGGCCGGCGCGGTGCGACGCGGCGGGAGCGTGAGCCCGGCGGCGCGGGGCGTCGGGGCGGTCAGATTCGACAGGTCCCGGCGGTCGGCGGTCATGCCGTCACCCCCGACGCGGCCGCGATCCGGTCGGTGACCTCCTTCGCGAGGGCCGCGTAATCCTCGGCCAGGCCCGAGGCGGAGGCGGCAAGACGGGGGCCGCCGTCGTCGTCGGCGCGGTGCTTTCCCCCCGCGCGGCGGGACCGCAGCGCCGCAAGGCGCGTCTTCTGCGCCTGGGGCAGCTCGGCCTCGATCTCGTGGACCAGCCGGCCGAGGTCCCGGGTGTTCACCGCGGCGCCCTCGACATGACGGATCCGGGCATCGAACACGAGGTCTGAACTGCCCAGGTCGCGGGCCACCGCGTCGCGGGCGGCCTGCGCGATCCGCTTGGCGCTGACCCCGATCCCGAACAGAACCACCCCCAGCAGCTGCAGGTCCGGGTTCGTGGTGGCGCGGACGGCGCCGAACAGCTCGGCGACCTTGACCAAGCCGTCGAGGCTGGCCGAGTCGGACTTGGTGGGGATGAGCGCGAACTCCGCGGCCGTCAACGCCATCTGCTGGAGCTGCTGCTCACCGGGCGGGCAGTCGATGAGCAACAGGTCGTAGTTCTCGGCGATCGGGGCCACGGCGTCGTGGACGGCGGTGGCGGTGGCGACCCCGCGGGCGGTCCGCGAGTGGAGCGCGCCGACCATCTCCGCGATCCGCCCTCCCCCACACACGATGTCGAGCCCGTCGCGGACCCCGGTGACGGGCCGGAGCTGCTGGCCTGTGGTGACGGCGGAGAACAGCGCGAGGCCGTCATCGTTGTCCGGGGTGTTCTTGTAGCCGAGATCGCGGGCGAGGTTGCCCTGCGGGTCGAGGTCGATGGCGAGGACCCGGTAGCCGGCCGCGGCGATAAGCCCGGACAGGTTCGCGGTGAGCGAGGTCTTCCCGACCCCGCCCTTCCCGTTGATGACGGCGACGGCGCGCGACAGCATCGAGCGTGCTCCCTGCCTGTTGAGTGCTGGTTGAGTGCTGAGCGCAGGCATCCCGGCTGCGGGCCGGGCGCGTGCGTGGTGCGCGGTGCTTGCGGAAGGTCAGTAGATCACGTGCGTGGAGCCTGCTGGTGACCTGCCCTCGGTCGGCGTGTCGCACGCATGGCACCTGCGATAAACGTGCTGATCACAAGCACTCCGACTGCAGGTCACCTGCGTGCATCGTGCGGTGCACCTGCTGGGAGCACGTGGGTCGCATGCATCGAGGCCGCTGGTAACCAGCCTTCTCACTGCGTGCCGTCGGCAGGTCGAGTGCACGAAACATGCAGATCACAAGCACTGCAACTGTGGGTCACCTGCGTGCATGGTGCGGTGCACACGCTGAGAGCACGTGGGTCACATGCATCGAGACTGCTGATAACCAGCCGCCTCACAGCGTGTCACAGGCAAGGTGCCTGCGACCCGCATCCTGATCACAAGCGGACCAAGTGCTGTTGACATGCGGGGCACACGCGAACAACCTACGTGTCACATGCGTGGCAGCCGCGACGATCAAGCGGCCTATCAGCGTGCTTCATACAGGCCGACCGCAGTGCACCAGCGAGTAGCAGGCATGAAGAGAGCATGGTCCTTGCATGGAAGGTACGAGAAACACGCAGATGCACAGTATGACAAATGCGTGAAGCACGCGATCAGCATGCTGTCAAACAACGTGGCACGTGCGTGTCAGAAGCTGTCTGCATGCAGACAGCATGCCGTCCTCAGGCGTGTCCTATGCGTGCAGGGTGCGTGCAGAAAGTTTAAAGAGCGCGTGCAGCGTGCGTGTACCAAGCGTGCCGCGCGAGTGAATCCCGCCCGGAAAGGCGGCCGGGTGGGAGCAGGAACCGCAGCGGGTCGCTTTCAGGCCCCTAGTTTGGCCGGAGGCAGCCGGGATGATCTTCAGTAGGGGGAAGGGGGCGGGGTGGGCCCCGGAATGCCGCAGAGAGCGAATCAGGGCCTGCCCTGATTGCGCCGGGGGAGCGCTGAGCGCCGGGTCTCCGCCGTCGGGGTCGGCGAGCTCATCGGCTCCCGCGACGCCGCCACGCGCCACGGCCGGCGAGGAGGCCCGGTGCGAGGCGGGCCGCTAAGGGCCGGACGCGTACTCCAGCGCCCGCGGCCAGATGCCGTTCGCGGTCGGCGCGAGCCCCAGACCGCGGGGATCCGCACAGATCCCGCCGCCGCGGTGCGCGTCCCGCAAGGCGGCGTCGTCGAAGACTCCGCCGCACCCGCCGGTCCGGTGGCAGCAATGCGCCCGCTCGACCCCGGCCCACGAGGAGCCGCAGCACGACATTCGTAGCGGCTGCACGGCCGCAGCGTCCTCATCGGGGTGGACCGCCGGGAGAAGCCGGCCCCGCCGCGCCGCCCGGCACCGCATCTCTAGTCCCGCTCTAGTCCCGCATCGCGACAGGGCGAGACACCGATCCGGGATCCACCCTCGACCCCCACGGTGCGCGGAGCGCCTCCTCGCCCCGGCTCGGCGCTGCTGTGGGGGCTGCTGTCCGTCCGCCGGGGGCGTGCGCCGCGGATGGCGGTCACAGCCCGAGGCGGGCGGTCGGGTTGTCGGTCCACACCGAACCCTCGTCGATGTAGCCGCGCATCGCCGAGGCGGTGCGCCAGCGGCCGTGCCGCATGATGGCCAGCTCGGAGGCCCCGTTGGCGTAGCCGGTGGTGGCGAACCCGCGGCGCAGCGAATGCCCGGCCCAGTGCCCCGCCAGCCCGGCCGCGGCGGCGCGCCGGGCGATGATCCGGGCGATCGCCCGATCCGACAGCCCGCGGGTGCCGAGCCGCCCGTGCCGATCCACCGGCACAAACGCCGGTCCCGCACCGGGTAGAGCCCGCCCGGGAGCCTGGCCGGGGTCGGCGGCGGGAGGGGCGGCCCCCGGGTCGGGGGAGGGGGCGGCCCGGCCGGCGGCGTCTGCCCTCCGCAGGACCCAGGCGCGCCAGGCCCGGACCGGGCAACTGGCGGGGTGGGCGCCGTAGGACAGGCCGCGGGTGGTGCCGGTGGCCTCCGGGTCGGTCTTGGACCGGGCGATGAACACCCGCAGGCCGTCGGGGTCCTCGACGAGGTCGGCCAGGGTGAGGGCGGCCAGCTCGGAGCGGCGCAGCGCCCCGGCGAAGCCGATCAGCAGCAGCGCCCGGTCGCGGACGTCGGCCAGCCGGTCCGGATCGAGGGTGTCCAGGATCGAGCGCAGCGCGTCCAGGCGGGCCGGTTGCACCCGGGCCGGGCGGGTGCCGTGGGCGCGGCGGATCCCCGCGAGGACGGTCTTGACCTGGTGATCGCGGGTGGGGGAGGGGTGCCCGGCCAGGTCGTGCGCGGCGGCGATGGCCGAGCACCGCCGGGCCAGGGTCGCCGGCCGGTGCGTGGCCGCCAGGTCGGCCAGGTAGCGGGCCAGGGTGGCCGGGCTGGCCGGCAACGCAGAGGCCGGCGGGGTCTGGGCGGCGCACCAGCGCTCGAAATGCGCGACGTCGGCGCGGTAGGCCCGCCAGGTGTTGGCGGCCCGGGACGCGGCCGCGTAGCCGCCCACGGCGTGGTCCAGACCCTGCGGGTCCTGTAGGCGGCGGTCGTGGCCCGAGGTGAGGGCCAGGGCGCGGCCCGGCGGCGGGCCTGCCTCGGACGCGGCGCCGGGATCGGCCGAGGGGGCAGCGGGGGAGAGGGCGGGGGTGGCCTGCGGCGCGGAGCTCACCGGGCGCCGCCCAGGGCCCGGTCGGGTCCGGCGGTGCCCGCGCCGTCGTCGCGGTGATCCGGGTGGTCGAGGTTATGACAGGGCCCGCGCATGCCGTGGTGTCTACCGGACCGGCCCGACGGTCCCGATCTTGGGGCCCGATAACAGAAGTTTATCGGACCCTAGCCCGCGCCCCGGCCCGGTCCGGGCCCGCGACACACCCGGCATCGATATGCCCGGTTTCATGCCCTATTCAGCGTCTGTGAAATGCTGACGGCGTGGCCACCCCGCCGCGGATCACCACCGCCGAACGCGACGCCGCGATCGCCCGGATCGCCCGCCGGCACGCCCGCATCGACGATGTCCGCAGCTCAGAGCTGGGCACCGAGCCCCGCGACGTGATCGCCTACGCGCTCAACCGCGGCCCGGCCGGGGTACCGCGCTGGGTGGCCGCCGCCGACCACGCCGACGCCCTGGTGCTGATGACGTGGTGCTGGTGGGAGGACCGCCGCCGCGAGCGCCGGCTGCTGCGCCAGGGCCGCCAGTTGGGGCTGTCGCTGGCCGAGCTCGGCGCCCCGCTCGGGATCACCACCCGCCAGGGCGTGCAGGACCGCCTGGACCGCCTCGACGCGCTGCTGGAGTACGACCGCCCGGACGAACAACTCACCCGCACCGCCCGGCGCGAGGCCCGCACCCGGGATGCCCGCCAGGGGTGGATCGACCACCACCGCGACACCGTGCGCGCGGTGCTCGCCGGGCTGCTGGCGCAGGCCCGCCGCCTCCTCGACACCGACCTCCTCGACACCGACCTCCCCGCCGCCCCCGACGGTCACCGTCCGCGCGCCGACACCGATGGTCAGCTGCCGGGCGCCGGACCGGGGGCGGGGGACTGGCTCGACGAGCTGGCCGCCGACTACGCCAGCGACGCGCTCAGCCCGGCCACCCTGGCCGTGGCCGGACTGGTCGCCGCCGAACTCCGCACGCACCCGGCGGTCCTGGCGCTGGATCCGCGGCACCGGCTGCACACCGCGCTACGCGAGGTGGAGGCGCTACGCGCCCGGTACGCCGGGGCGGTGTAGGGCACAGACTGCCGGGTGCGCCAGCGGTGCGACGCCCTCCCGCCCAGCCTCGACCGATGTACACACGCGATGACGGGCGAGTCGCCCGCGACAGCAGAGGCCCTGACCGCCTAAAGTCCAAACAGGATCAGGCGGGAGCGATCTTGTACACCACCTCCGCTGACGTGGCCCGCCACGCCGTCGACTGCCTCAAGGCTGGCCAGCTCGGTCGCTCTCCGGAAGGTCCGGTCACGGGAGTCTCCCGAGGTGTCTCGCAGTCAGCGTTGAGCCAGGGGAGCTGCGTGTTCGCGTGCGGGCCGCGCTGGCCGGGGATCGTGTTCGTGCAACGCTCCAACTTTGGTCTGCGCGCTGATCTACCGGCGCCGGCTTCCGGCGTCCGTCCTGGATGCCCTGTGGAGCCTTGATGCAGGTCACGTAGCGCAGCCGTCTGAGCTGCGGAACGTAACAACGGGCGTGACAGCCGAGACATGATCACGACTCGTGTTCGTTGACGGAAGGAGCGCCTTGTCCGAGGCGGAGGCCTGGCTGTCCGTGTGGGCCAAGACGGGGCGAGATCCACTCGACACCACGGCGGTGACGCACTGGCTGCCGCTGCACCAGCACCTCGCCGACACCGCGGGGGTCGCGGGTCTGCTGGTGGATCGGTGGATGTCCCCGCAGGTGCTCGTCCGTCTCGCCCGCGACCTCGACGGAGACGTCGCCGAGGTCCGCCGGCTGGTCACCTGGTTGGCCGCCGTACACGACGTCGGCAAGGCGAGCCCTGCGTTCGCGGTACAGAACGATCACCTGGCCGACATGATGCGCGACCGTGGGCTGGCGGCGCCCCCCGGGCTCAAGAACGATCCGCAGCGGTCCAGGGCACGCCACGAGTACGTGGGCCAGCACGCCGTGCGGCGGTGGCTCGCCGACGAATTGGGGTTCAACTTCCGCGGCGCGGCCGCGCAGTTAGCCGGTGTCGTCGGTGCCCACCATGGCGTCCCGTCGACACCGAGTGACATCGCGCTGGTGCGGGAGCGGTCCGACCTCGCCGGCCGGGGCGAGTGGGAGCAGGCCCGCGCGGCGGTGCTGCGCTGGGCCACGGACCTGGTCGGCGGCCCCGCAGCGATGAAGCGGTTCGCCGACGCCACGATCAGTCGGCCGTCGCAGGTGCTGCTCACCGCCGTGGTGATCCTGGCCGACTGGATCGCGTCGAACGACGAGCTGTTCCGCCTGGATCCGCTGCACACCGCGCACGAGCCCCCGCGTCGGCCCGATCCGGACCGGACTGCTGCCCGGGTAGCCGCCGGCTGGAAGGAGCTGGAGCTTCCCCCGCGTTGGGCGGCTCGGCCGGTCGACGACGTTCGCGCGACCTTCGCCGCCCGCTTTTGCCGGGATCCCGCCACGGTTCGTCCTGTGCAGGTGGCCGCGGTGGAGGCGGCGCTGGCCCAGGAGCGGCCCGGCTTGGTGGTCGTCGAGGCGCCGATGGGGGAGGGCAAGACGGAGGCGGCCCTGCTCGCCGCGGAGGCCCTGGCGGCCCGGTCCGGCGCCGACGGCTGCTTCGTCGCGCTGCCGACGCGGGCGACCACGGATGCCATGTTCGGCCGGGTGCTCGCCTGGATGCGGACGCTGCCCGACCTCGCCGTCGACACCAGCGTGATGCTCGCCCACGGCACGGCGAGCCTGAACGACGAGTACCGCGGCCTGCTGTGGCGGGGGCGGGTCCGCGACGTGGGGGACTGCGGGGATGAGGCGGGCATCGCCCACCACTGGCTGCGGGGCCGGAAGAAGGGGCCGCTGGCGCAGTTCGTGATCGGCACCGTGGACCAGGTGCTGGTCGCCGGGTTGAAAAGCCGGCACCTGATGCTGCGGCACCTCGCGCTCGCGGGGAAGGTCGTGGTGATCGACGAGGTACACGCCTACGACGTGTACATGTCGAGCTACCTCGACCGCGTGCTGCACTGGCTGGGCTCCTACGGCACCCCTGTGGTGCTGCTGTCCGCGACCCTGCCCGCCGCGCGACGCGCCGAATTGGTGGCGGCCTACGACAGCGGTCGGGGCGGCGGGTCGGCGCCGCTACTCGGGGATCCCGGCTATCCGGTGGTGCTCGCCTCCGGGAGCCCGCCACGGCCCGCGCCGGCGAGCGGGACGCCGCGGCCGGTCGTCCTGGAGCACCTGGCCGAGGACCCCGAGCTGGACGATCTCGACGCTCTGGTCAAGACCCTGCGGGCCGGGCTGGCCGACAACGGCTGCGCCGTGGTCGTTCGCAACACGGTCGCGCGCGTACAGAAAACCGCGGACCGGCTGGTCGCAGAGTTCGGCGAAGATCACGTCACCGTCGCCCACTCGCGATTCCTGGCCTGCGATCGGGCCCGGCTTGACGCGGAGCTGCTGCGCCGGTTCGGCCCGCCCGGACACGGCACGGAACGCCCACCCCTGCACGTCGTCGTGGCCAGCCAGGTCGTCGAGCAGTCCCTCGACGTGGACTTCGACCTGATGATCACTGACCTCGCGCCGGTCGACCTGGTGCTGCAACGGATGGGGCGTCTGCACCGGCACGCGCGGCCGCGCCCACCGGCGCTGGAGCAGCCGCGCTGCGTGCTCACCGGCGTCGAAGACTGGGCCGGTGTCCCGGTGCGGGCGATCGCCGGCAGCCGCCGCGTCTACGGCGAGCACGTCCTGCTGCGGGCCGCGGCGCTGCTCACCGGCCGGGAGCGCGTCACACTGCCCATCGACATTGCACCCCTCGTGCAGGCCGGGTACGGCGAGCCGATCCCGGGACCGACCGAGTGGCACGACGCGATGCGCGCCGCCCAGCAGACTCACGAGCTGGAAATCGTCCGGCGTCGCGCGAAGGCCGCGGAGTTCCTGCTCGGTGAGGTGGGCCGGCCCAAGGCGACCCTCGACGCCTGGGTACGCGCTGGTGTCGGAGACACCGACGCGGACACCGAGGATCCACGCCGGACCGGACAGGTGCGCGACGGCGCGGAGTCCGTCGAGGTCCTGGTGGTGCAGCGCGACCGGGACGGCGGGATCCTCACGCCCGACTGGATCCCCAAGGACGCCGGCGTGCAGATCCCGCTCGACGAGCAGGTGCCTGGGGACCTCGCCCGCACGATCGCCGCCTGCGCCCTGCGACTGCCGGTCGGGATGAGCCAGCTGAACCCGGTCGGCGACGGGGTGATCCGGGCGCTGGAGCAGAACCACTACGCGAGTTTCGACCGGTCTCCGCTGCTGAGCGGGCAGCTCGTGCTCGTCCTCGATGGCGACCGCACCGCCGAGCTCCGCCACGGTGCCGCCGCGTTCCGCGTGACCTACGACCCGGGGCGGGGGCTGCTGCACGAGCAGCTGTGACGACAGCTGCTGCTGTGGGTGGTCTCCTCCGATGAGGAGACCACCCAGCCCCCGCGACGGCGGGGAACACGAACGCAGCGCCTGATGCACAGGATCACCCCCGACACCCTCGGGGAGATTTCACGGTATCTCCTCAGGTATGTCGATCACACGTTTGGCGGTTAAGAGCCTGATGCACGTTCGCATATGGTCGCCACCACATGCCCGGTCCATCCCACTTGTTCCGGAGATTCGATTTGAGCGACCACGCCCCACCGTCGTTTGACTTGATCCACGAGTCCTGGATCCCGGGCCGCGAGCGCGACGGCACCGTTGTCGAGCTGGGCATCCTGCGCACGCTCGGCCGCGCCCACGAGCTGGCCGGGATCTCCGGCGACGTGCCCACCCAGGTCTTCGCCCTGACCCGCCTGCTGCTAGCCGTGCTGCACGGCGCGCTCGCCGGGCCGCGCGACCTGGTGGAGTGGGAGCAGCTCTGGACCGACGAGACGCTGCCCGTAGACCGGATCGCCCCCTACCTGGCCCGGTACCGCGACCGGTTCAGCCTGTTCCACCCGGAGACGCCGTTCCTCCAGGTCGCCGGCCTGCACACGGCGAAGAACGAGCCGACCGAGCTGTCGAAGCTCATCGCCGACGTCCCCAACGGTGCCCCGTTCTTCACCACCCGCCTGGGCGGCGACCTGTCGCTGTCCTACGCCGAGGCGGCCCGCTGGCTGGTGCACTGCCACGCCTTCGACCCGTCAGGCATCAAATCCGGCGCGGTCGGCGACAAGCGGGTGAAGGGCGGCCGCGGCTACCCGATCGGGGCAGCGTGGAGCGGGCTGCTCGGCGGCGTGCTGCTGGAGGGTGCCACGCTCAAGCAGACGCTGCTGCTCAACCTCGTCCCGCGCGACTTCCTCGGCTATGCCCGCGACCCGCAAGAAGACCGCCCGGTCTGGGAGCGTGATCCGGTCACGGCGGCCGAAGAGGTCGACGGTGGGCGGCCCCCCACTGGGCCGGTCGACCTGTACGTCTGGCAGAGCCGCCGGATCCGGCTCTACGCCGACGGTTGCCGGGTGACGCGGGTGCTGATCGCCAACGGCGAGCGGCTCACCCCCCAGAACAAGCAGGATGTGGAGCCACACACGGCGTGGCGACGCAGCGAGGCGCAGGAGAAGAAGCTCGGCAGCGCGACGCCGGTCTACATGCCGCGAGAGCACGACCCGGACCGTGCGATCTGGCGCGGCCTGGAGTCACTGCTTCCCGGCAGGTCGTCACGACAGGGGAAAACCGGGGGCCGCTTCCTCGCGCCAGGGATCCTGGAGTGGCTCGGCCACCTCGGAAACGAGGAGGTCCTTCCACCCGACCACGAGGTCCGAGTGCGCGCGATCGGCATGGCCTATGGCTCCATGAGCTCGGTCACCGACGACATCGTCCACGACACCCTGGCCCTGCGCACGATCCTCGCCACGCGTGGCGCCACGGAGTTCGCCGCGCTGGCGACCTCCTGCGTGGACGCCGCCGACCTCGCCGCGCGAGCCGTCGGCGGGCTCGCCGCCGACCTCGCCGCAGCCGCGGGCGGGGAAGTCGACGGTCCGCGCAGCCGCGCGTCAGAGCAGGTCTACGCCGACCTCGACGCTCCGTTCCGGTCCTGGCTGCTGACCGTCGGCACCGGTCCTGGCCGGGAGGATCTGCAGCGCGCCTGGCACCGGGAGGCAGCTCGGGTGGCACAGACAGCGGCGCGCGAGCTGCTGGACGACATCCCGCCGAGTTGCTGGGCGGGACGCAGGGTCCGCAACCAGAAACATTTCACCGCCGCCCACGCCGAGGCCCAGTTCTGGAAGGCCATGTACGCGGCACTCCCACTCGCCTTCACCAAGCCGCCCGGCCAACCCGACGCGGCGGCATGACCATCCCTCACGAAGGAGGCCGCGGTTGACCGCCAGCTCGACCGAACCCAGGACACGTGCGCTCGGCTCTGTCGGCACCGTCGTCGACCAGCGCGTCAGTGATCTGCAGAACAGATTCCTCAACCCCGACTACCGCGACCCGGCCGCCGTGGCCGCACTCGCCCGGCTCCGCCGGGGCGCCGGTAAGGAGCCCGGCGAGCTGCTGGACATCCTGGAGTACACCGTCAGTCCCGCCTTCTTCGTCGACGACCGCGACACCGGGCCCAGCATCGACGAGCGGGCCGCGCACGTCGCGCTGACGCTGTTCGCTGTCCACCAGCAGTCCCGCGGCGAGCGGATGCACCGTCGCGGCCGCGGCTTGGGCGACGCGTTGCGCTCCCTGCACACCGGCGCCCCGAACGACATCCCCGATCCGCTCCTGCGGCGTTTCCGCATGCTCGGCACCGCCGACTCGTTCACCGAGCTCACCCACCACCTGCGCGGGGCCGTGCAGCTCCTGCGCGCCGGCGGTGTAGCGCTGGACTATGGCCGGCTCGCCGATCAGCTCGTGGCCTGGCAGCGCTTCGGCCCGGACCACGTCCAGCTCACCTGGGGTCGCGAGTTCTACCGCACCCTCCGCACCGCCCCGGCCGCCGACCAGCCGGCCGACGACCAGCCCTCCGCCTGATGCTTCCCGAAAGGAACGCCGTGCCCCGCACCATTGTCGACGTCCACGTCCTGCAGACCGTCCCGCCGAGCAACCTCAACCGCGACGACACCGGCAGTCCCAAGACCGCCCGCTTCGGCGGCGTCGTCCGCGCCCGCGTGTCCAGCCAGGCGTGGAAGCGTGCCACTCGCACGGCCTTCGAGGGCCTGCTGGACCGCACCGAGCTGGGGGTGCGCAGCAAGCGGCTCGTCGAGCTGCTCGGCGACGAGATCGCCCGGCAGGAGCCGGCCCTGACCGAGCAGGCGCCGCAGCTTGCCAAGGACGTCCTCGCCGCGGTGGGCATCAAGACGGCCGTGCCGAAGAACAAGAAGGGCGTGCCGGAGGAGTCCGGCTACCTCGTCTTCCTGAGCAACCGGCAGATCACCGGGCTCGCCGAGCTGGCCGTGCACGCCGGCCGGAGCGGGGAGCCGGTCGCCAAGGCCGAGGCACGCAAGCGCGCCGACACCGAGCACTCGGTGGACGTCGCGCTCTTCGGGCGGATGGTCGCCGAGGTCACCGACCTCAACGTCGACGCCGCGGCGCAGGTGGCCCACGCCATCTCCGTGCACGCGGTGGAGAACGAGTACGACTACTTCACCGCGGTCGACGACCACAAGAACGCCGACGCGGAGGAGGACGCCGGGGCTGGGATGATCGGCACGGTCGAGTTCAACTCCTCCACCTTGTACCGCTACGCCACGGTCGACGTCGACCGGTTGCAGGACAACCTCGGCGACGCCAAGGCCACCCGCCGCGCGGTGGAGGCATTCGTCCGGGCGTTCGTGCTGAGCATGCCCACGGGCAAGCAGAACACCTTCGCCAACCGCACCCTGCCCGACGCCGTGCTGGTCGTGCTGCGCGAGACCCAGTCGGTGAACCTCGTCGGGGCCTTCGAAGAGGCGGTCACCGAGCCCGCGCGCATCCCGGAGGCCATCACCCGGCTGGCCCGGCACGCGACCGAGGTCGCGCAGGCCTACGCCGAGACCCCCGTCGCGGCGTGGACGTTCGGGCCGGGGGAGCGGCTCGCCCCGCTTGCCGAGATCGCCACCCGCGGGGACGTCGACTCCACGGTCGTCGCGCTCGGTGAGGCCGTCGCGGCCCGGCTCGCATGAGCCCCGACGTGCTCGATAGGTGGGCGTCGTGACCGCGCTGCTGCTGCGCCTGGCCGGACCGTTGCAGTCGTGGGGGACGAGCAGCCGGTTCACCCGCCGCGCGACCGACCGCGTGCCCAGCAAGAGCGGGATCGTCGGGCTGCTCGCCGCCGCGCAAGGCCGACGGCGCACCGATCCGCTGGAGGAACTGCTCGGCCTGACGCTGGCGGTGCGCACCGAGCAGCCCGGCCGACTGGAGCGCGACTTCCAGACCGCCGCACGGCCCGGGGAACGGACCCCGATCTCGGTGTCGACTCGCCACTACCTCGCCGACGCGGTGTTCCTGGCCGCTGTCGAGGGCGACCCGGCGCTGCTGGAAGGCCTGCAGGAGGCGCTGCGCCGCCCGCACTTTCCCCTCTACCTCGGGCGCCGGTCATGCCCGCCGGTCGGACGGATCGAGCACGGGCTGCGCGACGGCACGGCTCTCACCGCGCTGAACAACGAGCCGTGGCACGCCGCACCGTGGTTCCAGAAGGCATGGCGTGAACCGCGCGCGTCGCTCGAACTCGTCGCAGACTGCGGTCCCGCCGAGCCTGACGCCGAGCTGGTGCGCGACGAGCCGCTGAGCTTCGACCCCCACCACCGGCAGTGGGAGTGGCGCTCCGTGCGGCGCCACGACCCCGTCTCCGTGGAGAACCCGATGTTCGCCGGCGACCGGCACGACCCCATGGCGGTCCTGTAGATGCACCTCACCAGGTTCGAGATCAACCCGCAGCGTCGTGCAGCCCGGACGATGCTGGCATCCCCGCAGCGGATGCACGCCGCAGTGCTCGCGGCGTTCCCCGAGTCGCGCGACGAGCACGACGACGGCCGGGTCCTCTGGCGACTCGACGAGGGGCGC
This sequence comes from Pseudonocardia mahuensis, assembly GCF_018531475.1. Lineage (GTDB taxonomy): Bacteria > Actinomycetota > Actinomycetes > Mycobacteriales > Pseudonocardiaceae > Pseudonocardia. Next base: position 118,125 of record NZ_JAHDTG010000003.1, read on the forward strand.
CACGACGTCGTCCTCTACCTCGTCAGCCCCGACAAGCCCGACCTGACCCACCTCGTTGAAACCATCGGCCGTCCCACCTACGGCTGGCAGACCCGCGACTACGGGCCGTTCCTCGACCGGCTGGCGACGGGAGACCGGTGGGCGTTCCGGCTGCTCGCCAACCCCGTCCACAACGCCCGTCCGGCGGAGGGCGGGCGCGGCAAGCGGGTCGGGCACGTCACCGTGGCCCAGCAGACCGACTGGTTCCTCCGCCAAGCCGGACGTCACGGATTCACGGTGCCCGAGGGCGTGCTCGGCGAGCCCGACGTCGCCGTCCGATCCCGGCGAAACCTGCGGTTCACCCGGGGCCCGCGCACGGTGACCTTGTCCACCGCCGTGTTCGAGGGCATCCTTCGGGTCGAGGACCCGGCAGCCGTGCGGGCCGCGCTCATCGGCGGCATCGGCCCCGGCAAGGGCTACGGCTGCGGGCTGCTCACCCTCGCGGCGCCGTGAAGCCGATCCCCGGTGCCAGGCCGGTCCCGCTCGGGCAGCTCGTCCGCTCGCAGGACCGGCTCAGCTTCATCTACCTCGAGCACTGCGTCGTGCACCGCGACGCCAACGCCATCACCGCCCGCGACGTCAAGGGGACGGTACACATCCCGGCCGCGTCGCTGGGCGCGCTGCTGCTCGGGCCCGGGACGACGGTCAGCCAGCAGGCGATGGTGCTGCTGGCCGAGAGCGGATCGACCGCGGTGTGGGTGGGGGAGCAGGGCGTGCGCTACTACGCGCACGGCCGCTCGCTCGCGCGGTCGTCGAGCCTGCTCGAGGCGCAGGCCGCGAAGGTGTCGAACCAGCGGTCGCGGCTGGCCGTGGCCCGGAAGATGTACGCGATGCGCTTCCCGGGCGAGGACACCTCCACGCTGACGATGCAACAGTTGCGTGGACGCGAGGGGGCCCGGGTCCGCCGGCTCTACCGGGAACACGCCGCGCGGACCGGCGTCGATTGGTCCAAGCGGGACTACAAGGTCGACGACTTCGCCGCCGGAACACCGGTCAACCAGGCCCTGTCGGCGGCCAACACCTCGCTGTACGGGGTGGTACATGCGGTGATCGTCGCGTTGGGATGCGCGCCGGGACTGGGGTTCGTGCACACAGGACACATCCTGTCGTTCGTCTTCGACATCGCCGACCTCTACAAGGCCGAGATCGCCATCCCCATCGCCTTCGACATCGCCTCCGCCGACGTCGCCGATATCGGTGCCGAGACCCGGCGGGCAGTGCGCGACCACATGAAAGGCAGCACCTTCCTCGAGACCTGCGTCCGCGACATCAAAGCCCTGCTCCTCGACGCGGACCACGGCGGGACCGAGTACGGCCCGGACGCCCTCGACGCAGACGTGGTCATGCTCTGGGACGACAACGGCCGCCGCGTCGCCGCCGGAACAGCCTACGGATCCTCCGACGATGTGTTCGCCGAGTCCGACCGGTCCTACGCCGAGATCGCCGAGTGGCTGGACGAGGACTGGTGACCGTCATCGTGGTGGCCGCCTGCCCGGTCGGACTGCGCGGACACCTCACCCGGTGGCTGCTGGAGATCTCCGCAGGCGTGTTCGTCGGCAAGGTCTCCGCCCGCGTCCGGGGCCTGCTATGGCAACGGACCGTCGAGATGGTCAAGTCCGGTCGGGCGATCATGGTGTTCTCGGCGAACAACGAACAGGGCCTCGACTTCAAAGTCCACAAGCACGAGTGGATCCCCATTGACGTCGAGGGCGTGACCCTGATGCTCCGACCGAACGAAACAACGGGTGACCCAGCACAGGCGTCGACGGAGCGGACGCACGGATGGAGCAGCGCGAGCCGGCGCAGGCGGTTCCGGGGGCACTAACCGCCAGCCCAAGTTGACTATAGATGCGGTACTCGCCGACTAGCATCGCTGCTCAGCAAGTGTCGTCCCCGCGCTCGCGGGGGTGGTCCCCGCTGCCCTGAACGTGGCCATGCACGCCGCCGGTCGTCCCCGCGCTCGCGGGGGTGGTCCCGGGCTGTCGGTGCGGTACGGCGACAGCGCCACGTCGTCCCCGCGCTCGCGGGGGTGGTCCCGATTCCGGGTTCGTCATCGCCTACACCGGGCAGTCGTCCCCGCGCTCGCGGGGGTGGTCCCGCGCCACTAGCTGAAGCATTCCGCTCACCCTTGTCGTCCCCGCGCTCGCGGGGGTGGTCCCTCCGGGCAGCCCAGCAGCTCGAAACGGGCCGCGTCGTCCCCGCGCTCGCGGGGGTGGTCCCGGTCGTCCGCACACGTATGACGCGGCGACTCGGTCGTCCCCGCGCTCGCGGGGGTGGTCCCAGCACCGACTGGGCGGCCTCGAGGATGGTCTTGTCGTCCCCGCGCTCGCGGGGGTGGTCCCGCGCGGCGGGTGGCCTCGTCGCCGGCCTCGCCGTCGTCCCCGCGCTCGCGGGGGTGGTCCCCACCCCGGCACCGCCACCTACGCGCATAGTCAGTCGTCCCCGCGCTCGCGGGGGTGGTCCCTCGAGCACCAGCGCGGGCGCCTCCTTCGGGTCGTCGTCCCCGCGCTCGCGGGGGTGGTCCCCCGATCGCGAAGATCGACGCGATGAGCACGACGTCGTCCCCGCGCTCGCGGGGGTGGTCCCAGGGCGACCGCGGCGGACAACAGGCCGAGCCAGTCGTCCCCGCGCTCGCGGGGGTGGTCCCGGGTTCACCGGGCTGGTCTCGTGGCGGGTGATGTCGTCCCCGCGCTCGCGGGGGTGGTCCCAACGACGGCACGCACCCGAACGAGGCCGGCTAGTCGTCCCCGCGCTCGCGGGGGTGGTCCCTCGCTCGACGGCTGGAGGTAGTGCTCGACACGGTCGTCCCCGCGCTCGCGGGGGTGGTCCCTGCCGGGCCAGCATGGTCCTCGTCGCCGAGATGTCGTCCCCGCGCTCGCGGGGGTGGTCCTCCGGCGACCACACCGGCGGTAGCGACCCTGGCGTCGTCCCCGCGCTCGCGGGGGTGGTCCCTGGCCCTCGAGGATCGCTTCCTTCCCGACGGTGTCGTCCCCGCGCTCGCGGGGGTGGTCCCAGCCAGTGCCGCTCGATGGGCTTGCCGAGCCCGTCGTCCCCGCGCTCGCGGGGGTGGTCCCCCGACACCCTGCGCTACGCCACGCCCAACGACGTCGTCCCCGCGCTCGCGGGGGTGGTCCCTCGTCCCGGCACGCCCGCGGCAACCGGCGCAGGTCGTCCCCGCGCTCGCGGGGGTGGTCCCAACGCCAACTCGGGTGTCCAGCCGGCCACCCCGTCGTCCCCGCGCTCGCGGGGGTGGTCCCCGGCGCAGCGGCCCGGTCGGGACTTTGATGGCGTCGTCCCCGCGCTCGCGGGGGTGGTCCCGCCGAGCCGGTGTAGAGGTCCCGGGCCGGGGCGTCGTCCCCGCGCTCGCGGGGGTGGTCCCGCCGGCTCCGCGGAGGCCCCGCGCTGGGTCCGTCGTCCCCGCGCTCGCGGGGGTGGTCCCTCTTCGGGGAATTCAATCTGGCTACTCAGCTGGTCGTCCCCGCGCTCGCGGGGGTGGTCCCGGTCGCCGCCGCGCTCGATGCCGCCGATCCTGGTCGTCCCCGCGCTCGCGGGGGTGGTCCCCCACCGAACCGCGAGCGAGAACACCAGCGCCAGTCGTCCCCGCGCTCGCGGGGGTGGTCCCGCACTGATCGGAGCCGCACCCCAACTCGGGGTGTCGTCCCCGCGCTCGCGGGGGTGGTCCCTCCCCGGCTACGCATGGGACGACAAGGCCGCCGTCGTCCCCGCGCTCGCGGGGGTGGTCCCACGGCCCCAAATACACCGAGTCGGGCCGGTCGGTCGTCCCCGCGCTCGCGGGGGTGGTCCCACCCCCGTGCGCACCACACACGACTCCTGCGGGTCGTCCCCGCGCTCGCGGGGGTGGTCCCACCCCCGTGCGCACCACACACGACTCCTGCGGGTCGTCCCCGCGCTCGCGGGGGTGGTCCCAGGCCCGCGTAGAGGCCACGGCCGTTGCAGTGGTCGTCCCCGCGCTCGCGGGGGTGGTCCCCGGTCGTAGTCGCCGGGGGCCAGACCGTACTCGTCGTCCCCGCGCTCGCGGGGGTGGTCCCAATCCTCGGGGCCACCCCTAGCCCGGTCGCGCGTCGTCCCCGCGCTCGCGGGGGTGGTCCCGCGCAGGATCCGCGGGCGCTGGCCACGGCGCAGTCGTCCCCGCGCTCGCGGGGGTGGTCCCACCGTGCGGAACCGCTTAGCGAAGTCCAGCACGTCGTCCCCGCGCTCGCGGGGGTGGTCCCGCCTTCGTGATCGACGGCGCGATCTCGTCGAAGTCGTCCCCGCGCTCGCGGGGGTGGTCCCACCCGGCGGCCGGCGGGCTGCTCGGTGTCGCGGTCGTCCCCGCGCTCGCGGGGGTGGTCCCAGCTCGGCCAGGCGGTCCGCCTGGGCCTTGACGTCGTCCCCGCGCTCGCGGGGGTGGTCCCATGACCGGGCTGACGACGTCACTCACGGTGCTGTCGTCCCCGCGCTCGCGGGGGTGGTCCCTTCCCGCAACTTCACCGCGCCCTGCTGGTCCAGTCGTCCCCGCGCTCGCGGGGGTGGTCCCTCCTCTCGCTGATCTTTGGACCGCTAAGAGAGGTCGTCCCCGCGCTCGCGGGGGTGGTCCCGGGATGTCGACCAGCCAGTTCGGCACCACGGCGTCGTCCCCGCGCTCGCGGGGGTGGTCCCCGTACGGAGCGTTTCACAATCTGCGACCGGAAGTCGTCCCCGCGCTCGCGGGGGTGGTCCCTCGACTTGCAACGGTGGGTGCGCGACCTCGACCGTCGTCCCCGCGCTCGCGGGGGTGGTCCCGTGTGCAGCGTGGTCTGGCCCTCGGCGGACTCGTCGTCCCCGCGCTCGCGGGGGTGGTCCCAAGGCCCGCCGCGCGACGGCGCATTCCCCGATGTCGTCCCCGCGCTCGCGGGGGTGGTCCCAGCGCCAGATATTCGGCGTAGGCGTCGCGCTCGGTCGTCCCCGCGCTCGCGGGGGTGGTCCCACGTCCAGGGCCTTGTGCGCCCGGCCGACCTCGTCGTCCCCGCGCTCGCGGGGGTGGTCCCGGCTGGTCGGCCAACGACCGCAGCGTCATCGCGTCGTCCCCGCGCTCGCGGGGGTGGTCCCAGCAGCGCCCCACCCGGGTCGATCCGGATGGCGTCGTCCTCGTGCTCGCGGGGGTGGCCCCCGGACGGTGGGTTACGCGGGTTCCGGTGACCTGTCGTCCCCGCGCTCGCGGGGGTGGCCCCGGGCACACCCACTCGGCGCCGCTCGAGGCGAGGTCGTCCCCGCGCTCGCGGGGGCGGTCCCGCGTCGCCGCGGGCGTTGCGGGACGTGCTGGGGTCGAGCTGCGACCCGGGAAGCGGCTGTCGCAAGTCCGCACGTGTCTGTACCTCGTCGTCGACCAGCCGGCCTGTGGGTCAGCTGGCGACCTCGGCGTAGGTGTTGCCGGTGCCGTCGGGTTGGACCCATGCGGTCGCGGTATCGAATGCGATGCCGTCGCCCGCAGTGGCCACGAGAAGGCCGTTCACGCTCTGCCCGGCTGAGATCTCCTCGCGGTTGAGGCATGAAGTCGAGGAGTCCGCTGGACGCAGCGACGCGCTGAAGATGCACACGTCCTCGGCGATGTCCTGATACCTGCTCGGGGGAGGGAGGAGGCCAGCTCCACCCTTGTTCAGGCAGGCGTTGCGGTCCGGGTCGATGCGGGTGGCTATGGATGACTTCACATAGGTCACCGGAGCCAGTCCGACCGCGAAGAGGTTGGTGCCAGCGGTACCGATTCGACCGATCGGGTTCGGAGCGCTGCGGTCGGACTGGGCGTTGCGGATCATCACGGCCGCGACGAGAAAGTGCGTGCCCGGTGTCGCGGATTGTCCGTCAAACTAGGGGAGTTTCTCGAACGGGCCCACCCCGATGTCGTAGCGGTAGCCATCGATGTTGATCTGTGTTGTGGGGGTGGGTCGCGCGGCATCCGGGCTGGTTGTCGGGGTGGGAGCCGCTGCCGGTGGCGGCGTGGGTGCGGGTGGCTGTGGCGCAGGACCGCCAGGCGACGACGCACCTGGCGGTCCTGGGGGGATCACTCACAGACGAGTCTCCTAATGATCAAGAGACCCAGGTGTCAACCATCCCCGTCAGTTCTTCATTTGAGTGGCCGCGGGTCGACAAGTCGGGCGTCACCGGGTCGGCGAGGTCCGCCCGCGAATGAGATCGCTGGGTTCTCCGGTGGGCGACGGATGGTCCGAGCCCGGGAACGGGGAGTGGCTGAGCGCGTAGCCCGCGGGGCTGATCCCGGCGCTGCCGGCGCGGATCGTCTCGACGTCAGCGTGCAGTGTTTTCCAATCTGGGCGGTCGGTGACGTCGATCGTGCGGGCCAGGATCGGCCGCAGAGCGCGGTGCAGGACCATGACTCGGCCGCGGTGCAGGGTGCGGACGTCGCCGGGCCGATACGTGGGCACGGTCTCGGTGCCGATCGAGGATCGGCCAGGGGAGAAGAGCCCCTCGGTGTGGGCCTGGTGACGCAGCCGTTCGTGGTGCCCGCCGAGGGTGGAGACCCACTCCAGGGCGCGGACGTCCTTCAACGACCCCCACACCGACAGCGTGGTGGTGTTGTCCAGCAGCTGGCGGGCGCGGGCCGGGGTGAAGGTGTCCTCGAGCTGGGCCAGGGACTGCGCGGCCCAGTGGATCACCACCCCGCGGCCGGCGGAGTCGGAGACGATGTCGGGCAGCTGTGGCATCGGGGTGGCGTTGGGCAGCTCATCCAGTACCGCGGTCGCCGGCGGATCCAGCCGCCGCGTGGGGTGGTCCAGGGCCATCTCCTGGGCGGTGGTCAGCCAGTGCTCGGCGAGCGCGGTCAGCAGCGGCGCGGCTTGGGCGGCCTGGTGCTGGCCGGCGATGAGGAACAGCGAGCCCTGGTTGCCGATGAACGACCGCGCGTCGAAGGCCTCCCCGGGCCGCGGGGTGCACAGCTCGCGCAGGTGGGGGTCCAGCAACGGTTCGATGACCCGCCGGACCGACATCCAGACCGCGTCGGAGGTCCGCGCGACCATGCCGATCTCGGCCTGCAGGTTCCCGGCGAGTTGGGGGTGGTACGGCTCGAGCAGCCCGACGGGTTCAAGATCGGGTGGTTTCGCGGTGGCCCACCGGATCAGGGAGTCCACGCTGCGGCCGTGCAGCGCGGCGGCGAGCAGGTAGGCGGCGAGGACGAAGGTGGCGCGTTCGCGGAACACCTTGTCGTTGCCCGCCCCGGCCCCGCCGCCGGCCTCCACCGCGACGGCGGAGGCCTCGACCATGGTGTGGGCGCGCCGGTAGGCGGTGGCCAGGTCGGTGCAGCCGGCGATGGGGGACCAGCGCAGCCGCGCGGGCCAGGCGGTGGCGCCGGTGGCGTCGTAGACCAGGACCGGGCCGGCGAGGGGGCGGCGGGTGCGGGCGAGGGCGGCGAACTCCAGCAGGTCGGGCTTGGTGGTGGAGCACAGCAGCGCCCCTGGGGCGTCGAGGGTCTTGTGGACCAGGTCGCGGCGGGACTTGCCGGACTGGGTGGGGGCAAGGGTGCCGGTCGGGTTCTCCAACGGGCTGCACATCGGCCCGGCGGGGCCGCGGTGCAGTGGGGCGCCCACCTCGCCGAGCGGGGCACGCCGGCGCTCGGTGGGGGACAGGCCGGGGCGAGTCCAGGCCGCGGTGCGGCGGGCCGCGGCGAGGGAGAGCTCAGCGCGGATCTCGGCCCGGGTGGCGTGCCCGGCCGGGGTCGGCCCCCACCACCGCCACACCAGCGCGCCTCCCACAGCGAGGGCGATGACCACGGCGGTGAACACGACCCCAGTGGTAGCCCAGTACAGCCCGGGGTGCCCGGCCAGGGCAGAGGCCCACGGCTCACCGGCCGCGGCGCCGGGGTCGGCGCCGCGGCCCAGGATGGTGATCGCGGTCTTCGCCCACCCCTCCAGCGGCGGCCAGGCCAGCGGACCGCCGGCGAGCACGGTGGCCGCGACGAGGCCGACCACCAGCACCGCGCCCGCCCCGGCCAGGGTGACCAGGGCGGCGCAGATCAGTCCCATCAGGACCAGGTCGCGGTCGGCGGCGGAGGAAAGGTGGCTGGTCATGCGTGTGCCCCTTCCGCAAGCACGCTGGTGGGGCGGTGTTCGCCGGTGGGGCCGGCGATGTGGCGGATGGCGACGACCTGGTCGGCCCAGGTGTCGAGGGGTTCGAGGATCACGCCGGTGGCCGAGTCGTAGGCGTTGACGACGATCCCGCCCCCGGCGTACATGCCGACGTGGCGCGGAGTGGCCGCAGTCCCCAGCGAGCCCGGAATGAACAGCAGGTCGCCGGGGGCGACCTGCGCCAGGCCGGGCGCGGCGGTGCCGTCATGGACCTGGTTGAGGGTCCCGGCGGAGATCGGCACCCCCGCCGCGGCCCAGGCGGCCAGCATCAGCCCGGAGCAGTCGAACGCGTCCGGGCCCTTGGCCCCCCACACGTAGGGTTTGCCGACCTGGGCGAGGGCGTAGGCGACCGCGGCGCGCTGCTGCGGGTCGGTGGGCAGGGTGAACCCCGGCGGCAGCGTCGTCGGGTCGAGCGTGCCGGGGCGCAGTGGCAGGTTGGAGCCGCCCTGGTCGGGGCAGGCGAGGGTGGACAGCGACGCCAGCTGCAGGTCGGGGTCCGCGCCGGGCGGGGGTGGGGTCGGGTTGTCCGGGCCGGCCCAGTACCGGCCCACGAGGTCGGCGGCCGCGGCTTCCTGGGGGGCGTAGCGGTCGGGGAAGGCTGAGCGCTGCACGGCTTGGGCGGCCGCGCCGGGCGGGAGCTGCTGCCAGTCGGGGAGGTCCAGGAGCTTGTCGTAGAAGGTGTCGGTGGCGTAGGCGGGGTTGATGATCTGCTCGGAGCTGCCCCAGCCCTGGGAGGGGCGCTGCTGGAACAGCCCGAGGGAGTCCCGGTCGCCGTAGTTGACGTTGACCAGGTCGGACTCGACGATCGCGGTGGACACGGCGATCACCGCGGCGCGCCGGGGCAGCCCGCGCTGCACGGCGATCTGGGTGATGGTCTGGGCGTTGGCGGTCTGCTCGGCCGACCACGTCCGCGGCCCGATCCGCTGGGCGCCGCCGCCGGGGCCGCCGTCGCCGTCGCAGCCACCGGCGACCGGGCCCGTGAACGTCGCGACCAGCAGCGCGAGCCCGAGCAGCGCGGTCGCCAGCACCGCCACGACCCCGCCGGCGCCCGCGAGGAGGACGGAGCGTGAGTTCACCCCGGCCCCGGCTCAGGTGGTGGCGCCGGAGGGCGCGCGCAGCTGGGCGTTGGTGTCGAAGATCCGCTGCTCGGTCGCGGACAGCACGGTCTGGACCTTGTAGCCGGGGCTGTTCTCGATCTTCCACAGGGCGCGGCCGCGGCGTCCCATCGCCCACCCGGTGGTGACGTCCTGCTCGCGTTCGGACAGGGCGAGGTCGGTGGCAAGCTCGTCGGCGACCCGGGTGGACTGTCCGAGCAGGATCCGCGTGGAGCACAGGGCGAGCAGGTCCTTGGCGATCGCGACCTCCTGGGAGCCGGCCGCGCCGACTGAGAGCAGGTCCGAGGGCTTGTGCATGACCAGCAGCTGGATCTTGCGTTCGGCGCGGGACAGCCGCAGGTCGGAGTCCACCGCGTGGACCGCGCGCAGCCCGAGGCGCATCTGGCGCCACACCTCGTCGCGGACCACGATGCGGATCTCCCCGTCGTCCTGCAGGTCGGTGATCAGCGATGACCACGAGCCCAGGCAGGTCAGGGCGACGGCGATGGCCTGGTCGCCGCGGGAGCGCAGCAGCGACAGGTCCATCGACTGGATCGGGGCGTCGAAGTCCAGGGCGAAGTTGGTCTGGGCGTCGAACAGCCCCGCCAGCGGGCCGACGACCAGGTTGGACAGCGCGTCGGTGATCGAGCGGGTGTGGTCGAGGAATTCCCGGCGCCCGGCGAAGCGAGCCTCCCGCCACAGTTCGTTGTCGGGGTCGGCGAGCTCGCGGGCGACGTCGGGGATCGTCACCGGGCGTAGCGCGGTGTAGCCGTCCCCGGCGCCGACCAGGCGGCGCAACACCGCCGCCAGTACCGCCTCGTCGGTGACCGTGGGCGGGTAGCCCTGGGTCTCGGCCAGTGCAGCGAGGAGCTTGGTCCAGCGCCCGAGGACCCCGGTGAGCTCCTCGCGCTGCCGGGTCACCGACCAGGTGTCCCAGCGGGTCGCGAGCGGGCCGAGGTCGAGCGCGTTGAGCCGGGCCGGGCTGCCCCGGCCCAGCGCGATCGGGGTGATCCCCAGCGCGCGCAGCAACGGGGTGTACTCGCCCTTGACGTCCCCGGAGATCAGCGTCTTGATCCCGAACAGCATCATCCGCAGGCAGAACGCCACCACCGTGGAGGACTTGCCGCGGCCGGGCTCGCCGAACAGGACCATGTTCGGGTTGGTGGCCAGGCCGCGCAGCAGCCATTCGATGGGGTGGCAGTAGAACGCCCCACCCGAGAGGGTGTCGTAGCCCATCCGGGCCCCGAGCGCGGGCACGCCGTTGGCGGCCAGCAGCGGGAACAGCCCACCCACCTCGGAGGTGGCGGCCTGATAGACCGGCATCCGGGCGGCGGCGTCGACCGGAGCCCAGCCCTGACCGGGCTCGGTGCGGCCCCGCCGCGGCGCGCTCGGCCGGTTCACCCGCCCGGCCTTCCCCCCGCCACCCGCGCCGGCGCCGGTGTTGGCGTCGGTCGGGGTGGGGGAGTCCGCGGTCGGGGACGCCGGCGCGGCGCCGAACATGGTCAGCAGCTCGGCGGCGCCGCGCTCGCGCCCGTTGCTGTTTCTCCTGGTGCGGGCCATCAGTCCAGCGCCCCGCGCAGGCGCGGCAGCCCGATCCCGACCGGCAGCGCGGCGGCGACGAACGCGGAGTCCTGGGCCAGCTCCAGGCGCAGCAGCCGGAACCGGCCCGAGGCGTCGTTCTCCAGCTTCGCGGCGTGGTCCTCGAGGTTCCAGTGCGCGGGCACCGTCATCGAGGAGGTGACCGCGAAGCGGACCATCGCGTGCCCGGCCGCGACCGCGTGCTCCTGGGCCGTCGCGCCGCCGGCGCGGCGGTGATCGGTCGCCGAGGTGGAGAACCCCTTAGAGGCCTTCCAGTCGGTGACCACGCCTGCGCGGAACCGGTTGGCCTGCACAGTGCGGGAGGCGGCGCGTTGGCTCATCACCTCGTAGTGGATGGCCACGGTGCGTCGCTCCCCGGCGGTGCGGACGGCCAGCAGCGGGCCGAGTGACCCGAACACGGTGCCCGGCTCGGGCATCAGCACCGCATACGACACCGAGGAGAACCCGTCGTGGTGATAGGCCCGCGCGGCCGGGGACGGGGCCAGCGTCGGGCCGGCCGCGGCCATCGGCAGCCCCGTGGCCCCGTCGGCATCGGGACGGGTGAGGTGGTGGTTGGCCAGCACCCCGGCCGCGGCCGGGTTGAACCCGGTGCGGATCGCCTCGGCCATCCCGGCGCCGGACAGCCAGGTCACCGTGCGCACCCCGAGCGCCTTGAGCCCGTCGTCGAGGCCGTCGAGCACCCGGTAGAGCGCGTACGCCCGCCCGGCGACCCCGCCCCCGGCGGCCTCGGCCGGGCGGCGCAGCGCGGACTCGGTGCCCGAGACGGTGACGAACAGTTCGGTGCGCACGGACACCGACCCGACCGTGCGGTCGAGCTCGTCGGTCGCCTGCCGGGCCAGCGGCGGGGCGTCGGGGCGCTGGTGGGCGGCCCGCCACACCTCGTACTCGGTGCCGTCGTCGGGCACGGTGCGCACCAGCAGCGACATGCGATCGATCACCTCGCGGTGCCCGATGCCCAGCAGCAGGTTGCCCAGCCGGGAGGCCAGCCGTTCGCACTCGGCGTCCGAGAGCATCCCGACCCCGCTGTGGGTCAGCCGCGCGGTCGCGCCCCACCGGCCCTCGGCGGTGTCGTGGATCAGGCAGACCCGGCCCTGATCCCGGAACGGGGGCCCGTCGGGGAATGCCACCCGCGCCAGCACCCCGGGCAGGTCCGCTTCGTCGGCCGGGCCGGGGACACCCGCGGCCGCCTTGGACTGCCACACCGACCAGCCCATCAACACTCCTAGTTGGAACATCACGAGATCACCGAGCCAGCGCAGCGCGGGGCGCCCGCGCACCGGCACGACCACCAGCGCCGCGGTGAACCCGAGGGCCGGGGCCAGCACCAGCACCTGCGCCCAGTTGCCCGCGGCCAGCGCCAGCAGCACCGGCACCGCCAACCCGATACAGACCAGCGCCTGGGCCGGGGTCAGCCCACCGATCCAGCCGGCCTTCTCCCGCCGGTTGAGCCCGCGGTAGATCCGCGGGCCCGCCACGGTCGCGCTGCCCGCAGTGCTGCTCACAGGATCACCGCCGCTTCCTCAGCGGTGCCCGCGGCGCCACCGCCACCGCCCCCGCCGCCTGGGCCGCGGCCGCCACCGCCGCTGTCATTGCCGTTCGGGTGCTCCGGTGGGGGCGGGTCCCCGTAACCCGCGCCCCCACCGGGCTCGCCCCCCGCCCCGCCGGTGCCCCCACCACCCGAGGACGGGAGAGGTGCCGCGGCGTCGGTGGGGCCACCGGAGCTCGCCGACGAATCCGGGCTGCCCGGCGCGGTATCCGAGGACCGGTTCGGGCTCGAGCTGGTCGACGAGCCGTCGTCCTCGCCGTCGGCGGCGCGGCTGTAGCCCGGGGACGGAGAGCCCACGCCGGCGTCGGTCATCGATGCGCTCGCGTAGCTGGCGGTGGCCTGGTCGAACCGGGCGCTGTTGGCCGCTTCCATCGACCCGCCGCCGCCCGACGTGCTCGCGCCGCCGCCGGAGTAGCCGGCGTCGGCGACGTTCTGAGCGAACCAGCCGCGTAGCGCCGAGCCGGCGTCGCTGTTCGGGTCGACGAACGCCAGCAGCCGGAACAGCACGAACGGGCAGGTCAGCGCGATGAGCAGGACACCGATCCCGACCAGCAGACCGAGGATGCCCTCCTGCGGGTCCTGGACCATGTTGACCCCGATGACCAGCGTCAACGCCAGCGCCGGCTTCATCATGATCGCCGCGATCATCCAGCGCAGGGACCGCCAGAACCAGCTCGCCGTGGTCTGGGCCAGCAACCCCGCCGCGGTGATCGGGACGGTGGCGACCAGCACCAGGATCGCGCCCTGCCGGAAGATCATCTCCAGCAGGTAGCCGAGCCCGGCCGGGATGACCCCGACGACGGCGAGGATCCCGAGCACGACGCCGTTGACGCCCTGGCGGAACTTCTCGTCGCCCACGCTGCGGTCGAACGCCGCGGAGAACTCGCCGGACTGCAGCCCCTTCTGCAGCATCGACACCGCGGTGTAGTCCGCCGCGGCGAGCAGCCCGCCCACCACGGCGACGGTCATGCCGAGGGCCACCGCGTAGGCGAACGGACCGGTCGAGGCCCGCCAGAACCCGCGGCCGCCCCGCAGCACGGCCGAGGTGAGCTGCCAGAAGAACAACCCGAGCGCGATCACCACCGAGAGGCCTTTCAGATCGCCCCACACCAGCGACACCGGCCCGGAGACCGGGTTGCCGGCCTCGTCGGCAGACAGCTCGAAGGCCGACAGCTCGTCGATCAGCCCGAAGACGAACCGCAGCAGATACAGCCCGGCTTCCCAGATCGCCTTCATGGCGTCGTCGATGGCGCTGGAGAAGAACTCTTTGATCTCCTCGGCGAACCAGCCCATGCTCAGCGCACCACGTCTCGGTAGCCGACGGCGACGGCCTCGGCCGTGCCCGGCCACGCGTTCGGCGCCTTCGCCGCGGCCGCCCCGGGGCTGATCCGCCACTCACCGTCCACGTGGCGCATCGCCTGGCAGTCACCGAACCCGCCGGCGACCGCGCGGCCCTGGTGCTGGGCGCTGTACTCGCCCAGCACGCACACCACCACGTACCGGCCAGCGTCGGTGGTGCCCTTGATCAGCCCGCTGGTCGTGCGGTAGGTCAGGGCGAGCCCCGCCGCCGCCCCGGTCCGCGGCAGGCCCGCGCCGGCCCGGAGTTGCTGCAGGTTGCGGTACATCACGGTGGTGTCCGCCGCGGGCGCCCCGGGCAGCGCCACCGACTCGTAGGCCTGCCGGTAGGCCTGCGGGTCCCCACCGGACAGGCCCGCCTCGGTCAGTGCCGCCAACTGCGCGAGCGCGCCCTCCGGGGTGGCCGGGAACCCACCCGGCACCCACCGCCCGGACGTGGCCCCGGCCGCGGGCAGGGCCAGCGGCAGGCCCGCGGTGTCACGGGTCAGGCCGTGGGGCTGGCTCGCCGACTCCGGCAGCTCGAGCATCGCGCGGGTGGCCAGCTCGGTCTGCGCGGCGACATCCCAGCCGTCATCCCCCGCGGCCGGGGCCTGCGCCACCGGCTCGCGCCGCGTCGCGGACGGGGGCGGCTCGGATCCGCCGCGGCCCAGCAGCAACGCCACCAGCGCCACCACCAGCAGCACGGTGACCGCGGCAATCCCGCCGAGGATCAGCACAGCGCGCCGCCGCGCCGGCCTCGCCGCCCGCACACCCAGGTTCTCGCTCATGACGGCGCGCTCACCCGCCGGCGAAGGAGGAGATCAGGGTGTAGCCGACGGCGTAGAGGATCGCCCCGCCCAGCGAGGCCATCATCGTGATCGCCCCCATCCGGCCGAACCGGTGATGGTCGACCATCCGGCCACCAGCGAAGACCGCCAAACCCCCGAAGAAGCCGACGATCAGCGCGGCACCGGCGATCCACTTGACGTAGCCGAGGATCCGGGTGATGGCCTCCGCGCCGGGCGGCGCCTGCGGCGATGGATTGGGGGCGAAGCCCAGCACAGTCTCAGCAGCCCCGAGCAGCGCGTGCATCAGCGCGATCCCTTTCGTGAACGTGAGAACCGGCCTGTGGGAGCAAGCAGCCCCCACCCGGCCAGCAACGGGCAGACGGCGTCGAGCAGCCGCGGTGGCAGCAGCTCGGCGGTGATCCCGCCGACCTCGACATCGCCGTCGTGCGGGACGAACACCGCCTGGCCGACCAGTGCGTCGAGGCGCCGCCCGGCCGCGCCCACCACGTGCGCGGGCCAGCGTTTGGCGCCCATCACGACCAGCTGATACGGCGGTACCGCCGCGCCCGCCGTGATCCACGGGTCGAGCCGGGCCAGGACCTGCTCGGCCTGGCGCAGCGAGGGACGGGTCGGGCGCACCACCAGGATCGGCCGCGGCGCCGGCCACCCAGCGCGCAGCCAGCCGCCCGCCCCGGCCAGCGGGTTCGCCGCCGCCCGCCAGCCGTCGTGCCCGACATCGACGACGGTGGCGTGCAGCGGATCCAGCTCGGGCAGCCACGCCGGGGGCGGGGGCACCATCCCCGGGGTGATCGCCGGCAGGTCCGACTCCAGCCGGGCCAGCAGCGCGTGCCCGCGCCAGGAGTAGCGCACCGCCAGCCGGCGGTGCGGCTGGTGCACCCACGGGCCCTCCGAGGAGGCCGCGGCGGCCAGCCCGGAGCGGGCCGGATCCGCGGCATCGATCAGCAGCGCGCAGCGTCCACCCAGCTGCAGAGCATCGGTGAGCCCCGCGGCCAGCACCGACGCCCCGGCCCCGGGCGAGCCGGCCAGGACCGGGATGAGCGCCCCGAACCCCGACCAGTCCACCGGGCCGCGGGCCGACTCCGGCAGCGCCAGCTCCGTCATGCACGCGACGGCCTCGCCGATCTGCTCGGCCACCCCTGCCGGATCGGCGCCGCTGCGCTCGTCGGCGCACAGCGCGGCCACCGTGCTCACCGCCGCCTCGGCGTCGGCGACGTCCAGGTCAGGGCAGTCCCGGCGGGCCGCCTGCCCGAGCACCTGGTGCAGCCCATCGATCGTGCGGATCGACGCAGGGTCCCCAGCACCCGGTGGCTCGGATCCCGGCGCGTCGACCCCGCCCCCGCCATGACGCAGTGCGGACACCGCCGTCATCGGACCAGTCCCAGTCGCGCCGCACACGCCGGCCAGGCGCCGAACCCGCCACGGTCGTCGCGCAGCTTCGTCGCCACCGCGATCTGCTCTTCCTTGGTGGCCTGCTCCGGCGAGGGCGCGTACTCGGCGCCCCCGTAGGCCTCCCAGGTCGCCAGGTCGAGCTGGAGCCCCCCGGCGTAGCCCGGATCGGACACGCTGTCCCAGCGCTGACCACTCTCGCACTCGGCAAGCCGATCCCACACCGCGGCGCCGGTCGCCCCGGTCCCCGATCCGGCTCCGGCCGGCGCCGCCCGCGTCCCGCTGCCATCGCTGACCTCGGGGGCCTCGGCGGCGGGAACGGGGTCAGAGGCCGGGTCTGCCGCACTCAAGTCCAGCTCGGACGCCGAGTCCGGGGCAGCAGAGGCGCTGAGCCCCCCGCTGGTGTCCTCGTGGTCCTCGTTGCTGTTGCTGCTGTGCTCGCCGTTGTCGTCGGCGTCGGCGGGGGTGCCGCGCCGAGTGCTGAAGCCGGCCGCGGCCAGCTTGTCGGCCAGCTCGCGGGCGGTGGGGTCGTCGCCGGCGGCCGCGAGCTCGTCCGCGAGCTGCCCGGCCCGGCCTTCCCACTCGCTGCTGGTGCTGTCCTCGTCCCCGCCCGCCTGGTTGCCGGGATTCTCGACATCGGTGCCATCGGGGTCGGTGCTGTCGAGGACTGACCCGGGGTCGGGCGTCGACGACTCCTCGCTCGAAGCGGACCCGGAGCTGGTGGCACCGGAACCGGTGCGGTTGCCCCGGACCGGGGTGTCGCGGGTGACGTTGTTCTCCCCGGACGCCTTCTCCCCCGAAGACTCCTCGGCGTTGTCCCCGGTGTCATCGGCGGGGTTGTCCCGGCCCGAAGTCTCATCGGTCGAGCCCGAGCCGTTGGTGCTCAACCCTGCGAAGGCGGGGCCGAGACCCGCCGCGGCGAGCTTCTCGGCCAGCTCCTTGGCCTCCGGGTCGTCGCTTTCACCCGCAAGTTTGTCGGCGAGGTCGCGGGCCTGCCGCTCCCAGCCCGCCGGGCTCGCCGCCTCACCGGGGTTTGTCCCAATACCGCTGGGCGTGACGCCCCCGGGCCCCGGCTGTCCGCCCGTGCCGCCGGAACCGGTGCCGCAGATCTGCACGGCCGACGACCCGGATGGGGAGAACTCCGCTGACTCCAACGAGCCAGACGGCGACTCGGACGGTGAATCGGTGGGGGCGGTGTCATCCGAGTCGCCCGCGGCGTCGTCCGGGCCGGAGGCCGACGCGTCCGGTTGTGCGGACGGGGCCAGCGCGGCCGTGGCCTGGTGGACCCGCCGCATCGCCGCGGCCAACGCACCCTCGGTCACCGCGACGGCAGGGCGCAGCGCCGGGCCCGACACGGGTGTGGCCGTGGAGTCCAGCGGCGCGGTCATGGCGGCGGGTTCGGCCAAGCCGCCGGTCTTCAGATCGGCCGGGGTGGGCGAGAAGCCCGCACCGGCGAAGATGACCGCGACCTGCCGGGCCCGCGGGTCGTTCATGGACCCCATCAGGGTGTCGGCCAGGTCGTGCGCCTGCTGACGCCACCCGCTGGCCACGGCCGGGCTGATCCCCATGGAGCGCAGCTGATCGCCGAGACCGGCGGCGCGCAGGTCACCGGCCGCGGTCATGAGCTCTGTGACCAGCTCCCGGGTCTTCTGCAGCAGCGCCTCAGCCCGCTCGGGCGTCAGCTGCCGCCCGCCGCCGAAGGAGTCCTGAGCGGACGAATTCTGGCGGCAGACCGAGGAGCCTGCGGGTGCCATCGGCCCCGCCGGGCCGGTGGCGGCCGGTCCGACGGTCAACGCGGTCGCCGTGACCAGCGCGGCGAGGGGCTCGAGAAATGGGGGCATCTCATCGCTCCTGGGTGCGGTCGATGTCGGTGCCCGAACCGGCGGCACCGCTGGTGGCCGTGCTGGATGAGCGGGACGAGTCGTCGCGGGACGAGTCGTCGGAGCCGCTGGAGTCCGAAGTAGCCTCGGAGGAAGCTGAACCGCCGGACGATGAGCCGGCGGAGGGGGCGCTCACCCGCGGGCCGTCGATCCAGACCTCGGCGGTGCTTGAGTCGGCGTTGCCGCGGTAGATGCCCATCTTGAGGTAGTTCTCGTCGCTGCTCATCGTGGCGCGGGCATAACGCTCGACGGTCTGGACGCCGTTCTCCCAAGCCTCCACGAACCCCTGCGCCGGGTCCTGGGAGAACCCGGCGCGCAGGGTGTAGTCCACCCACTCCCCGGGGCGGACCGGACCGATGGTCTGGCGTTCGTGGTCGACCCCGTCGCCGGCGATGTCGACGGTGCCCTCAGGGCTGATCTCGATGGCCAGCGGCGGGGAGCCGCTGCCGGAGTGCCACTGCATGACGATGAACCAGTCGCCCTCGACCGGGTTCGGGAAGTCCTCGGCGAAGCGCAGCGAGAACTCGTACCAGCGTTCGTCGCCCTCGCGGGTCAGGGCGGCTTCGCTGTGCGCAGCGACCTCGGAGCGTTCACCGCCGCCGAAGTCAGGGACGTCGCCGGGGCCGACGACGAACCGGGCGACCCGCCCGACCTGTTCGCCGGCCCGCCCGATCTGCTGGCCGAGCCGGCCGACGACGTCGCCGGAGATGACCGAGGCGCTGTCGCCGCCGCGGTAGCTCGAGCAGGAGCCGTTGACCTCGCGGTTCTGGCAGGTGTCCCACTCGGACAGATCACCGGTCTCGTAGTCGGCCTCGAACACCACCGTGGTGTCCGGCGGGACCATCGACGGCCCGGGACCGGGGGAGCGGCCGCCACCACCGTTTGCGGTCGACTCCCTGGACCGGCACCCGTCGGGCGAGGGGTCGCCGGGGCGAATGCCCAACTGGGTCAGCGCAGAGAGCAGGCTCTCCGCGCGCGCGTCGGTGACGCCGGTGAGCGAGTCGACGAGCCGCTGCGCGGAGCCCCGCCACGAGCACGAGGCGGTGGGATCGGGTCCGGGATGCGCGGCGTGGGTGAGTCCCGCCGTGACCGAGAGCGCCGCGGCCGCGGCGGTGGCCAGTACCCCGAGGCTCATGTCAGCCCCGCCCGCCGTCGTGGTGTGCCGCGCTGTAGGAACGCGCGTGGTTCCAGCTGAACTGGTCGGCCACGTAGGCGCCCAAGGTGAGCGCGGCGTCGCGGGTGCGCTCGCGCAGGTGGTCGAGCTGGATGAGCCCACCGGTGGCGAGGTGTGGGTCTTCGGGGATCTCCACCACGGCGCGGCAGCGGGCGGCGAAGTGGTCGATCACCGCGGATCGGTCGATGTCGCGGGAGAACCGGTCACAGGACAGCGCGACCACGGCGTTGCTGACCAGGTCGTCGTAGCCGTGGGCATTGAGCCAGTCCAGGGTCTTGCTGGCGCGGCTGCCGCCGTCCACTGTGGGTGCCCCGACGATGACCAGGGTGCGAGTGGCCTCCAGGGCGCCGGCCATCGCCGAGTGGATCAGTCCGGTGCCCGAGTCGGTGATGATGATGTTGTAGAAGCGCTTGAGCACTGCCGTGACCTGCTCGTACTCGTCGCGGTTGAATGACTCGCTCATCGCCGGGTCCTGCTCGGACGCCAGCACCTGCAGGCGCCCGGCGAGGCTGGTGTAGCGGGTGATGTCGGTCAGCGAGTGGATCGTGTGCAGATTGGTGATCAGGTCCCGGACGGTGTAGAGCACGGGATGCCCGAGGACGCGGTCGGCCAGGGTGCCGGCGTCGGGGTTGGCATCCAACGCCACCACCCGGTCGCCGCGGTACTCGGCCAGCACCAGTCCCAGCAGCGCGGAGACGGTGGTTTTGCCGATGCCACCCTTCATCGACGCGACCGTGATCGTGTGCCACCCAGCCAGCTGGGCCTGCACCCGCGCGATCTTCTGCCGCCGATCCGCCTCCGGCGGCGACAGGCCGGGGTTGAGCCGCCCGCGCGTCATCGTGTAGACCGCGCCGCGCCAGCCCTCCGTCGGTCGGTCCCGGCGGCTGCGCACCAGCTGCTGGTAGGACAGCGCGTCTGCGGACCCTTCGGAATGCGCGAGTTCTCGACTCGCCGAGGCTGCGGGGCGCAGCGGGTCCGTTCGCTCGAGCGGGACATGCGGACCCAGCTCAGACCGCGGCCCCGCCACTATCGCGGAGCTCTCCGGCGCAGCGGCTGCGGGCGGGGGAGCGGGAGCTGTCGCGACCGACGCCGCTGCGGGGGCCGGCACGGGGGACCGAGCGGGTCCAGCGGGAGGTTCCGAGGCAGCCCCGGGCGTCCGCGGAATCCGCTGCTCTTGACGCTGGGCCCGCGGAGCTTCCGCGCGCGCCGGCCGAGTCTCGGAGGGCGGTGCCGGGCGCGGGGCAGAGGCAGTTTGCGCTCGCCAGGGCGCCAGGGCGGGGTCGTCGGCCCACGAACCGCTGGGGACCTTGCCGTTGTTCTGTGTCATGGGGGCCTCGATCAGCTGGGGTCGTCGGGGTCGGGAGCAGGGCCGATGTCCACCACCAGGCAGCCGGCGTGATCACGGGTGACCGGTGGCGCGAGCCGGGCCCAGAACGTGGACCCCGCCCGCCACCCCTCCGCGAGCGGAGGCGGCGCGCAGGACGGACCGACGGCGCTGAGCGGGGGATCAGCCGAGTCGTCCCGGCGAGGCTCGAGATCGTCCGGACGCGGGCAGGTGCGCTGGTACGTGGTGACGCGCACCGTCACCTCGACGACGATCACTTCGTCGGAGGTGCGCAGGGTGCGGCCAGGCAAGACCACGTCTGCGCGTTGCCTGCCCGCGCCGGACCAGCCCAGGGTGGCGCCCCTGGGGTCGGCGAGGTACTCCCGCAGCACCTCGGCTCGCTTGGTCGGGTCGTCCTCGTCCCAGGACAGGTAGTCGGCGGCGAACCGCGCCGCGAACGCCGAGGCCTCGGCCTCACCGATCGGCTCCAAGGCTTCCAGCGAACGCTCCAGGCGCCAGGCGGGTGAGCGCTGCACGGACCCGGATGAATGGGGGACCAGGTCCCGGCGATCATGAGGCCGCCCGCCGCGCGGGTTCGCAGCGGGTCGGAGATGACCGTTGCGCGGTTGCGACGACGGCGTTCGCTGCGGCTGAGACTGTGGAATCCACAGCTGCGTCCCGCCCTCGGCGTTCACGCGGTTGCCGGCGTTCATCGGCACGACCGGGGGCGTCGCCGCGCTCGCAGTGGATTGTTGGTCGAGCTGGACTCCGTCCGGGCGCCAAGCCACCGGCAGCTGCGGCTGAGCGAACAGGGGTGCTTCCTGGGCCTCCGGCTGGGCGGGCACCCAGGGCAGCGGGTTCTGGGGCGCCGTCGGGGAGGCACTATCTGCTGTCACGTCCCACTGGCTCTCGGCCGGCGACGAGCCGTGGCCGCCGGCGGGATCGGGACTCCCGTAGCCCGGAGCCACCAGCCACGCCGGTTCCTGGCTGTCGCCTCGGCCAGTGCCACGCGCGAATCGGCGCGCCATCAGGACCGCACCGCCCAGCTCTGCGCGAGGATGCTCGCTGTGATGAGTAAGCAGATGGACGACGCCTTGCTGGGCCTGCGACGTGGGAAATCGGCTCTCACGGCAGCTCCCTTCGTGCCCATGCGGCTTCCTCTGGTGACGGCTACCGCCGCTCTACGCCAATACGATGGCGAACGATTGAGCCATTTAGACCATAACAGCGAACAGACGAAGTCGCCTAGAGTCTCTAGTGAACGCTGTGGTTCGGTGTTGGCTGAGGGGTCCTTCGGGACACGGTCAGACTGCGGCGCCACCCGTGGGAGGTTCGTTGACCATGACTGACGACGCGATGGAGGAGCCGAACTCCCGACCCCAGACCTTCGGCGAGAAGCTGAACCGTCTGTTCGAGGTGCTGCACCCCGCTGACCGCAAGCCGTTGAGCACCCGTGAGGTCGCGGCGCGAGTCAAGGAGCAGGGCGGATCCATCTCGCCGGCCTACATCTCTGAGCTGCGCAACGGGGTGAAGACCAATCCTGGGCTGGACCATGTCATCCAGCTCGCCAACGCCTTCGGCGTCAGTCCCGGCTACTTCACTGATCCAGAGGTGGCCGAGCGCGTCGACCAGGAGCTGGACCGGGTCGCGGCGCGGCATCGGGATTCTCGGTTGATGGAGCTCGCTGAGCGAACGGCAAGCCTCGACGACGCCGACCGTGCGGCGCTCACCGCCCTGGTGGAGGACTACCTGCGTAAACGACGCGGGCAGCAGTAGAAGTCGAGCGACCAAACGAGACGATGGTGAGAGCCTGCTGTCGCTCCCGACGGCACATCGGGTACGCAGCAGCGTACAGACATCCGAATCGTTCGCTGATACCGTAGGTGCTAGGCGGTAGCGAGGGGGTGGCGATGCCATCAAGCAGGCTTCTGCGCGGCGGAGGTCGGGGGAGGAGGGGGCAGCAGGCGGGCATGCCTGCGCCCCGCGCACTGTGGTTGCGCCCCGAGCGACGCTGTCTCCGCGGTGTGTCCGGGGCCGCCGCGGCGGTGGGCTGGTGAGCTCCGGTGCAAGGAGGGGGTTCGCCGAGAAGCTCGACGCCCTACTGGCGGCAGTTCCGCGCAAGGCGAGCTCGCCGGGGGTGCGGTTCACCACCGCCGACATCATCGAGGCGCTCGCTTCGGTTGATGCCGACGACACCGAGGCCGGCGCCATCCGCTCGGCCGAGGAGTGGCTTGCCGCGATGCGCTCAGGAACGAGTTCGGAGGCCGACCCCCGCTACCTGCGCGCCCTCGCGGCTTTGTTCCGGGTCCCACCCAACTACTTCGACGACGACCTGGTCGCAGCCCAGGTCGACGCCCGCATCGCCTTCACCGTCGCCACCGCCTCGCGTGGCATTCGGTTCCTCGGCCCCTGCAGGGCGTCGAGCATGGACGTAGAGCTGCTCCACGATCTTCACGTCCTGCTCGTCGACGTCTTGGACAGACACGGGAGCCAGCTGTGACGTGCTGCGAGTGCGTGCCACGCGTCTGGCCCAGTGCTGATGACGCGGCGTGGCTGGCGAGGCAGTCGAGGGTGCCTCGAACAGGTGGCAGTCCGATCCGGCGGCGATCTTCCGGCCGAACAGCCCCTGGCTTGGGAACATCGACCGGCATGATCCTCGGGTTGAGCAGGTCTAACGGGCAGGAGACGGAGTGGACCGCAGGGAGCTGAAGGACCTTTGCCGGGACACTCTTCGGCAGCTGGGTATGCGGCCGCCGCTGGACGTTCACGAACTCTGCGAACGCCTTGGTGCCCAGCGCGGGCGCCCCATCGAACTGGTGCCCACTACCGAGCTGCCGCCCAACTCAGCATTCGGGATCACCGGTGGTGATGACTCGTGCGACGTGATCATGTACGAGGCGCGAACCACCTGGACCCACCAGCGTTTGATCATCCTGCACGAACTTGCGCACATGATCCTTCGTCATCCGCGACGAGCCGTTGACCACTCCTACGACTCCGCCTACGCGCAGGAGTTCCGCATGATCTCGCCGGAAACGTTGGCCGAGGTCCTCGGCCCGGGCTGGGCGGGGACCCCGGCCGAGCCGGTAAGTCGTTCCGACCGTCCGCGATGGCCGCTCCGCCGGTCGAGCGCCGACCGCAGTGTGCCGGCAACCTCGGCCCCCCGATCGTTGTACGACAATCCTATTGAGTGGGAGGCAGAAACGATGGCGACCATCATGCTGCCTTGGGTGACGCTTGGCGGACCGCGACCGACGAGTGCCTGCGAGGGCAAGTTGATGGCGGCCTTGGGCGACACCGCAGGCTGGTAACCCTCATGCCGGTCACGGTCATCGCCCTCCTTTCCATCTATCTCATCTTGTGGCAGGGCTACAAGATCCGTTCGAGGGTGAGCGGCTTCGGCCAGCTTGCTCTGACCGGCGCTCTGGTCTTCGTTCTGTCTGTCCCTGTCCTCGCCAGGCTTCGTGACGCCCGCGCCTTCGGGGACCTCGACGCACGATGGATCAAGCTCATCGGCGGCCTTCTCGTTCTGCTTGCGTGCCTATCGCTCTTCCTGTTCCGCTTGTCGATGGAGGAGCAGTCGATCCGTAGCCCACGAGTGGCGCAAGCGCTCCTCGGAGCCGGCGCCGTGGCGGTCCTCCTCACCGGGGTCGTCGCTGCCGCGGTGCAGCAAGACGTGCCGGTCCGGGTATCCGGCCAGCCCTGGGTGGCGTCGTACTTCGTGGTGGGTAGCGGCTACTACGCCTATCTCCTGTACTCGGTGGCCTTCTGGATGTTCCGCACCAGCGCAGGATTGGAGAAGCACCTGCAGGCAGGCCTGCGCGCCGCGGCTGCCGGCCTGCTACTCGTCGCAACGCAGACCGTCTCGGACGTGCCTCGGGCCCTCGTCGTCATGCTGGGCGGGCCTGCCCTTGATTTTCCCGCTCTTCCCGCAGGGATCGTGAGCGCTGTTGCCGCGCCGCTGGTGTTCGGGGGTCTCAGCTACCCCCTGATCACGGGCCGCATCCAGGCGTTTCGCCGTCGGCGCCAGCAGCGATCTGTGTACACCGCGCTGCAGCCCCTCTGGGATGCAATCGCTCAGGCCTACCCGGAGCTCGTGCTGCGGCGAGACAACGACCGCGGGCGGGAGGACAAACGCGGGTTTTCCCGCGCCGAGTTCCGGTACCACCGCCGCATCGCGGAGTGCTACGACGGACTGCACCGCTTACGCAGCTCTACACCGGACGGCGCTTCTTCTGAGCGGCGGGAAGCAGCGAGCGCGCTGCTGGCTGCTGTGCAGCTGCAGGAGCAGCGACACCCCGGCAGACTCGACCAGCGGGACACGACGGACGACGACGAGCACGAGGTCGACCTGCTCGTGGAGCTGGCGGGCGACCTGGAGAGCGTGCAGCAGCGCGCCCTCGCTCCGGCAGCCGACGCCGGGGCACCCGCGGATGAAGGGACGTCATGGCGCCGATTCTGATCATCGGCGGTGGGATCGCCGGGGTGGCATCGGCCCTGGCTCTGCAGAAGGCGGGCCTCGAGGCCACCGTCTACGAGGCCCATCCCCACAACAGCCAGGACGGCGGGGCCTTCCTGACGTTGGCCAGCAACGGGATGCGAGCCCTGCAGCAGATCGACGCCGACGCGGTGGTCGCCGAGGCTGGCTCATCCCTGAGGACCATGCGCGTCTGCAACGGCGCGGGAACCGAGGTGGCGACCGTCCCGCTCGGGGACCACCGGGATCCCGCCACGCGGTACCGATACCTCACCCGGGCGGGTCTCTGCGCCGCACTGCAACAGGAAGCCCAGCGTCGCGGCATCCCGATCCAGCGCGGCAAGCGGCTGACCCGCGTGATCGAGCACCGCGGCGGGGTGACGGCGGACTTCAGCGACGGTACCCGCGCCGCCGGCGAGATCCTGATCGGCGCCGACGGCCTCAACTCCACCGTCCGGCCCCTGATCGACCCGGCCGCCCCGGCACCGCGCTACGTCGGGCAGCGGGTCTTCTATGGCTACTCACGCAACACTGGCGTCCGCAGCGATCCGGACTGCTTCCAGGTCATCCGCGGCGCCGCCGCCTTCGGCTACATCGTCACCCAGCAGCAGGACATCTGGTGGTTCGCCCGGGTCGTCGACGACGAGCTGCACCGCCGTGACCTCACCTCCGGCACCCCAACCCGCTGGCAGGCCGAACTCTCCGCCATGCTGCAGTCCGAGCCGACCCCGGCGGCCGGCATCGTCGAAGCCGCCCATCGGGTGCTGGTCACCAACGCCTACGACCTGGCCGACGTGCCCACCTGGCACCGCACCAGGACGATCGTCATCGGGGACGCCGCGCACGCCGCCTCCCCCGCCACCGGGCAGGGCGCCTCCATGGCATTGGAGGACGCGGTCGTCCTGGCCAAGGCGCTGCGCGATCAACCGGACCCCGCCGGCGCATTCACCACCTATGAGCAACTCCGCCGCGAACGCGTGCAAGCCAACATCACCGCCAGCGCGCGGATGAGCGCGCCGGACCCGACCAACGGCAGGGCAGCCTCCCGGCCACCTCGATCCCCCGGAACCCCCGATGAAGCCCTGACCGCTCAACTCGACTGGCACGTACCCCTGGCGCCGCCGTCTCGCACACGTGGCCCCTGACGCCCAACGTCCGGATTAGGTGGAGGCGTCAGCCCGGCCGGAGTCCGGCCGAGCCGCCCCCTCATGCCTCCAGCAGTTGGAGGAGCTCGTCGAACGGCAGCCGATATGCGGGCAGCGCCGCCGCGCCGACCGGCAGCACCACCGCCACGAGCATGAGGATGACGACCGTGCGTCGGTACGTCCGCGGCGGGCCGACGAGGACCCTCTCCAGCAGGGCGATGCCCCCGGGGAGACCGGGAAGACGAGGAAGTACCGTAGTTTTGTCATAATATTCGTTATCGGCATTGAATATTGTTGTCGGTAGAGCGTGGGATCGTGCATCCAATGCATAAACCGGGCCTGCGTCAAGTGAAGTGGCTGGGCGGCCATGCCCGGGCGTTGACCGGCCCTGCTTGACAGCAGTCAACCGCCTGCAATGAATGGTGAACGAAGGACGACCGAACACCACCAATCATCAAGCACCCGCCTGCCCGCGGACAGGACCCGCACACCGAGCCGACCGTCGAAGGATCGGCGGACGCGTACCGCAGCTCGCTGACGATCACGTTCAAAACACTGAAGGGGGGTCAGTGCACTGATGGACGACGAGTGGGTGCCCGAGGCCACCAGCCTGGCGATGGCCCGGATCCTCGAGCACGCAGAGCTGGTCGGCCTCGCCAACACCGAGGAGTTCACGTTCCGATCGTTCTTCATGGCCGCCGCCTGCGAGCTGCTCGACAAGCCGCGCTTCCAAACCGAAGTGGCGTCCACCAAGGTGGTGTGCGACCCGGTCCTGGTGAGGGCCGTGGCGCAGACTAGGGCGTGTCCTGTAGGGGTTGTGACCTGCGGTAGATGATCATGGCCGGGTGGTGGGTCGTGGTGAGCTGACCGACAAGGCCTGGGCGCGGATCGAACCGCTGCTGCCGCCGGTGGCAGGTCG
>NZ_JAHDTG010000043.1 GCF_018531475.1 Pseudonocardia mahuensis
GGGTGGCGGCCTCGGCCGACTCCGGCGGGACCGGCGCGGGGGCGGGGGCGGGGGGCGCCGGGGGCACCGCCGGGGCCGGCACCGAGGCCACGGCCGGGTCGCCCACGACCTGAACCGCACCGTCGGGCCCGACCACGAGGCGGGCCGGGTCCTGTACCGGGACGAGTCCGAGCTCGGCGGCCCGCCGCGCGAGCGCGGGCGGGGCGTCCATCGACGCGACCTCGCGACGCAGCCGCTCGCTCTGCTCGGTGAGGGCCCGGGCCGCGGTGCGCGCGTCCTGCAGCCGGTAGGAGTCGGCTGCGGCGGCGGTGGACAGCCACAGGGTCGCGACCAGCCCGGCGCCGAGCAGCACCATCACCAGCAGGACGAACTGCGCCCGGCCCGTCGGTGCCGCCGTCCGTGCCGGGCGACCACCGACGAGCCGACGGACCCGGTCGTCGCGGCGCGCGTAGGCGCGCTGCGCCGCTCCGGCGCGGGGCGTGCCGCGCTGGGCGGGGACGGTCGGGGTGGCTGTGACGTTCTTGCCGACGTTCTTGCCGCGCTGGGCGGGGATGGTCGCCGCCCGGCCCCGCACGGTGTGGTTCTTCGCGGTGCGGTCCTTCGCCGTCGTGCCGCGTGCGGGCTGCCGGGTCCCGGTGCCGCTCGGCTGCCGCTCGGTGACGGGGACGCTCATCGTGGGATCCCGGGCGTGCAGCGGTGACCACCGGATCGCGAGTGGGGTCGGATACTCACGCTGCTACCTCCCGGATACGTTCAGCGGCACGCAGCCGCACGGAGGCGGCCCGCGGGTTCTCGGTGATCTCGTCGGGGCTCGCGACCTCGGCGCCGCGGGTGATCAGCCGCAGCTCCGGCCCGTGACCGGGCAGCTCGACCGGCAGGTCGACCGGCGTACGTGAGCTCGACCGGGCCGCCAGCTCACGCTTGACGATCCGGTCCTCCAGCGAGTGGTAGGCCATCACCACGAGCCGGCCACCCACCGACAGCGCGTCGAGCGCCGCCGGCAGCGCCGTGCGCAGCGCGTCCAGCTCGCGGTTGACCTCGATCCGCAGCGCCTGGAAGGTCCGCTTCGCCGGGTGCCCGCCGGTGCGCCGCGACGCCGCGGGCACGGCCTCGTAGAGCAGCTCGACGAGCTCCGCGCTGCGGGTCAGCGGGCGCTGGGCCCGCCGCCGGGCCACCGCGGCCGCGATCCGCCCGGCGAACCGCTCCTCCCCGTACTCGCGCAGGATCCGGGCCAGTTCGGGGACGGGATAGCTGTTGAGCACCTCGGCTGCAGTCGGACCGGTCGACGGGTCCATCCGCATGTCGAGGTCGGCGTCACGGGCATAGGAGAAGCCCCGGGACTCTGCGTCGAGCTGCAGCGAGGACACCCCGAGGTCGAACAGCACGCCGTCGACCCGCGGCAGGTCCAGATCATCGAGCACGTCGGCGATCCGGTCGTACACCGCGTGCACGAGATGGACACGGTCGGCATACGCGACGAGCCGCCGCCCGGCCAGCTCGAGCGCCTGCGGATCACGATCGAGGCCGACGAGGGTGAGTTGCGGGTAGGCGGCCAGCAGCGCCGCGGAGTGCCCGCCGAGACCGAGGGTGGCGTCCACGAACACCGCCGGACCAGCCGACAGGGCGGGATCGAGCAACTCGGTGACGCGAGGCAACAGAACCGGAACATGCCTGGCCCCAGCCGGCCCGTCCTCGGTCCTCTGTTCAGGGCGCTGCCCCACCGTCCACCTCCCCCCGAATGCCCTGCCTTGCTACATCGCAGCGACGCCGACCGGACCGGACACCCGGACCGGCACCCCCAGCCGCTGTGTGCCGGCTCGTGCTCCCCAGCCGAGCCGGTCGGCGGTGCCGCGACCCGGATGCCGTGCCCCCTCCTCGTACCGACGGACCTGGCACCGGGGAAGGTGCGCCAGGGCCGTCGGCGCGAGGAGCGGAAGTCACGGCATCCGGGTCGCGGCGCCGCCGGGTCGCTGTCCGCCCGCGCTACCCGTCGGGCCTCAGATCAGTCCGGGTAGGACCTCCTCCTGCGCCTTCGCGTACTCGTCCTCGTGCTCTTCCTGGTACCGCGTCCACGCCTCGGCGTCCCAGATCTCGGCCCGGGTGAAGGCGCCGATCACGACGCACTCCTTGGTGAGCCCGGCGTAACGGCGCAGCTCGGGGGTGATCGCGATCCGACCCTGCGCGTCCGGGTTCTGCTCGTCGGTGCCGGAGAAGAGATTGCGTTGGAAGACGCGCGCCGACTCGTTCGTCAGCGGCGCCGCAGCGATCTTGCGAGCCATGTCGGTGAAGGCCTCACGGGTGAACACGTACAGGCAGTGGTCCTGCCCCTTCGTGATCATCAACCCGCCTCGCAACTCGTCGCGGAACTTCGCGGGCAGCGTGAGCCGCCCCTTGTCGTCCAGCTTGGGGGTGTAGGTGCCGAGGAACACCAGAGCGCCCCCTCAGCCTGCGACCCCGTCTTGCCCCAGTGATCTCCACAGTACCCCACTTCGCACCACCGTCAACCGGAACGGCGCCGCGCTCCGTCCACGGAGCCGACGAAATCGCAGGTCAGCGAGGGTGGGGCGGAGTGGGGCCGTCGGCGCTGCCACCCGCTCGCGGGACCTCCCCGGCGCGTCGCACCGGCGCGTCGCCACGCGCAGCGATCACCGTTTCCCCAGGTCGCGCGAAGCGGTGGGGGCGAAGTGGGGAGCCCGGGTCACGGGACGGGCGGCGCGGTGGGGCCCGGTGGGGAGTCCGGCGTCAGCGCAGCGGCAGCCGGACCGCCGCCACCCGCTCGGCCGATGTTTCTCGCGCGGCTTTGACAGACTGAACGGCAAGCTGGGCGATCTGCCCGGCTCCGGCCGGACAGGCAGGACCGACGTGAGAAACGCCGAGGAGGTCGGGTGACCACGACGAGCAGCCGATCCGGACCGGCGGCGGAGCCGGACCCGGAGCCACCCGGGCTCCTGGCCGTCGCCGAGCTGACGGCCCGGATCGCCGGCAACGTGCAGCGGGTCATCGTGGGCAAGCCCGAGGTCGTGCGGATCGCGCTGGTGACCCTGCTCGCCGAGGGTCACCTGCTCGTCGAGGACGTGCCGGGAGTCGGTAAGACCTCACTGGCCAAGGCACTGGCCCGGTCCATCGACTGCTCGATGAGCCGGGTCCAGTTCACTCCGGACCTGCTGCCGGGCGACATCACCGGAATGTCGATCTACAACCGGCAGACCGCGGAGTTCGAGTTCCGGCCCGGCCCGGTGTTCGCGAACGTGATCATCGCCGACGAGATCAACCGGGCCTCGCCGAAGACGCAGTCGGCGCTGCTGGAGTGCATGGCCGAGGACCAGGTCACCGTGGACGGCGCGACCTACCAGCTGGCCAGCCCGTTCATGGTCGTCGCGACCCAGAACCCGATCGAGATGGACGGGACCTACCCGCTGCCCGAGGCCCAACGCGACCGGTTCACCGCGCGGGTGTCCGTCGGCTACCCCGATCCGAGCGCCGAGCTGGCCATGGTGGACGAGCACACCGCGTCCGACCCGCTGGCCGCCCTGCGCCCGGTCGCGGACGCCCGCACCGTGCGCGCCGTCATCGAGTCGGTCCGCCGGGTCCACGTCGGACCAGAGGTCCGACGCTACTGCGTGGACCTCGTCGGGGCCACCCGCCGGCTGCCCGAGCTCCGGCTCGGCGCGTCGCCGCGGGCCACCCTGCACCTGGTGCGCGCGGCCCGCGCGCAGGCCGCACTGGCCGGCCGGGACTTCGTCGTGCCCGACGACGTACAGGCCGTTGCGGTACCCGTCCTGGCGCACCGCCTGATGCTCACCTCGGATGCGCAGGCATCCCGCCGCTCGGCCGGCGACCTGGTCCGCGGCCTGGTGGGACGGCTGCCGGTGCCCGCCCCAGCGCGCCCGGGCGGCTGACGCCGTGTACAGCGGGTCCGGCCGGCTCGGCGGGCTGACCGTCCGGGGCCGTTGCCTGCTCGCCGGCGGCGCCGCCACCTCGGTCTGCGCGATCGTGCTCGACGAGCGCGACCTGCTGCGCATCGGCATCTTCGTCATGCTGCTGCCGCTGCTGTCACTGCTGCTCGCCGCGCGAGCCCGGCGGGCGGTCCGTGCCGCCCGCTCGCTCAGCCCGGAGCGGGTGCCGGTCGGCTCGGACGTCGAGGTCACCGTCACCCTGCGCGGGGGGCCGCTGTTCGGGGCACTGCGGGTGGCCGACACCGTGCCCGATGCCGCGGGTTCTGTCCCCGCCGCACCGCCCCGGTTCACGGTGCACCGGCTGCCGGCCCGCGGTGGCGTCCGGATCGGGTACCCGCTGCGTCCGGTGCTGCGCGGGTCGCATCGCATCGGTCCGCTGCTCACGCGCGCGACCGACCCGCTCCGTCTCGCCGAGTTCTCCCGGGAGTCGGCGGGGACCGACCGGCTGCTGGTGCTGCCCGCGGTCGTCGCGCTCCGCGGGCTCCCGGCGGCCCTCGGCACGGGGGCCGGGACACCCGGCGCTGCCGCCGCCCACCACGGGCACGGCAGCCCGGACGTGCTCGTGCGGCAGTACCGCTCCGGCGACGAGCTGCGCCGGGTGCACTGGCGCAGCACGGCACGCCACGACGAGTTGATGGTCCGGCTGGAGGAGCGGCCCTGGCGGGGCGGCATCACCGTGCTCCTGGACCGCCGCGACAACGCCCACCGTGGCCGGGGCCCGGGCTCCAGCCTCGAGTTCGCCGTCAGCCTGACCGCCAGCATCTGCGCGCACCTCATCCGCCGCGGGGAGCCGGTCACGCTCGTCACCGAGGACGGAACGGCGCCGACGAGGCCCGGCGCCACCCCCGGGCTCGATCCGATGCTCGACGCGCTGGCCGCTCTGCGGCCCTCGGCGCGCCCCGGTCTCGGCGGGCCGCCGCTGGCCGCGGGCGGCGACCTCGTCGCCGTACTCGGCGCGCTCGGGCCCGGTGAGCTGGAGGGCTTGCTCGCCCGGCGGCCCGACGGGGGGCACGCCGTCCTGCTCGACGCCGCCGGTTGGGACCCCGCCGGGCGATCCGCGGCCCCGGACCCGGCGCCGGCCGCGGCCACCCTGCGCCGGGCGGGCTGGCAGGTCGCCGTCGCGACCGCGGGGATGGCCCCCGACCGCGTCTGGGACCACCTGACCAGCGGGGCCGCGCCCGACAGCACCCGGGCGGGGGTGTCCTGACCGTGAGCGCACCCGCCCCGCCCGGACCGCCGGCTGCCCCGCCCGAGCCGCCGGTTCCGGACCCCCGCCGGCGCCGGGTCGGCTGGTTCGCCCCGCTCGCCGCCGGAGCGGCCGTCCTGCTGTGCGGCGCGCCGGTGTCCTCGCTCGTGCAGGGGGCCGGTTGGCTCGGCCACGCCGGCACGGTGGTCGCGCTGGTCACCGGGGTCGGCCTGCTGGTGGGACGCGCCCACGGTGTGCTGGTCACCGGGGCCCAGGTGCTCGCCGTGTTCGGGCTGCTCACCGCCCTGTTCACGGACGCAGGCCTCTTCGGCGTCATCCCCGGGCCGAGTGCCTTTGCCGAGTTCGGCGACCTGCTGGCCGGGGCCGCACCCCAGGTGGAGACCGGGACTCCCCCGGTCCCGGCGACGCCCGAGGTCCTGTTCCTGATCACCGGCGCGTTCGGGCTGCTCGCCGTGGCCGTCTACGCCGTCACCCTCTCGGCCGGGGCACCGGCGGCGGCGGGCGTCCCGCTCCTGGCCTTGTTCGCGGTTCCGACGTCCCTGGCCGACGAGTTGCTGCCCTGGTGGGTGGTGGCCACCGGAGCCTGCGGGTTCGGACTGCTGCTGCTGACCCGCGACGGTGCCCGGCGACAGCTACCCGCGGGAATGGCCGTGACCGCCGTGGCGGTGGTGCTCGCACTGGTGATCGGCTCGGCGGCGAGCATGGTCGGCACCTCCGGGCGGTTCACCGGCGGTTCCGCGGGCGGCGCGGGGGGCGCGATCGGGCTGACTCCCTTCACCGCGCTGCGCGGTCAGCTCACCCGAGCCGACGAGACCGAACTGTTCCGCGTCACCGGGCTGCCCCGGCCGCAGTACCTGCGCGCCCTGACCCTTCGAGACTTCGCCCCCGCCGGCGGCTGGCAGGCCGGCGCCCCCGACCCGGGGGTTCCGCTCACCGGCCCGTTACCGGCCGACATCAGTCCGCCAGGTGAGGACGTCACCGTCGAGATCGAGAACGTCGGATTCCGCGACTACTGGCTGCCGCTCTACGGGAGCCCGCTGGCCGTGAGCGACCTGCCCGAGGACACCTGGGCCTACGACCGGCGCAGCGGGACCGCCTACACGACCCGGCCCCGGCGCGAGGACGGCTGGCAGCAACGCGCGCTGCTGCCGGCACCCACTGCCGAGCAGCTCCACGCAGCCTCCGACCGGTCCGACGTGGACCCGGCGTACCTCGCCACCGAGGGAGTGGACCCACGGGTGGTCGCGCTGGCTGCCGAGGTCACCGCCGGCAGCTCCTCCGACTTCGACAGGTCGCTCGCCCTCCTCGACTGGTTCACCGGGCCGGGGTCGCAGTTCCGCTACAGCCTCCAGACCGCCCCCGGCAACGGTGACGACGCGCTGGTCGAGTTCCTGACCCTCGGCCGGGCCGGCTACTGCGAGCAGTTCGCGTCCGCGATGGCGATCATGCTGCGTACCCTCGGGGTGCCCGCGCGCGTCGCGGTCGGCTTCACCGCCGGCACCGACACCGGTACCTACCGTTCGGTGGGCACCTCGGATGCGCATGCGTGGGTGGAGGCCTTCTTCCCCGGCTACGGCTGGGTCCCGTTCGACCCGACGCCGCTGACCGACGGGCGGGCCCTGGTGCCGCCCTACGTGCAGGAGGCGCGGGACCAGGCCGGCGGCCTCGACCAGCGGAGCCCGGCCGACGAACTCACCCCGGACCAGCTCCCGCACGGCGGGGCCGATGCGCCCGCTGCCATGCCGCCCGTCGCCGGCCCCCAGCCGGGTTCCCCCGCAACGCCGGAGGGTCCCGGTTTCCCGCTGTACGTGCCTCTGGTGCTGCTGGCGGCGGTACTCGCCGGGCTGGTCCCGGCCGGCGTGCGCACGCTCAGCCGCCGGCGCCGGCTCACGGCGGCGGCGGCCGGTGGACCGGCCGCGGTGCGCGCCGGATGGGAGGAGCTGCTCGCCGAGTCGGCGGACCGCGGCGTCGGGTCGGCACCGAGCGACACCGTGCGCGCAGCGGCCCGGCGGCTGGTGCGCGAACACCAACTCGACGCCGCCGCGCAGGACGCTCTGCGAGATGTGGTCGGTGCGGTGGAGGCGAGCTGGTACGGCGGGCGGCACCCGGGCCCCGGGGAGTTGAGCGGGCCGCTGCAGGCGGTCCGCGCGGCGATCACGGCAGGAAGCCGGCGCACGCTGCGCGAGACGCTGCTGCCGCGATCGGCACTCGACCGGGTGACACTCGGTCGGCGCAGATCGCAGACCCGACCCGATCACGACATGACGGCGCCATCGAGTTGATCCCGCGGACGACGGAGCGGATCTCGACGGCAGGGCGGCCGCACGATGGAGCACGCATGTGGGCCATGCCCCGGAAACGAACCGCGGCGGCCCGATCACGGGCCGCCGCGGCGCGTCACTCCTGCTCGAACCGCCGCCGGAAACGGTCTTCCATGCGGCCGGTGAAGCGGTTCTTGTCGGGCTCGGCCTCCTTGGCCGGCGCGGACTGGCCGCTGCCCGCGCCAACGGAGGTCACCGCGAGGACGGCACCGGTGAGCATCAGCAGGAAGCCGATCACACTGAGCACCGGGAAGCTACTCGCGAGCCACAGCGCGGGGACCGCCACGCCGACGACCAGCATGACCAGTCCGACGGCGAACACCGCGACGCCTTGAATGCGTCGGCGACGCGTGGGTTTGCGCAGCCGACCGCCACGGACGGTCGACGCGAACTTCGGGTCCTCGGCGTAGAGAGCACGCTCGATCTGTTCGAGCAGTCGCTGCTCGTGCTCGGAGAGGGGCATGGCTTCGCCTCCGGCACACGGTATTCCTGTCGGGTCATCTTCCATTGTGCCGGAACGACGCGACGAGCGCCCGGGGTGGGCGTCTAGTGCAGAGGATACGAGTCCGGAGCCTGGTCCACTACCCGGACTCGAGAAGATGCTGGGTCGATCTTCGAGCGGCCCCGGTCGCGGCCGGGTCTGACCCGTTCACCGGCGGATCCGCCGGACCGTCCACGGGCCTTCCGGCCGGTAGCTGTCGAGGTCACGAGGGTCGCCGGGCCCACCGCCGTGCTGCCGAAGCGCTTGCGGGCGGCGTCCGCGGCCACCTCCGCTTCCCGCCGGCCGTGATCCGATTCACCCAGAACGAGTTGGCGGGACAGCTCGGCGACCGTCGTCAGGCCGGTCAGCCGGACTCCCGGCAGCCGGATCGCGTGCAGACTCCCCCGCTCGGTACCGACGTACTCGGCCGCGAGCAGCTCGACGGCCGTCCGATAGACGTCCTGGCCCACGTCGAGGGGCTGCTCGCAGGTGCGGGACCGGGTGACGGTGGTGAAGTCGGCGTACCGGACCTCGATCGAGACGACCCGCCCAGCCAGGCCCCGTCGGCGCAGCGTTGCGGCTACCCGTTCGGACAGGGCGAGCAGGTGCCTGCGTAGCAAGGCAGGCTCGACCAGGTCGGCGGAGAAGGTGCGTTCGGCGCCCACCGACTTCTCCGTAGCGTCGGGCACCACCCGGCGCGGGTCACGGCCCGCGGCCAGGGCGAGCAGATGCTCCGCGGCAGCGGCCCCGACGATCCGGCGCAGCGTGGACGGCGGCGTCCCCGCCGGCTCGGCCACCGTGCGCAGGCCGATCCGATCCAGCTGCTCGGCGGTACGGGCGCCCCCCACAGCGCGGTGACCGGCAGCGGATGCGGCACCGCCGTCAGCTCCTCGGGCGGGATCACCAGGAGACCGTCGGGTTTCGCGAGGCCGGAGGCCGGCCTGGCCGCGACCTTCGTCCCGGCCACCCCCGCCGAACAGGTCAGGCCGAGACTCAACGGCTCGACCAGCGGCGTCACCGTACGGAAGATCGTCATGACGGCCGCCGACGCCTCGGTGTGGGACGGGAAGTCGGGCTCGACGAACGACGGCCGCCGGGCACCGCCGCAGCGCGCGGGTGGCGGGCATGGCCGCCCGGACGCCGTACGGACGCGTCTCGTAGGTCGCCGACAGCACGACCCCGCGCCCGCCGGCCCCGGCCACGATCACCGGCCGCCCGCGGAGCTCAGGACGGCGGCGGACCTCGACGGAGGCGTAGAACGCGTCCATGTCCACGTGCAGGATCCCGCAGGCCGAGTCGTCCGCGTCGGGCCCGGCCGCCCCGCCCACCCCGGGCTCGGGGTAGGCGCGGCGGGCAGGTCGGCGCTGCGGCCCACGGCGGGCTCCCTGTCGTCGGTGTCTCCCCGGGCGGCTCGCCCGGGGTGGTCGTTGGTCCCCGCCGGCGCGCCCGAGCGCAGATCAGGCCCCGGTGCGGCGCGCCAGCACGTGCAGGCGGGTGGCGACCTCGCGCAACGCCGGGACCGCCGCGGCCATGCCCTCCAGCTCCGTCACGGCGCGAGTCGTGGCGGGGCCGCCGTCGCGGACGGAACCGGGCAGCCAGCCATCGAGCACGCCGTCGCCCTGTAACACCTCGACACGCAGCTCACCGGTCGCCTCCAGCAGCCCGCACAGCGTCGGACCGTCCATCCGCCTGCGGAGCACGTCCGCCGGTCCCAACCGGCCGTCCGGATCGGCGAGCACGGCCCGCGCCTCGGCCAGCCGGCCTGCGAGGACGCGGCTGAGCACCGCGGCATTGCGGCCGGCGACCAGCACGGAGACCCCGGCCCCGGGGGCCGCTGCCGCTGTCAGCGCCGCGACCGCACCGGCCGCGTCGTCGACCACCTCGAGCAGGCCGTGCCCCAGCACCAGGTCGGCTCCCCCGGCCGGCACGAACTCGGCCAGCGCGTCGACATCGCCCTGCACCGGCGTGATCAGCTGGCCGACCCCCGCTTCCCGCGCACGGCGCTGCAGCGCGGCCAGCGCGTTCGGACTGGTGTCCACCACCGTCACGGTGCAACCGGCGACGGCCAGCGGCACCGCCCAGGCCCCGCTGCCGCCGCCCACGTCGACGACCCGGGGGCGGGCATCCGGCTGCGCTGCCCGGACCCTCGCCACCTCCGCCTCGAGGACACGGTGCACAGGGCTGCCGCCCGTCGTGCCGAGCAGGTCTCCCGCCGCCGTAGTCACAGCCGCAGCGTAGTGCGCGAGGGGACAGAGTAGGTTGATCGCCGTGCAGGTCGTCGCCACGCTGAGCCTCAAGGGCGGGGTGGGAAAGACCACGGTGGCCCTCGGCCTCGCCGGAGCCGCTCTCCACCACGGCGTGCGGACACTGGTAGTGGATCTGGACCCCCAAGCCAACGCCACCATCGCGCTGGACGTCGAGCCCACCACCGCCACGGTGGCCGAGGTGCTCGACGAACCGCGCCGCTCCGTGCTGCGCCGGGCGATCGCGCCCAGCGGGTGGGGTGACGGCCTCGACGTGCTGGTCGGCGCCGAGCAGACCGAGCGGCACAACCATCCCGACCCCGGCACCAAGCAGCTCAACCGTCTCGCCCGGGCGCTGAGCCGCCTGATCGACGCCGACCAGGACGACGGCGACCCGGACGATGCCAGGGGAACGCATCACGATGCGGCCGCGAGCACCGACGGCGCCCGTGGCCGAGGGGGCCTCCCGCGCCACGCACTCCTCGACGGGGCCTCCACCCCGCTCGACGGCGACGGCCCGGGGCCCTACCGCCTGGTGATCATCGACTGCCCACCGTCGCTGGGTCAGCTCACCCGCAGCGCACTGACCGCCGCGCACCGTGCCGTGCTCGTGACCGACCCGACGATGTTCGCCGTGTCGGGGGTGCAGCGCGCCTTCGACGCCGTCCAGACCGAGCGTCAGCGGAGCAATCCCGATCTGCAGCCGCTGGGCGTGCTGATCAACCGGGTGCGCCCGCGCAACACCGAGCACGAGTTCCGGATCGCCGAGCTCCGCGAGCTCTTCGGGCCGCTGGTGTTCAGTGGCGTCCTGCCGGACCGCTCGGCGATCCAGCAGGCGCAGGGTGCCTGCCTGCCGATCCAGGCATGGGACACCCCGGGCGCACGTGAGGCGTCCGCCGTGTTCTCCACCCTGCTCGGCCGCGTGCTGCGCAGCGGCCGGACCCGCGACCGGGTGCCCTGGTCGGCGCCCCCGACGACCGGCTGACGCGGCGGCTTACGCACGACAACCCCGTCGTCGCCCGCCTGCTGCGCGGGCGTGCCGAGCCCTCACCTGGTCACCGGACCGGCACCATGCCCCGCACGATCCCGACGAACTGCTCCGCCTGCCGGAGCAGGTCGTCGGCGTCGCGGCGGCTGACCAGCCGGGCGATGCCGGCCTCAGCTGCGGCCCGGGTGTCGGAACAGGACGCGAAGAAGGCCGCCCACTCGCCCAGCTCGGGAGCCACCTCGGCCAGCAGTTGCCACACGCTGCGGGAGGCGCCCCGCTTCGGCCGGGGTCGCGCCCGCACCGCCAGCACCGCGGCGCCGGCTCGCAGCGCGGCCAGGTACGCCGCCGGGTAGCGCAGCAGCGGATCAGCCTCGCGATGCCCCTCGGCCAGCCCGTCGCACGCCTGCCGGAGCAGCCCCAGAGCAGCCCGGGACGGCGGTGCCGCACCTGCCGGTCGCGCCACCGTCATCGGCAGTGTCGCAGTCATCCCGACGGCTCCTCTCCGTGTCCTCGCTGTCCTCGCTGTCCCTGCCGTCCCTGCCGTCCTCGCGGCTGTGCGCGCCGGCACGGCCCTCGCCCGCCGTTCACTCCGCCACCCGGACCAGGTCCCACACGCCGGGCCCGGCCCGCATTCGCAGCACGAACTCCCGAGCCGGCGCCTGCGGCTCCCCGGCCGACCGGGCCACCACCCGCCAGCAGCGGAGCTGATCGCCCCCGACGGGCATCGGCGACGGGAACGGCCACGGGGACTCCTCGATCCAGCGTTCGCGCACGTCGGTGACCAGGTACCGGGATCCGCCCCGGACCGGCCGGCGCTGGAACTCCACGGGTTCGCCGTCCTGCCAGCGCACCTGGATCGGCATCGGCTGCCGCGACCCGAACACGCGGGTGAACGCGCCCACCTGACCACTCTCCTTCCGACGGCGAGGAGTCCGGCTGCCCGGTGGTGGGGCGCTTCCCCGCCCCACCCCCGGGCCGCCGTTCGCATCGAACACATGTTCGATGCGGCTAGTACAGCGCGCCTTCGGCGCCACGTCAAGTCGGGCCGGGCGACGGGCCCGCCGGTGCGAAACCCGCTGCGAAACGTGGTGTGATGAGGTGGTGACCCGTACGCGCCGGCGAGCAAGGACCGGCGATCCCCCCGACCGGAATCGGACCGGGCCCGGCAGGCAGGAACGGCAGGGACTCCGATGACCACCGCCCCGCCTCGGAACCGGCTGGTCCTGCTGACCGCCGACGACCTCGCCGACCGGCTCGCCGAGGCACTGGACGTGTACGTCTCGGCGATGGGCTATCCACCGGGGACGGCACGGCAGCGCCGCACCCTGTGGCTCGAGCACACCCGCCGCCCCGGCTGGCGCGCGGTCGGCTGGCTGGACCCGGCCGGCTCGCTGCTCGGTATCGCGTACGGCTACGGCGGCGGGCCCGGCCAGTGGTGGTACGAAGAGGTGCGCCGGGGGCTGCGCAGCGCGGCGCCCGAGCAGCAGGCGTGGCTCACCGACTACTTCGAGCTCACCGAGCTGCACGTCCGGCCCGACGCACAGGGCGCGCGGCTGGGCGAGGGGCTGCTCCGCGCCCTGCTGGCCGACACCGGCCGCAGCCGGGTGCTGCTGTCCACCCCGGAGTACGGCCACCGCCCACCCGGCCGGGCCTGGCGGCTCTACCGGCGAACCGGCTTCCGCGACGTGCTGCGTGACCACCGGTTCACCGGCGACACCCGGCCGTTCGCGGTCCTCGGTCGCACACTCCCACTACCGGCCCCGGCCACACCGCCCCGGCACGAACCGGACCGCCCGACCCGGTGACGGCGCCACGGCGGCACACCTCGCCCGTACACCGGAGGACCGATGGCACGATGTCGACCATGTCGTCCCCGGTCCCCCACGCCCCGCACCGCACCCGCCGCCGGGTGCTGCCGCTGCTCATGCTGGCGGTACTGCTGGTCGGGACCCTGCTGGGTGGCTGCGCCCGGGTCCGCACCGCGCTCGCGGTCCAGCCCGATGACACCGTGATCGGCGAGATCGTCCTGGCCACCCCGGAGGCCAGCCCCCAGGACACGGGCCCCACGGTCACCGTCCCGGAGGAGCTCGAGAGCGACGTCGACGTCTCCACGTACCGTCAGGACGGCTACGTCGGCTCCCTGCTGCGCTTCTCCGGGCTCACCTTCGATCAGCTCTCGGCGCTCACCGTGGCGGCCGGCCCGGTCGGCGACCGCGCCGAACTGGTCCTGCGCCGGGCGGGCAACCGGGTGCTCGTCAGCGGCAAGGTCGACCTCACCACGGTCCCCGTGGACAAAGCCGACTTCCAGCTGAAGATCAGCTTCCCGGGCACGGTGCTCGAGACCAACGGCGACGCCGACAGCGGCACCGTGAGCTGGACCTTCACCCCCGGCGAGGTGGGCGACATCAGCGCGGCGGTGGCGTACGCCGACCCGAACGCACCGTCGCCGGTGAGCTGGACGCTCGGCCTGGGCGTGCTCGTGGCCGCTGCGGCGGGCGCGGTCGTGCTGCTCGCCCGGCGCACCCGCAACCCTCCGCTCACACCGCCCGTCCGCTGATCGGCCCACCAGCCGACCCGCACCGCGCCGGCCCCGGCGGGTCAGCGCGGGGCGAGCCCCAGCCGCTGCACCAGCTCGACCGTCGCCATCGACCGGTTCAGCGTGTAGAAGTGCAGCCCGCGTACGCCCTCGGCGAGCAGCTTGTCGCACAGCTCAGCCGTCGCCTCCATGCCGGCGGCGCGGAACGCCACCGGATCATCGGCGAACCTCTCGAGCCGCTCCACCAGGTGCCCGGGCAGCGGTGCCCCCGACAGCTCCGGGCCGCGCCGCAGCGTGCGCAGCGTGGTCAGCGGCATGATCCCGGGGAGCAGCGGCACGTCGCAGCCCGCCTCGAGCAGCCGGTCGCGCAGCCGCAGGAAGCCCTCAGGCTCCAGGAACAGCTGGCTGATCGCGAAGTCCGCACCCGCGCGGATCTTGGCGACCAACCGCTGCAGGTCGGAGTCCGCGTCGGGCGAGCGCGGGTGTCCGTACGGGAAGGCCGCGACCCCGACGCAGAAGCTGCCGGAGCGGCGGATCAGCCGCACCAGCTCGTCGGCGTAGGTCAGGCCCTCCGGGTGCGACACCCACTCACCCAGCGGGTCCCCGGGCGGGTCGCCGCGCACGGCGAGCACGTTGCGGATGCCCGCGGCCGCATACGCGCCGATCACCTGGCGCAGCTCGGCCACCGAGTGCGAGACGGCCGTGAGATGCGCCATGGACACGAGCGTGGTGTCGGTCGCGATGCGCGCCGTCGTCCGGATCGTGCGGTCCCGGCTGGATCCGCCCGCGCCGTAGGTCACGGACACGAACGCCGGGTCCAACGGCTCGAGACGGCGGATCGCCCGCCACAGCTCGGCCTCGCCGGCGGCGTCCTTCGGCGGGAAGAACTCGACCGAGAATACCGGCCGGTCCACACTGATCCGCTCGGTGACCGTCCCACGTCCCGAAGAGGTGTCCTTCACCCGGAGAAGGGTACGGGCCGATCGTCGACGGGCCGCAAGACCGTTGCGCCATTAGGCTCGATTCGTGCCTTCCCCATCCGTATCCGCCCCGGCGAGGACGGCCTGATGGCCCCGACCGGCGCGGCGCACGTCGCGGGCGCGACCGAGCCTCCCGAGACCCCGCGCGCCCCCGACGACGATCTGCCGATCCGCGTCGAGCAGTCCCTGCAGGCCTACCTGGAGCGACGCCGGGCCGACGCCGCCGAGATCGACCCGGCCTTCGGGGAGGCGACCGGAGCGCTGGCCGCGTTCGTCCTCGGCGGCGGCAAGCGGATCCGCCCGACGTTCGCGTGGTGGGGCTGGCGGGGCGCCGGCGGAGACCCGGCCGGCGAGACCGCCCCCGCGGTGCTGCGGGCGATCAGCGCGCTGGAGCTGATCCAGGCCTGCGCGCTCGTGCACGACGACCTGATGGACGCCTCCGCCACCCGGCGCGGCCGTCCCACCGTGCACGTCGAGTTCGCGGAGCAGCACGCCGCGGCAGGCTGGAACGGGCGCCCGGCCCGGTTCGGGGCGGCTGCCGCGATCCTGCTCGGTGACCTGGCGCTGGCCTGGGCCGACGACATGCTGCGCGGCGCCGGGCTGCCCACGGCCGCCGCCGTCCGGGCCGCCGTCCCCTGGGAGGCGATGCGCACCGAGGTGCTCGGCGGGCAGTACCTGGACGTGCTCGTGCAGGCCACCGGGGACACCTCGACCCGGGCCGCCCTGCAGATCGACCGCTACAAGACCGCCGCCTACACCGTCGAGCGGCCGCTGCACCTCGGTGCGGCGATCGCCGATGCGAGCCCCGAGCTCGTGGCGGCGTACCGCCGGTTCGGCGCCGACATCGGCGTCGCGTTCCAGCTGCGCGACGACCTGCTGGGTGTCTTCGGTGACCCGGAAGTCACCGGCAAACCCGCCGGTGACGACCTGCGGGAGGGCAAACGGACGCTGCTCGTGGCGCTGGCACTGGAACGGGCGGCCGAGCACGGTGCGACCGCCGCGCAGCAGACGCTCACCGGCGCGCTCGGCGACCCCGACCTCGACATCCCCGCGGTCGACCGGGTCCGCGACCTGCTGGTCGAGCTGGGCGCGGTCCAGGCGCTGGAGCAGCGGATCGCCGCCCTCACCGGCTCCGCGCTCGACGCGCTGGGCACGGCCGACGTCGCCGAACCCGCCGCCTCCCGGCTGGCCGAGCTCGCCGTCACCGCGACGAGGAGACGGAGTTGACGCGCACCGTTCCCGGGCCCACCGAGCACGTGGTCGTCGTCGGCGCCGGGCTCTCCGGCCTGTCCGCCGCGCTGCACCTGCTCGGCGCCGGTCGCCGGGTCACGATCGTCGAGCGCGACGACCACCCGGGCGGTCGGGCCGGCCGGCTCGACCTGGAGGGCCCGTCGGGCACCTACCGGGTGGACACCGGACCGACCGTGCTGACCATGCCCGAACTGCTGGACGAGGCCCTGTCCGCGGTCGGCGACTCGCTGGCCGACCGGCTGGACCTCGTCCAGCTCGATCCGGCCTACCGGGCCCGTTTCGCCGATGGCTCCACGATCGACGTGCACACCGACGGGGCGGCCATGGAGGCCGAGGTCCGCCGAGCCTGCGGGCCCGACGCGGCGGCCGGGTACGCGAAGCTGCGCCACTGGCTGACCCGGCTCTACGACGCCGAGATCAACCGGTTCATCGGCGCGAACTTCGACTCCCCGTTCGGCCTGCTCACCCCCGACCTGGCCCGGTTGGCCGCGCTCGGCGGTTTCGGCCGGTTGGGGCCGAAGGTGGCCCGGCTGGTGCCGGACGAGCGACTGCAGCGCATCTTCTCCTTCCAGGCGCTCTACGCCGGGGTCCCGCCGCACCGGGCGCTCGGCGCGTACGGCGTCATCGCCTACATGGACACCGTCGCGGGGGTCTACTTCCCGCGCAGCGGGATGCGCGCGGTGGGCCAGGCCCTCGCCGACGCCGCGGTCGCGGCAGGCGCGCAGATCGTCTAC
Organism: Pseudonocardia mahuensis; assembly: GCF_018531475.1. Classification (GTDB taxonomy): domain Bacteria; phylum Actinomycetota; class Actinomycetes; order Mycobacteriales; family Pseudonocardiaceae; genus Pseudonocardia. The sequence continues at coordinate 16,698 of NZ_JAHDTG010000043.1, forward strand.
GGGCGCTCGGTCACCGGCCTCGAGCGCCGCAGCGGCCGGGTGAGCGCGGTCCGGCACACCGGCCACACCGGCGACAAGACCGACGGCGACACCGAACGGCTGGCGTGTGACGCCGTCGTGCTGACCCCGGACCTGCCGGTGGTGCACCGGCTGCTCGGGCGCCGCCCGCACCGGGCGGTTCGGCTGCGCTACTCCCCCAGCGCCGTGGTGCTGCACGCCGGAACGACCCAGGCCCGCCCGGAGCTGGCCCACCACACGATCTCGTTCGGCACCGCGTGGGAGCGCACCTTCTCCGAGATCATCGACGAGGGCCGGCTGATGAGCGACCCGTCCCTGCTGATCACCCGCCCGACGGCGTCGGGCCCCGGGTTGGCGCCACCGGGCTCCGATCTGCTGTTCGTGCTCGCCCCGTGCCCGAACACCGACACCGCCCCGCTGGACTGGCCGCGGCTGGGCCCCGCCTACCGCGACGAACTGCTCGACGTGCTGGAGAGCCGTGGGTTCACCGGGTTGAGTGGTGACATCGCGGTGTCCCGGCTCGTCACCCCTGCCGACTGGGCCGCCGACGGACTCGCAGCCGGCACCCCGTTCTCCGCGGCGCACACGTTCGCCCAGACCGGGCCGTTCCGGCCGCGCAACCTCGTCCGTGGTCTGGACAACGTGGTGCTGGCCGGCTGCGGCACCACGCCGGGAGTCGGCATCCCGCCGGTGCTGATCTCCGGGCGGCTCGCCGCGGAGCGCATCGCCGGTTCCGGCGTCGAGCGGCGGCGACCCGGACGGGACCGCAGGGTCCCGACACCCACCTGACACCGGTCATGCGAGCATTGGCGCCGACATGACCGCGCAGCCCTCACCACCGGTCCCCCGGCCGACGTCACCCGAGCGGACGACGCCGGTGCCTGCGGTGCCCCCCGATCCAGGTACCCCCGTGGTCCGGGCCGGGCGCCCGGCCCGACGCGACAACGTCGACGCTGCTCCGCGAGGGTTGCGCGCGCGGCTCGGGGCCCCCCCGCGGGGTCCGCTGCTGCTCGGCCTGTGCGCCTCCCTGCTGATGGTCGTCGGCGCCTTCGGTGCCGGCGGCATTCTGGTTCGCGACCCGTTGCTGACGAACTCCGCCCTGGGGTTCTGGCGCTACGGGCACGGTCGCGAGCTGGCCACGGTGCTGGTCTACCTCGGGGTCGGGCTGATGGCCTGGGCCTGGGTGCGGCTGGGGCGCGACGTGCTCGCCCACCGGGTCGGCGGGCGGGCGGTGCTGACCGTCGCCGCGGTATGGCTCGCCCCGATGCTGTTCTCCCCGCCGCTGTTCACCCGGGACGTGTTCAGCTACCTCGCCCAGGGCGCGCTGCCGCTGGCCGGGTTCGACCCGTACGCGGTGGGCCCGGAGGCGATGCCGGGCATCTTCGCCGACAACGTGCACTACTTCTGGCAGGACACTCCGGCGCCGTACGGCCCGCTGTTCATCCTGCTGGCCAAGGGGATGGCCGCCCTCGCCGGCGACAACATCATCCTGGGCGTGATCGGGATGCGGCTGGTGCTGCTCCCGGGGCTCCTGCTGCTGATCTGGGCGCTGCCGGAGCTCACCCGCCGGCTCGGCGGCCGGGTGCCGGTCACGCTGTGGATCGCCGTGGCCAACCCCGTGATGGTCATCCACATGGTCGGCGGCGGGCACAACGACCTGCTCGTCGTCGGGCTGCTGGCGGCCGGTTCGCTGCTGGCGCTGCGCGGCAGGCACGCCACCGGCATCGCGATCGTCACCGCGGCGATGGCCGTCAAGGCCAGCGCCGGCGTCGCCCTGCCGTTCCTGGTGCTCATCTGGGCCGCGCACCTGCGCGGGTCGCAGACGGCGCGCATCGTGAAGGCCAGTGCGGCCGGGGTCGGCGTGTTCCTCGTCGTCTTCAGTGCGGCGTCGCTGGTCGCCGGGGTCGGGCTGGGCTGGCTGCCCGCGCTGAGCGCCCCGTCGATGATCGTCAACTGGTTGTCGCTGCCGACCGGCGTCGGAGAGTTCGTCCACGGCCTGGTCGGCGTCGTCGCCAACGTCCCGAAGCAGCCGTTCATCAACGTCGCCCGCATGCTCGGCGCGGCCGCGCTCCTCTACATCCTGGTCACACAGTGGTGGAAGGCCCGCGACGGTGGTCCGGACGCCGTCCGCCGGGCCGGCATCGTGCTGTTCGCCGTCGCCGTCCTCTCCCCCGCGACGCTGCCCTGGTACGTGAGCTGGGGCATGGCGCTGCTGGCCATGGCCGCCTGGACCCCGTGGGCGCTGTCCTGGCTGGTCTTCGGCTCGCTGTGGCTGGTCATCGTCTACTACCCCAACGGCGAGGCGGCCTTGTACAACTGGGGCTACCTGGCCGTCTGCGCGCTGCTGTGCGCGCTGGCCGCGGTCTCCCTGCTGCGCCCGGACCCGCTCAGGCTGCGGGCCCGGCGGGCCGGCGGGGGCGCTCCGCGGCCACCGGCGCCGGTGGCCGCGAGCGTCACGGCGGCGAGCAACGGTGCCGAGCGCCGGGCCGGCTGAGCTCGACGCCGCCGGCATCACCGATCCGGCGCTGCGGGCCGGCTACACCGCGTGCCGAGAACTCAGCGCCGTCCACGGCCGCACGTACTTCCTGGCCACCCGGCTGCTCCCGGCGCAACGGCGACCGGCCATCCACGCGCTCTACGGCTTCGCGCGGCACGCCGACGAGATCGTCGACGACCTCGCCGACGGGCGACCGGCCACCGATCGCGCCGTCGAACTCGACGCACTGGCCGGCCAGCTCGCAACGGCGCTGGACGGCGGCCCGGCGGCACGCCCGGTGCTCGCGGCCGTCGCCGACACCGCGGCCCGGTACCGGATCGACCGGCAGCACTTCACCGACTTCCTGGTGTCCATGCGGATGGACACCTCGGTGACCGACTACCCCACCTTCGACGACCTGGCCCGTTACGTGCACGGCTCGGCCGCGGTCATCGGGCTGCAGGTACTGCCGGTGCTCGGCACCGTGGTTCCCCGCGCCGAGGCGGAGCCGCACGCCGCCGCGCTCGGTGTGGCGTTCCAGCTGACCAACTTCCTGCGCGACGTCGGCGAGGACCTCGACCGGGGCCGGGTCTACCTGCCCGCTGAGGAGCTGGCCGCGTTCGGCGTCGACCGCGAACTGCTCGCGTGGTGCCGGCACACCCGGCGCCGCGACCCGCGGGTGCACCGCGCGCTGGCGCACCTGGTGGCCCGCACCCACGCGGTGTACCGGCGCGCGGAACCCGGTGTCGCGATGCTCGAGCCGGTGTCGCGGGCCTGTGTGACCTGCGCGTTCACCCTCTACCGTGGCATCCTCGACGAGATCGCCGAGGCCGGGTACCACGTGTTGCACCGCCGGGTCGCGGTGTCCACACGACGCCGGGTCGCCGTCGCACTGCCGGGGCTGGCGCGGGCCCTGGTCGCCCGCGCCCGCAGCTGAGGACGGCTTGCCCCTGCTCCGCTGGAGACGTCGCTGGAGCGCTGCTGGAACGCCGCTAGAACGCCATCGCCTGGGCGCGGCGCTTGACCTCACGGTGCCGACCGGCCCGCAGCGCGGCGATCGGGGTCCCGGGCAGCGAGTCGTCGGCGGCGAACAGCCAGCGCAAGATGTCGTCGTCGGCGAAACCACCGTCACGCAGCACGGTGATCGTGCCGCCCAGGCCCTTCACGACGGTCACGCCGTCCAGGAAGTCGGCGGGTACCACGGTCTGCCCCTCGCGACGGAACGAGAGCAGCTGGCCGTCCCGGACGAGCTGGTTCACCCGGGCGACCGTGATGGACAGGGACTGCGCAACCTCCGCGACGGGAATCGTCGCGACATCCTCTGACAGCGCCGCGGGGGCGCCTGACACCTCACTCACAACGCGACACCCTGCCACAGCACCGGGCCGTCCGGGCAGCCTCCGGCCGGGCGGTAACGTCGTTGGGGTGAACGCCCCCACCGATCCCGCCGGTGCGCTGCTCGACGCGCGCTACCGGGTCGGATCGGTGATCGCCCGTGGCGGGATGTCGACGGTCTACCGCGGCACCGACACGCGGCTGGACCGCGCGGTGGCGATCAAGGTGATGGACCCGCGGATGGCCGCCGACCCGACGTTCCGGGCGCGCTTCGAGCGGGAGGCACGGTCGGCCGCACGCATCGACCATCCGGCCGTCGTCGACGTGCACGACCAGGGTGACGATCGCAGTGGCGCCGAGCCCACGCTGTTCCTGGTCATGGAGCTCGTCGAGGGCGGCACCCTGCGCGACGTACTGCGGGTCCGCTGCGCCCTTGGCGTGCCGGCCGCGCTCGCCGTGCTGGAGCCGGTGCTCGCCGGGCTCGCCGAGGCGCACCGGCTCGGCCTGGTGCACCGCGACGTGAAGCCCGAGAACGTGCTGATCGGGCGGGCCGGCGAGGTCAAGGTCGCTGACTTCGGGCTGGTCACCGCGGCGGCGCAGGCCGGGGTGAGCCACGTCGGGATGATCGTCGGGACGATGGCGTACCTGTCCCCCGAGCAGGTCGCCACCGGCGCCGCCGACGCCCGCAGCGACGTGTACGCGGCCGGGGTGCTGCTCTACGAGCTGCTCACCGGTGCCCCGCCCTATAGCGGGGATACCGCGATCTCGGTCGCGTACCGGCACGTGAACGAGGACGTCCCGCCGCCCTCGCGGATCGCAACCGAGGTGCCCCCGGAGCTCGACGAGCTGGTGCTACGGGCCACCCGCCGCGATCCCGCGGCCCGCCCGGCCGACGCCGCGGCGTTCCTGACGGCGCTGCGCCAGGTGCGCGACCGGCTCGGGGTCCCGCGGGTGCCGATCCCGGTGCCGCCCGCCCCACCCGTCGACGAGCAGGACACCGTGCCCGTCACGCCACGTCCGCTATCAGGTGCCACGGCCATGCAGGGGCCGGTCCGGGACGACGCGGCCGAGGCGGCCCCAGGACCAGGCGGCACGCGGGCACTGACCCGCCCGGACTTCGACGCGGCGGACGCGGCCGGGGTCGACCGGCCCGCCCGCCACGCGTCCGGAGCCGGCCGCGTCGATCACCGGGTGGCCCGTCGGCGCAGCCGCCGGGTGTTCACGGCGTGGATCGCGATCATCGTGCTGATCGGTTTGCTGGTGGCGACGGCGGCGTGGTGGCTGGGCACCGGACGCTGGACCGCGATGCCCTCGGTGATGGGCCTGGAGCGGACCGCTGCCGAGAAGCTGCTCGCCGAGTCCGACCTCGTCGTGACGATGTCCGAGGCGCACCACGACTCGGTGGCCGCCGATCTCGTCTCGGCCGCCGAGCCGGCGGCGCGGTCCCGGCTGCTGCGCGGCAGCGAGGTGCGGCTGACGGTGTCGATCGGCCGGCCGGTGGTCCCCGCGGTCGCTCCCGGGGCGACCGTCGCCGCGGCCGAGCAGACGGTGCGCGCCGCGGAGCTGACCCCGGTCCAGGCCACCGGTGCGGTCGAGTACAGCTCCACCGTGCCCGAGGGTGCGGTGATCCGGACCGATCCCGCCGCCGGCACGGAACTGCCCATCGGCGGGGCGGTCACCCTGGTGCTGAGCCGGGGGGCGGAACCTCCGCCGCCCCCGCAGGAGGTACGCGTCCCGCTCGTGATCGGCGAGCGGGCCCGATCCGCCGCGTCGACGCTCAGCGACGCCGGCCTCAAGGCCGAAATCGAGTCGAACTTCCCGTTCGGCCGGGAGAACGGCAGGGTGATCGGCCAGAGCCCGTCGCCCGGCTCGTCGGTGCCACGAGGCACCACGGTCACCCTCACAACCCTCTAACCCTCCCCGCGAGTCGCGGTATCCCCGTGCGCGAGTCGCGCATATTCCACACTCGATCGTCGGCAGACGTTGCCTCCGTGCGCGACATGCGGACCGGCCGACCTGACACCTCGGGCATCAGGGTTCTTGGACATGCACAACGTGCACTCGCGCCCGACCGATACTCGCACCTCGCGAGTTGGGTTCAGCCCGACCGGCCCACGGGAATTCCGCTACTCCCGAACACAGGTACCGCGACTCGCGTACCGAAGTACCGCGACTCGCGCACGTCAAAACCGCGACTCGCGCACATGGACACCGCGACTCGCGCTCCCGAAAACGCCGACTCGCGGGTCAGCCGCGGAGCATCTCCGCGACCAGGAACGCCAGCTCCAGGGACTGCTGGGTGTTCAGCCGCGGGTCGCACGCCGTCTCGTACCGGCCCGCGAGGTCGGCGTCGGAGATCTCCTGAGCGCCACCGAGGCACTCGGTGACGTCCTCGCCGGTGACCTCGACGTGGATGCCGCCCGGGTGCGTGCCCAGGCTGTGGTGCACCTCGAAGAAGCCCTGCACCTCGTCGACGATCCGGTCGAAGTGGCGCGTCTTGTACCCGGTCGTCGACTCGTGGGTGTTGCCGTGCATCGGGTCGCACTGCCAGATGACCTTGTGCCCGGAGGCGGTCACCTTCTCCACGATGGCCGGCAGGACGTCGCGCACCTTGCCGTTGCCCATCCGGCTGATCAGGGTGAGCCGGCCGGGCGTGTTGTCCGGGTCGAGCCGCTCGACGTACTCGACGGCGAGTTCCGGCGTCGTGGTCGGGCCGATCTTGAGCCCGATCGGGTTGGACAGCAGCTCCGCGAACGCGATGTGCGCGCCGTCGAGCTGGCGGGTCCGCTCCCCGATCCACAGGAAGTGCGCCGAGAGGTCGTAGAGCTTCGGTGTCGGGCCGGTGGTGTCCATCCGCAGCATGGCGCGCTCGTAGTCGAGCAGCAGCGCCTCGTGCGAGGCGTAGAACTCCGTGGTGTGCATCCGGTAGTCCTCGACCCCGCACGCGTCCATGAACCTCAGCGCGCGCTCGATCTCCCCGGCCAGCGCCTCGTAGCGTTCACCGGCCGGCGAGGTCCGCACGAAGTCCTTGTTCCAGTCGTGGACCATCGTCAGGTCGGCCATGCCCGTTGCGGTCAGCGCTCGCACGAGGTTCATCGCGGCGCCCGCGTTGGCGTAGGCCCGCACCATCCGCGACGGGTCCGGGATCCGTGCCGCCGGGTCGGCGACCAGCGAGTTCACGATGTCGCCGCGGTAGGACGGCAGCCCGAGCGCGTCGATCGGCGAGCTGCGTGGCTTCGCGTACTGCCCGGCGATCCGGCCGACCTTCACCACCGGCATGCTCGCGCCGTAGGTGAGCACGATGGCCATCTGCAGCAGTGTGCGGATGGTGGCCCGGATGTGCGGCTCGGTGTTGTCGACGAAGGTCTCCGCGCAGTCGCCGCCCTGGAGCAGGAACGCCTCACCCCGCGCGACGGCCGCCAGCCGGTCCTGCAACCGGTCGACCTCGGGGGGCAGGGTCACCGGCGGGACACTCTCCAGCACCGTGCGCACGTGCGACACCTGGGTGGCGTCCGGCCACTCCGGCTGCTGCGCGGCGGCACGGCCGAGCGCGTCGTCCAGCCGGGCCCGCAGGTCGGCGGGCAGCGGGGGCAGCTCGGGAAGCACCTCAACCGGGGCGTCGACGGTCCAGTTCACGGTGTCCAAGACTAAGCGGTCGTCTCGGCGCGTCGCGGGTGGGTCGTCCCGCTTGTGTCGACCGGACGTCCGATCGGCGGTATACGGCCCCCGGTCCGTTACTCCGGATGGTGGCCGAGGTCACCCGGACGGGCCGATTCCACATCGGACCCCCCGGGATACCCCGGGACATGGCAACCCTGTTGTGGATCCTCGCTGTCGTCCTCGTCGTCGCCGGCATCGTCGCGATCGTTCGGAGGCAGTTGCTGTGGGGCATCGTGCTCATCGTCGTGGGTCTGCTGGTGGGGCCCGGCGGGGTGAGCATCTTCACCTGATCACGCGGCGGTCGCCGCCCCCCGGCACCCGGTCCGCACCGCGACCCGAACCCCAAGTAGAGCCAACCACC
>NZ_JAHDTG010000044.1 GCF_018531475.1 Pseudonocardia mahuensis
CCTCTCCCCCCGTGCCCCGGGGGGGGCGGCGCCGGGGGGCCCCCCGCCCCCCCGGGGCCCCCCACCGCCGCGTCGATCGCCTCCCACCGCCGCAGGTTCAGCCGCGCGTCCGCGAGCGCATCGTGCGCATCCGACGCGGGCGGCGGGAGGACAGGCCGTCCGGCTTCCTCCCAGCGCTGGCGCAGCTCCCGGGTGAACCGGGGCAGCGCACGCGGCAACGCCGGCATCGCCCCCCAGAGCTGGCAGAGCGCCACGTGGTCATAGGCGGCGATCCACGCCCAGAGCTCGACCTCGCCGGGCGCCGAGGTGAGGAACTCGAGCAGGTCCGTGCGGATCCGGGCGCGGGAGCGCCACGCCGGGTCGGCGGGCGAGGGGAGCTTGGGGAGCACGTTGGCGCGCACCCAGCTACCCGCCCGTCGCGGATCGAACTCGGTCGAGACGGCGTAGAACTCACGGCCGTCCTCACCGACGACCCCGATCGACACCAGATCGATCGTCGTCCCGTCCTCGATGAACTCGCAGTCGTAGAAGAACCGCATCCCCGTCCTGTTTCTGCTGGTCGAACGCCATGCCACGGCTCGCTGGCCCGAACCGGGTCTGTGGAGCCGCCAGAGCGGCCCCGCAGCCTCCGGGTCCGATCGCCCGAGTCTGGCCAGAGGTGAGCGTAGGTGCCGAACCTGACGGTCACCGAGGTGTGCCCGGGCCGGAGCCGGCCAACCCTGGCCGGCGCGTCGGCGGCACCACCGGCGATGTCGCGCCCGACCGGGAGAGGCGCACCTGCCACCCACAGCGGACGCGAGGATCGTGTTTCGGCCCACGGCGACATGCCTTCTCGCCCACCGTCGGGCCACGACCGGACCCAGGTCTGCGTGCCGTTGCCGTCCGACCCGCCGCGGAGCGAGGTGAACCCGTCAGCCCGCCCGGGTATCGGGGACGCGGGCCGCGTCGCGGCCGTCCCGCTCGACGGCGGGTGTCGTCGCGGCCGCCGCGGCGCGCTCCTTGACCGACGCCGCGTACAGGTCGACGTAGGTCTGCCCGGACAGCTCCATGAGCGAGTACATGATCTCGTCGGTCATCGAGCGTTCGATGAACCGGTCCCCCGCCATCCCCTCGTAGCGCGAGAAGTCGAGCGGCTCACCGATCTTCACGTGCACGTGGTGCGGCTTCCAGACGCGGGAGCCGATCGGGTTGACCTTGTCGGTGCCGATCATCGCAACGGGGATGACCGGGACCCCGGCCTCGAGCGCCATCCGGGCCACGCCGGTCTTGCCCTTGTACAGCCGCCCGTCCGGCGAACGGGTGCCCTCCGGGTAGATCCCGAGCAGCTTGTCCTCGCGCAGCAGCCGGACCGCCGTGTCCATCGCGGCCTGGGCCGCCGAGCCGCCCGACCGGTCCACCGGGACCTGCCCGACCCCGGTGAAGAACTGCTTCTTGGCCCACCCGACCAGGCCGGGCTGGGTGAAGTACTCGCGCTTGGCGAGGAACGTGATCCGCCGCGGCACCAGCAGCGGGAGGAAGAAGGAGTCCACGACGGCGAGGTGATTACTCGCCAGGATCGCTCCGCCGCGCTCCGGAAGGTGCTCGAGACCCTCGATCGTCGGCCGACAGAACAACCGCAGAAGCGGTCCGAGAAGCACGAACTTGGACCACCAGTACAGCACCTGGGTGTGCCTCCCTCACCGCGACCGCCCAAGCCTACGGAGCGCCTCCGGGCGACGCCAACGGGTAGCCCGCCGATGCGACGGCATCGGTCCTCTGTTCCGGCACGGGACGTGTCAGGATGGCATCCGTGCCGTCGCCGACGGCAGCTGGGGAGGTCGGCCATGCCCCTCGACGCGGGCGTCGGATCGTTCCGGACCGTCACGACCGGCGGTGTGCGGTGAGCCCGGATCCCGACGAGCGCCGTGGTCGCGACGTCGGCGGGCCGGAGCCGGACCCGACCGGCGACGACTTCGACCGCATCGTCGCGGACTGGCGGCGGGAGGGCCAGGTGCCGCAATGGCCCGACGACGACCGGATACCCGGCCACGACCCGGACATCGACGAGCGGGCCCCCGAGGACCGGCCGCGCGCCGAGGAGCGCCCGCCCGGCCCTCCGCGGGCCGTCGCCCCGATCGCCGAGGAGGACGATCACTTCGTCCCGCCGGAACCGCCGCCGCTGCCCCGGCTCGGGCCGCCGGCCCTCGTCGGCCTGACCCTGCTGGCCCTCGGCCTGCTGTTGTGCATCGCGCCCGGAGTCGTCGGGGTCTCCTCGGTCTACGGGCTGCCGCTCGGGCTCCTCACGTTGGCCGCGGGACTGGGCTGGCTGGTGCTGCGGCTCTGGCCGTCGAACCCGCGGCCGGGCGACGGCGACGGAGAGGACGACGGCGCGGTGCTCTAGCCGGCCCTCAGTCGCAGACCAGGTCGCGGGCCAGCTGCGCGGCACCTACCACAGCGGCCGCCTCTCCCAGCTGCGCGGTACGGATGCGCGCCAGCGGGCGGTTGCCGGCACCGGTGACGGTCCGCGCGTAGTGCTCGCGGGCCTCGTCGAGGAACAGCGGCGCCGACTCCGACACCCCACCACCGATCACCACGAGCTCGGGATCGAACACGTCCGCCACCAGGGACAGGCCCTCCCCCAGCCAGCGGCCCAGGTCGGCAATCGCGCGCCGGGCCACCTTGTCGCCCTCCCGGGCGGCCGCCGCCACCCGCTGCCCGGTGATCCGCCCGGGATCACGCGCCGCCTCCCGGGCCAGCAGCGAACCGCTGTAGTCCTGGCCGAGCAGCTCGAGGGCCGTGGTGGACAGCCCGGTGCCGCTGCAGTAGCGCTCCCAGCAACCGCGCTTGCCACACGGGCAGGGCCGCCCGTCCGGGACGACCCGCACGTGCCCGAGCTCCGGCGCCACCCCGTGGGTACCGCGGTAGAGCTCACCGCCGATCAGCAGCGCCGCCCCGATGCCGGTGCCCAACGCGATGAAGACCGTTGTGGACGCACCCGCCGCCGCTCCGAACCTGCGTTCGGCCAGCGCAGCGGCATTGGCGTCGTGCTCGACGACCACCGGCAGGTCCAGCCGCTCGGCGATGCGATCGGCCACCGGCGCGTCGCGCCAGGACAGGTGCGGGGCGAACCGCACGGTCCGCCGGTCCGAGGCGATGAACCCGGCCAGGGCCAGGCCGACCGCCCCGATCCGGTGCCGGCCGGCCAGCTCGCGGACGGCGGCCGCGACGGTCTCCTCCAGCGCGGTGTCGCTGGACGGGGTCGGCGCCCGCGCGGTGTCGAGCACCTCACCCTCGGCGTCGACCACGCCGGCCCGGACGCTGGTCCCTCCGACGTCGACGCCGACGGTCAGCAGCGACCGTGACCCGCGGCCCACCGCGGCCTCCCGGTGCCGTCGCGGGGCGGGCGCGGTACGCCGGGTCATGTCCGGTGCACCGGGATGCGCTGGACGGGACGCGCGGGCCCGGTGGGCGCCGAGGACGCACCGGGCTCGGCCGAGACCGGACCGGGCGCGCCGACACCCTCGTCGAGCGCACTGCGCAGCACCGCGAGCAGGTCGGCCGCCTGCTCGGCGAGCCGCGTCGCGAGCTCGGGCCGCTCCCCGCGCACCGCCGCGACCAGCGCGCAGATCGGGCAGATGGTGCAACTCGCCGGGGCCGGCGCCGACTCCGCCGACCCCGACGTGTCCCCGGACCCGGCGGCATCGGCACGGATCCGTTCCAGGGCGGGTTGCAACCGGTCCAGCGCGGTGATCGCGAACGCGCGCAGCTCTCCGGCGAGCCCGGCGTGCGCCCCGTGCTGGCCGCACCCCGGCTCGTCCTGACGTTCAGCCATCGCGGCGCCCCCGGTGCCGTTCTCCGACAGGCCGGCCGCTCATCGCATCCAGACCGCGGGATCGGGCGTGAAGACCACACACAGGTCGTCGTTCTCGAGCCGGGCCGACGTGACCTCGCAGCGCCGCAGCACCGAGGGGAGCGTGAGCATCCGGCGGGTCACCCCGATGGTGACGGCCAGGTCGTCGCCGACCCGGGCCAGGTCGAGCGGGCCGTCGGCCGCCCCGGGGAGCCGCAGCACCAGCTCGAACTCGGAGTCCGGCGCGGTGCCCTCGCCCGCCGTGCGGCGGACCCGCAGCGGCGCCGCGGCGGGCGCACCGGGGGCGACCGGATCGGCGTCCCGGTAGAGCGAACGTGCCAGCTCCACCAGTGCGGGGACCCCGGTCGGTTCCGCGGCGGTGTGCTCGGCGGTGCGCAGGGGAACGTCGAGCGCGGTCAGCTCCCAGAGCACGGCCTGCTGCTCGGCGTGCCGCTCGCGCAGCCACCGCGCGGCCGGTCCACGCAGCGACGCCGGTGGGCCGGGCAGCACCCGATTGGCCACCAGCCCGTCGACCCGCAGGCCGTGCAGCGCCAACGCGGTGAGGGTGCGCCGGCTCTCCGCGGCCACGACCCGTTCGGGGGTGAGGACCAGCCGGATGCTGGTGCGGCGCTGGTCGGCGAGCATCGTGCGCAGCCCGGCAAGCTGTGCGGCCAGACCATCGAGGGCGTCCGCGGTCTGGTCCCAGCGGGCGGCGGAGTCCGACGCGGAGCGGCCGCCCGCCAGACCGGCGAGCATCCCGCGCACCGCGCGGCGGTGGGCCGGGAAGAGCCGCTCCAGGTATCCGCTCAGCGCCTCGGGCAGGCCGAGCAGCCGCAGCGTCTCCGCCGTCGGACCGCAGTCGACGACCACGACCTCCCAGGGACCGGCCTCCGACACCCGGCGCACCTCGCCGAGGGCGAGCAGCTCCTCGACGCCGGGCAGCACGGTCAGCTCGTCGGCGACCAGTTCGTCGACGCCGGCGCCGGCCAGCAGCGTCCGCAGGTGGCCCTGCAGCCGGCCCCACGATCCGTCGAGCAGCGCGCGGGTGTCGATGTGCGCGGCGAACAGACCGGGAGCAACCGCGTCGAGCTCGGTGGGCTCGCCGGCGAGTTCGGCCTCCAGCGCGTCGCCGAGGGAGTGCGCCGGGTCGGTCGAGACGACGAGCGCCTTGCGTCCGGAACGCGCCAGGAGGGCAGCGGTCGCCGCGGCCAGGGTGGTCTTGCCGACGCCCCCCTTGCCGGTGAACAGCACCACGCGCACCCGCGGAGCCTAGCCGCCCGGTGGCGCGCCGCCAGCAGGCCCCGCCGGGGCGCACTCAGCGGGCGCCGCGCTCCACCCGGCGCTTGAGGCCCTTCAGCGCGGTGTCGATGATCACCTTCTCCGCCTTGCGGCGCAACATGCCGATCATCGGGATGTTCAGGTCGACCGCCAGGGAGTAGGTCACCGTGGTCGAGTCGCCGTCCGCGATGAGCTGGTACGAGCCCGTCTGGGCCTTCTGGATCTGGCCCTTGACGAGGTTCCAGCTGACCGACCGGCCGTCGGGCGCCCAGTCGTAGTCCAGTGTGTAGGAGTCCTTGATCGGCCCGGCGTCCATCGTGAACCGGACACGCTCCGCGCGATCCCCGGCACCGGTCTCCAGCACCTCGACGGTCTTCACCTGCTCCGCCCACTCCGGGTACGCGGGGAAGTCGGCGATCACCGCCATCACCCGCTCCGGATCCGCGGCGATGGAGATCGAGGACGTGGTCGCGTCGGCCATGGCGCGGAGGTTACCGGGCGGGACCACCCTCACCAGCGCAGGACGTACGGAGTGCCGCTGCGGCGGAAATACCCCACGTTGACGCACTCGGTCCGGCCGATCCGCAGCCGCGGGGCGAGCGGCTGGTGCACGTGCCCGAACAGCGCCGCCCGCGGCCGGTCGCGGTGGATCACGTCCAGCAGGCCCGGCCCGCCGGACTCCGCCCGCCGCGACACCACGTCGTAGACGAGCTCGGGAACCCCGGGCGGGACGTGGCTGCACAGGACGTCCACCGGGCCGTCGCCGGACAGGGCGCGGGCCTGCGCGGCGAAGTCCTCGGCGGGCAGCAGATGGGGCCGCCAGGGGCCACCGCGGTGGCGACGGAACCCCGGCGGCAGCGGGGCACCGCCGACGAACCCGAACCGCAACCCGTCGATCTCCACCACCCGGCCGTCGGTCAAGCACACCCCTGTGCCGGCGAACTCGGGCCACAGGTGCGGCAGGTCGACGTTGCCGGGGATGGCGTAGGTCGGGGCCGGCAGCACGGCGAACAGCTCGGCGTACTGGGCCCGGACCGCCTCCTCGACGACGGCGGCCGGGTCGTCGAACCGCGACCACGCCTCGCGCGCGTACGTCGCGAGCTCACCGGGCCGGCCCGACGAGCGCAGTTGCCCGAACCGCGCACTGACCTCCGGGCCGAGCACGCGGCCCAGGATGCCACCGGTCGGATCCCGGTAGTCGACGAAGTCGACGAGGTCGCCGAGCACGATCAGGGCGTCCGCGCCGTCGCCTGCCTTCGCGAGTGCCTCGGCGTTGCCGTGCACGTCGGAGACCACGTGGACGCGCATGGTCACCGACGCTACCGCGCACCACCGACTCCCACGCGCAGTGATCGTCATCCCGCGAGTCGCGGCACATCCGTGCGCGAGTCGCCGTCAGCCCGCGTCCGGCCGGGACGGCGGCTCGCCCGGCGCGCGCCCGGCCTCCAGCCGGTCCTTGAGCGCGAACCCGATCACCTTCGCCGCGCGCTGCCGCCGCCGGGACTCCGCCGCGGCCCGCCCGGGCGGCACGGATGCCGGGCGTCCGTCGGAACCGACCGGATCGGCGCGCAGGAAGTAGTGCAGGACGGTGCCGTCCAGCACCTCCTCCAGCCAGACCTCCATGCTGCCGACCAGCGCACCGTCGACCGTCCAGCGCACCCCCTGCGGCCCACGGTCGGTGACGACCTCCAGCCGCAGGTCCGGCCACAACTCGGGCCAGCGCGCAGGCACCGCGAACTCCGCGGCGACCCGCTCGCGCGGTACCGCCAGGAAGATCTCGTCCACCACGTCGACCGAGGGCATGGCGCCCAGCCTGCCCGAGACCCGGGGCGCGCAGGCGACCGGCCCGAAACCGGTCGAAACCGGGCAGTGTGCCCCCAGCCGCCGACGCGATAGGTTGCCCCCACAAGCAGCCTGCCAACGCTGGCCAGGAGGTCGGAATCAGTGCGTGAGTACAGCGTGCCCGCAACGGTCCGCGTGGACGAGGAGGAGAACCTCGTCGACGCGGTCTACGACAACGCCGAGCGGCACGCCGCTGCCGTCCTGTTCCGCCGCCGGGGAGGGGACGGGACCTGGTCGGACGTCACCGCCGCCGACTTCGCCGAACAGGTCACCGCGGTGGCGCGCGGACTGATCGCCGCCGGCATCGCCCCGGGCGACCGGGTGGCCCTGCTGTCGGGCACCCGCTTCGAGTGGACGCTGATCGACTACGCGATCCTCGCCGCCGGCGGCGTGACCGTGCCGATCTACGAGACCTCGTCGGCCGAGCAGATCTCCTGGATCCTGTCCGACTCCGGGGCGGTCGCGATCGTCGTCGAGTCCGAGAAGCACCGCGGCCTCGTCGAGAGCGTGTCCGCATCGCTGCCCGAGCTGAAGCGGATCTGGCAGATCGAGCCGCCCGCGGCGTCGCCGAGCACGCCCGGGGTGGTCGACGAGCTGGTCGCCCTCGGCTCCGATACGCCCGCCGACGAGGTGCACGCCCGCCGCCGCGCCGTCACCGCCGCCGACCTGGCCACGCTGATCTACACCTCCGGGACCACCGGCCGCCCCAAGGGCGTCGAGCTGACCCACCGCAACCTCGTCACCGAGTGCAAGACCGTGTCCGCGGTGTTCCCCGAGCTGCTCACCGCGGGTGGATCGGTGCTGCTGTTCCTGCCGCTCGCGCACGTGTTCGGCAAGGTCATCCAGTGCGGGGCGGTGCAGACCCGGACGACGATCGGGCACACCCCGGACGTGTCCAACCTGCTCGCCGACCTGGCCACATTCCGGCCGACCTTCCTGCTCGCCGTTCCGCGGGTGTTCGAGAAGGTCTACAACGGCGCCCGGCAGAAGGCACACGGCGAGGGCAAGGGCAAGATCTTCGACGCCGCGGCCGACACCGCGATCGCGTGGAGCCGGGCCCAGGACACCGGCGGCGCCGGGCTGGCGCTCAAACTCAAGCACGCGCTGTTCGACAAGTTGGTCTACGGCAAGCTCCGGGCCGCCGTCGGGGGCGACGTCGTGGCCGCGGTGTCCGGCAGCGCCCCGCTGGGCGAGCGGCTCGGGCACTTCTTCCGCGGCATCGGACTGCCGATCCTGGAGGGCTACGGCCTCACCGAGACCACCGCCGGGATCACCGTGAACACGCTGTCCGCGCAGCGCGTCGGCAGCGTCGGGCGGCCGATCCCCGGGCACGGCGTCAAGATCGCCGGCGACGGCGAGATCCTGCTGTCCGGCGACATCGTCTTCCAGCGGTACTGGAAGAACTCGACCGCCACCGCCGAGGCGATCGAGGACGGCTGGTTCCACAGCGGCGACATCGGCGAGCTCGACGACGCGGGCTTCCTGACCATCACCGGGCGCAAGAAGGAGATCATCGTCACCGCCGGGGGCAAGAACGTCGCCCCCGCGGTGCTCGAGGACCGGCTCCGCGCGCACCCCCTGGTCAGCCAGTGCATGGTCGTCGGCGACAGGCAGCCGTTCATCGGCGCGCTGATCACCATCGACCCGGAGGCCCTGCCCGCCTGGCGCGAGCGCAACGGCAAGCCGGCCGGGGACGGCGCCGCCGACCTGGTGGACGATCCGGAGCTGCGCGGCGAGATCGCCGCCGCCGTCGAGGAGGCCAACCAGGCGGTGTCGCGGGCCGAGCAGATCCGCAAGTTCCGGATCCTGCCGGTCGACTTCACCGAGGCGGGCGGTGAGATGACGCCGACGATGAAGGTCAAGCGGTCCGTCGTGGCGAAGATGTACGCCGAGGACATCAGCGCGATCTACGACGGGGCCACGCAGCACGCCTGAGCGATGCATGCCGGGGGTGAGGCGCCCGCGCCGGCCGCCGCCCACGCCGGACGCAGGCGCCCCGGTGTCCGCGCCGGGCGGCGTCACCCGCCCGCGGACACCCCGGCGCCGTCGAGCAACCCCTGGAGCCGCCGCACGAGGCGCGGCCAGCTCCACTCCCGAACCATCCACTCCCGGCCGGCTGCGCCCATCGCGCGGGCCCGGTCGGGGTCGGCCAGCAGCCGGGCCAGCGCCTCGGTGAGTGCCGCGGTGTCCCGGCCGCCCACGACGTGCCCGGTACGCCCCTCCAGCACCGTCTCCGGGGCTCCCCCGGAGTCCCCGGCCACCACCGGGACCCCGCACGCGGACGCCTCGAGCAGCACGATGCCCAGCCCCTCGACGTCGAGCCCGCCACCCCGGGTCCGGCACGGCAGCGCGAAGACGTCCCCGACGGCCTGGTGCGCGGCCAGCTCCGCGGCCGGTACCGCGCCGGTGAACACGACGTGCTCGGCGACGTCGTGCTCGGCGGCCAGCGCGCGCAGCCGGTCGGCGTACGGCCCGGAGCCGACGATCAGCAGCCGTGTCCCCGGCACCCGCCGGCGTACGTCGGCGAGCACGCGGATCAGCATGTCCTGGCCCTTCCGGGCGACCAGCCGCGACACGCACGTCACCACGGGCGCGTCGCCCAGCCGGTAGCGGGCGCGCAACGCGGCACGGGCCGCCGGGTCCGGCCGGAACACCTCGGCGTCGATGCCCGACGGGAGATGCTCGAGCGCGGCGCCGGGTCCGAACGCGGCGGCCACCCGGTCCCGGGTGTAGCGCGACACGACCGTCAGCACGTCGGCGTCGCGTCCGATCCGGCGCAGCGCCTGGCGGGCACCGGGCAGCATCGACCAGCCCACCTCGTGACCGTGCGTGCTCGCCACCACCCGCTCGATGCCGGCGTGGCGGCGCAGGCCCGGCCCGAGCAGGGCGAGCGGTGCGGCCGCGCCGAACCAGACAGTGGTCGCACCGTGCTCCCGGGCCAGTGCGGCGGCTCGCCGGGCGACCGTGGACACCGGCAGCATCAGCGAGGTCGGATGGCGGTGCACCGGGTAGTCCAGGCCGGCGTCGAACTCCGCGGCCCCGGCCCAGGCCGGTGCGTAGACGGCCAGCTCACCCGGCGGCAACCGGTCGGCCAGCGCCTGCAGGTAGTTCTGGATGCCCCCCGCACGCGGCGGGAAGTCGTTGGTCACCAGGAGCGTGCGGGGCACGCGTGCGACGGTATCGGGCCAGGCAACGAGATCGGGCGGCGACCGGTCCCTGGACCGGTCGCCGCCCGTTGCGGGGAGCGGATGAGATCTCGGGTTACAGGCGCCGGGCGCCGGTGAAGGCGCTGCTCGACACCGTCTGGTACTTCACGACGTCGCCGCTCTGCGGGGCGTTGATCATCTTCCCGCCGCCCGCGTAGATGCCGACGTGACTGACCGGGCTGTAGTAGAAGACCAGGTCGCCGGGCTGCATGTCGTCCCACGAGACGCTCTTGCCGGTCCGGGCCTGCTGGCTGCTCGAGCGCGGGAGCGTGACGCCGGCCTGCTTGAACGCCCACGAGGTGAGCCCCGAGCAGTCGTAGCTGTTGGGTCCCGCGGCACCCCAGACGTAGGGCTTGCCCAGCTGGGTGGCGGCGGCCTTGAGGGCCTTGGCGCCTACCCCCGCCCCGGCGATCACACCGGCCGGTGCGCCCTCGTCCGGGCCGTTGCGGTCGGCCCGCTCCTGCGGGCTGAGCCGTTCGAGGAGCCGCTCGACCTCGGCGATGCGTGCATCGGCCTCCCGCTTGCGGACGCTGATCTCGTCCGCGGCGCGGCGGGCGTCGTCGGCGGCCTGCTGGGCGCGTCCGACGGCGTCGTCGGCGTCGGCCTGTGCGCGCCGGGTCGTCTCGACCTTGGCGAGCAGCTCGTCGAGCGCGAGCTTCTGGTCGGCCGACAGCGCCTCGAGCGCCGACATCTGGTCGAGGTAGTCCTGCGGCGAGCCGCTCGCGAGCAGCGCGTTGAACTGGTCGAGGCGACCGCTCTCGAACGTGGACAGCGCCACGATGTCGATCTGCTGGCGGAACTGCTCCTCGTCGATGCGCGCCTGCTCGGCGGCGATACGAGCGGGCTCGATCGCGGCGCGGAGCCCGTCTGCCGCTGCCTGCTTGGCCGCCAGGTCGTCCGTCGCGGCGTGCCACTGCTCGGTGAGGGCCTCGGCCTCGCGCTGGGCCTGGTCGAGCTGGGCGCGCGCGTCGGCGGCGTTCTGCGGTGGAGCAGGCGGGGCCGGCTGCGCGACCGCCGGCGCTGCGTTCACTCCGAGGGCCAGCGCCGCGACGACGGCCATGGGCAGCACCCGCAGGACGGGCCGGGGAGGACGGGTACCACTGCGGCGAGGCGACACCACGCGGACGTGTCTCCTTCCTCGAACCGCCGCCCACCGACCGGGGGCAACCAGCATCCCGAACGGCCGAGCGAACGGTGACCCTGCGTCGCCACTCCGGTCGAATGGCTGACTACGCAAGGTCTCGCCGAGATTAAGGAGACAGGTGGGGGGCGTCCAACAGGGGGACCCCCGGGCGCGCCGCGGCATCCTCATCACTCTCAGGCAGCACACGGCGGCCGGTCACCGTTCTATGACGACGTTTCGCTACCCTGCGTGATAGTCGTTGCGCTCTGTAGTCGAGCTGGGGGTCACTCGGCGCGGCGGACTGGCCACCAACCGCAATCTCGGCACCAACCCCTGGTCGGCCAGAACATCGAGCGCGCGCTGCTCTCGTGCGTCGAGCTGCACGATCGACGCGCCGGACGGCGCCTCACCGGACGGGACACGCGTTGCCGGAGCACCGAGCAGGACGCCGATCACACAGTCGCCGCAGACGTCCCCACGGACCTCACAGCTATCGCAGTCGATGATCATGTCAGCTCCCTCGACGATCCGGTTCTCCGATCACCGCGGACGCTACGAGTGGCCACCGACAATTCCGCGATCACGAGCACCGGCGGGCAGCGCCCCGCCCACGCGGGGGCGATCAGCCGCGGACGAGGCGGGCCAGGAGCACGGCCGAGGGCAGCGCATGGGCGCCACGGCGGCGCACGGAGTCCACGACCGCCCGGTCCGACGTGGCCACCAGCACCGGCCGGCCCTCGGGTTCGGCCGCGACGAGCGAGCGGATCACGTCGTCGGCCAACACGCCCTTGTCGCTGAACAGCACCCGGACACCGCGCGAGCCGCGGGTCGGCGCGGCCACCACACCGGCCCCGTCGAACACGACCGTGATCTCGATACCGGTCCGGGCGGCCAACGCCCCGAGCTGCCCCACCAGACGCGTGCGCTGATCGGCCAGTGGCAGCTCCGGATAACCGGTCTTGCTCACGTTGTAGCCGTCCACCACCAGGTGCACCGCGGGCAGCGTGAGCAGGGCGTCGAGCGCTGCGAGATCGTCCACCGGAGCGCCGGCGGGCGCTCCCGTCGCGCCGGCGACGAGGTCGGCCGGACGCGGCCCGCCCCCACCGAGCGCGAGTTCCCGGCGCAGGCCCGCCACGGCACCCCCGAGGGTTTCGACCAGCAGGCCGAGCCGCACCTCGTCGGCCTGCCGCGCCTCCCGCGCCGCCTGCCGGGCCGACGCGACCTCCGTGGCCGCCCGGGCCGCCCGCCGCCGCTCCTCGTCGGCCCGCTCACGCTCCCGGTCCCGCTCGGCGAGCGCCGCGGCCAGTTCCTCCTCCGCGGCGCGCCGCAGATCGTGGACGGCGTGCTCGGCGGCGGCCCGGGCGTCGTTCGCGGCGCGCAGCTTCGCACCCTGCTCCGACACCCGCCGGCGCAGCTGCGCGAACTCCGCGTCGCGCCGCTGGTCGGCCGATCGCGCCTGCTCCCGCGCCTCGGCCAGTTCTGCCCGCAGCCGCTCCAGCTCCACGGTGAGCTTGTCCACCCGGGAGAGCGCGGCGTCGCGCTCGGCCCGTAGCTCGGCCGCCTCCCCCCGCCGGGCGGCGGCCTGCACGGCGGCCGCGGCGTCCGGGTCACCGGCGAGCAGCGCGCCGGCCGCCGCGGTCAGCGGGTCGCCGGACCCGGCCGCCAGCTCGCCGGGCCGGTGCTCGTCCCACCACGCCAGCACCGCCGTCCGGAAGGCCGCCGACGAGCGCAGCTCCGCCAGGATGGCGGTGGCACCGAGCCGGGCGCGCTTGGCCGGGGTGAACCGGGCGAGCCGGCGCAGGGGCACCGGCACGTCGGCCGACGGAAGCTCCGCCAACGCCATGGCCGTGACCTCGGCCACCCGCGCCCGCACGGGCTCGGGCAGCCGGTCCCAGTCGGCGGGCTCGGCCGGCTCGGCCCTCGCGATCGGGTCGGCGCACTCGGCCGGATGGCCGGTGGACGGCGGCGACGCGACGTCGCCCGCACCGGGCTGATCGCCTGCGTCAGGGTACATCGTTCCAGGTTATCGGTGCCGCGTCCGTCCGGGGGATGGCGTGGTGGTGACGCGTGGTGAAGGACTGTCGGGGGCCGTGATTACCGTCCGCACCCGTGCCGAACGCCCCCGCTCCCCAGCTGTCCTTCGACGAGCTGGGCACGCCCCTGCGTGAGGTCACCTTCGTGGTCCTGGACCTGGAGACCACCGGCGGGAGCGCCCGCACCGACGCGATCACCGAGATCGGAGCGGTGAAGGTGCGCGGCGGGGAGCGGATCGGCGAGCTGGCCACCCTGGTCGATCCAGGAACCGGCATCCCGCCGAACATCGTCGCGCTCACCGGCATCACCACGGCCATGGTCAGCGCAGCGCCCCGGCTGCCCGCGGTGCTGCCGGCCCTGCTGGAGTTCCTGTCCGGCGCGGTCCTGGTGGCGCACAACGCACCGTTCGACGCCGGCTTCCTGCGCGCGGCCTGCGAACGCCACGGTCGGGCCTGGCCGCACCCACCCGTGCTGTGCACCGCACGCCTGGCCCGGGCGGTCCTGCCCCGCAGCGAGGCACCGAGCGTGCGCCTGGGCGCGCTCGCCCGGCTCTTCGGCACCGCGACGCAGCCGAACCATCGCGCGCTCGCCGACGCCCGCGCCACCGTGGAGGTGCTGCACCATCTGCTGGAACGCATCGGCAACCTCGGCGTGCAGAGCCTCGAGGAGCTGCTCGCCCTTGCCCGCGGCGCCTCGGCGCACCGGCCGACCCAGCGCCAGCGCCAGCAGCGCAGGCTGGCCGAGCAGGTGCCGTCGGCCCCGGGCGTCTACCTGTTCCGGGGCCCGCGCGACGAGGTCCTCTACGTCGGCACCAGCGGCGACCTCAGACGCCGGGTCCGCAGCTACTTCACCGCGGGTGAACGCCGGAGCCGGGTCCGGGAGATGGTGGATCTGGCCGAGCGGGTCGAATCGGTGGTCTGCGCGCATGCGCTGGAGGCCGGGGTCCGCGAGCTTCGGCTGCTCGCCGCGTACAAGCCGCGCTACAACCGGCGTTCCCGGCACCCGGGCCGGGGCTGGTGGGTGGTGCCCACCGTGGAGGCCTTCCCCCGGCTGTCGGTGGTGACCACTCCGCGCGACGGCGCGCTGGGCCCGTTCGGCTCGCACCGCTCGGCCACCGCAGTTGTGGACGCGGTGCTCGAGGCGATCCCGCTGCGCCGGTGCACCCAGCGCATCCCCGCCCGCAATCCTTCGGCGGGCCCGTGCGTGCTCCACGAGCTGGGCCGGTGCAGGGCGCCGTGCGCCGGGCTCCAGCCGACGGACGACTACGCTCCCGCGGTCGCGACGTGGCGGCGCCTGGTCGACGGTCACGACGACAGTGCGCTGCGGACGCTGGCCGACGGGATCACCGGGCTGGCCGAGCGGGAGCGGTTCGAGGCCGCCGCGCGTCGCCGCGACCAGCTCTGCATGCTGATCGTCGCCCTGGAACGGGCCCACCGGCTCGCCGCGCTCGCGGCGCTGCCCGAGGTGGTCGGCGCCCGGCCCGACGGGCGCGGCGGCTGGGAGCTGGCCGTGCTGCGCTGGGGCCGGCTGGCCGCCGCCGACGTCGCCCGGCGCGGCACACCGCCGATGCCCGTCGTCGACGCGCTGCGACGCGGGGCGCAGACGATCCTGCCCGGTCCCGGGCCCCTGCGCGGAGCGCCGGCCGAGGAGGTCCGGCTACTGCACCGGTGGCTGACCACCGGCGGGACCCGGCTGGTGCACTCGGAACCGAACTGGTCGGAACCCGCCCGTGGCGCGGCGTCGTGGGTTGAATGGGCACGGCGGGCGCGCCCGGAACCGATCTCCGAGGGCCAGATCGACTAGCCTCCGGCCGTCCGGCCCCGTCGTTCCGCCGTCGTCCGGGGCCTGCCGAGGAGGGGAATCACCGTGATCACCGCGATCGTCCTGGTGCACACCGCCGCCGACCGGATCCCGGAGACCGCACAGGCCATCGCGGATCTCGACGGGGTGAGCGAGGTCTACTCGTGTGCGGGCGACGTCGATCTGATCGCGATCGTCAAGGTCGCCGAGCACGAGCAGCTCGCCGACGTGATCGCCGGGGGGCTCAGCAAGGTCGAGGGTGTGCAGCGCACCGACACCCACATCGCCTTCCGCTCCTACTCGCGCGCGGACACCGAGGCCACGTTCTCCGTGGGCCTGGACTAGGGCGCCCGGCGGGCGATCCGGAGTTCACCCGGCCACATCGACCCCACACCGATCGGCAGCCGCCGGACCCGAGAGCGTTGCCGCCCGGTCGCTCCGCGCCGGCGACGGTGGTGACGACGACACCCGCCGTCGGCAGCAACACGTGTCCGGCGCACGATCTCCTCCCAGCCGGCCTGGGCGGGAAGCAGATGCGCTCGGCCGCCGAACTCCACGACCTCGGTGAGGCTGTCCGACTTGTAGTGCTTCGCGTTCGACCACTGCACCTTCGGGGGCATGAGGTGGTCTTCGGTGCCCGCGATGAACAGCAGTGGCCGGCGGTCGTCGTTGTCGTAGTCGACGTAGGTGTCCTGGTGGCTGGTTCGAGGTTGGCGAGCGCGCTTCCCCACACGATCCGTCCGGACGCCGGGATGGCGTAGCGCTCGTACAGCGCCCGGGACTCGTCCCCGTCGAACGTGTTGGCGAACGCGTAGTGCCACTGCTCGTGAGTGAAGCCGAGGGCTCTGTGGCGGTTGGCAGGGTTCTTCAGCACCGGAAACGTCGCCCTGACCTGTGACACGGGCACCACGGGGACGCCCTCGGTCGGGGCCGGGTTGATCGCCACGCCCGCGGCCCCGAAGCCGCGATCGAGCAGGATCTGCACGAACGCGCCGCCGGCGGAGTGGCCGATCAGGATGGGCGGGGACCGAGTTCGCGGATCACCGCCTCGAGGTGCTCGATGATCGCCGGCACCGTCAGTGCCTCGATCGGCGAGGGATCCTCGTTGAGTGCCTCGACCTCCACCTCCAGCCCGGGGTACGACGGGGCGAGGACGCGATATCCGCGACGCTCGTAGCGCTCGACCCGGTTCTCCCAGCTTCGTGGGGTCACGCGGCAGCGAGCATCGACGACCGGCGCCGGGGCGAACAAGGACGTAAGACCCTTGCTTCGCCGGACCCGTCGGTACCCGTACGACGCGTTCGGCGTCGGCCGGCCGAGATCGAGCAGCTCGGCTGGTACACCTCGGCGGCGACGGGCGGTTCGGACGAGCCGGTTCAGCGGCCCTTCAGCGCCGTCGAGCGCTCCGCCCACCGGTCGAGCAGCGTGGCCGCGGCCCCGGAGTCGATGGCAGCCGCCGCGCGCTCCGACGCGGCCGCCATGGCGGCCGTGAGGTCCGCGGGGGGGCCGTCGAAGGCCGCCAGCGCACCGGCGGCGTTGAGCAGCACCGCGTCGCGCACCGGCCCGCGCTCCCCGGCGAGCAGCGCCCGGCACACGGCCGCGTTGACGACCGCGTCGCCCCCGCGCAGATCCGCGCGGCGCGCGACCGGCACGCCGAGCACGCCCGGGTCGAGGGTCTCGGTGCGGACCTCCCCGCCACCGGCCACCCAGACCGTGCTGGTCGTGGTGGTGGTCAGCTCGTCGAGCCCGTCGTCGCCGCGGACCACCAGCACCGACATCCCGCGACCGGCGAACACCTCGGCCAGTACCGGGGCGAGCCGCGGGTCCGCGCAGCCCACCAGCGCCGCCGGTGGCTGGGCGGGGTTGGTCAGCGGGCCCAGCACGTTCATCGCGGTCGGCACACCGATCTCGCGGCGCGGCGCGGCGGCGTGCCGCATCGCCGGGTGGAAGACCGGGGCGAAGCAGAAACCGATCCCGACCTCGGCCACGCACGCCGCGACCGCGTCGGGCGGCAGGTCGATCGCGACGCCGATCTCCTCGAGCAGGTCGGCCGCCCCGCACGCGGACGACGCCGCCCGGTTGCCGTGCTTGACCACCGGCACGCCCGCCCCGGCGACGACGATCGCCGACATCGTGGAGATGTTGACGGTGTGCGCCTGGTCGCCACCGGTGCCGACGATGTCGACGGCCGGCCCGGGGATGGCCACCCTGCGCGCGTGCCGCAGCATCGCCTCGGCCAGGCCGCCGATCTCCGCGGCCGTCTCGCCCTTGGCGCGCAGCGCCACCAGGAATCCGGCCAGCTGGGCCGGGGTCGCCTCGGCGGAGAGCACCCGGTCCATGACCCAGGCGGTGTCGGTGGCGTCGAGGTCGTGACCCCGGATCAGCCTGCCGAGCACTCCCGGCCAGGTCTGCAGCACCGCGTCAGCCATCGTGGACCGTCCTGTCCTGCATCGGTCAGCTCCGCGTGACGAGCTCGCCGGACCGCGCCCGGCGCAGTACGTCGGCCACGGTCTCGGCGGCGGTCAGCGGGTCGAGAGGGTGTACGAGCACCGCGTCGGCCTGCGACCAGGTGGCCAGCCAGCGGTCGTCGCGCCGGCGCACCGTGACGATGATCGGCGGGCAGTCGTCGATCTCGTTCTTCAGCTGCCGGGACAGGCCCATGCCGCCGGTGGGCTGCGCCTCGCCGTCGAGGATCGCGAGGTCGATCTCCCCGGCGTCCACGGCGGCCAGGACGTCGGCGATTCCGCCGACCTCCCGGAACCGCACCCGGCCCAGGTCCGGAGCCGGCCGCCGGCCGATGGCCATGGTGATGGCCTCACGCACCTCGGGACGGTGGCTGAAGACCAGCACGGTCCAGCTCTGCTGCGGTCCTGGCCTGCCGGCTGCGCTGCTCACGGGGCGTCATCGTAGTCAGCCGGGCCACGATCCGGCGCGAGCGGGAACTCCCAGGAGGTGCGAACCGTTCGACGACCGGGTGGTGATCGACGCCGCGGCTGCCCCGACAGGCTGTAGAAGATGGCCTGGGGTCATAATGCCCGGGTGACGACAGCGGCTCCCAACATCAGCGCGCGGATCCATTCGCTGAACCGCCCGAACCTGGTCAGCATCGGCACTATCGTCTGGCTGTCCAGCGAGCTGATGTTCTTCGCCGGGCTGTTCGCGATCTACTTCACCGCGCGGGCCCAGAACGTCGGCGAATGGCCCACCCCGCCGACCGAACTCAACGTCCCGTACGCCCTGGTGATCACGATCATCCTCGTGGCGTCCTCGTTCACCTGCCAGTTCGGCGTGTTCGCGGCCGAGCGTGGTGACGTGTTCGGGCTGCGGCGCTGGTATCTGCTCACTCTCGTGATGGGCACGATCTTCGTGGTCGGCCAGGCCTACGAGTACTACGTCCTGGTCACCGAGCACCACACCACGCTGTCCTCGAGTGCCTACGGCACGGTCTTCTACATGGCCACCGGGTTCCACGCGCTGCACGTGACCGGCGGTCTGATCGCGTTCGTCTACCTGCTCATCCGCACCAAGCTCAGCAAGTTCACCCCGGCGCAGGCCACCGCCGCCATCGTCGTGTCCTACTACTGGCACTTCGTCGATGTCGTCTGGGTCGGCCTGTTCGCCGTCATCTACTTCATCCGCTAGGCCCGCAGCTCCCATCTCCCGGACTCTGAGCCCGGACAAACCGCCACGACCGCGAGGGTTGGAAGACGCCGACGATGACCACCACACCACAACGCCGAAGGCCGCACGGCAAGTTCCGCCGCAGGCTCGCCGGTGCGCTCGCCCTGGGTATCGGCCTGCTTGCGGCGGGGGGCATGTACACGTTGTTCACCCCGAAGCCGCAGGTCGCGGTCGCCCAGGGTGACTCGGCCCTGATCGCCAAGGGTCAGGAGCTGTACAACAACGCGTGCATCAGCTGCCACGGTGTGAACCTGCAGGGCGTGCAGGACCGCGGTCCGAGCCTCATCGGCGTCGGCGACGCGGCGACCTACTTCCAGGTCTCATCCGGACGCATGCCGCTGGCCCGCCAGGAGGCCCAGGCCGTCCGCAAGCCCCCGCTCCCCGAGTTCGACCCGCACACGCCCGAGGGCCAGGAGAACCTGGACGCCCTGGGCGCGTTCGTGCAGGCCAACGGCGGTGGCCCGGTGCGGCCCGCGGCCACCGGTGAGGCCCTGCGCGGCTCCGACCCGGCCCGCGGCGGTGAGCTGTTCCGGCTCAACTGCGCCTCGTGCCACAACTTCACCGGTCGCGGCGGCGCGCTGTCCTCCGGGAAGTTCGCCCCGAACCTGGACCCCGCCTCCGAGGACCAGATCTACACCGCGATGCTGACCGGCCCGCAGAACATGCCGAAGTTCGCCGACCGCCAGCTCACGCCGGCGGAGAAGGAGGACATCATCGCGTACATCAAGTCGGTCTCGGGCTCGAACAACAACCCGGGCGGTTACGCCGCGGGCGGGCTCGGCCCGACATCCGAAGGCGTGATCGCGTTCGTGGTCGGGCTGGCGGCGCTGATCGGTTTCGCGATGTGGTTGGGAGCGAAGTCATGAGTGCGGGTACGACGGGCACGACCGGCGGCGAGCAGCGCCGCCTGCCCTCCGATGACGAGCTCGAGCGGATGACGCCGGAGGAGCTGGCCCGGCTGGCCGCCGAACTCGACGACGTCGAGATCGTGCACCTCGGGAAGAAGTTCCCGATCCCCGGGACCCGCGCCGAGAAGCGGGCCGAGCGGGCCGTGGCCCTCTGGTTCGCGCTCTCCGCGCTCTCCGCGCTGGCCTTCGTCGTCGCGTTCATCGTCTGGCCGTACGAGTACCGCGCCCCCGGCGATCCGGGCTACACGATGTACTCGCTGTACACCCCGGTCGTCGGGTTCACCTTCGGCTTCGCGGTGCTGGCGCTGGGCATCGGCGTGATCGCCTATGTCAAGAAGTTCTTCCCGGACGAGGTCTCGGTGCAGCAGCGCCACGACGGCGCGTCCGACGAGCTGTCCCGCAGGACGGTCCTGGCCCAGGTCGCCGAGGCCGGCAAGGAGACCGGCATCGGCCGCCGCTCGCTGATCAAGCGCTCGGCCGGTGCGGCCGCGGGCCTGTTCGGCCTGGGCCTCGGCGTCGCCGCCCTCGCGCCGATGGTCCGCAACCCCTGGAAGGACGGCGACGACTCACCGCTGTGGGTCACCGGCTGGCGCGCCGAACCCGGCGAGACCGTCTACCTGCGCCGCGACACCGGTGTCCTCGGCGAGATCGCCCGGATCCGCCCGGAGGACATGGAGCCCGGCTCGATGGAGACGGTGTTCCCCTTCCGGGAGTCCGAGCGCGGCCACGACGAGGAGCTCCTGCACGCGCAGCGCGCCTCCGACGCCCCGGTGATGCTCATCCGGCTGCGCCCCGGGACCAAGGTGGTCAAGCGGGCCGGCCAGGAGGACTTCAACTACGGCGACTACTACGCCTTCTCGAAGATCTGCACGCACCTGGGCTGCCCCACCTCGCTGTACCAGGCTCAGGACAACCGGATCCTGTGCCCCTGCCACCAGTCGCAGTTCCTGGCGACGGAGTACGCGCGGCCCGTCTTCGGACCGGCCACCCGGGCACTCCCTCAACTGCCCATCACGGTCGATTCTGAGGGATACTTCGTAGCGAGAAGCGATTTCATCGAAGCCGTCGGCCCGGCATTCTGGGAGCGGAGACCATGAGCGCGATCACCACGCCCACCTCGTCCGCAGGAGGGGGTAAGGCCGGCCAGCTTCTCGACGAGCTCGACCAGCGCTTCCACCCCGCCTCGGGACTGCGCAAGCAGTTCAACAAGGTCTTCCCGACGCACTGGTCGTTCATGCTCGGTGAGATCGCCCTCTACTCGTTCATCGTGCTGCTGCTCTCGGGCACTTACCTGGCGCTGTTCTTCGACCCGTCGATGGCCGAGGTCGTCTACGACGGCCCGTTCGACAACCTCCGCGGCGTCCACATGTCCAAGGCGTACGAGAGTTCGCTGTTCATCTCCCTCGAGGTGCGCGGCGGCCTGTTCGTGCGGCAGGTGCACCACTGGGCGGCGCTGCTGTTCATGGCCGCGATGGTCGCCCACATGTTCCGCACGTTCTTCACCGGCGCCTTCCGCAAGCCGCGGGAGACGAACTGGGTGATCGGCGTCGTCCTGATCCTGCTGGGCTTCTTCGAGGGCATGACCGGCTACTCGCTGCCCGACGACCTGCTGTCCGGCACCGGCCTGCGGATCATGTCCGGCATCACGATGACCGTCCCGGTCATGGGCACCTGGGCGCACTGGCTGCTCTTCGGCGGTGAGTTCCCCGGCACCGAGATCATCCCGCGGTTCTACATCGCGCACGTGCTGATCATCCCCGGCATCCTGCTCGCACTGATCGCCGTGCACGTGGGCCTGGTCTGGTACCAGAAGCACACCCAGTTCCCCGGCCCGGGTCGCACCGAGCACAACGTCGTCGGCGTCCGCATCCTGCCGGCCTTCGCGGCCAAGGGTGGTGCGTTCTTCGCCGTCACCGTCGGTGTCATCGGGATGATGGCCGGCCTGTTCCAGATCAACCCGATCTGGAACCTGGGCCCGTACAACGCGGCGCAGATCTCGGCGGGTTCGCAGCCCGACTGGTACGTGCTGTTCACCGAGGGCATGGCCCGCATCTTCCCGCCGTGGGAGATCTACCTCTTCGGCACGTACACGATCCCGGCG
This sequence comes from Pseudonocardia mahuensis, assembly GCF_018531475.1. GTDB lineage: Bacteria > Actinomycetota > Actinomycetes > Mycobacteriales > Pseudonocardiaceae > Pseudonocardia. The sequence goes on from NZ_JAHDTG010000044.1 coordinate 21,803, forward strand.
GCGTTCTTCGCGACGGCGATGTTCCTGCCGCTGCTGTACGTGGTCGCCGCGATCTACCCGATGGTCGAGCGCAAGTTCACCAAGGACAACGCGCTGCACAACCTGCTCCAGCGGCCCCGGGACGCTCCGGTCCGGACCGCGCTGGGCGCCATGGCCATCTCGTTCTACCTGTGGCTGGTGCTGAGCGGCATCAACGACTGGATCGCGTACTTCTTCCACGTCTCGCTCAACGCCACCACGTGGGCAGGCCGGATCGGGGCCCTGGTCGTCCCGCCGATCGCCTACTGGGTCACCTACCGGATCTGCATCGGCCTGCAGCGGTCCGACCGGGAGGTGCTCGAGCACGGCATCGAGACCGGCATCATCAAGCGGCTGCCGCACGGTGAGTTCATCGAGGTGCACCAGCCGCTGGCCGGGGTCGACGAGCACGGCCACCCGATCCCGCTGGCCTACCAGGGCGCTCCGGTGCCCAAGCGGATGAACCAGCTCGGATCGGCCGGTACGCCGGTGGCCGGCTCGCTCCTCGGTCCGGACCCGGTCGAGGAGACCGTGGCCCTGGAGCGGGCTCGGGCCGAGCAGTACGCGGCCGAGAACGCGCGGCAGGCCGAGCGCCGCGAGCTCGCGGGCCGTCCGGAGGCCGGGCGTCCCAAGGACGTCACCGACTGACGGCGCGCAGCGCACGACACGGGGAGGGCCCCGCCGGTTCGCCGGCGGGGCCCTCCCCGTTTGCCACCGGGCACGGGCTGTTGGATGGCTGATCGGACAGCGGAACTCGGCGAGGGGTGATCACCGAACATGAAGGTCGATGCGCACATCACGGCGTCCGGTCTGGCGGAGCTGACCGAGCTCGCCCGCGACCGGGAGAAGAGCGGGTACGACGGGCTGTGGAGTACCGAGACCTCGCACGACCCGTTCCTGCCGCTGGTCCCGGTAGCCGAGCACACCAGCCGGATCGAGGTAGGCACGGCGATCGCGGTGGCCTTCGCACGCAACCCGATGTCGATGGCCTACACCGCCCACGACCTGCAGACCTACACCCGGGGCCGGTTCCTGCTGGGATTGGGCAGCCAGGTCAGGCCGCACATCGAGCGCCGGTTCGGGATGCCGTGGAGCCACCCGGCCCGGCGGATGCGCGAGTACGTCCAGGCCCTGCGCGCGATCTGGGCCGGCTGGGACACCGGTGAGCGGCTGAACTTCCGCGGCGACTTCTACTCCCACACCCTGATGACGCCGTTCTTCTCCCCCGCGCCGAGCCCGTGGGGCCCGCCGCAGGTGCACCTGGCCGCTGTCGGCGACCAGATGACCGAGGTGGCCGGGGAGGTGTGCGACGGGCTGCTCCCCCACCCGTTCACCACCGAGCGCTACCTGCGCGAGCGGACCCTGCCGACGCTGCAGCGCGGTCTGGACAGGGCCGGCCGCCCGCTGGACGACTTCTCGGTCGGTCTGTCCGGCATCGTCGTGTCCGGGCGCACCGAGGAGGAGATGTCCGCAGCCATCCGGGGCGCACGCGAGCAGATCGCGTTCTACGGGAGCACGCCGAGCTACCACACGGTGCTGGAACTGCACGGCTGGCAGGAGCTGGGCACCGAGCTGAACCGGCTGTCCCGCTCCGGCGACGAGGACCGCTGGCAAAAGATGGGCGACCTGATCGACGACGATGTGCTGCACACGTTCGCCGTGGTCGCGGAGCCGGACCGGATCGGGCCGGCCGTGCTGGCGCGCTTCGGCGACGTCGTCGACCGGTTCAGCTTCTACGCCCCCTACGAGCACGATCCGTCGCTGTGGCAGCCGGCGGTCGACACGCTGCGGAACGGCAGCTGACGTGGACCTGGACTACCCGGCCGACGCCGAGGAGTTCCGCTCCGAGGTACGGGCCGTGCTGGCCGAGGAGCTGCCCGCCGGCTGGACGGGTATCGGCGCGATCTCCGGCACCGCCGAGGCGAACGCGTTCGTCGAGGACTGGCGGGCCACGCTGGCCCGGCGGGGGCTGCTGGGCATCACCTGGCCGGTCGAGTACGGCGGCCGCGGGCTGACCAAGCTGCACCAGGTCGTGCTGATGGAGGAGCTCGCCAAGGCCGGGGTGCCGGCGGGCGGGCACAACGACACCTTCGGCATCAAGATGGTCGGCAACACCCTGCTGCGCTGGGGCACCGAGGAGCAGAAGCGCCACCACCTGCCGCGGATCCTGTCCGGCGAGGACCGCTGGTGCCAGGGCTACTCCGAGCCCGGCGCGGGGTCGGATCTCGCGGGGCTGTCCACCCGCGCGGTCGCCGACGGGGACGACTGGATGATCAACGGCCAGAAGGTGTGGACGTCGCAGGCCCAACGGGCGAACTGGATCTTCGTGCTGGCCCGCACCGATCCGGCGGCGCCCAGGCACCGCGGCATCTCGTTCCTGCTCGTCCCGATGGACCAGCCCGGCCTCGACGTCCGGCCGATCCGCTCGGCGACCGGCGAGAGCGAGTTCAACGAGGTCTTCTTCGACGACGTGCGGACCCCGCTGCACAACGTGGTCGGGCCAGTGAACAGCGGCTGGAAGGTCGCCCAGACCCTGCTCGGTTACGAGCGCGGCGAGGAAGCGGCCACCAACCCGATACTGTTCCGCGCCGAGTTCGACCGGCTCGTCGAGCTGGCCCGCGAGCAGGGGCTCGACGGCGACCCGGTGGTCCGCCAGCGGCTCGCGCAGTGCTTCGCCGAGGTCGAGATCATGCGCTTCCTCGGCTATCGGGTGCTCACCGGCTGGCTCGCGGGCCAGGGCCCGGGCCCGGAGTCGTCGATCTCCAAGCTGTACTGGAGCGAGTACCACCGCCGCGCCACCGACCTCGCCCTCGACCTCGCCGGGATGCGTGCCCAGGTGGTCACCGGGCGGCCGCCGCTGCGCGGGTTCCGCACCGACGACCCGGGGGCGCGCAACACGACCGGCTCCTGGATCGGCAGCTACCTCAACGCCCGCGCCGGGACGATCTACGCCGGCACCTCGGAGGTGCAGCGCAACATCATCGCCGAGACGGTGCTGGGCCTGCCCCGGGAACCGCGTCCCGCGCCGTAGGCCGCCTGGGCCGCAGGGGCCGCAGGGGCCGCAGCCACCGTCAGATGCCCACCAGGGTCGCGAGCCGCTCGCGGTGGAACGCGGGCGAGCCCAGCAGCGTCTCGGAGCTCCTGGCGCGCTTGAGGTACAGGTGCGCGGGGTGTTCCCAGGTGAACCCGATGCCGCCGTGGATCTGCACGTTCTCACCGGCGCAGAACGTGTAGGCCTGCGAGCAGTAGACCTTGGCCAGGCCGGCCGCGATCGGGAACTCTCCGGTGCCACCGGCGCCGTCGGAGGCACCGGCCCAGAGCGCGTAGTACGCGGCGGACCGGGCCGCCTCGAGCTGCATCACCATGTCCGCGCACTTGTGCTTGATCGCCTGGAACGAGCCGATCGGGCGGCCAAACTGGTGGCGGTCCTTGGCGTACTGCACGGCCATGTCGAGGACCCGGCTCGCCCCGGCGACCTGCTCGGCGGCCAGCAGCACCGCGCCGACGCGCAGCGCCTGCTCCACCGCGGCCCAGCCCGCGCCGTCCTCCCCCACCAGCCGGGCCGGGGCGTCACGCAGATCGATGCGGGCCTGCTTGCGGGTCTGGTCCAGGGTCGGCAGCGGGGTCCGGGTGACGCCGGGTGCGCCGGCGACGGGGACGTCGACGGCGAAGACCCCGGTCCCGGCGGGCGACCGGGCGACGACGAGCAGCAGCCCGGCGGTGTGCCCGTCGAGCACGTAGGTCTTGTCTCCCGACACCCGCCACCCCCCCGCGCCCTGGTCGGCACAGGTGGTGACCCCTGGCTCGACCCAGGAGCCGGAGTCCTCGGTCAGCGCGAGCGTCGCGACGGTCTCACCGGACGCGATGGCCGGCAGGTACTCCTTGCAGGCGGCCTCGTCCCCGCTCGCGAGCAGCGTCGTCGCCGCGAGGCCGACCGAGGACAGGAACGGCGCGCCCAGCAGCGCCCGACCCATCTCCTCGAAGGCGACACCGAGCTCGATCAGGCCGAAGCCGGCACCGCCGTAGATCTCCGGGATCGCCAGGCCCTGCAGTCCGATCTCGGCGGCCAGCCGGGTCCAGGTCGCCGGGTCCCAGCCCCGCTCGTCGGCCATCAGCCGGCGCACCTGCGCCTCGGGCGCGTGGTCGTCGAGGAACGAACGCACCACGGCACCGAGCTCGACCTGCTCGGGGCTGAAGGTGAAGTCCATGTCGTGCCTTTCGCCGCGCTCCGCCCGCGAGGAGCGCAGATCAGGCCATCGTCAGGCCACCGGACACCGACAGCGTCTGTCCGGTGATGTAGTCCGCACCCGGGGAGAGCAGAAATGCCACCGCCGGGGCGATGTCCTGCGGCTGCCCGATCCGGCGCATCGGGACGGCGCGGGCCAGCCCGTCGTAGAGCTTCTGGCTGACCTCGGCGACCTGCCCGAGCAGCGCGGTGTCGGTCGGGCCGGGGCACACGGCGTTGACCGTGATCTGGTCCTTGGCGACCTCGCGGGCCAGCGCCTTGGAGAAGGCGATCACGCCGCCCTTCGTCGCGGAGTACACGACCTCGCCGGACGAGCCCACCCGGCCGGCGTCGGAGGCGACATTGACGATGCGGCCCGCGGACCGGGAGATCATCCCGTCCAGCACGGCGCGGGTGAACTGGATGGTGCCCTTGAGGTTGACGTCGATGAGCCGGTCCCAGGTCTGCGGGTCGGAGTCGACGAACCGGCCGATGACGTCGATACCGGCGTTGTTGACGATCCCCGTGATCGGGCCGAGCTCGGCCTCGACGCCTGCCACCGCGGCCGTCACGGCGGCGGGGTCCGCGACGTCGACCCCGACCCCGATCGCGCGTACCCCGTACTTGGCGACGAGGGCGGCGGCCACCGCGGCGGCCCGCTCGCCGTCGAGGTCGGCCACCGCGACGTCGGCGCCCTGGGCGGCCACCTCGGTGCAGATCGCCTCCCCGATCCCCCGGCCACCACCGGTCACGATCACGACCGAGCCACTCAGCTGCGACATACGGCGATCTACTCCCTCTCCGGAGACGACGGGCGGCTAGCCCAGCAGGTCGAGCACGGTCTTCACGTCGGCGCGCAGCAGGTAGTCGCGCGCCTCGGTCAGGTGTTTGCGCCACAGCTGCTCGGCGCCGGCCGCGTCCTTCGCCTCGATCAGGTCGACGACGCGGCGGTGCGCGGCGAGGCCCTTGCGGCTGGCCCGGTCGAAGGCCGGGGCGGCGCGGTCGGACTCGACGTGCGAGAGGGTGGCCAGGTCGATGAGGTGCTCGAGCATGCCCACGAGCACCGTGAGCGTCTGGTTGCCGGTGAGCTCGGTGAGCAGGTGGTGGAAGGTCGTGTGCGCCCGGACCGAGCGCGCCGGATCCTCGATCACGGCCTCGTGCTCGGCGAGAGCCGCGCGCAGCCGATCCAGGTCGGCGGCGCTGCGCCGACCGGCGAGCAGGGCGACGCTCGGCGGCTCGATGACGATCCGGGCCTCGTAGACGTCCTCCAGGGTGGTGCCCCGGTGCTCGAGGACGAGACCGGCGTAGCGGGCGGCGACGTCGGCGTCGGGCAGTTGCACGCGGGCCCCGCCGTGCGCGCCGCGCCGCACGCTGATCAACGACTCCGACTCGAGCACCCGGAACGCCTCGCGCAGCGTCGGCCGGGACACCTGGAACTGCTCCATCAGGGCGGCCTCCGACGGGAGCGCCTCGCCCTCGGTCAGCTCACCGCGGACGATCTGCCGGCGCAGGTGACCGGCGACCAGTTCGGCCATCTTCGGCACGCGCATCTGCCGGCCGACCGGGGTGGACGGCGCAGCCGTCGACCTGGCCCCACTGGGCTCTGCAGCCATCGAGCGCCCTTCCTGCGATCGCGCGCCGCCTCGACGTCCCGTCGGTGAAGTAGGCGAAGAAGTACAACGGTTCCATCGTAGTCCGCGGTGCAGCCGGACCCGCGCGCCCGGCTCGGGCCTACCGCTCGGTAGTCGATGTTGGTAAGGTCTCCGCCGTGCGCATCGTCGAGCCCCTCGCTCCGCGCGCTGAGGTAGTAGCCTCGCGCGTCGGCTGAGCCAGGCTGCCCGCGCGCACTCTCCCGCCGCCCCGCGCGGCTCGCTCTCGCCGAGACCTGGCTCGGGTCCCCTCCTCCTGCGGACGCCCCGGAGCCTGATCATGACCCTGACCACCGACACCACCCGCACCTCGTTCTCCGACATCGCCTCGCGGATCCACCGCCGGCACACCGTGGTCACCTCGGGCGGAATGGACGGCGTCCTGCGCGTCGCGACGATGCTGCAGAACTGCGGCCACCCGGTCCGCGACTTCTCCGTCGACGTCCGCGAGGGCGTCATCTACAGCTCGCTGAGCTGCACGATCTCGATGACCGCGGCCGAGGCGCAGGCCTTCGTCGACCGTGTCCTCGCGATCTCCTCGGTCGTCTCGGTCGACCCCTGCTGAGCCGTGCGTCCGGCAGCGGACGACCCTGCGGATCGAGGCCCCCGCCGCTCCCGGCGGGGGCCTCGATGTCGCTGAAGCCGTCAACGCCGCCGATGCCGTCGCCGGGCCCGGCAGCGCCGCCTCAGCGCACGGGCGCGTCGGCGCGGCACGCGGCCAGCATCGCCGCCATCTCGGCCACCTTGACCCGGTCGGCCCCGCGCGCCGCGCCGAGCCGCATCTCCTCGGCGTCGAGCTGCAGCCAATCGGTCCAGTCGACCGGCCGGACACCGTGCTCGGCCAGGGCCTCCAGCAGGGACTCCCGGTCGGGGTGTGCCGGCGCCGGCAGCGTCGGCAGGTCCTCGAGCAGCGCGGCGACGGTCTGCGCCGCGTCAGCCTTGTTCGTGCCGATGACGCCGGTCGGGCCGCGCTTGATCCAGCCGGTGACGTAGGCCCCGGGCACGGGCACGCCGTCGCGCACGACCCGGCCGCCGACGTTGGGCACGGTGCCCGTGCGCCTGTCGAACGGCAACCCGGGGACGGGCTCCGCGGAGTAGCCGATCGCGCGGACGACCAGGCCGACGTCGAGGGTCTCCTGCATGCCGGTGCCGACCACCCGCCCGTCGGCGTCGATCCGGTTGCGCTCGACGACGACGCCGGACACCCGCCCGTTCTCCCCCAGCAGCCGGACGGGGCTGCGCAGGAAACGCAGGTGGATGCGCCGCGGCTTGGTTCCGCCCTCGGAACCCCCGCCGGCCGCCCACTCGGTGAGCATCTCCAGGTTCTGCCGCTGCCGGCGGTCGCCGTCGGGGTCCTCGACGCCTGCCGCGAGGAGCCCGTCGTCGTGCACCACGACCTCGGCATTGGCGAGCTCCCCGATCTGGCGCAGCTCCGCGGGGGTGAACCGGACGTGCTGGGGCCCGCGCCGGATGAGCACGTGCACGTCGCGCACCCGGCTGTGCGTCAACGCCTCCAGTACCCGGTCCGGGATGTCGGTCGCGGCCATCTCGGCGTGGCTCTTCGCCAGCACCCGAGCCACGTCCAGCGCGACGTTGCCCGCACCGACGACCGCGACTCCGGGGTGGTCGAGCGGCGGGTCGAGCTCGGTGAAGTCGGGATGCCCGCAGTACCAGCTGACGAACGCACCGGACCCGATGCTGCCGGCCAGCTCCTCGCCGGGGATGCCCAGGTCACGGTCCACCGAGCTGCCGGTGGCGTGCACGATGGCGGTGTAGTGCTCGCGCAGCACCTCGAGCGGCACCCCCGGCGATCCGGCCCCGTCGCGGGCCACCGGGACGTTGCCCAGGAAGTGCACCTCCGCCGGGTCGAACGGCTTCTGCAGCACCCGGATGACCGACTTCATCTTCACGTGGTCGGGGGCCACGCCGTAGCGGACCAGGCCGTAGGGCGCGGGCAGGCGGTCGAGTACGTCGACGCTGATGCCGGCGTCGCCGTAACCGGCCGCGAGCAGGGACGCGGCGGCGTAGAGCCCGGAAGGACCGGCCCCGATCACCGCCACACGTGGCTGAAGGGGCGTCATTCGATCTCCTTGCGGCGCCGGTCCGTGGTGGTGGTGGTGGTGGTGGTGGAGCGCGTCAGATCACTGCGCCCCGATTATGACCCCGCGGGAGAACGGTCCGAAACAGTCAGATCATTACGCCGTTCGTGATCCCGCTCGTGATCGCGCGCGGGCGTGCGGCCGCCGGGGCGTCACGGGGCGAGCAGCACGCCCGTCCCGGCGGCCAGCGCCACCGGCTTCCCGTCGGAGCGCGACACCGTCGTGCGGACGGTCCAGAAGCGGCGCCCCCGCCGCACGAACTCCGACCGGCACACCAGCTCACCGGCGTCGAGCGGCACCGGGCGCAGGTAGTCGACGGTGCACGAGACCCGGCGCACCGCCACCCCGTGAGCAGCCTGGAACCGGTCCTGCGCCACATGCGCGAAACCCATCAGCACCCCGCCGTGCACCTTCCCGCGCAGGTTCGACATCGACCCGCGGACGGTCATGCGCAGCTCCGCGGGATCGCCATCCGGATCAGCACCGGCCAGCGCGGCGAGGCCGACCGGGTCGAACGCCTCCCCCGCCGCCGGGGGCACCGGCGTCGCCCACAGCGCCGGAACGCCCTCGCGCACCGGGTCGACGGCCATCGTGCCCACGGCGTGCGCGACGAGGGCACCGGTGTCGTCGGTGAGCAGGGCACGGCCCGCCCCCGTGCGGGTGTCGGAGTGGACGACCGACCCGTCCACGATCAGCGTCCGCGCCCCGGCGCCCACCGGCCCGACGTGGTCCAGTCGCAGTTCGACGGTGGGACCACCCCGGGAGTCCGGGACGCTGCTGTGCACGCTCATCCCGATCGCACAGTCCGCCGTCGTGGTCAGCACGGCGGCGTTGACGGTGCCGTCGGCCCCGACGAGATCGGGCCGCAGCGGGACCTCCAGCCGGACCCGTCCCGGGGACAGCGCGGTCGCCGCGGTGCCCACCCCACGCTCGACGGGGGCGACGGCCAGCCGCTCGCGCAGCGCGGTCAGGGCGGCCGGCCGGGACCCGTCGGACGGATGGGCGGGCGACCCGTCGGCGGCGACCCTGCCGATCGAGGCGCGCACGGCCGTGTCCTGCTCCATCCGGTCATCCTCGGCCACGCCGGCCCCGGACCGGACCGGCGGCGACGTGGGATCGGTCACGGTGAGCAGGGTGGCCCCGGCGGTCGCGGCCGCGCGCAGCGCTTCGAGGGCCGGCTCCGGGAGCGTAGTGGCAGGATCTTTGCGGAGCATGACTTCCGGCCACCTGTCGGCAGAAACTGGATGCGCGAAAACTACCTGCCATGACCGCATCGATCCTGGTCCTCGCTCTGATCGCCGTTCTCGCGCTCATCGCCGCGCGGGCCCACGCGGCCGGCCGACGCCGCTTCCGGCTGGCGCAGTTCCGGCCCGCCGCACCGTTCGCCGGGCTCCTGCCCACCGACCGCGACCGGGAGCGGCAGGTCGCCGAGCTGCGGGCGCTGCACGACGCCCGGGCCGACGTCCACCTCTCGCTGCTGAGGCCCGATCGACCGTCGGCGTGGGAGACGGCCGGCCCCTCCGCCTCCTCACCGAGCCGGCGGCGCACCGCAGCCCGCAGCTCGTGGAAGGGCCCGTACCGCACCGGCCCTCGGCGTACCGCCGGCACGGCCCGCGAGTCGGGCTCTCCACGCCCGCGAGTCGGGGTGATCAGACGCGCGAGTCGGGGTCCAGGGGAACGGGAGTCGGGCTCTCCACGTGCGCGGGTAGGGGTCGTTTCCAGGAGCGCGAGCCGGCCGGTGGGCCCTCGCGGGGTCAGGAGGCCCTGGCGGTGGGGCTCGGTACGTGAGCGGAGGTCGGGCGGGCCAGACCGAGGTGGTCGCGCAGCGTCGTCCCGGTGTAGGCGGTGCGGTAGGCGCCGCGGTCCTGCAGTTCCGGGATCACCGTCTCGACGAACTCGTCGAGCCCGCCCGGTACCAGGTGCGGGATGAGGATGAACCCGTCACTGGCGTCGGCCTGCACCGCCTCGTCGATCTGCGCCGCGACCTGCTTCGCCGTCCCGACGAACGACTGGCGCGCAGTCGTCTCGACGATCAGCTCACGGATCGACAGGCCGCCCTTGTCCTCGGCCAGCTCGCGCCACTGCTTCGCGACGGCGAGCGTGTCCTTCTCGTGCCGCACCCGGCCGCGGGTGATCGACACGCCGTCCGGGTCGGGGTCGACGTCGGGCAGCGGGCCGTCGGGGTCGTAGGCCGAGAGATCGCGGCCCCACACCTGCTCCAGGAACGCGATCGCGGTCTGCGGGCCAACCTGCTGGCGCCGCACATGCTCCGCGCGTTCGGCCGCGTCCGCTTCGGTGTCGCCCAGGATGAACGTGGCGGCGGGCAGGATCGTGAGGTCCCGGTCGGTGCGGCCGTAGCGCGGCAGCCGGCCCTTGATGTCCCGGTAGAACGCCTGCCCGGCCTCGATCGTGCTGTGCCGGGAGAAGATCGCATCGGCGGTCGCGGCGCCGAACTCGCGGCCCTGGTCGGAGTCACCGGACTGGATCAGCACCGGATGCCCCTGCGGGCTGCGTGGGACGCCGAACCGGCCGCGGAAGGAGAACTGCTCACCGCGGTGCTCGACGACCGGCACGTCGCGGGCGAAGACGCCGCACTCGCGGTCGTCGGCGATCGCGTCGTCGGCCCAGCTCAGCCACAGTTCCTTCGCCGCGGCGAGGATCTCCCCGGCCCGCTCGTAGCGCTGCTCGGGACGGAGGAACCCGCCCCGGCGGAAGTTCTCGCCGGTGAACGCGTCCGAGCTGGTCACCAGGTTCCAGGCCGCGCGCCCACCGGAGAGGTGGTCCAGCGACGCGAACTGGCGGGCCAGCTCGTAGGGCTCGTTGAACGTCGTGTTGATCGTCCCGCCGAGCCCGAGGTGCGTGGTGACCGCGGCGATCGCGTTGAGGACGGTGAACGTGTCCGGGCGACCGACGACGTCCAGGTCGTGAATCTGCCCGCGGTGCTCACGCAGCCTCAGCCCCTCGGCGAGGAACAGGAAGTCGAACAGGCCACGCTCGGCCGTGCGCGCGAAGTGCACGAACGACGCGAAGTCGGTCTGGCTGCCCGACCGGGGGTCGCTCCACACCGTGGTGTTGTTGACGCCCGGGAAGTGCGCCGCGAGATGGACCTGCTTCTTGCTCATGCGTTCGCTCCCTGCGCGTAGAGGTTCGCCGGCCGCGCCAGCCCGAAGCGCCCGCGCAACGTGGACCCGTCGTCGTAGCCGGCGCGGAACAGGCCGCACTCGGTGAGCAGGGGCACCACACCGTCGGCGACGGCCACGAGACCACGGGGCAGCGCGAGCGGGACAGCGGTGAACCCGTCGGCCGCGCCGTCGGTGAACGCGTCGGTGAGGGTGTCGGCGAGCTCGGCGGGGGTGCCGACCACCCGCAGCGACGACGGCGCCGACTCACCGGCCCAGCCGTCGAGCTCGGCCAGGTCGCGCCGGGCCGTGTCGGTGGTGTCCGCGAGCAGCACCTCGACGTCGAGCAGCACGGCCACCGCGTCGGGATCACGTCCGGCGTCGGCGACGGCCGCCCGGATGCGGTCGCGGGCCCCGGCCGCGGCGGCGGCGGACGGTGCGGCGATACGCACCACGTCGGCCCAGCGCGCCGCGACGGCGAGGGCCTCCGGCTCGTCGCCCCGCAGCACGACCAGCGGGTGCGCCTGTGGCGACCGCGGGGTGATCGACGGGCCCTTCACAGAGAAGAACTCGCCGGCGAAGTCGATGTAGTGCAGCTTGTCGCGGTCGATGAACCGACCGGTCGCGACGTCGCGGATCTCGGCGTCGTCCTCCCAGGAGTCCCAGAGCCGGACGACGACCTCGACCGCCTCGGCGACCTCGCGCCAGAGAACGTCGGCGGCAGCGCTGTCCTTGCGGCCGAACAGGTCGGCCTCGGCCCGGGTGCGCGACACCGCCGGCTCCCAGCCCGCGCGGCCGGAGGACACCACGTCCAGCGTCGCGATCGCCTTGGACAGGTGGAACGGCTCGGTGTGCGTCACCGTCGCGGTCGGGACGAGCCCGATGCCCGCCACGACCGGGGCCACCCGGGCCGCGACCGCGACGGCGTCGAGCGACCCGCGCAGCGCCGACGGATCGGCCCCGGGCGGGGCGAAGGAGTCGCTCAGCGCGAGGAAGTCGAGGCGACCGCGCGCGGCGGCCTCGGCCAGGCCCACGTGGTAACCGGCCTCGAACACCCCGGCACCGGGGGCGTCGGGGCGTCGCCACGCCCCGGGGTGCCGGCCGGTACCCGACACCTCCACCGCCAGGTGCAGCTGTCGCTGCCGGGTCGATCGGTCGCTCATCGCTCCCCCGCTCCGGGCTCGTCCACCTCTCCCTGTTCGAACAGCCTGCTGGCGGTGCGCCATTCCCGCATCGCGGCGAGCGGACCCTCGACCTTCACGCGGCGACCGTGCGGACGTCGGCGGCCCGGTGCGGGCGGCGAGGATCCCGGCTGCACCTCACCGCGTGCTGCGGTCCGGCACCGGGTGCACCGTGCTGTGCTCGGCCGTCGCGGTCGAGTAGCCGCGCTCGCCGTAGGGGAAGCCGTCGAGTTCGGTCGTCTCCGGACGCTGCTGGTAGTAGGAGCGGATCTCGCGGATCAGCCCGCCGGCGAAGGTGAACCACTCGGCGCCGCGGGTGGCGACCCGGTCTCCCGACCCGTCCGGCCGCCAGAACATCGTCCACTCGATCACGGCCTCGTCCGCCCCGGCCAGGCAGTGGTCGACGACCCAGCGCGCCTCGATCATGCGTGCCACCTTGCGCCAGTATCGCGCCAGGTGCTCGGCCCCCGCCACCGGCGCGGAGCCGACGTTGGGGGCGAGGAAGTAGTGCACGACCTCGGGATGCAGCGTGGTGAGCATGAGGTCGACGTCGCCGGTACTGCAACCGTCGTAGTAGCGGGTGATCACCGCGAGCGGGTCGGAGGTCATGGCTCCATCCTGACGTGTCCGGGATGGACGACCCTTGTCGCCGCGGCGGGCCGGCTACCCGTTGCCGATGCGCCGGCGGCCGAGCCGGGCCGGGATCCGCTTGACCCGCCCGCGGCCGGCCGCGGCCCGCGAGGGATGGTGCTCCGCCGCGACGGTGATGGCCCGGCGCACCGCTTTGCGCTGGCGAGCGGTGAGGGGCGGGGGCCGCCACGGGGTGTCGGACGGGCGGACCGCGGCCTCGATCTCCACCCGGAGCCGGTCGATCGCGGCCAGCAGCGCGCCGTGCTGCTGCCACGCCCCCGAATCGGCGTGCGGGTCGACCAGCAGCCGCGTGCCGAGCCGGTCCCGTCGGCGTTTCAGCTCCGCGAGGTGCCTCTCGAGCTGGTCCCGGGCCACCCTGGACGACGCGGCCCCGGACGCGATGGGGACCACGCCCTCGACGGCCGCGGCGACGGCCTCGAGCACGTCGGCCAGCGCGGCGCGGGTGTCCGGGTCGTAGATCGTGTCCGCCTGGTCCTCCGGCACGTAGTAGGTGCGGTCCAGCAACGCCCGGGCGAGGTTGCGCAGCCCGACCTGGGCGTGTTCCAGCGCGGTGAGGGCGATCCGCAGCCGCGGCTGCACCTCGCGGGCCAGCCGCCCGCGCGGGTTGAGCCGGGCGCTCCGCTCGGTGTGCGCCAGCCGCTCGTCCGCCCGGGAGACCTCCGCACTCAGGCCGCGCGCCAGATTCAGGTAGCTGTCCGCCGCCGACCGTGACCACTCCGAGCGCAGCACCGCGGCGAGGTCCCGGCAGTAGAGACCCATCCGGTCGGCGAGCTCACCGATCGCGTCACTGGCCGGCTGGATGTACAGCGGCGGCGCGATGACGAGATTGACCAGCACTCCGACGGCGGCACCGATCAGCGTCTCGATCACCCGCCCGGCCGCAGCGCTCTCCGCCCCGCCGACGGCGAGGACGAGCATCGCGCTGATGGGCACCTCCGGCAGGTGCGGACCCAGCCGCAGCAACCGGCCGGCGACGAGCGAGACCGCCACCACCGCGCCCAGACTCCACCAGGTCAGCCCCGCCACACTCGCGAACCCGACCGCGACGAGGACCCCGGCCACCACGCTCACGATCCGCTCGCGCCCGTGCGCGATGGTCTCGTACATGGTCAGCTGGACGACCAGGAGCGCGGTGAGCGGCGCGAGGATCGGCTCGTCACTGGTGTGCAACCAGTCGGCCAGCACGAACGCCGTCACGGCGGCCAGCGTCGTCTTCGCCGTGCGCAACCCCGGTGTGCGGCCGCGCCGGAACAGCAGGGCGCCCCGTGCGCGCAGCGCACGCGCGACGGTGCCGCACCGGTCCACGACGCGCCGCGACCATCGCCCGCGCCGGTTCATGTCCACACGACGATTCGCACGGCCGGCCTCCCGCGGCCCCGACAGCCCACGCACTCATGAGCGGTGCGACCACGGTCCGGGGCGACGTGGGGATACTAGTAGGGCTTTGTTAGGTCGTGTCTAGCGGGGCTGGGTGTCGTGTCTGCGGGAATGGTTGTTGGCAGGTGCGGCAGGCGCCGGTCCAGACGGCGAGAAGGGTCTGGAGCTCGCGGAGTACGGCGTAGAGGGTCAGGCCGGCGCAGGGGCTTTTGGGTCGTATCGCAGCTGTGTGCAGAACGCCTGGGCGAGTGCGGTGAGGGTGACGTGGCGGTGCCAGCCGAGGTAGCTGCGGCCCTCGAAATGGTCCAGGCCGAGGCCGTCTTTGAGCTCGCGGTAATCGTGTTCGATGCGCCAGCGGATCTTGGCCAGTCGCACCAGATCGCGCAGCGGGGTATCGGCGGGCAGGGTGGACAGCCAGTAATCGGTGGGCTCGGCCTGGCCGGGGGGCCATTCGGCGAGCAGCCAGCACTCGGGAAGGCTGCCGTCGG
>NZ_JAHDTG010000045.1 GCF_018531475.1 Pseudonocardia mahuensis
GGCCAGGCCGGGCCGAGCGACGCGGCCAGTAGCGGCCACACGCGCGCGGCCTCCCCGGCCGGCTTGCGCAGCAGCGCCCGCCGGGCGACGGCGACCCGCCCCGCGTCGAAGCCGGCCGGCAGCGGACCCCCGGCGACGAGTGCGGCGACCAGTTCGGCCTGCCGGGCGGCCAGCCCGCTGTCCGTCGCCGAGCCGGCCGGCGGGCTCTCCGGCTCCAGCCACAGCCGACTCACCAGGCGCCCCGCTCGAAACCCGCCGATCGCGCGACGGTGCCCAGTTCGGCCCGCAGCCCGGCGTCGTGGCCCCCGGCCCGGACGAACGCGACGTGCTCGCTGACCAGCGGTGCGTCCAGCGCAGCGGCACAGGCTGCGAGGTGGGCCTCGACCGGGTCAGCCCCGCCGAGGGACAGCCGGACCCCGTGCGGGATCACCGGAAGGCCTCGCCCCCGCAGCTCCGCCACCCCTCGAGGCGGAACTGCGGGAGCGAGCGATTCCGCGATGACCTCGCAGAACCGCAGTTCGGGCAGGTCGGCGATCAGCCCGGAGATCTCCGGTCGCCACCCGATCCCGAGTCCGAGATGCCCGGTTCGTGCCGGGGGCTGTCCGGCTCATCCGCCGCAGCCGCCGCCGCCACCGCAACTCCCGCCGCCGTCGGAGCCGGTGCCGGCGTCGCCGCCGTAGCCACCGCCCCCTGCTCCGCCTGTGGCGGCCAGCTTCTGTGCAGCTAGTTCGTCGGCGAACGCCGGGTCGGAAGCCCACAGCGCGCTCATCCCGAACACGCCGACCCCGAGCGCGGCGCCGGTCGGACCGTAGGCCGCCCAGTCCGGCTTCATGGCAGGGGACAGGGCGTGGTGCTCGTGACGCAGCCGCTCGAGCGTCGCGTCGCCGAGCGGGGTGCGTCGCGGTGCCCGGGACAGGTGGACCAGCGCCACCACGGTGACGGCCAGCAGGGTCACGACCAGCCATCCCACCGGTCGGGCGTCGGCGACGCCGGCGAGCAGCCGGACCAGGCCCAGCCCGGCCACGACGAGCATCCAGAACCCGACCTTGCGGACCGCGCGGCGCCGGTCGGCGCTGAGCAGCCCACCTCCGACCAGGTGCTGCTCGATCCCCTCCAACGCCGTGACCACGGCGCGGTGGAACTGCAGGCGGTACCGCGCCGTGGGCACGGTCGCCGTGAAGTGGATGGCCCGCTCGAGCTCGTCGGCGGAGCGGTCGATGCGGCCGGCCGCCTGCACGTTGCCCCGGCCGGCGGTGACGATGGTGCCGTCCAGCCGCATGGCGCTCAGGGCCGAGTAGACGGCCAGTTCGGAGCCCGAGTTGAGGTAGGCCACGTCGTGCGGGTGGGCGGTGATGTCCTCCAGCGGCCGGTCCGGTCGCTGATCGGCGATCGCCCGCCGGGCCCGCGTCGCCGCCACCCAGACCGCCACCGCGACGACCGAGTAGGCCATCAGGAAGGTCGGTCCGCTGATTCCCCAGGTGTCACCTGCCGCCGCGAGTGAGCTCATCTGAACACCCCCAGAGCCGTCCTTATGAGACAACTCACAGTGTGGAGAGCAATCGCTTACGAAGGGAACGTTCTTCACCAGGACTTGAGGTTGGCCGGTCCCACGGCAACGAACGGTGCAGGCCTGCACACCGACGGTGTGCGGGCCTGCTGAGATCCCGCCGCCCCAGGCCGTGACGACCGCTCAGGCCGCGGTGGCCGCGCGGACCTGGTTCTTGATCCGTGCGAGCATCGCCGCCATCCCGCGCAGTCGCAGCGGGCTGACCGCCTGGGCGAGCCCGAGCGCTGTGTAGAAGTCGTCCGGCACGGCCAGCACGTCGGAGGCGGGCTCCCCGTCCAGCCCGGTGTGCATGATCGAGGCGAACCCGCGGGTCGTGGGGGCTTCCGGAGGTGCGGAGAAGAACAGGCGCACCGTGCGGTCGGGGTCGTCAACAGCGTCACCGACCTCCACCGCCAGGAACAGCGGCGACTGGCACTCGTGCACCTGCTCCATCGTCTCCGCGGCGTCGGCGTAGCGCTGCGGCAGCTCGGGCAGCTCCTGGGAGAGCTCGAGCAGCAGTTGGAGCCGGTCCTTCGGGCCGACGTCGGAGAAGTCGTCGACCAGCTCGGCCAACCGCGGCGGAAGGCTCATCGGGCCGGCGCCTCCCCGCGCTCGGAGCCCGTCACGATCGGCACCCGGACGGTGTTGCCCCACTCGGTCCAGCTGCCGTCGTAGTTGCGGACGTTGCCGAAGCCGAGCAGGTGGGTCAGCACGAACCAGGTGTGGCTCGAGCGCTCGCCGATCCGGCAGTAGGCGACGACGTCGTCGTCGGGCGACAGGCCCTGCTCCTGCTGATAGATGGCCTCGAGTTCCGCGCGGGACTTGAACGTCGCGTCCTCGGCGGCCGCCCGCGCCCACGGCACGCTGGCCGCTCCCGGGATGTGGCCGCCACGGACGGCGCCCTCCTGCGGGTAGTCGGGCATGTGCAGCAGCTCGCCGGAGTACTCGCCGGGGGAGCGCACGTCGACCATCGGCTTGCCCAGGTGCGCGAGCACGTCGTCCCTGAATGCGCGGATCGTGCTGTCGTCGCGCTCGACCACCGGGTAGTCGACGGCCTCGGGCTTCGGCGCCTCGGTGGTCATCTCCCGGCCCTCGGCCACCCACTTGGCCCGGCCGCCGTCGAGCAGCCGCACGTCCGGGTGGCCGAACAGGCTGAACACCCACAGCGCGTACGCGGCCCACCAGTTGTTCCGGTCGCCGTAGATCACGACGGTGGAGTCGCGGCGGATGCCGCGCTCGCCCAGGATCTCGGCGAAGCGCGCACCGTCGACGTAGTCGCGGGTCACGGGGTCGTTGAGCTCGGTGTGCCAGTCGACCTTGACCGCGCCCGGGATGTGCCCGGTGTCGTAGAGCAGGACGTCCTCGTCGGACTCGACGACGACGAGGCCGTCCGCGTCCAGATTCTGCGCGAGCCACTCGGTGGTGACCAGCCGCTCGGGGTGGGCGTACTCGGCCAGCTTCGGGTCGGTGTCGTTGGGCAGTGCCATGAACACGAGGTTAGCCCTGGGCCACGGATCGCCACAGGTCGGTGACCCGGACACCGACCCCCGCGAGCAGCCGGCGGGTGAGCGGGAGGCTGATCCCGATCACGTTCGAGGGATCGCCGTCGATGCCCTCGACGAACCAGCCACCCAGACCGTCGAGGGTGAACGCACCCGCCACCGCGAGCGGCTCCCCGGTGGCGAGGTAGGCCTCCAGCTCGTCTTCGGTCGGCTCGCCGAACCGGACCGTCGTGACGGCGGCGCCCTCGGCCACCCGGTCGATCTCGCCGTCGGCGAGTCGCAGCACCGCGTGCCCGGTGACCAGCTCGCCGGTGCCCCCGGCCATCGCCCGCCAGCGCTTCCGCGCCTGGTCGGCGTCGACCGGCTTGCCGACCAGTTCGCCGTCGATGTGCAGCATCGAGTCGCAGCCGATCACCACCGCGTCCGGGTGGGCCTCGGCGATCCGGCGCGCGACCGTCGTCGCCTTGGCCCCGGCCAGGCGGGTCACCTTCTCGCTCGGCGAGGCGTCCGGCACGGCGGCCAGCAGTGCGTCCTCGTCGACGTCGGACACCTCGACGAGAGGGTCGAGTCCGGCCGAGCGGAGGACCGAGAGCCGGGCGGGGGAGGCGGAGGCCAGGACGACGTGCACGACGGCAGACTTTACGACGCATCGGAAACCGGGTGCCGATCACCCGGTCTGGTTGTTTGGCCCGGTGACAACGGGGCACCCGGCCGGGAATTGCATCTCCGGGCGAGAACTGATCACCGACCACCTGTGACCCGAATCGCTGCTGCGGGTGCAGCGTTCCGCCGCCGCCCGTTGGGCCGTTCGGGGCAGCCGATTCATCGAGGTGCGAGGAATGGTGCGACCGACGACGATGTGGAAGGCGCTGTTCGACTACTTGCCCCGTGGTAACACCCTCGACGACAAGGACTGGCAGCTCCGGCACCGACTGCTCGAGTGGTTGCTCGCCCTGCACATTCCCGCTCTGGCGATCTTCGGGTTGATCCTGCGCAATCCGCTGGGCGTCGTTCTTCTCGCCGTGCTTCCGGTGGCGGCGTTCCTGGTGCTGGGCCATGTCCTCGGGCTCCGGCGGAGACTGGCGTCGATCATGATCACGACAGGCCTGGTGTACGCCACG
Organism: Pseudonocardia mahuensis; assembly: GCF_018531475.1. Classification (GTDB taxonomy): domain Bacteria; phylum Actinomycetota; class Actinomycetes; order Mycobacteriales; family Pseudonocardiaceae; genus Pseudonocardia. Next base: position 4,170 of record NZ_JAHDTG010000045.1, read on the forward strand.
GTAGTGCTGGTCGTGTTCAGCCACGGTGCGATCGAGGCGCACTTCCATTTCTTCGTGATCGTCGGTTTCATCGCGCTCTATCAGGACTGGGTGCCGTTCCTCGTCTTTGCCTCGCTGATGGTGCTCATGCGCGGTGTCGTCGCGGAGTTCCGTCCGGATCTGATCTTCAACCATCCCGCGGCGCAGGCGAAGCCCTGGCTGTGGGCGCTTCTTCACGGTTCCGCCGTGGTGGCCGCCTGCATCGGGGTGATGCTGTTCTGGCGGATCACCGAGAACCAGCAGAACGAGAAGAAGGCGCTGTCCCGGGAGCTCGCGGACTCTGAGATCGGCCGGCGGCGATTCACCTCCGACCTGCTGCTCAACCTCGCCCGGCGCAATCAGGGCATGGTCTACCGCCAGCTGGACATCATCAACCAGCTGGAGGAATCCGAGCAGGACCCGGATGCGCTGTCCGAGTTGTTCCGTCTCGACCACCTGGCCACCCGGGTTCGGCGCAACGCCGAGAGCCTGCTGGTGCTCTCGGGCGACCAACCCGCGCGTGTCTGGCGGAAACCGGTACCGCTGCGCGACGTGGTGCGCGCGGCGATCGCGGAGACCGAGGACCTGGACCGGGTGGTCTTCTCCGTGGATGAGCGCCCCGCCGTGTCCGGGCGCGTCGTCACCGACCTGACCCACCTCCTGGCCGAGCTGACCGAGAACGCGGTCCGGTTCTCCCCACCGGACACCGCGGTCACGATCCGGACCCGGCCCGACCGGCTCCACGAGGGCGGGCAGCTGCTCACGATCGAGGACTGGGGGGTCGGGATGCCCCCGGAGGAGCGGGCGGCCGCCGACGAGCTCCTCGCCCGGCCGCCCGAGGTCGACCTGTCCGTCGCGCAGCGCCTCGGGTTCCACGTCGTCGCGCGGCTCGCCGCCCGGCACGGCATCCAGGTGACGCTGAGCGCCACCCCGGGCTCCGGACTCACCGCGCTGATCGTGCTGCCGCCCGAGCTGTTCGAGTCCCGTCACGCCGCCCATTCGCTCGCCACCCCGGCTCCGGCTGCGGTGTCGCTCCGCACGCACAAGCCCGGCCTGGGTGGCGCGCACGCCGCGGAGCTGCAGCCTGCGCGGGTAGCGCTCCGGGAACCGGTGGGCGCCGGGCGCCCCGGCAACGGGTCCCGGGGCCCGCAGCAGGGCGGTGCCCCGGCCGCGGAGGGCGACAGCACCGGAACGGACCCCGGCCTCGAGGAGTGGATGTCCTCGCTTCCGGAGCCGACGCAGGGGCAGCATGCGGCTCCGGAGACCTGGCCGCCCCTCCCCGATCGGGCGCCGGACGCCGCGTCCGATCCCGTGCCGGATGTCGCGTCCGGTGACGCACAGGATGTCGCGTCGGATGCCGTCCCGGCTGCCGTGCCCGACGCCGTGCCGGATGCTGCACCCGGTTCCCCGTCCGATCCCGTGACGGACCCTGCACCGGGTGTGGCGTCCGATCGCGCGTCCGATCCCGTGCCGGATGCCGTCGCCGATCCCGGGCCCGGTGGAACCGGCCCGGCGGACGGCGTACAGCCGGGTGCGGGCCCGACCCTGCGCCGCCGGGTGCCGCAGACGCATCTGGCCCCCGAGCTGCAGGCGCCCGACCCGGGGCCCGCCGACGAGGCGGCGCCCCCGCCCAGCAACACCGTTGCCGACGCGTTGTCGCGCTACCAGGCCAGCCGGTCGGCGGCCCGAGCCGTGGTCGAGGCCGAAGGGGGCGAGTCATGACGGCCGGAACCGCGCCGAACGGGGGATTGGACTGGCTGCTCGTCGACTTCCTGAAGACCACCCCGGGGGTCGTGCATGCGCTGGTCGTGTCCGGTGACGGCCTACGGCTGGCCACCTCGCCCGGTATGACGATCTCCCTCGCCGACCAGCTGTCGGCCGCCGCGTCCGGCCTGGTCAGCCTGGCGCGGGGGACCGCACACCTGCTCGACGCGGGGCCGGTCACCCAGACGATCCTGGAGATGGCGCGCGGCTACCTGTTCGTCACCGCCATCAGCCGGGGCGCCACGCTCGCCGTGTTCGCCGGTCAGCAGTGCGACATCGGTCTCGTGGGCTACGAGATGACCATGGTCGCGGCCCGGGTGGGGCACGCCCTGACCCCGGCGCCCCGCTCCAGCGCAGGAGGGCCGGGGCCGTGAGCGACGACATCACCGAGGCCGGCCGCGTCGTACCGGTGTACGCGGTCACCGGCGGTCGCACCCGCTCAGCGGGCGGTGAGCTGCCCATCGAGGCGTTGGTGAGCGTGACCGGCAGAGCCCACTGGGCGACCGACCTGCAGATGGAATACCGGATGATCCTCGAGCTCGCCGAGCGGCCGGTGTCCCTGGTGGAGATCGGCGCGGTGCTCAAGGTGCCCGTGGGGGTGGCGCGGGTTCTGGTCAGCGACCTCGCCGATGCCGGTTACCTCGCGGTGTACACCGCGCCTTCGACCGCCGACGGGCGCCCAGGCGTCGACGTTCTGGAGCGGTTGCTGGAGGGCCTGCGTGCCCGCTGAGGTCACCGACGGCCCGGCTCCCGTGCCCCTCAAGGTGCTGGTGGCAGGCGGTTTCGGGGTGGGCAAGACGACCTTGGTGAGCGCGCTGTCGGAGATCCCGCCCCTGCTGACCGAGCAGGAGATGACGGCGGCCTCGATCGGCGTCGACGACGCCGATGCGGTGCCCGACAAGTGCACCACCACCGTCGCGATGGACTTCGGACGGATCACGGTCGACTCGTCGCTGATCCTGTACCTGTTCGGGACGCCCGGGCAGTCCCGCTTCTGGTTCATGTGGGACGAGCTCGCGCGCGGGTGCGTAGGCGCGGTGGTGCTGGTGGACCTGCGGCGGGTCGACGACTGCTTCCCTGCGATCGACTACTTCGAGAACCGGCGGCTGCCGTTCGTCGTGGCGATCAACGGCTTCCCCGACTCGGAGCTGTTCGACGACACGACGGTGCGTGATGCACTGGCGCTGCCGCCGGGTCAACCTCTGGTGCGGATGGACGCCCGGTGCGCCGACTCCGGCCTGGACACGCTCATCGCGTTGGTCGAGCACGCCCTGGCCCGGGCCAGGGCGTACTCGTAGATCGAACGGGATCCCTCGAACGTGCGCTCACGGCTGCTCCGACGACCACGAGCGCATGTTCACGGTGTCGCTCAGCGGCGCCAGGCGGACATGGCCCAGGCTCCGGGGCCCGGGTGCAACGGGACGCGCAGCCGGGCGACCGGGTCGTTCCACGCGCTGCGCGGGCCCCCGGCCGGAGCCTCGCCGGACGCCGCCGCGGCCGCGGCCAGCACCACGGTCAGAGCCGCGACCTCGGCGTCCGTCGGTTCACCGCGGATCACCCGGAACAGCGCACGGCGCTCCTCCGGGGTGGCCCCGGTGGCCCCGGTGGCCTCCGCGGCCCCGGCGGGCTCGGAGGTTTCCTCGGCGCCCACCGCGTCAACGGTCTCCTCGCGGTGCTCGGTGCCGCCCCCGGCGCCGGCGGGGTCCCCGCTGCGCTCGGTCACGGCGTCGGTGGTTCCCTCGCTGCGCTGGGTCACAGGGGGATGTTCCCGTGCTTGCGGGCCGGCGACGCCTCCCGCTTGGTCGACAGCATCCGCAGCGCCCGGCCCACGTACCCGCGGGTGTGCGACGGCGGGACGACCGCGTCGATGTAGCCGCGGTCGGCGGCGATGTAGGGGTTGCAGAGGGTGTCCTCGTACTCCTGCTGCAGCTCCGCGCGCTTGGCGGCGAGCTCCTCGCCCTCCAGGCCCTTGAGCTCCTTGCGGTAGAGGATGCCCACCGCCCCGGACGCGCCGGTCACCGCGATCTGCGCGGTCGGCCAGGCGATGTTGACGTCGGCGCCGAGGTGCTTGGAACCCATCACGTCGTACGCGCCGCCGTAGGCCTTGCGGGTGATGACGGTGACCTTCGGGACGGTCGCCTCGGCGTAGGCGTAGATCAGCTTGGCGCCGCGGCGGATGATCCCGTTCCACTCCTGCTCGGTGCCGGGCAGGAAGCCGGGGACGTCGACGAAGGTGACGACCGGGATGTTGAACGCGTCGCAGGTGCGGACGAACCGGGCGGCCTTCTCGGAGGCGTCGATGTCCAGGCAGCCCGCGAACTGGGTGGGCTGGTTGGCGACCACGCCGACGCTGCGGCCCTCGATGCGCCCGTAGCCGATCACGATGTTCGGCGCGAACAGCTCCTGGACCTCGAGGAACTCGCCCTCGTCGAGCACCCGGTTGATGACCTCGCGGATGTCGTACGGGGTGTTCGGCGAGTCCGGGATGATCGAGTCGAGCTCGCGGTCGGTGTCGGTGATGCCGTCGGAGATCGACCCTGCGACCGGCTCCGGGGCCGGGTAGACCGGCGGTTCGGAGAGGTTGTTCGACGGCAGGAAGCTCAGCAGCTCCTTGACGTAGGAGATGGCGTCCTCCTCGTCGGAGCCGAGGTAGTGCGCGACACCGGACTTGGAGTTGTGCGCCCGGCCGCCGCCGAGCTCCTCCATCCCGACGTCCTCTCCGGTGACCGTCTTGATGACGTCCGGGCCGGTGATGAACATGTGGCTGGTCTCGTCGACCATCACGGTGAAGTCGGTCAGCGCGGGGGAGTACACCGCGCCGCCCGCGGACGGGCCCATGATCAGCGAGATCTGCGGGATCACGCCGGAGCTGCGCACGTTGCGGATGAAGATCTCGCCGTAGAGCCCGAGGGCGACCACGCCCTCCTGGATCCGCGCGCCGCCGCCGTCGTTGATGCCGATGACCGGGCAGCCGACCTTGGTGGCGTAGTCCATGACCTTGACGATCTTCTCGCCGTAGACCTCGCCGAGCGAGCCGCCGAAGACGGTGGCGTCCTGGCTGAACACCGCGACCGGTCGGCCGTCGATGGTGCCGGTGCCGGTCACCACGCCGTCGCCGAACGGGCGCTTGTCCTGCATCCCGAAGTTCGTCGACCGGTGCCGGGTCAGCGCGTCGAGCTCCACGAACGAGCCCGGGTCGAGCAGCTGGTCGATCCGCTCGCGGGCCGTCCGGCGGCCCTTGGCGTGCTGGCGCTCGACCGCCGCCGCCGACCCGGCGTGCACCGCCTCGTCGAAGCGCCGGTAGAGGTCGGCAAGCTTCCCGGCGGTGGTGTGGATGTCGGGCTCGACGTCGGGGGCGGCCAACGGATCCCCCATCGGCTCGGTGGCGGCGCTCATGAGAGCGGAGCCTAACCCGCCGGTGAGGGGTCTGTGACGCCGCCGCGGAGCGGTCTGGGTCACGCCTCACCCGCTCGGGTGCGCGCCGGGCGCCCGGCGGCGGCCGTCCGTCGCGAAGGTGGCCGCGACGCCCGCGCCAGCCACTACGGTCACGGACCGTGACCTGGGTTGCTCCACCGCTGGACGCCGACGCCCTGCGTGCCGCGCTCGTCGCGCCGGGCGGCCCGTGGGCCGCGCTCGACGTCGTCGCGCGCACCGGCTCCACGAACGCCGACCTGCTGGCCGCCGCGGCCGGGGGGGCCGCGGACCGTACCGTCCTCGTCGCCGAGAACCAGGAGGCCGGCCGCGGCCGGCTCGCCCGGACCTGGGAGTCACCGCCGGGGTCGGGGATCACGGTCAGTGTGCTGTGGCGGCCGCAGGGCGTACCCGCCGACCGCCTCGGCTGGCTGCCGATGCTCGCCGGGCTGGCCCTGCTCGACACCGTCCGCGAGTTCACCTCGGCTCCGGCGGGGCTCAAGTGGCCCAACGACCTGCTGCTCGGCGCCGATCAGCGCAAGGCCGCCGGCATCCTCGCCGAGATGACCGCGGTCACCGGCGGCGGTCCGGGCGTGGTGCTGGGGATCGGCCTCAACGTCGGTGCCCCCATAGCGGATCTGCCCCTCGGCGCGACCTCGCTCGCCGCCGCGGGGGCGGCCGACGTGGACCGCGCCGAGGTGCTCGTCGCGCTGCTGCGCCGGCTGGCCCGGCGCGAGGAGCAGTGGCGCCGGGCCGCCGGCGACGCGGAGGCGATGGGTCTGCGCGCCGACTACCGGGCCGGATGCCTCAGCCTCGGCGCGCAGGTCCGCGTGGAGCTTCCCGGCGGCGACGCGCTGGTCGGGATGGCCGAGGACGTCGACGCGTACGGCCGGTTGCTGCTGCTCGGGCCGGACGGCCGGCGGCGACCGGTTGCCGCGGGCGACGTGATCCACCTGCGCCCGGTGGATTGATCAGACCGCTAGATTGAGCCGATGGCCTACCCGGACGACCTCCTCGTCGAGGGCGAAGAGGTCATCATGCACAAGCATCCGCACTGGAAGATGCTCGTGCTGCCGGTACTGGTCTTCCTGGTCACGATCGGGCTCGCGGTCTACGCCGCTGCGCTGATCCGCGACCTGAGCTGGGCCGCCTACGGCTGGCTCGGGCTGGCCGTCGTCGGCGCAGTGATCATCGTGTGGTTCGCCGTCACCCCGCTGGTCCGCTGGCGCACCACGCACTTCGTGGTGACGACGCGGCGGGTGCTGGTGCGCGAGGGAGTGTTCTCCCGGCAGGGCATCGACATCCCGATGAGCCGCATCAACAGCGTCCAGTTCCGTCACACCATCGTCGAACGGCTGCTCGGATGCGGCACGCTGGTCATCGAATCGGCGTCCGACGAGCCGCTCGAGTTCGATGACGTGCCGGGTGTCGAGAAGGTGCACGCGATGCTCTACAACGAGGTGGCCGACGATGACCGATAGAGCACTCCCGATGACGCAGCCAACCGGCGGGCTCCCGGAGCGGGTCACCATCTACGAGGTCGGGGCTCGCGACGGACTGCAGAACGAGCGCAACGTCGTCCCCGTCGAGGTGAAGGCCGAGTTCCTCGACCGGCTGGCCGGAGCCGGGCTCACGACGCTGGAGGCGACGAGTTTCGTCCACCCGAAATGGGTGCCCCAACTCGCCGATGCGGCCGACCTGCTGGAGCGGCTGGAACGGCGCAGCGATGTCGACTACCCGGTGCTGGTGCCCAACGAGCGCGGCCTGGACCGTGCGCTCGACGCCGGGGTGCAGCACGTCGCGATCTTCGCCAGCGCCACGGAGACTTTCGCGCGCAAGAACCTCAACCGCACTCTCGACGAGCAGTTCACCATGTTCTCCCCGGTCGTGGAGCGGGCCCGCAGCGAGGGGCTGCGGGTGCGGGCCTACGTCTCGATGGCGTTCGGCGATCCGTGGGAGGGCGCGGTCGCGCCGGCCCAGGTCGCGGCGGTGGGCAGGCGGCTGGTCGACATGGGCTGCTGGCAGTTCTCCCTCGGCGACACCATCGGCACCGGGACCCCCGGGCACGCCGGAGCGGTGATCGACGCGTGCGTCGCGGCCGGACTGCCGGTGGACGTGCTCGCCGTGCATTTCCACGACACCTACGGCCAGGCGCTGGCCAACACCCTCGCCGCGCTGCGCCGCGGCGTCACCACGGTCGACGCGAGCGCCGGCGGACTGGGCGGCTGCCCGTACGCCGAGTCGGCCACCGGCAACCTCGCCACCGAGGACCTGGTCTGGATGCTCGACGGCCTGGGCATCGCGCACGGTGCCGATCTCGACAAGCTGGTCGAGACCAGCACCTGGATGGCCGAGCAGCTGGGCCGGCCGTCTCCGTCACGGGTGGTACGGGCGCTGGCGGGCTGACGGCCCCGCCCGCGCCATCGCAGCCTCGAGCGGCCGGGCTCAGGGTTCGCGGACCCCGAACATCCCGGTGAAGGTGGCGCGGTAGACCACGGTCTCCCCCCGGTGCATCCGCGCGCCCAGCTTGACCAGCCCCATCTCCGGGCGGCTGCGCGAGCGGCGGGCCTCGAGGATCTCCAGGCTCGCGGCCAGCTCGTCGCCGGCGAACACCGGGACGGGCCAGGAGATCTCCTCGCCACCCGGCGAGCCCAGCGCGGTCGCGCGGGTGAGCACGTGGTCGACGTAGGCCCGCATCCACAGCGACGAGGTGAACCAGCCCGACGCGGCGAGCTGACCGAAGATCGACTCCTTGCCGGCCTGCTCGACGAGGTGGAACGGCTGCGGGTCGAAGCGGCGCGCGAACGCGATCATCTCGTCGCGGTCGATCGTGACGGTGCCCAGGTCGAAGGTGCGGCCTGGGGTGAGGTCCTCGAAGGCAAGCTCGGGCATGGCGGGATTATGCGGCTGCGCCGCCCGTGAGTGGCGAGTAGTGCCGGAGCGATCCTCGCCACTCACGAGGCCGCTAGGCCAGGGCTGCGAGGCCGGCCTGCGCGACCTCCTGGTCCTGGGTGTAGTGGCCGCCGCTGACGCCGATGCCGCCGACCACGGCGTCCCCGACCTTGATCGGGTAACCGCCGCCGAAGATGACCAGGCGCTTGATGCCGGTCGTCGCGCCGGCGGCCAGCGGGGCGTCGTCCTTGATCAAGTCGTGCCAGTCGTCCGTCGGCATCCCGAACCCGACCGCGGTGTACGCCTTGTCCTGGGAGACCTGGGTCGACGGCAGCGCGGCGCCGTCCATCCGTGAGAACGCCTTGAGGTTGCCGCCGTTGTCGCAGACGGCGATGCACATCGGCACCCCGATCTCGGTGGCCTTGGCCTCGGCCGCCGCGATGATGCGGTGTGCGGCGGCGGTACTGACGGTGGAGACGGAGACGGTGTCGGCCACGGAGACTCCTTTGTCGATCAGCGATGGTGTGCGCGCATCATGCCCCGAAGCAGCTCAGCGCGGCATCGTGCACCAGCCCGTTGGACGACATGCCGCCCCCGCCGGCGAACGTGGCCGCACCGGCCAGGTCGGTGAACCGCCCCCCGGCCTCCTCGACCAGCACCTGGATCGCCGCCAGGTCCCACGCGCTCCCGGCCGGGTCGACCGCGAGGTCGAGCACCCCTTCGGCGACCAGGCAGTGCTGCCAGAAGTCGCCGAACGCCCGGGTCTCCCAGCAGCGGCCGGTGAGCTCCAACCACCTGTCGAGCGTGTCGTTCTCCCGGAAGGTGTTGAGGTTGGTGGTGGACACGTAGACGTCACCCAGGTCGGCCACGCCCGACACGGCGATCCGCTGCGGCTCGCCGGCTCCGTCGATGTCGATGGCCCACGCCCCGCCACCGGCGGCAGCCCACCACCGGCGGCCGAGCGCCGGTGCGCTCACCACCCCGACCACCGGGGCCCCGTGCACGGTCAGGGCGATGAGTGAGGCCCACGCCGGCATGCCGCGGGAGAAGTTCTTGGTGCCGTCGATCGGGTCCAGGATCCAACCCCGCCCGCTGGCCGGGACCTCGCCGCCGCGCTCCTCGCCCAGCACCCCGTCGTCGGGACGCTCCGTGGCCAGCGCGGCCCGCAGTGCGTCCTCGGCTGCGGTGTCGGCGTCGGTGACCGGGGTGCGGTCCGGCTTGCTCGTCACCCGCAGATCGGCGGCGCGGAACCGCGGGAGGGTGATGGCGTCGGCGATGTCGGCCAGGTGCAGCGCGAGCCGGAGGTCGGATTCCGAGGGGTCCACAACCAGTCAGGATCGCAAACCGCCGACGGGTTCGGGCGCCCGGTCACGGCATATTCCTCATCTCCCGGTCCGTCCGGGGAATTCAGGCATAAGCTTCCTGGCGTGACGACCGTCCTGCTGGCCGAGGACGACGCGGCCATCGCCGAACCGCTGTCCCGTGCCTTGCAACGCGAGGGCTACGACGTCGATGTGGCGGCGGACGGCATCGCCGCGCTCGACCGGGTCCGCCTCGGCCATGTCGACCTGCTCGTCCTCGACCTCGGGCTGCCCGGGATGGACGGGCTGGAAGTGTGTCGCCGGCTGCGCCTGGATTTCCCCGACATCCCCGTCCTGATGCTGACCGCGCGCACCGACGAGGTCGACTTCGTCGTGGGCCTCGACGCCGGTGCCGACGACTACGTGGGCAAGCCGTTCCGGCTCGCAGAGCTGCTGGCCCGGGTCCGCGCGCTCCTGCGCCGGCTGACCCCGGAGGCCGTCGAGGTCGGTGGCGTCCGGATGGAGCTGTCCGGGCGCCGGGTGCTCGTCGACGGTTCCGAGATCGGGCTCGCGAACAAAGAGTTCGAGCTGCTCCGGGTGCTGCTGCTGCGCGCCGGGCAGGTCGTGACCCGCGACGAGATCCTGCGCGAGGTCTGGAACGATCCGGACCTGAAGACGTCGAAGACGCTCGACATGCACATGTCCTGGCTGCGACGCAAGATCGGCGGTGAGCGCCGGATCGCGACGGTCCGGGGCGTCGGGTTCCGTTTCAACCACGACTGAGAGCCACGCCTGACCCATGCGCCGCCGAATCCTGCAGTCGACCCTGTTCGTGGTGGCGATCACCGCGCTCGTGCTGGGTGGGCCGCTGGCCATCACCACCTGGCGGCTCGTCGAGGACTTCACCCGAGCGGAGCTGACCTCGCGGCTGGAGCAGCTCGCCGCCCGGCTCGACGACCCCGACGTCGGCGACCAGGTCGACAACGCGGCGATCGGGCTGGCGATCCCCGCCGGTGGTCAGCTCACCCTGGTCCTGCCGGAACGGGCCCCGCAGGTGCTGGGTTCCCCGGTCGGTGACAACCCGGTCGCCGAGACCCTGCCCTTCGGCCCCGGTGGCGCGCTCACGCTCGCCCAGCCGCGCTCGATCATGCGCACCGAGCAGGTCCAGGTGACGGTCATCGTGCTGCTGCTGGTCGTGCTCTCCGTGGGCACCGGCGCGGTGGTGGCGACGGTGACCGCCAGGCGGCTCGCCGAACCCCTGCTCGACGTCGCCGACCGCGCCGCGCGGCTGGGCGCTGGGGACTTCCGCCGAGCTCCGCACCGGCACGGCATTCCCGAGCTCGACCGGGTCTCCGACGTGCTCGACACGTCGGCAGCGGCGCTCGCCGAGCTCGTGCAGCGCGAGCGGGCCCTGGTCGGGGACGTCTCGCACCAGCTCCGCAGCCGGCTGACCGCGCTGCAACTGCGGCTCGACGAACTGAGCACCCATCCCGACCCGAGCGCCCGCCGCGAGGCGCTGGCCGCCCTCGAACAGACCGAGCGGCTGACCGGGGTGCTCGACGAGCTGCTGGAGGCGGCCCGGCTGGCCCGCGCCGCCGGGGCCGAGCCGCTGGACCTGCGGGAGGGGCTGACCGCCGTCGCGGAGGAGTGGCGGCAGCCGCTGCGCGCGGTCGGGCGCTCGATCAAGGTCCAGGTCCCCGACGGCCTGCTGGCCCGGGTCACCCCGGCGCGGATCCGGGAAGCGGTCGGCGCGCTCGTCGACAACGCGACCCAGCACGGCGCCGGGACCGTCACTGTGGCCGCACGGGCCGGGGAGAACACACTGGTCATCGAGGTCAGCGACACCGGGCCGGGGGTACCGGACGAGCTCGTGCCGCACGTATTCGACCGCGGCGTCTCGGTCGGTTCGTCCACGGGGCTGGGTCTCGCGCTGGCCCGCGCCCTGGTCGAGGCCGACGGGGGCCGCCTCGAACTGTCCCGGGCCCGGCCGCCGACGTTCACGATCTTCCTGCCGGCCGCCCGGGCCGACGACATGGTCAGCCTGCCGCGGCCGGTGGGCACCCCGCGCTGAGCCGCGGGCCTCAGTCGCCGACGATCGGCACCTGGCGGCGCACGTTCTCGTTCGGGAAGACGAACCGGCGGAACGCCCACCAACGGAACGCCATACCGGCGAGCACGCCGACGATCTGCCCGCTGACGAAGTCCGCGATCTCCTGGGTGATCAGGCTGACGCCCGGGACCTTGAGCTCGAGCACGTACCGCGAGATGGCCAACGGTGCGGTGTACACGGCGACGCCGATGCCGCTGATCAGGAAGAACAGGGCCGCCTCGTGGTGGCGTTCCCGGCCCCCGCGCGTGCGGAAGGACCACTCGCGGTTGAGCATGTAGGACACGATGGTCGCCACGAGCACGGCGATGATCTTCGCCGTCAGCGGCTTCTCGACGAGCACGGTGGCCTTGAGCAGCAGGAACACTGCGGTGTCGATCACCCATGTGGTGCCGCCGACGAGGGCGAACTTGACGAATTCACGGTGCTTGATCGCGACGTCGCGGTAGGGCTGGGGGATACGCGTCAGCACCGATTCGACCACGGACACCCGATCGATCGTGCCAGACCGCCCGAACGGGGCCCGGGGTGGCCCGCGGGCCGTGCCGGCGCCGCCGTAGGCTCTTGACACCGTGAACACACCCAGCGGCGTCCCCGTCGTCGGCATGGTCGGGGCAGGGCAGTTGGCCCGCATGACCCACCAGGCTGCGATCGCGCTCGGCCAGTCTCTGCGGGTGCTGGCGGTCCGGTCGGATGAGCCCGCTGCCCTGGTCACCCCCGACGTCGTCATGGGGTCGGTCGACGACCTCGACGCGCTGCGGGCCTTCGCCCGCGGCTGCGACGCCGTCACCTTCGACCACGAGCAGGTACCGCAGGAGCAGCTGCGCGCGCTCGTCGAGGCGGGCGTCGCGGTGCGCCCGGGGCCGGACGCGCTGCTGCACGCGCAGGACAAGCTCGTCATGCGCCGAAGACTGGCCGATCTCGGCGTCCCGGTGCCGCCCTTCGCCGAGGTCACGAGCGTGGCGGACGTGAAGGCCTTCGCCGCCGATCACGGCTGGCCGGTGGTGCTCAAGGCGGTCCGCGGCGGCTACGACGGCCGCGGCGTGTGGATGCTCGACGGCCCCGACCCCGTCCTGATCGAGGAGCTGCTCGCCGCCGGTACGCCGCTGATGGTCGAGCAGGCGGTGGCGATGCGCCGGGAGCTGGCCGCGCAGGTGGCGCGCTCGCCCTTCGGCCAGGCCGCGGCCTGGCCGGTGGTGGAGACGGTCCAGGAGGACGGGCAGTGCGTGCAGGTGCTGGTGCCGGCGCCGGATCTGGCCGAGGAGACCGCGCTGGCCGCGCAGCAGCTGGCCCTGCGGGTGGCCGCCGAGCTGGACGTGACGGGGCTGCTGGCCGTCGAGCTGTTCGAGACCGACGCCGGCCTGGTCGTCAACGAGCTGGCGATGCGCCCGCACAACTCCGGGCACTGGACGATCGAGGGTTCCCGGACCTCGCAGTTCGAGCAGCACCTGCGTGCGGTGCTCGACTACCCGCTGGGCGCGACGACCCCGACGGCTCCGGCGGTGGTGATGGCCAACGTGCTGGGTGCGAAGGTCACGCCGGAGATGAGCGTCGACGAGCGGGTGCACCACCTGTTCGCCCGGTTCCCCGACGTCAAGGTGCACCTCTACGGCAAGGCGGAGCGCCCGGCCCGCAAGGTCGGCCACGTGACGGTGCTCGGGACGGAGCTCGCCGCGGTCCGTGAGCGGGCCGCGCTGGCGGCCGAGTGGCTGTCCACCGCCGTCTGGTCCGATGGTTGGTCACCGCACGATGCAGCGGCGGCCGCAGCAGCACCGACCGAACGAGGTGAGCGGAATGTCTGAGTCGCCGGGTACCGGCCCACGGGTCGGCGTGATCATGGGCAGCGACTCGGACTGGCCGGTGATGGAGGCCGCGGCCGTGGCTCTCGCCGAGTTCGAGATCCCGCACGAGGTCGGCGTCTACTCCGCGCACCGGACCCCGCAGCGGATGCTCGACTACGCCCGGGACGCGGCCGGTCGTGGGCTGCAGGTGATCATCGCCGGGGCCGGCGGCGCCGCCCACCTGCCCGGGATGGTCGCCGCGGCCACCCCGCTGCCCGTCATCGGGGTCCCCGTCCCGCTGAGCCGGCTCGACGGCCTGGACTCGCTGCTGTCGATCGTCCAGATGCCCGCCGGGGTCCCGGTCGCGACGGTCGCCGTGGGCGGGGCCCGCAACGCCGGTCTGCTGGCCGTGCGGATGCTGGCCGCCGCCGACCCGGCGCTGCGGGCCCGGATGGAGAAGTTCCAGGCGGCACTCGAGCGCACGGTGCTGGAGAAGGATGCGGCGCTGCGCGCCTCGATCTCCGGCGCCTGAGCGGCTCCACCCGGCATTTGGCGGGGCGGGCCGGTGCCTTCGCGTGGTGGCCGGGCCCGTCGAATCTCCGTTGCCGGTACCTATGGGCGGAACGTAGTGTGGCGGTACACGTGAGAGGAGGTGGTCCAGCGTTGATCAGCTACAGGACTCGTGAGGTGGCTGTCCGCTAGCACTACAGGACACGTCTCCGACGGCCAGTGGAAGCCGGGCAAGTGCCGGCGAATTCCCGGCAGTCACCCGTGATCCCCGGGCCCGAGCCCGTCCAGCTCGGCGTGCGCATCCCACGATGTGGCCCGGGGATCACGCATGTCCGGCCGCATAGCACCCCCCACGCCCGCCGCGCGAGCGAGGCCACGCTCGCATCCTGTGATCGATGCGCGCGTTCGGGCGCGCGCGTGGCTGCGCGCCGCGCGCGCCGCCGAGGACCCGTAGGCGAGGGCTGCACCGGCGCCACCGATCAGGACGGGGCGCTGCGCTCCAGACGGCCGACCGCATCCTCGAGCCGCCGCGCGACCTCGGAGAGCTCGTCCGCCGCCTCGACCGGCAGCAGGTCGGCGACCCGGCGGAACCGTGCCCGGCACGACTCCACCCCGGCCGCCGTCGCACCGTCGGCCAGCCACCGCCGCAGGGCCTGGTTGTGCGCGGCGACCACGGCGGCGGCAATGACGGCGGCCCGCAGCTCGCCGTCGGGAACGTCGGCGAGCCGCTCGCGCAACTGCCGGGTGAACAGCCGCCGGTAGCGGTCGACGCTGGCCACCTCGCGGTCGCGCAGCGCCGGCACCTCATGGGTGAGCCGGAACCGCTTGCGGGCGACGTCGGCGTCGCCGAAGTACAGGTCGAACACCGTCTCGCCGGCGCGCAGCACCAGCGACAGCACCGGTTCCGACGGGTGGGCGCCGGTGAAGACCGCTTCGACCCGGGCCAGGCAGGCCTCGTGGTCGGGGGAGACGGCGTCCTCCTTGCCGCGGAAGTAGCGGAAGAAGGTGCGCCGGCCGACGCCGGCCGCGGCCGCGATGTCGTCGACGGTCGTCTCGTCGTAGCCGCGTTCGCTGAACAGGGTGACGGCGGCGTCCACCAGGTCCCGGCGTACCTCGGCGCGGCCCTCGGCAGATCGCCCACGGCGTTGGGCGGGGGGCGCGCCGCCCGGTCGGCTCATGGCACGCAGGGTAGCACCGTGTTTGCTAGATGGCACGGAGTGCCGTTAGAGTACGTCGACATCCGTCACCCGGCAGCGCACATGGGACAGGGGACATGAACGCCGACTTCGACACCTACCGCCTCAGCGACGAGCACGAAGCCCTGCGGGAGGCCGTCCGCGCCCTCGCGGAGAAGGAGATCGCGCCGTACGCGGCGGAGGTGGACGAGCAGGGGCGCTACCCGGCGGAGGCCCGCGACGCGCTGGTCAAGGCCGGCTTCCACGCGATCACGATCCCCGAGGAGTACGGCGGCGAGGGAGCCGACGAGCTCGCCGGCTGCATCGTCATCGAGGAGGTCGCGCGGGCCTGTGCGTCGTCCTCGCTGATCCCCGGCGTCAACGGGCTGGGCCTGACCCCGATCCTGCTGTCGGCCTCGCACGAGCTCAAGCAGCAGGTGCTGCCGTCGATCGCCGGCGGCGAGGCGATGATCTCCTACGCGCTGTCCGAGCGGGAGGCCGGTTCCGACGCCGCGTCGATGAAGACCCGTGCGCGCCGCGACGGCGACGAGTGGGTGCTCAACGGCACCAAGTGCTGGATCACCAACGCCGGCGAGTCGACCTGGTACACCGTGATGGCGGTGACCGACCCGGAGAAGAGGGCCAACGGCATCTCCGCGTTCGTGGTCCACTCCGACGACCCGGGCTTCGAGGTGGGGCCGAAGGAGCGCAAGCTCGGCATCAACGGCTCGCCCACCCGGGAGATCTACTTCTCCGACTGCCGGATCCCGGCCGACCGGATCATCGGCGCCGAGGGCACCGGCTTCAAGACCGCGCTGGCCACGCTCGACCACACGCGCCCGACGATCGGCGCGCAGGCGGTCGGCATCGCGCAGGGTGCGCTGGACGTCGCGATCTCCTACGTCAAGGAGCGCAAGCAGTTCGGCAAGCACCTGGCCGAGTTCCAGGGCCTGCAGTTCATGCTCGCCGACATGGCGATGAAGGTCGAGGCGGCCCGGCAGCTGGTCTACGTGGCCACCTCGCGCGCCGAGCGCGGCGAGGCGAACCTCGGCTTCATCTCCAGCGCGGCCAAGTGCATGGCCAGCGACGTGGCGATGTCGGTGACCACCGACGCCGTGCAGCTGCTCGGCGGGGCGGGCTACACCAAGGACTTCCCGGTGGAGCGCATGATGCGCGACGCCAAGATCACGCAGATCTACGAGGGCACCAACCAGGTGCAGCGCCTGGTCATGGCGCGCGCCCTGCTCCGCTGAGCTCCGTTCGACGGACGACGCCGGCCGCGGACATCCGCGGCCGGCGTTCTTGGGTCCGGACCGCTCAGAGCAGGAAGCGGAACAGCGGGCTGTTGGGCGGAACCTGCTCGATGTGCGGCGGGGCGGCCCGCATCCGCTCCAGCAGCGCGTCGAGGTCCTCCGGGCGGCCCAGCTCGATGCCGACCAGAGCAGGCCCGGTCTCCCGGTTGCTGCGCTTGACGTACTCGAACAGGGTGATGTCGTCGTCCGGGCCGAGGACGTCGTCGAGGAAGCGGCGCAGCGCCCCGGGCTCCTGCGGGAAGTCGACGAGGAAGTAGTGCTTGCGGCCCTCGTGCACCAGGGCCCGCTCGACGATCTCCGCGTACCGGCTCACGTCGTTGTTGCCGCCGGACAGCACGCACACCGTCGTGCTGCCGCGTGGGATGTCCAACATGTCCAGGGCCGCCGGGGCGAGCGCTCCCGCGGGCTCGGCGATGATCCCGTCGGTCTGGTACAGCGCGAGCATCTCCAGGCAGATCCGGCCCTCGGGCACCGGGGTGAGGGCGACGCCGGCGTCGCGGACGATCGGGAAGGTGACGTCACCGACCCGGCGGACCGCGGCGCCGTCGACGAACGGGTCGAGCTCGGCGAGGGTGACCGGCTCCCCGGCCGCGACCGCCGCCGCCATCCCGGCGGCCCCCTCCGGCTCCACCCCGGCCACCCGGACGCCGGGGTGCCGCTCGCCCAGCCAGGCGAGCGTGCCGGCCAGCAGCCCACCCCCGCCCACCGGAACGACGAGCAGATCCGGCTCGCCGCTGAGCTGGGCGATGATCTCGCGGACGACCGTGCCCTGCCCGGCGACGGTGCGCGGGTCGTCGAACGCGGGGACGAGGGTGGCGCCGGTGTCGCGGGCATCGGCGGCCGCGGCGGCCGCGGCGTCGTCGTAGGTGTTGCCGACCACGACGACGTCGACGACCTTGCCACCCAGCTTGGCCACCCGGTCGCGCTTCTGGCGTGGTGTGGTGCGCGGCAGGTACACGCGCGCCTTGACCCCGAGCCGGGCGCACGCGAACGCGACACCCTGCGCGTGGTTGCCCGCGCTCGCGCACACCACGCCCCTGTCGCGGGCGGCGGCGTCGAGCTGCGCGATGAGGTTGTACGCCCCGCGGATCTTGTAGGACCGGACGGGCTGCAGGTCCTCGCGCTTGAGCCACACCTCGCCGCCGACGGCGTCGGAGAGCCGCGGGGACAGCTGCAACGGGCTCGGGCCGATCACGGCGCGCAGCCGCTCGGCGGCGGCGTCGACGTCGTGGGCAGTCACGGTTGTCACGACGGACACGGTCCCACGATGCCTCAGTTCAGCCGGACGGTGGTCTTCTCGGTGTCCGCCCGATGATCGAGCTTCGCCGGGTCGGCGTTGCGGCACTGGACCAGCGATGCACCGGCGGCCAGCACGGCGAGCAGGCCGTCGAGCACACAGTCCAGGCTGGACCAGTCCAGTGTGGAGAGCACGCGGTCCCCGACGGACACCCCCAGGGTCGTCGCGCGGTGGTGGGCGTCGGTGAGCACGTCGGCCACCGAGCCGCCGGCCAGCGCCGGGGCGTTGTCGGGTACCTCCTCCCACGGCACGAACTCGTCGCCTTGGCGCCGGACCTCGGTCGCGAAGTCGATGACCCCGGCGGGCAGGCCGGTGAGCCCGCGGCCGAATGCGTCCAGCGACAGCGCGATGACGCCCCCGGCGGGCTCGGCGGCCAGCGCGAGGTCAACCCGGTCGGCGTCGCAGAGCACCCATTCCGCCTCGCTCGGCTCGGCGACCACGTGCCCGCCGCACCACCAGATGGCCAGCAGCACGGCGGCGGTCTGCCAGTGCGCGGGGAGCAGCACCGCCACCGGGGTGCCGGTCTCGACGTCGCACTCGTCGCGCAGCAGGTTCGCAGCCTTGGCGGCCCAGTTGGCCGTCGTGATCGCCGAGAGCTCGATGCGCTCGCCGGTCGCGTCGTCGTAGAAGGTGATCAGCGGCCGGGCCGGGTTGCCGGCGAGCACCGGTTCGAGCAGCGCGGCGGTCAGGGTCACAGCAGGGCCTCGCAGGGGTCGTTCGAACAGCGGCGTCAATCGATGCACGGTACGCCGCTCGCCGTGATCGGCGGTTCCGCGGCGGGTGGAGCACCTGCGGCCGGGACGACCGTCGGCGCGGTGGTCGGGGCGGCAGCCTGGCTGAAGTCCGTGCCGAGCAGCACCTGCACCCGCCCGGGGGGCGCGGCGTCGGAGCGCTCGACGGGCAGGTTGCCGAGCTGGGCGGCGACCGCTCCCGCGGCGTCGGCGTCCTCGTCGTCGGCATGGCGGACCACCGATGTCGAACGGGCACCGGCGTTGTCCACGTCTCCGCGCGCGAACCCGGCCGCGGCGAGCTGGTCGGCCACCTGGGCGGCGAGCCCGGTCGCTCCCGAGGCGTTGCCGACGTCGACGGTCACCTGCGCGGGGTCCACCGCAAGGGCCGGCGGCGGCTGGGCCCCGGAGGCCTCCGCGTTGTCGCTGGTCTTCTGCTCGACGAAGCCACGCACCTCACCGGGATCGACGAGCACCACGTCACCGCGGGCGTTGGTCTCCCCGCCGCGGGTCGGGATGGTCAGGAACTCGAGCTTGCCGGCCGCGATGTTCGACGCCTGGCGGGCGAAGGCGAGCACGTCCCAGCCGGAGTCGATGACCAGCGACTTCTGGGCCACGTCGATCAGGGCGCCGAGGGTGGTCGGGTTGGTGAGGGTGCCGCTGGAGAGGATCTTGTCGGCGACAGCGGCCAGGAACACCTGCTGGCGGCGGATGCGCGACAGGTCACCGTCGGGCAGGCCGTGGCGCTGCCGGACGAACGCCAGTGCGTCGGCCCCGGAGATGGTCTGCGGTCCGGCCGGGAAGCGCGCGCCGGACAGCTCCTCGTCGACCGGGGCCTTGAGGCACACGTCGACTCCCCCGATGGCTGTGGTCAGGTTGTAGAAGCCGAGAAGGTTGACCTCGGCGTAGTGGTCGATCTGCACACCGGTCAGGTCCTCGACCGCCGAGATCAGCGTGCTGCGCCCGGTCGCCGCCGACTCCCGGTCCACCTGCTTGGAGTCGCGGATGCCCTGGGAGACCAGTTCCTCGGCCTTGAGCGCCTTCGTCGCGGGGTAGGCGGCGTTGATCTTGTCGCGGCGGTAGCCGGGGATGTCGACGTAGCTGTCGCGCGGGATCGAGAAGGCGACCCCGCTGCCGCCGTCGGCGGGCAGGTGGAGGACCATGATCGTGTCGGAGTTCAGCACCCCGGCTTCGGCGCCGCTGCGCAGCTGGGCCAGGACCTGCTCGGGCAGCGGGTTGCCCTGGGCGTCGGTGCGGCTGTCCACGCCGACCAGCAGGATGTTCAGCCCGTCGCCGTCCGAGCCGCCGAAGATCACGTCGGTGGTCGTCAGCCCCGCGGTGAGGTCGCGGTAGAGCCCCCAGGCGGTCCCGGTCAGCACCAGTACGAGGGCGGACACCGTGGCCACCGTGATGCGGATCCGCCGGGGCCAGTCGGGTGGCGGGGGCGCTCCGGCGCCGTCCCGTGGACTGCGTGGCCCGGCCGGGCGGGTCGTCGCCGGGCGGGTGACGCCGGCCCGCGGGACGGCGGAGCGCGGCGGATCGGACCGGTCGCCGGACCGCGAGCCCGGGGGCGGCTGGCCCGATCTCGTCGAGCCGAACTCGGAGGATCCGTAGGACGGCCGGTACCGATCCCCGGACCGCTCACCGGACGACGACCGGTACCCGGCTCCGGAGGACGAGCCCCGGCGCGCGGATCCCGCCCGCACCCCGCTGCTGGCCCGCCGCTCGTCCACGTCGCTCCCGTCGTCCGCCGATTCGGGCCACCAGGGTGCAACATCCCGGCCCGAAATCGGTGCGCCGGGCTGCGTGTCGGGTGCAACGATTCGGCAGCGTGGCACGATTCCGGCTTGTGTCGTCCCAGCCATCCCCCTCCCGGGTGCTCGTCACCGGCGGGGCCGGATTCATCGGTTCCCACTACGTCCGCACCCTGGTGAGCGGGGGCTACGCTGCGTTCGCCGAGGCCGAGGTGGCGGTCCTGGACCTGCTGACCTACGCCGGGAACGAGGCCAACCTGGCCCCCGTGGCCGACTCACCCCGGCTACGTTTCGTGCGCGGTGACATTCGTGACAGCGAGCTCGTCGCGAAGCTCATGGTCGACACCGACGTCGTCGTGCACTTCGCCGCGGAGTCACATGTGGACCGATCCATCACGGGTGCCGCGGACTTCGTCTCGACCAACGTCGTCGGCACCCAGGTGCTGCTGCAGGCCGCCCTCGACGCCGGGGTCACGACCTTCGTGCAGGTGTCCACCGACGAGGTCTACGGCTCGATCGACGAGGGATCGTGGACCGAGCAGACCCCGGTCGCGCCGAACTCGCCGTACTCGGCGGCCAAGGCCGGCGGCGACCTGCTGGCGCGCTCGTACCACCGCACCTACGGGATGGACGTGCGGATCACCCGCTGCACCAACAACTACGGGCCGTACCACTTCCCGGAGAAGGTCATCCCGCTGTTCATCACGAACCTGCTCGACGGCCTGCCGGTGCCGCTCTACGGCGACGGCGGCAATGTCCGGGACTGGCTGCACGTCGACGACCACTGCCGCGGGATCCAGCTGGTCGCGGAGCGCGGCCGGCCCGGCGAGACCTACCACATCGGTGGCGGTACCGAGCTGACCAACCGCGAGCTGACCAGCCTGCTGCTCGAGGCGACGGGCCGTGACGAGTCCTTCATCCGGCCGGTGGCCGACCGCCTCGGACACGACCGGCGCTACAGCCTCGACGACGCCAAGATCCGCGCCGAGCTGGGCTACGCCCCCACGACCGACTTCGCCACGGGCCTGGCCGACACCGTGCGCTGGTACCGGGAGAACCGGGCGTGGTGGGAGCCGCTGCGCGCCCGGGCCGCCCTGTGACCCGCTGGCTGATCACCGGCGCGAACGGGATGCTCGGCACGGCGCTTCGGGCGGCGCTGGCCGGGCAGGAACCGGTCGCGCTCGGCCGGGCGGAGCTCGACGTCACCGACGCGGGCTCGGTCGAGCGGGCGATCACCGCGCACCGGCCGGACGTCGTGCTCAACGCCGCCGCCTACACCGCCGTCGACGCCGCCGAGACCGCGCACGCCGCCGCCTACGCCGGCAACGCCGAAGGCCCTGCCACGCTGGCCGCCGCGTGCGCCGGGGCCGGCGTGCGTCTCCTCCATGTCTCCACCGACTACGTCTTCGCCGGCGATGCGACCACGCCCTACGAGCCCACCGACCCGACCGGCCCGCGCACCGTCTACGGCGCCAGCAAGCTGGCCGGCGAGCAGGCGGTGCTCGCCGCCTCGCCCCGCCACCACGTGGTGCGCACGGCATGGCTCTACGGCCGGGGCGGCGCGAACTTCGTGTCCACGATGGCCCGGCTGGCGCGCGAGGGCCGCGACCCGCAGGTCGTCGACGGTCAGCGGGGCAGTCCGACGTGGACCGGCGATCTCGCAGCGGCGCTCGTCGAACTGGGCGGGGCGGACATCCCGGGTGGGGCTCTGCACTACGCCGGCGGTGGCGAGACCACCTGGTTCGGCCTGGCCCGTGCGGTCTTCGCCGAGGTGGGTGCGGACCCGGAGCGGGTCAGCCCCTGCGGTACCGACCGGTTCCCCCGGCCCGCGCCGCGGCCGGCCTACTCGGTGCTGGGCGACGACGCGTGGCGGCGGGCCGGGCTGACCCCGCCCCGGCCGTGGCGCGCCGCACTGACCGCGGCGTTCGCGTCGGAGCGTGACGCGCTGCTCGGCCGGTGAGAACCTGATTCCTCACCTGATCGAGTGAGGGCCGGGAATGACCGAACCGCTGTCCCAGCAGGGCCGCGAGCTCCTGGAGCGCGACCGGGCCCTCGAGGCCGTCGAGGTCCTGCGGCACGCCGTCGCGACCGGTGAGCCGTCCGCGCCCGGCCTGCTGGCCCGTGCCTACCTCGACAGCGGCAGCTGGCACGCCGCGGCCGAGTGGCTCGGGCAGCTGGTCGAGCGCGGCCACCCGGAGTTCGCCGGCCGGCTCGGGGTGGCACTCGCCGAGCTCGGCGATGCGGGCCGGGCGGAGGACGCGCTGCGGCTCGCGCTCGACCACGGCGAGCTCGCCGCGGCCAACGACCTCGCGATCCTGATGCGCGCCGAGGGCCGCCCCGGCGAGGCCGTGCAGATGCTGATCTGGGCGGCCGACGCCGGCGACGAGCTGGCGCCCGACAACCTCGTCGCCTTCCACCTGGAGGACGGCGACCTGCCCGCGGCCGTCGAGGTGGCCGAGCGGTACGCCGACGACGCGCGCCCCGACACCGTCGTGGCGCTGGCGGACGTGCGCGCGGCCGGGGGTCGCGACGACGAGGCCGAGGAGCTCTACCGCCGCGCCGGCGCGCTCGGGGCGCTGCGTGCACACATCGCGTACGGCGGGTTCCTGCTGGACGTCCGGGATGACGCCGCGGCCGCGGAGCGCGAGTTCCGGGAGGCGCGCCGCCACCGCGAGCCGGGGTCGGCCTACGCGCTGGGCCGGTTCCTGGCCGACGAGGGACGCCGCGACGAGGCCCGCGAGCACCTCGTGGCGGGCACGAACGCAGGTGACCGCAACGCCACCGAAGCGCTCGCGGAACTCGATGGCGTGGACCCGACCGATGACTGAGCGCGCTCGGAGCTAGGGTTGCCCGCCGTGGATCCAGCCCCCCGGGACTATGGCGACGAGCTCGCCGTCGTCACCGTCACGTACTCGCCGGGGGAGACCCTGGACACCTTCCTCGACTCGCTGAAGGGCGCCACCGACCGGCCCCTGCGGGTGGTGCTGGCCGACAACGGATCGGTCGACGGGGCGCCCGAGCGGGCCGCCGAACGTGCGGGCGTGGACCTGCTGCGCATCGGCGAGAACGTCGGCTACGGCACCGCCGCGAACCGGGGCGTCGCCGAGCTCGGCCCCGAGGTCGGCTGGGTCGTCGTCGCCAACCCGGACCTCGTGTGGGGCGAGGGCTCGATCGACGCGCTGCTCGCCGCGGCCCGGCGCTGGCCCCGCGCGGGCGCGCTCGGCCCGCTGATCCGCCAGCCGGACGGCTTCATCTACCCGTCGGCCCGGTTGCTGCCCTCGCTCGGCCGCGGGGCCGGGCATGCGGTGGCGTCGCGGGTGTGGCCGGGCAACCCGTGGACGCGGCAGTACCGCCAGTCCGACGAGACCATCACCGAACGCCCGGCCGGCTGGCTGTCGGGCTCCTGCCTGCTGCTGCGCCGGGCGGCATTCGATTCGGTCGACGGCTTCGACCCGCGGTACTTCATGTACTTCGAGGACGTGGACCTCGGTGACCGGCTGCAGCGGTCCGGCTGGCTCAACATCTACGTGCCGGGCGCCGAGGTCGTCCACACCGGAGGGCATTCGACGACCCGGGCCGACGTCTCGGCGCGGATGCTCGCCGAGCACCACCGCAGTGCTTACCGCTACCTGGCCGACCGGCACCGCGGGGCGCGCTGGGCCCCGCTGCGCGCAATGCTCGGACTCGCGCTGCGGGTACGGGCGGCCGTGGCCGTCCGGCGGGCCACCCGCTGAAGCCGTAGACACGAACCGCAGGGACGAACCGCAGGGACGAAACGGAGGATCCGCTGTGCTGGACGACGTCGAAGCGGTGGTACTCGTCGGCGGCAAGGGGACCCGGCTGCAGCCGTTGACCTTCTCCGCCCCGAAACCGATGCTGCCCACCGCGGGCGTGCCGTTCCTGGCCCACCTGCTGTCCCGGATCCGGGCCGCGGGCGTGCGCCGCGTCGTGCTGGGGACGTCGTACCTGGCCGAGACCTTCGCCGACCACTTCGGGGACGGTGCCGCGCTCGGGCTGGAGATCAGCTACGTGGTGGAGGAGGTCCCGCTCGGCACCGGCGGCGGGATCCGCAACGTCTCGAAGTTCCTGACCACCGACGACGTGTTGGTCTTCAACGGTGACGTGCTGGCCGGCACCGACCTCGGCGCCGTCGTCGCGACGCACCGCCGCACGGACGCCGACGTCACCCTGCACCTGGTCCGGGTGCCGGACCCACGGGCCTACGGCTGTGTGCCCACCGACGGCGACGGACGGGTCCTGGAGTTCCTGGAGAAGACCGAGAACCCCCCGACCGACCAGATCAACGCCGGCTGTTACGTCTTCCGCCGCTCGGTGATCGAGGCGATCCCGGAGGGCCGGCCGGTCTCGGTGGAACGGGAGACCTTCCCCGAACTGCTCGCCGCGGGTTCGCGCGTGTCGGGGCACGTCGACACCGCGTACTGGCGGGACATGGGAACACCCGCCGACCTGGTCCACGGTTCGGCCGACCTGGTCCGCGGCATCGCGCCGTCGGCCGCGCTGCCCGGGCCGACCGGGGAGGCGTTGGTGCTGGACGGGGCCCGGATCGCCGACGGCGCGCGGGTGTCCGGGGGCACGACCGTTGGCCGGGGTGTGCGGATCGGGGCCGGTGCGCGGGTGGAGGGCGCGATGCTCTTCGACGGTGCGGTGGTCGGCGCGGGTGCGGTGGTCGAGCATTCGGTGCTCGGGAGGGGCGCGCAGGTCGGGGACGGCGCGATCCTGGTCGATGCGATCGTCGGGGACCGGGCGGTGATCGGGGCGCGCTGCGAGCTGCGCGCCGGTGCGCGGGTCTGGCCGGACGTGGTGCTGCCGCCGCACGGGGTACGTTTCTCGCCTGATGTCGAGTAGCACCCGGGAGTGGCTCCCGCCGTTCCGGCTGGACCTGTCCGGCGTGCTGGCCCCGCTGCGTCGCGGGAAGGGCGATCCGACGTGGCGTTCGGTCGGCGAGGGCTCGGCGATCTGGCGGGTGACGAGCACCCCGGACGGGCCCGCGACGATGCGGCTGCACCGTCGCGGTGACGGCACCGTGGTCGCCCACGCCTGGGGCGCCGGCGCCCAGTGGGTGCTCGACGGACTGCCCGCGCTGCTGGGCGCCGACGACGACCCGAGCGCCTTCGTCGCGCACCACCCGCTCGTCGAGGACGCGGCGCGCCGGATGCCGGGGATCCGGCTGGGGTCGAGCCGCCGGGTGTGGGACTCGCTGG
Organism: Pseudonocardia mahuensis; assembly: GCF_018531475.1. Classification (GTDB taxonomy): domain Bacteria; phylum Actinomycetota; class Actinomycetes; order Mycobacteriales; family Pseudonocardiaceae; genus Pseudonocardia. The sequence continues at coordinate 29,443 of NZ_JAHDTG010000045.1, forward strand.
TCCCGGCCGTGCTCGAGCAGAAGGTCACCGGGGTCGAGGCGCGCCGGTCCTGGCGTGAGCTGTGCCGGCGCTTCGGCGACCGGGCGCCCGGACCCGCCGAGCTGATCCCCTCCGGCATGCGCGTCCCGCTGACGCCCGCCCAGATCCGCGCGGTGCCGGACTGGGAGTGGCACAGGGCCGGGGTCGACTCCGCCCGGAGGCGGGCGATCCTGGCTGCCGCGGCGGTCGCGCACCGGCTGGAGGACGCCGCGACGCTGGGCGGCGAGGCGGGCCGCGAACTGTTGCGCAGGGTTCCCGGGATCGGGGTGTGGACCGCCGCGGAGATCGCCCAGCGGGTCTGGGGCGACCCGGACGCGGTGAGTTTCGGCGACCTCCACATCCCGACGCTGGTCGGCTGGGCACTGGTCGGCCGCCCCCTCGACGACGCCGGGATGCTCGCCGTGCTCGCCCCGTACGCTCCGCAGCGCCAGCGCGCAGTGCGCTACGTCGAGCTGTCGGGCTTCCGACGCCCCCGCTTCGGCCCGAGATTCTCCCCCCGCGACCACCGCGCCATCTGAGCTGCCCGCACGGTGCCGCGCTGTGGAGCCGTAACGCTGTGCGGTCGTGCGTGCAGCCCGCGTCGTGGAGCCGTAACGCTGTCAGCCCGCCAGCGGTGTCGTGGAGACCGGACGCAGTGCCTGTCGGCGGGCGAGGGCGTTGCGGATCAGGTGCAGCATGCGGGGTGGGTCGCGCAACAGCGCGGCGGTGACGAAGACGACCTCCCAGCCGGCCGCCTGCACCCGGTTCAGCCGGTCACGATCACGGTTGAGCGCCCACAGTTCGCCGTCACGCCAGTCGCCGTCGTACTCCACCGCGACCTGCTCCTCGGGTAACGCCAGATCTGTGCGGGCGATCCGGCCGTTGCTGTCGCAGATCCAGTACTACGGCTCGGGCATCAGCCCGTCGAGGACGAGCCACACCCGCACCCTCGACTCGGGGCGTGACTCCGCACGCGGATCGGTGAGGCCGACGGCACGTCGGGCCGCCACGATCCCGTTGTCCGATCGGCCCGCGACCAGCCTCCGGATCTCGTCCGCGGAGACGAAGCGGGCCCGCAGCACGGCGTCCAGATCGGCGACGGCGTCGGGGAGCGGGCGATCGAGCAGCGGGTCCAGTGCCATCCGCTGCGGGGTGGCCGGCCGGCCTTGTCCCCAGGGCGCCCAGTCGTCCGGTCCGATGTCGGTGCGGCGCACATCGAGACCGCGGCGCCGGATAGGCCGGGAATCCAGAGGCGCGATCACCTCGACGGGGTCTTCCGGCCAGGCGAGCGAGACGCCCCTGATGGTGGCGGCGGATCGGCCGGTGATCACCGCATGCCCTGGCAGGCCGGCGTGGCGGCCGCGCACCACACCTCGTGAGTCACGCTCACCCCTGCCAGGACATAGGTGTTTCGGAACAGGCGCTTCACCGTGGGCCCCCGCAGTTGCCCGGGGGTCAACCAGCCGGCGGCGACCGCCTCCGATCCCCCGGGACACCGGGATCCGTCCACTCCGTGTCCTCATTCCCAGACCGTGGAACGAGCGGTTGGATCTGTCGAACACGCCATCCACAGATCCCGTCTGATGGGCCGACCATCCACAACGCGATCCAGGGGGTTGACCGCGAGCGCGTCCTGCCTCCACAACGCGCCTGGGGTCGGGCGTTCAGCGCGATAAGGGTCCACAACGCGAGTCCCGGTGCGTGTGAGCGCCCAGCCAAGGGCGCGTTGAGGCTCGACGACGGGCTGTGGGGCAGGTGGGTTAGCGTGCGGCGTGGAGTTTCCCAGGGCGCTGGATGGGGGCGCGTTGGATCCGGCGGTGCTCGCCGGGCGGGCCGTGCTGGTCGTCAACGTCGCGTCGCGCTGCGGGTACACCCCGCAGTACGCGGGCCTGCAGCGGTTGCACGAGCGCTTCGCCGACCGCGGCCTCACCGTTCTCGGCGTGCCGTGCAACCAGTTCGCCGAGGAGGAGCCGGGGGCCCCGGCCGAGATCGCCGAGTTCTGCACGACGACCTACGGCGTGACGTTCCCCCTGACCGAGAAGATCGAGGTGAACGGCAAGCGCCGGCACCCGCTGTACGCGAAGCTGGTGCGGGCGCGTGACGACGACGGCGAGGCCGGCGACGTGGCGTGGAACTTCGAGAAGTTCCTGATCGCCCCCGACGGCGCGGTCGTGCGCCGGTTCCGGCCGGGCGTCGAGCCGGAGGGCTGGGAGATCGTGGAGGCGATCGAGGCCGTCCTTCCCGGGGCGTAGGTTGGCGATCATGTCTCTGCTCGGCACCGATCTCACCGCCCTCGACGGCCAGCCGCTCGACCCGGCCCTCGTCGAGGGCAAGGCCGTCCTCGTCGTCAACGTCGCGTCGCGCTGCGGGCTGACCCCGCAGTATACCGGTCTGGAGAACCTGCAGCAGCGGTTCGGCGGGCAGGGCTTCACGGTGCTCGGCGTGCCGTGCAACCAGTTCGCCGGCCAGGAGCCGGGTACCGCGGCGGAGATCGGCACGTTCTGCTCGGCGACCTACGGCGTCACGTTCCCGCTGACCGCGAAGACCGACGTCAACGGCGACGGGCGGCACCCGCTCTACCAGCGGCTCGCGGTGCACTCCGATGCCCTGGGCGAGGCCGGCGACGTGCAGTGGAACTTCGAGAAGTTCCTGGTCGGCCCGGACGGCCGGGTCGTCGGCAGGTTCCGCCCGCGCACCGACCCGGAGGCCGACGAGATCGTCGACGCCATCGCGGCGGTGCTGCCCGACTGAGTGTCGGCGCGGCGTCGTAGGCTCGTTTCCCGTGAAGGTCGTCGTGCTGGTCGGCGGGGTCGGCGGTGCCCGGTTCCTACTCGGGGTCAAGGCCGCGCTGGGGTTGCCCGCGGTCGGGTCCGGAACGGGTGATCATGAGATCACCGCGGTCGTGAACGTCGGGGACGACATCTGGCTGCACGGGCTGCGCATCTGCCCTGACCTCGACACGTGCATGTACACCCTCGGCGGCGGCATCGACCCCGAGCGCGGCTGGGGCCGGGCCGGGGAGACCTGGGCGGTGCGCGACGAGCTGGCCGCCTACGAGGCCGACCCGACCTGGTTCGGGCTCGGCGACCGTGACCTGGCCACGCACCTGGTGCGCACCAGGATGCTGCGGGCCGGCTACCCGCTGTCACAGGTCACCGAGGCGTTGTGTCACCGCTGGCAGCCCGGGGTGCGGTTGCTGCCCGTCACCGACGACCGGGTGGAGACCCACGTCGTGATCGACGACCCGGATGCGGAGCCGGGCTCGTCGGCGCGCAAGGCGATCCACTTCCAGGAGTGGTGGGTGCGCCACCAGGCCAAGCCGACCCCGCACCGGTTCGCGTCCGTCGGTGCCGACGAGGCCGGTGTGCTGCCCGAGGTGCGTGAGGCCATCGCCGCCGCCGACGTGATCCTGGTTGCGCCGTCGAACCCGGTGGTCAGCATCGGGACGATGATCACCGTGCCGGGTATGGCGCAGGCTCTCGTCGCTACCCCGGCGAAGATCGTCGGGCTGTCGCCGATCGTGGGTGGCCGGCCGTTACGCGGCATGGCCGACGCGTGCCTGTCGGCGATCGGTGTGGAGACGACCGCCGAGGCGGTCGGCCGGCACTACGGCGGCCGCGGCGAGGGCGGGCTGCTCGACGGCTGGCTCGTGCACACCGGTGACACCGCCGAGCTGCCCGGGGCCGAGGTGCGCTCGGTGCCACTGCTGATGACCGACGTCGACGCCACCGCGGAGATGGTCCGCCGGGCGCTGGAGCTCGCCGGGGTCGGGGTTGGCTGAGACGCCGGTGGCACCGGTGGGGGACCACGCCGCGCCGGACGGCCTGCGGGTGCTCCCGGTCCGGGGGCTGCCCGAGTTCCGCCCCGGCGACGACCTGGCCGCTGCGCTGGCACGGGCGATGCCGTGGCTGGCGGACGGTGACGTCGTCGTGGTCACCAGCAAGATCGTCTCCAAGGTGGAGGGCCGGTTGGTCCCGGCGCCCACCGATCCGGAGGAGCGCGACGCGCTGCGTCGCCGGTTGGTCGAGTCCGAGACCGAGCGGGTGCTCGCCCGCCGCGGCAGGACCCTGATCGTCGCGAGCAAGCTGGGTCTGGTGCAGGCGGCCGCGGGCATCGACGCCTCCAACGTCCGCCGCGACGAGCTGGCGCTGCTGCCCGCCGACCCCGACGCGAGCGCCGAGCGCCTGCGCGGCGCGCTCAAGCTGCTGCTCGGCGTCGACGTCGCGGTGGTCGTCACCGACACGATGGGCCGCACCTGGCGGATCGGGCAGACCGACGTCGCCATCGGCGCGGCCGGCATGACGGTGCTGCACCGTTACGGCGGTGCGGTCGATGCCGAGGGCAACGAGCTCGTCGTCACCGAGGTCGCGCTGGCCGACGAGGTCGCGGCCGCGGCCGACCTGGCCAAGGGCAAGCTCGGCGGGCTCCCGGTCGCGGTGGTGCGCGGCCTGCGGGTCGCCGACGACGGCTCGTGCGCGCGTGACCTGGTGCGCCCCCTGGACGAGGACATGTTCTGGCTCGGCACCGACGAGGCGCTCGCGCAGGGCAGGCGGGAGGCCGTCCTCATGCGGCGTAGCTCCCGGGTGTTCGCCGACGAGCCCGTCGACGCCGAGGCGCTGCGCCGCGCGGTGGGGGTCGCGCTCACCGCCCCGGCGCCGCACCACAGCACGCCGTTCCGCTTCGGTTGGGTTCGCGACCCGGCCCGGCGCACCGCGCTGCTCGACGCGATGGCCACGCGCTGGCGCGCCGACCTCGAGGCCGACGGTCGCCCGGCCGACGAGGTCGCACGCCGGGTCGCCCGCGGCGACCTGCTGCGCCGGGCACCCGAGCTGGTCCTGGCCTTCCGCGCCGGCGACGGCGCTCATGACTACCCCGACGCGCAGCGGAGGGCGGCGGAGCGGGACATGTTCACCGTGGCGGGTGGGGCGGCGGTGCAGTCGCTTCTCGTCGCGCTGGCGGCGGAGGGGCTGGCCTCGTGCTGGATCGGGTCGACGATCTTCGCGCCGGATGTGGTGCGAGCCGCGCTCGGGCTGCCGGACGACTGGCAGCCGCTCGGGGCGGTCGCAGTCGGTGTGCCGGGCGAGCCGCTCACTCCGCGCCCGCCGCGGGACCCGGCTGTGGGGCTCGTGGAGTGGTGAGCGCGTGGTGACGCGGCCTGGTGACGGCCCGGTGACGGCGTGGTAGCCCCGGCCGCGGCGGCGGCCGCGCTTCGTGAGTGGACCGCGCCCAACGACGGGCAGCGGGCACTGCAGCACGCGCTGCTGGCATTCCTCGACGCGCGTCCCGACGACGCCTGCTCCCGGTCCTGCGAGCCCGGGCACCTGACGGCGTCGGCCCTGGTCCTCGACGCGTCGGGGGAGCACACGCTGTTGACGCTGCACCCGCGGGTAGGCCGCTGGATCCAGCTCGGCGGGCACTGTGAGCCGGGCGACGCCACCCTGCGCGACGCGGCGTTGCGCGAGGCGACCGAGGAGTCGGGGATCGACGGGCTCGTCATCTCCCCGCAGCCGCTGCATCTCGACGTGCATCCGGTGACGTGCTCGCTCGGGCTGCCGACCCGCCATCTCGACGTCCGCTACCTGGTGCGCGCGCCGGCGGGGGCGGTGCCGCGGATCAGCGACGAGTCGGTGGACCTGCGCTGGTGGCCGGTGGACGCGTTGCCCGAGGACAGCGACACGGTGCCCACGATGATCGCCGCGGCGCAGGCCCGGCTCGCGCGCACCTGACCGACGCGATCAGCGGGCTGCTCGTGGCACCGGATCCGAGCAGCATCCAGGCTGCTGGAGGTGGCTGGGTCAGCGCCAGAACAGCAGCTCGCCGTAGCCGGCGTTCGCCAGCACGGGGTCGCCGCCGATGACGGCGAACACGAAGCCGCCCAGGTCGAAGAACAGCCGGGCGACGCCGGGCAGGCCGATGATCAGTAGGAACAGCACGATCGGCGCCCACGGTCGCACTTTCGCGGAGAGCTGCCGGGCGCCCTCGGACAGGTAGGGCTCGAGCACGCCGAACCCGTCGAGCCCGGGGACGGGCAGGATGTTCAGCAAGAACGCCAGCACCTGGATGAACGCGAGGCAGGACAACCCCACGGCCAGCCCGATCGGCATCGGGACCGTCGCCACCGCGACGGTGAGGACCACGCCCAGCACCAGGTTCGTCCCGGGTCCGGCGAACGAGACCATGCTGCGCGCGAACCGGGAGCGGATCGCCCAGTGGTTGATCCAGACCGCGCCGCCCGGCAGTGGGATGCCGCCGAGCAGCAGGAACACCATGGGTAGCACGAAGGACAGCCCGACATCGGTGTAGCGGCGGATGTCGAGGGTCAGGTAGCCCTTGTCGCGCACCGAGGTGTCACCGCTGCGGTAGGCGACGGCGGCGTGCGCGAACTCGTGCAGGCACAGCGACACGGCCCAGCCGCCGAGCACCAGCAGCACGATGCCCGCGGTCAGCGTCACCGACGATCCCCCGACGACCGTCAGAGCTCCACCGGCGGCCGCCACCCCCAGGAGTAGCAGGAACCACGGGCTGATTCGGGCAGACACACCACGCACGTGACCATTGTGCCGAATGGGCGACCGACCGGGTGGACTCCGTCACCCGGTTGGCAGCTCCCGCTTGCCAACCTTGAACCACAGCGTTGTACTTACATCGGTGTCATTCGCCGGGGGCGCGGGGAAGGTGGGCGGGTGAACGTGATCACTCAGACACTAACGCTTGTCGGGGCGACGGGCGGTGTCGACGCACCGAGCTTGATTGAGATGTTGGATGATCCGGGGGCGGCGACCGAGCAGGACTGGCAGGAACGGGCGCTGTGCGCCCAGACCGATCCGGAGGCGTTCTTCCCGGAGAAGGGCGGCTCGACGCGCGAGGCCAAGCGCATCTGCTCGGGCTGCGAGGTCCGGGCCGAGTGCCTGGAGTACGCGCTCGCGCAGGACGAGCGGTTCGGCATCTGGGGCGGGCTCTCCGAGCGGGAGCGCCGCCGGCTGCGGCGTGCCGCAGGCTGAGCATCGGGCCGGGCCGCAGGGCGCGGCAGGTCACTGACCGGCGGCACGGGGCGGGGGCCCAACGTCGCTGCAAGGGCGGGCCTGACGTTCCCGCGCCCGCCTACTCGCCCCCGCCGTCCACGGCGTCCGGCTCGATGTTGAGGTACTCCGCCACCTGCTCGACCAGCACCTCGTGCAGCAGGTCCGCCAGGTCGGCACCGCCGCGCGCCCGAGCCTCGAGGGGTCTGCGGTAGAGCACGATCCGGGCCCGCGAGGGCAGCCCGTCCGGGTCGACCCCGGCCGGGACGAGCTGTGCCAGCGGCACACCGACGTCGGCCAGCATACCCGTGCCCCACACGACGTCGTCCGGTGAGGTCTCGTCCACCTCGGGTACCTCGTCCACTGCGAGGTCGAGGTCGGCCAGCTCGGCCGCCCAGCGTTGCTCGATCGGCTCCAGGGCCTCGAGCACCATCGCGTCGAACTTCTCGGCGCGTGTCTTCGTGGCCGGGATCGAGGGGGGATACAACAACCCGCGCAGCCCGCGGCCCCGCCGGTCCCGCCGGCGGGGGGAGCGACGCCGGGTGCGGCGTGCGGTCGTCACCCGTGAATCGTACGACCGAAGCGTCCCCGAAGCGGTCGCGCGTCGCAGCCCCGAATGGGGGCCTTCAGGCGCTATCGTCGGACCCGTGCTGAGCGTGCGGAGGTGTTCGCGGACTGGGTGCACCGAGCTCGCGGTGGCCACGCTCACCTATGTCTATGCGGACTCGACGGCGGTGGTGGGGCCGCTGGCCACCCAGGCCGAGCCCCACTCCTACGACCTGTGCACGGCGCACGCCCACCGGCTGACCGCGCCGCGTGGGTGGGAAGTGGTGCGGTTCGAGGGCGAGTTCGCGCCCCCGCAGCACACGAACGACGACCTGACCGCGCTGGCCGAGGCGGTGCGGGAGGCGGGCCGGGCCGACCGGCCGATCGAGGCCGCCCCGACCACCGGCACCGGCCGGCGTGGGCACCTGCGGGTGCTCCCGGGCCCGACCGAGGGGTAGCTCGGCCCTCGCCCGGTGGCGACGCCCGATAGGGTCGGCGCTGTGCCAGACCTGTCCGCGATCATGAAGGCCTACGACATCCGCGGTGTCGTAGGTGAGCAGCTCGACGCCGCGACCGTGCGGGACGTCGGGGCGGCGCTGGCCCGGATCCTGTCCGGCGAGGGCGCGACCACCGCGGTCGTCGGCCACGACATGCGCGACTCCTCGCCCGGTCTTGCCGCCGCGTTCGCCGAGGGGGTCACCGGCCAGGGCCTCGACGTCGTGAACATCGGCCTGGCCAGCACCGACATGCTCTACTTCGCCTCGGGCACGCTCGGCGTCCCGGGCGCGATGTTCACCGCCAGCCACAACCCGGCGCAGTACAACGGCATCAAGCTGTGCCGGGCCGGGGCCGCCCCCATCGGGCAGGACACCGGCCTGGCGCAGATCCGCGCGGCCGTGGAGCAGGGCGTCCCGCGGGGCACGAGTACCCCCGGCACCGTCACGCAGCAGAACATGCTCGCCGGGTACGCGGCCTTTCTGCGCGGGCTGGTGGACCTGTCCGCCCTGCGGCCGCTGCGGGTCGTGGTCGACGCCGGCAACGGCATGGGTGGCTACACCGTCCCCGAGGTCCTCGGCCCGCTGCCGCTGCAGATCGTGCCGCTGTACTTCGAGCTCGACGGCACGTTCCCGAACCACGAGGCCAACCCGCTGGACCCGGCGAACCTGGTCGACCTGCAGAAGAAGGTCCTCGCGGAGGGTGCCGACATCGGTCTTGCCTTCGACGGCGACGCCGACCGCTGCTTCGTCGTCGACGAGCGGGGTGAGCCCGTCAGCCCGAGCGCGATCACCGCGCTGGTCGCCGTCCGCGAGCTGGCCAGGGCCCGGGCGAACGGCGAGACCGATGCCGCGGTGATCCACAACCTGATCACCTCGCAGGCCGTGCCGGAGATCGTCGCCGAGCACGGTGGCCGGCCGGTGCGCACCCGCGTCGGGCACTCGTTCATCAAACAGACGATGGCCGAGACCGGTGCCGTCTTCGGCGGTGAGCACTCCGCGCACTACTACTTCCGCGACTTCTGGCGCGCCGACTCCGGGATGCTGGCCGCCCTGCACGTCCTCGCCGCGCTCGGTGAGCAGGAGGGCCCGCTCTCGGCACTGATGGCCGACTACAGCCGCTACGCCGCCTCCGGTGAGATCAACTCGACGGTGCAGGACCAGGCGGGGAGGGTCGCGGCGGTCCGGGAGCACTACGCGGGCCGTGACGGCGTCGAGGTCGACGAGCTGGACGGGCTCACCGTCCGGCTGCCCGACGGATCGTGGTTCAACCTGCGCGCCTCCAACACCGAGCCGCTGCTGCGGCTCAACGTCGAGGCTGCGGACGTTGACGCCGTCGTCGCGCTGCGCGACGACGTGCTCGGCATCGTCCGCGCCTGAAAACCCGTCCGCGGCCCCCGGTGCACACACCGGGGCGTACCCGGACGGACCCGGCGGCGACCCGCTGCACCTGGCAGCATCGCGGTACACGCCGCCGATCAGCTCGTCAGTGGAAAGAGGAAGACCGTGGCCGTTCAGCTCGACCCGCAGCTGCTGGAGATCCTGGCGTGTCCGTGTGACGACCACGCCCCGCTCGTCGTCGGCACGCCCGACGACCCGCAGGCCGACCTGCTGACCTGCACGTCGTGTGCCCGCCGCTTCCCCGTCGTCGACGGCATCCCGGTGCTGTTGCTGGATGAGGCTATGGACCCCAACGGCGGCGGGTGAGCCGTGCTCGACGACACCCTGCTGGCCGACCCGAGCGCGCTGGCTGCCATCGACACCGCCGGCGTGCTGCGTGCGGCGGCCACCGCCGGGGCCCAGGTCCGGTCCGCCGCCCAGGGCGCGCAGGAGGCCGGCCTCGCACAGCTGAGCGGTCACCGTCCCCGCGCCCTGGTGCTGTTGCGCCGCCCGGGCGCGTCGGTCTCGGCCGCCGGCATCCTTGCCGCGCTGCTCGGGCCGGGTTGTCCGGTTCCGGTGGTGCTCGCCGACACCGCGCCCAGCTGGATCGGGCCGCTCGACGTCGTGCTGGCCCACACCGCCGACGCCAACGACGCCGAGTTGGCCGACAGCGTGGCCCGCTCGGTGCGGCGTGGCGCCGAGGTCGTCCTGTCGGCTCCCGGCGACGGGCCGGTGGCGTCGGCCGGCGCCGGGCGGGTGCGTCTGATCGAGCCGCGGATCCCGGTGCCGCCGGGGCTGGACCTGCCTCGCGCGCTGGCCGCCGGGCTGGTCACCGTGTCGGCGCTCGACCTGCTCGACCCTCCGCTCGATCCGGGCCTCGACGCGCTGGCCGACGAGCTCGACGCGGAGGCCGAGCGCGACCAGCCCGGTCACGAGCCGTTCATGAACCCGGCGAAGTCGCTGGCCCTGCGGCTGGCCGAGCACATTCCGCTGCTATGGGGCGCCGACTCCCTCGCGGCCGCGGTCGCCGAGCACGCCGCGATCGCGCTCGCCACGCACGCCGGCGTCGTGGCGCACGCCTCGGACGTGGCGCAGGCCGCCACCGTGACCGGGCTGCTGCGTGCCCTGACGGCGGCCGCGGCCGGGAACGACGTCTTCCACGACCCGTTCGACGATCCGCCCGCCGGCGCGGAGGTTCCGCCGCCGCGGCTCGTGTTGCTCGCGACCGGGGAGGACGACCCGCACCAGGTCACCTTGCGGCGCACCGGCCGGAGCTGGCCGGCCGCGGACCTGCTGCATCCGGTCGACGAGATCGCCCGCGGGACCCGGCACGCCGCGTTGCTGCGGGCGGCTGTGCTGGCCTCCCGGTTCGATGTCGGGGCGGTATATCTGGGACTGGCCACCCGCACCATCGAGCCGGCCTGAGCGCCGGCCCCGACGAGGAGTACCGAGCACGGTGGAGCTACTGGACAATCCAGTACGGCCCTACGCCTGGGGGTCGCGGACGGTGATCGCGGAGCTCCTCGGCGAGCCGGTGCCCTCGCCGCACCCGCAGGCCGAACTGTGGCTCGGGGCCCATCCGGCCGATCCGTCGCACCTGGTGCATCCCGACGGGCGCACCATTTCCCTGCTCGACGCCGTGGCGGCCGAGCCGAAGCGGCTGCTGGGCCACGATCGGGCCGGGCGCTGGGACGGGCGGCTCCCGTTCCTGCTCAAGGTGCTCGCCGCGGACGAGCCGCTGAGCCTGCAGGCCCATCCCAGCGCCGAGCAGGCCGCCAGCGGGTTCGAGCGCGAGAACGCCGCCGGGATCCCGGTGGACGCTGCTGACCGCAACTACCGGGACGCCAGCCACAAGCCGGAGGTGATCTGCGCGCTCACCGAGTTCCACGCGCTCGTCGGCTTCCGCGATCCCATGACGAGTGTGCGCCTGCTGAGGGCGCTGGACGTGCCCGAGCTGGCGGTGTATACGGATCTGCTCGCCGCTCAGCCGGGGCCGGACGGCCTGCGGGCACTGTTCACGACGTGGATCACCTTGCCGCAGTCGGTACTCGACGAGCTCGTGCCGGCGCTGCAGCGGGGGTCGATCCGGCTGGCGGGCGCGGACGGCGAGTTCCAGGCCGAGGCCCGCACCGTCCTCGAGCTGTCCGAGCGCTACCCCGGTGATGCCGGGGTACTGGCCGCGCTGCTGCTCAACCGCGTCGTCCTGCAGCCGGGTGAGGCGCTGTACCTACCGGCGGGGAACCTGCACGCCTACCTGGCGGGCGCGGGGGTCGAGCTGATGGCCAACTCCGACAACGTGTTGCGCGGCGGGCTGACCCCGAAGCACGTGGACGTCCCGGAGCTGCTGCGGGTGCTCGACTTCACGGCCGGCCCCCCGCCGGTGTGCACCGGCCGGCCCGAGTGCGACTGGATCCGGTACGACACCCCTGCCGACGAGTTCCTGCTGCGCCGCTGCGAGGTGGCCACGGCGCCGCGGCAAGGTATCCGCGTGCCTGACGGCGGGCCGCGGATCCTGGTCTGCACCGCGGGCGCGGTGTGTCTGCGGTCGGGTGAGCGGGGCATCGAGCTGGATCGGGGGCGGTCGCTGTTCCTGGCCGCGACGGACCGCGGGATCGTCATCGAGTCGGCCAGGCCGGGTACCCAGCTCTTCCTGGCCAGCGACGGTCTGGGGGCGTGACGCGGTTCCGCGGAACGCCGATCGTGCGCCCGGATCGCGGGCTTCTCCTGATTGCCGGGAAGGCGCCCCGAGAGCGCGGAGCACGGGCGAGCGGGCCGCCCACCGGCGGTTAGGGTCTCGCCGAGAGCGATTCGAAACGGCTAGGAGTACCAGTGTCAGCGAGCGGTGGAACCAAGGCGATCATCGCGGCCCTACTGGCCAACGCCGGGATCGCGGTGGCCAAGTTCATCGGGTACCTCGTCACCGGCTCGTCGTCGATGCTGGCCGAGGCCGTGCACTCCGTCGCCGACACGTCGAACCAGGGCCTGCTGCTGCTCGGCGGCAGGCGCGCGAAGCGGGCGGCGACGTCCGAGCACCCGTTCGGCTACGGCCGGGACCGGTACTTCTACTCGTTCGTCGTCGCCCTGCTGCTGTTCAGCCTCGGCTCGGTGTTCGCGATCTACGAGGGCATCCACAAGCTGGAGCATCCCGAGCCGCTGACCACCCCGATCGTCGCGGTGATCATCCTGCTGGTCGCGATCGTGCTGGAGTCCTTCTCCTTCCGTACCGCCATCGTCGAGTCCCGCCCCCTCAAGGGCGCCGGCACCTGGTGGCAGTTCATCCGGCAGTCCAAGGTGCCGGAGCTGCCGGTGGTGCTGCTGGAGGACTTCGGTGCCCTGATCGGGCTGATCCTGGCCCTCGGCGGCGTCGGGCTGACCGTGCTCACCGGGAACCCGGCCTGGGACGCGGTGGGAACGCTGTGCATCGGAACCCTGCTCGGGGTCATCGCGATCATCCTGATCATCGAGATGAAGAGCCTGCTGATCGGTGAGGGCGTGACCCCGCCGGTGCTGGCGAAGATCGCCGGGGAGCTCGAGGCGGACCCGCGGGTGCAACGCGTGATCCACATCAGGACGCAGTACCTGGGCCCCGAGGAGCTGCTCGTCGCGGCCAAGCTCGCGCTCACCCCGGGGCTGTCGATCGAGGAGGTGGCGCAGGCCATCGACGGCGCCGAGCGCCGGGTGCGCGAGGCCGTCCCGGATGCCCGGGTCATCTACCTCGAGCCCGATCTCGAGCGCACGCCCGTCGCGGGCTGAGCGACACCGCGCCCCCGACGCCGGATCGTTGCGGCGCCGCCGCGTCCAGCATTGGCCCCCCGGCGACGGCCGTCGTACCGTCCGTGCATGACGGTCGGGGGCAGGCAGTTCGGCATCATGCGGACGAAGTCGGTCGAACAGTCCATTCAGGACACCGATGAGCCGGACACCAGGCTGCGCAAGGACCTGACGACCTGGGACCTCATCGTGTTCGGGGTCGCGGTCGTGGTCGGCGCCGGCATCTTCACGCTCGCGGCGAGCACCGCGGGTGATCGCGCCGGGCCGTCGGTCTCGCTGGCCTTCGTGCTCGCCGCGATCGCGTGCGGGCTCGCGGCGCTGTGCTACGCCGAGTTCGCCTCGACGGTCCCGGTGGCCGGCAGCGCGTACACGTTCTCCTACGCGACATTCGGGGAGTTCATCGCGTGGATCATCGGCTGGGACCTGGTGCTCGAGTTCGCGGTGGGCTCGGCCGTGGTGGCCAAGGGCTGGTCGGAATACCTGCAGACGGCGTTCTCCCAGTTCGGGATGGACGTCACGACCGCGTACGAGCTGGGCGCCCTGACCATGGACTGGGGTGCGTTGCTGCTCGTCGTCGTGCTCGCCACCCTGCTCGCGCTGGGCACGAAGCTGTCCAGCCGGGTCAGCCTGGTCTTCACCGCGATCAAGGTGGCGATCGTGCTGCTGGTCGTCGTGGTGGGGATCGGCTACGTCAACGCCGACAACTACAGCCCCTACATCCCGCCCGCGGCGCAGGGCGCCGAGGCGGAGGCGGGCATCAAGCAGTCGTTGTTGTCGCTGCTCGGCGGCGAGGGCAGCAGCACGTTCGGCATCTACGGTCTGCTCGCCGCGGCCTCGATCGTGTTCTTCGCGTTCATCGGCTTCGACGTGGTGGCGACCACCGCGGAGGAGACGAAGAACCCGCAGAAGGCCCTGCCGCGCGGCATTCTGGGCTCCCTGGCGATCGTCACGGTGCTCTACGTGGCCGTCGCGCTGGTCCTCACCGGGATGGTCAGCTACACCCAGCTCGCCACCCAGCCCGACGGCACCCGGGCCACCCTGGCCACCGCGTTCGCCCAGCTCGGGGTGGACTGGGCGGCCACCGTGATCGCGGTCGGCGCACTGGCGGGTCTCACCACCGTGGTCATGGTGCTCATGCTGGGCCAGATCCGGGTGCTGTTCGCCATGTCGCGTGACGGCCTGCTGCCGCGCCCGCTGTCCCGGACCGGAAGGCACGGCACCCCGGCCAGGGCGACGTGGCTGGTCGGTGTCGTCGTCGCGATCGCCGCCACCTTCTTCCCGGCGGGCGAGCTGGAGCAGATGGTCAACATCGGCACTCTGTTCGCATTCGTGCTGGTGTCGGTCGGCGTGGTCATCCTGCGCCGGATCCGGCCGGACCTGCCCCGCAGCTTCCGGACCCCGCTCGTCCCACTGGTGCCGATCCTGTCCGTGCTCGCCTGTGTGTGGCTGATGCTGAGCCTGTCGGTCGAGACCTGGCTCCGGTTCGTGGGCTGGATGATCATCGGGGTCGGCGTGTACTTCCTCTACAGCCGGCGACACTCCCGGCTCGGCAGGCGGATCGCCGCGCAGTACGGCCAGGAGCCGGTCGACACCGCGGGGTGACCGCACTGTGAATGCCATTGCGGTTATATAGCTGACCCGGTATCTTCAGTGGTGTGACCGCCTTCGACGCGCTGGCGGAACCGACCCGCCGCCGCATCCTGGATCTCCTGCGGGAGCGCCCGCGGCTCGTCGGCGAGCTCACCGAGCAGCTCGGGCTCAGCCAGCCCGGCACGTCGAAGCACCTGCGGGTGCTGCGCGAGGCCGGCCTGGTCCGGGTGCGCGCGGAGGCCCAGCGGCGCTGGTACGAGCTGGCGCCCGAGCCACTTGCCGAGATCGACGCCTGGCTGGAGCCCTACCGCTGGATGTGGGCCGACCGGCTCGACGCGCTCGAGCGGCACCTGGACGACATGCCCGACGATCCCGCGGAGGAAGCGTGAGCGAGCTCACCATCAGGCACGGCAGCGCCGCGAACGCGGCCGACGAGCGTCAGCGAGGAGGGCTCGTGAGCGAGACTCTGCGCACCGTCGACGGCCGCTCCGTGCTGCGCATGGAGCGGCGGCTGGCCCACCCGCCGGAGAAGCTGTGGCGCGCGATCACCGAGCCTGCTCACCTCGACCGGTGGTTCCCGTCCGCCGTGGAGGTGAACCTGCGCGCGGGCGGTGTGATCAGGTTCGCGGGACATGACGCGTCCGACGGTCCCGAGACCGAGGGCGTGGTCACCGACCTCGACCCGCCGAAGATCTTCGCCTACACCTGGGGCGACGACCACCTGCACTGGGAGATCGTCCCGGACGGTGCCGGCAGCGTCCTGGTCCTCATCCACACCTTCGACGACCATGCCGGAGCCGCGAGCTTCGCCGCGGGCTGGACGGCGTGCGTCGGCGCGCTGGCCGAGGTGCTCGCCGACGCGCCGATCTCCCAGCCGGGCGACATGATCGCCGCGCACGAGGTGTTCGTCGCGCGGTTCGGCCTCGACCAGGGCTCGGTCGAGGCCCGCATCGACGGGTGGACCCTCCGGTTCGAGCGCCAGCTCACCCGGCCCGTCGACGCGACGTGGGCGGCGATCGGGGGCCCGGCGGCCACCATCGGTGCCCCGGCGCCCGCCGCGGCGACGGTCGATGCGGTGCCGGCGGGTCCGGTGACCACCGTCGATCCGCCGGCGATGCTCGAGTACGAGTGGCTGTCGGAGGGCCGCCCGGCCGGCCGGGTGCGCTGGGAGCTGAGGCCGGGCACCGGGCACGGTGCGCGGCTGCTGCTGACCCAGACCGGCCCGGCTGCGCCGCCCGGGGAGTGCGACGTGGCCGTTGCGGCCTGGCGAACGCGGGTCGAGAACCTCGCCACCGTGCTCGCCGCCACTCGCTGAGGCCACGTGGCCCGAGTCCGTCGTGCGTGGGGCTCCCCGCGCCGCGGGTGGCGCTCGCGTGACCGGTCAGTGCGCCTGCGGCCTGCCGAGTCGCGTGATCGTCTCCTCGACGTCCATCCCGTGCAGCCGTAGCAGGTTCTCACCGAGGATCTTGCGCTTGGCCTGGTCGGTGAGCTGCGGGTAGCCGTAGCCGTCGCACAGGTCCTGCGGGATCTGGAAGTCCATGAACGCCTTCAGTGCCCACTGCGGATGGAAGATCGGCGCCTCCGAGCCGTAGACGATCTTGTCCTCACCACACCAGAACAGCAGCTTGCCCAGGATCTCGGCGAACATCCGGGGCGCCCGGACCAGGAAGTTGATCGTGGCGGCGAGCGAGGCGTGCAGGTTCGGGTAGCGGATCAGCTGCCAGCACGTCTCGTCGATGAAGGGCAGCCCGACGTGGTAGATGATGAAGTCCAGGTCGGGGAAGTTGGCCGCGGCACCGTCCATGTCCCAGGTCTGGGTGTGCTCGATCGGCTGCGGGCCCAGGGGTACGCCCTTGTGCACGCCGATCACCTTGACGCCCAGTTCGAGGGCCTTCTCGAAGATCGGGAAGGCGACCTTCGGGTCGTCCATCCGCCACGGGAACGGTGAGCCGTAGTCGTAGCGCACGTTGTAGAACTTGAACGCCTTGGCATTGAACTCGCCGACCTGGCGCTCCATCAGGTCGATCGCCCTGCGGCCCTCCAGCGGGTTGACCGAGCCCCAGAAGACGGTGCGGTCGGGGTCGCGGGACGCGAGGTCCGCGCACTCCTCCCACGGCGAGAGGCCGTCGCGGTAGAGGTCGGTGAGTGGCAGCGGCATCGCCACCAGCATGTCGGTGTCGGACTGGTCGTAGACCATCTGCCGGATGTCCGCCGGTGTCCACTGCTTGAGGAACTCCTCCGCGGACAGCTTCGGCTCGTCGTCCGGGGTGAGGGTCGCGTGGAAGGCGTAGAGGTGGTTGGAGAACATCTCGCCGGGCTTGCCGAAGGCGTTCTTCGGGCTGAAGTTGAACGGGTGCGCGACCCCGTCGAAGACGAACGCGTCGCCGATCATCAGCAGGCCTCCTCGGTGCGGTGCGCCGCCAGGTAGGCGTCGCGGTCGGGAACGGTGGTGGGGTCGGGCAGGAACCGGAGCTTGCGGACCGCGTCGGGGGAGAGCCGGTCGGTGGTCCACGCCTCGTCCCAGACGATCCGGACGTCGGCCGAGTCGACGCCGGGCTGCGCGGCGATGGCCTCCTCGACCTCGGTGAGCACCCGGGCGGCGAACGGGCACCAGCCCGAGGTCAGCAGCAGTTCGACGTGCGCGCGGCGGTCGGTCACCGTGACGGACCTCAGCAGGCCCATGTCGACGACCGAGATGCCCTTCTCTCGGCAGCACGGGTCGTACACCTCGGACAGGGCGTCGGTCGCCCACTGCGGTACCACGTGGGGGATCTTGTCCATGACGAGATCCTGTGACCTGCGGCACAGCCGTGGAAGGCCATGGATTTCAGATGGTGTACGCCCAGGTCAAGGCAGCCTCACCGAACTCCGGTCAATGCAGCGCCAGCGCGCGGGACACCCGGGCCGCCCCGGCCGTCAGGGTCTGCCGCAGGGGCCCGGCGGCGGTCCGGCCGCGACCCGGCGTCACGAACCCGACCGCACCGACCGCGCCCGGCGTCGCCACCGCGGAGGCCAGGCAGTGGATGCCGACGGCGTACTCCTGGTCGTCGACCGCGACCGCGCCCGGCTGCGGCAGCCGGTCCCGCAGCCTGCGCCGGTCGACGACGGTGTGCGGGGTGAGATCGTGCAGCGGGTGGTCCGCGAGGTACTCCTCGCGGGCCTGCGCGGGCAGCTGACCCAGGATGCACTTGCCCAGCGCGGTGGCGTGCGCGGCGTCGTGGATGCCCACCCACAGGTCGATCCGCGGCGTCTTCGGGCTGTCCACGATCTCCACGATCACGACCTCCCCGTCCGCGTACAGCGCGAGGTAGACCGCGCTGGCCAGCTCGTCGCGCAGCCACTCCAGCGCGGGCCGGGCCTGGGCGATCGCGCGTGACGCGCTGCCGTGGCGCAGCACCACGTCCAGCCGGTGCCCGAGGACGTAGCTGCCGTCGTCGAGCCGCTGCAGGTAGCCCTCGTGGGCCAGCGTGCGCAGCAGGTGGTAGGTCGTCGGCAGGGAGAGCCCGGCCGCGCGGGAGAGCTCCTTGGCGTTGGCCCGGCCGTCGTGCCCGGCGACGATCTCGAGCAGCCGCAACGCGCGCTGCACCGACTGGATGAGAGTGGGTCCGCTGCTGCTCATCTGCTGGTCATCGCCCTGGCCGCTCCCTTGCGGTGGTCCGGTCCAGGGTGGCAGAAGCCGCGCGACGCCGGGAAGAGCCGGATCGGCTGCTCCCGGCGCCGCGCGGGGGATCACTCCTGCGGGCCGGCCATCTGGTAGCCGGCGAACTTGTCGCGCAGCGTCTTCTTGCTGAACTTGCCGACGCTGGTCTTGGGCACCTCGTCGATGAACTCGACGGCGTCGGGCAGCCACCACTTGGCCACCCGCGGCGTCAGGAACTCGATGATCTCGTCGGCCGTCACGGTCTCGCCCGGCTTGACCACGACGCAGGCGAGCGGCCGCTCCACCCACTTCTCGTGCGGGATCGCGATCACGGCGGCCTCGGCGACCTTCGGGTGGGCCATGATCTCGTTCTCGAGCTCGACCGAGCTGATCCACTCGCCGCCGGACTTGACCAGGTCCTTGGTCCGGTCGACCAACCGGACGAAGCCGTGGCGGTCCACCGACGCGACGTCACCGGTGCGCAGCCAGCCGTCGGAGGTGAACTGTGCCCCGCCGCCCTCGCCGCGGTAGTACTCGGACGCGATCCACGGGCCGGCGGCCTGGATCTCGCCGGTCGCGGCGTCGTCCCACGGCTGCTCCTCGCCGGACTCCGGATCGATGAGCCGGATGTCGACCAGCGGCACCGGCTGGCCCTGGCGGGCCCGCGCGTCGGCCCGGGTGGACTCGTCCCACGCGTCCTGGTGCGAGCGGGCCGTGGACATCGTCGCGATCGGGGAGGTCTCCGTCATGCCCCAGGCGTGCAGCATCGGCAGCCCGATCTTCTCCCGGTAGGCCTCCGACAGCGCCCGCGGCACCGCCGACCCGCCGCACAGGATCGTGCGCAGCGACGAGAGGTCGTAGTCGTCGAGCATCGGCAGCGCGCCCATCCAGATCGTCGGGACCCCGCCGGTCACCGTGACCTTGTGCTCGGCGAGCAGCCCGAGGATCGCCTGCGGGGTCATGTTCGGCCCGGGGAACACGATGTCCGTGCCGGCCAGCAGGCAGCCGTAGGGCAGGCCCCAGGCGTTGGCGTGGAACATCGGCACCACCGGGAGCACGACGTCGCGCTCGGACAGCGCGGCCCCGTCGGCGATCAGCGTGATCAGCGAGTGCAGCACCGTCGAGCGGTGGCTGTAGACCACGCCCTTCGGGTTGCCGGTGGTGCCGGACGTGTAGCACATCGCCGCCGCGGTGTTCTCGTCCGCGACCTCGAACCGCCCCTGGTACGGCTCGGCGGCGGCGAGCAGTTCCTCGTAGTCGAGGATCCGCGGGTCGTCCGGGATCTCCGCGTCCGCGCCGTCGTCGATCACGACGTAGTGCCGCACGGTCTCGAACTTCTCCACCAGCGGCCACAGCAGCGGCAACAGCGAACGGTCGACGAAGACGATCTCGTCCTCGGCGTGGTTGGCGATGTAGACCAGCTGCTCGGGGAACAGCCGGATGTTCAGCGTGTGCAGCACCCGCCCGGTGCAGGGGGCGCCCAGGTAGAGCTCCAGGTGGCGTCCGGTGTTCCAGCAGAAGGTCGCCACCCGCCCGTCGGCGCTGATGCCCAGCGTGTCCAGTGCCGTGGCGAGCCGGCGGACCCGCTGCGCCCACTCCGCGATCGTCGTGGACACCTCGCCGTCGGCGGTCGCGGTGACGATCGACTTGTGCCCGAACAACTGCTCCGCCCGGTGGAAGACGTGGGGCAGCGCGAGTGGACGCTGCTGCATGAGTCCGTGCATCGGATCTCCTGAATCAAGCAGTGAGGGTGGCTGTGTGCTCCGTCACCGCGGAACCGTACCGGGTCGGGTGAAGATCCCCGAAGCTCGCGAACGGCCGGTGATCACACAATGCGCTCGTTCGCGGCGGCGCCCGCTGCGCTGGCGTGCCAGTAGGCTCGTCCTCCATGACACCCACCGGAGCGCAGGCGGCATCGGTCTGCCTGGACGTGGGTTCTACCTGGACCAAGGCCGTACTGATCCATCCCGATGGCGGCCTCGCCGGCTTCGCCGAGCATCCCACGACCCCGTCCGACGTGCTCGCGGGGATGGACGCCGCGGTCCGGGCGGTCACCGCGTGCGGCCCGCCGGGCTGCACCGCCCAGCCCGAGCTGTTCGCGTGCTCCTCGGCCGGCGGCGGGCTGCGGCTCGCCGTCGTCGGCAACGACACGCTCGCGTCGACCGAGGCCGGGCACCGGGTGGCGCGCTCCGCCGGCTCGCACGTGGTGCACGTGCACAGCGGGCCCCTCGAGGCCGCCGACGTCCGGAACCTGCGCAGCTGCCGCCCGGGGGTGGTGCTGTTGCTCGGCGGCGCCGACGGCAGCGACCCGACGGTCCTGCTGCACAACGCCGGACGGCTGGCCCGGGCCCGGGTGCGCTACCCGATCGTGCTGGCCGGCAACGTCGACGCCCAGCAGGACGCGCTCGCTCTGTTGCGGGCGACCGGCCGGACCGTGGTGGCCTGCGACAACGTCCTACCGGAGCCCGGCCTGGTGGTCCCCGGTCCGGCACGGACCGCGGTCGCGGGGGTCTTCGCCCGGCACGTCCTCGGCGCCCGTGGACCGGCGGCCGCGCCCCGGTTCCGCCGGCTCGTGCGGGTGGTGACACCGGACGCCGTCGGCCGCGGTGCGGCGGAACTGGCGCGGATCACCGCGTCCAGGGTGCTGCTGGTCGACGTCGGCTGCGCCACCACGGACGTGCACTCCGCGCCGGCCGACGGTGTCGACACCGGTGCGGTGCACCGGACCGTCGAGGGTGATCTGGGCGTCCGGGCCGCCGCCGGCGGAGTGCTGCTGGAGGGCCAGACCGAGGGCATCGTCGACCCGGTGGAGGCCGACCTGCTCGCGCCCACCGTCGAGCGGATGGCGAGCGAGGTCGGCTATGTGCCGCGTGACCCCGGCAGCGCGGCCGAGGACCGCCGGATCGCGGCGCTCGCCGCGGTGATCGCCCTCCGGCGGCACCTGCGGGCGCATGGCGAGGCGGGGCACGACGTCGGCCTGCTCGTGCTCGCGGGCGGGGTGTTCCGGCAGCGTGACCCGGCCGGGCTCGGCGCGGTGATCGCGACCGTGCGGGCCGACGTGGTGCTCGCGCCCCTGCTGGCCGGGGTGCGGGTGGTGGTGGATGCCGACTTCGCGGTGGCGCCGGCCGGTCTGCTGGCCGCGCACGACCGGGTCGCCGCCGCGGAGGCCCTGCTGCGCAACCATCTGCTGAGCTGAGACCCCCGGCCTCCGCTGACCGTCCGTATCTGGTCAGGGCGGCCTTCCTCACCCGGGTTGGACGCGCCGAAGCCCCGCCGGCCCGGGTAGCGTGGCCGGTCGGACTGTGCCACGAGGAGGCCTAACCCCACATGACCGCAACGACCGAGACCACCGATCCGACCGGTCGGCTGCAGACCCGCAACGGGATCGACTTCGCCGTCGCCGATCTGGGACTGGCGGAGTTCGGCCGCAAGGAGATCCGGCTCGCCGAGCACGAGATGCCCGGGCTCATGGAGCTGCGCCGGGAGTATGCGCAAGCGCGGCCGCTGCACGGGGCCCGGATCGCCGGCTCGCTGCACATGACGGTGCAGACCGCGGTGCTGATCGAGACGCTGGTGTCGCTGGGCGCGGAGGTGCGCTGGGTGTCGTGCAACATCTTCTCCACCCAGGACCACGCGGCCGCGGCGATCGTCGTCGGCCCACACGGCACGCCGGAGGAGCCCAGGGGCGTGCCGGTGTTCGCCTGGAAGGGCGAGACGCTGCCGGAGTACTGGTGGGCGACGGAGCAGTTGTTCAACTTCCGGGACGCGGACGGTGAGATCGTCGGCCCGAACATGATCCTCGATGACGGTGGGGACGCCACGCTGCTCGTGCACAAGGGCGTGGAGTTCGAGACCACCGGCGTGGTCCCGACCGTGGACGACGACGATCTCACCGTCGCCGAGGAGTACCGGATCATCCTCGACACGCTGCGCCGCTCGCTGGCGGCCGACCCGCAGCGCTGGACCCGGGTCTCATCGGAGATCCGCGGGGTCACCGAGGAGACCACCACCGGCGTGCACCGGCTCTACCACCTCGCCGAGCAGGGGCAGCTGCTGTTCCCGGCGATCAACGTCAACGACTCGGTCACCAAGAGCAAGTTCGACAACAAGTACGGCATCCGGCACTCGCTGATCGACGGCATCAACCGGGCCACCGACGTGCTGATCGGCGGCAAGGTCGCGGTCGTCGCCGGCTACGGCGACGTGGGCAAGGGCTCGGCCGAGGCGCTGGCCGGGCAGGGCGCGCGGGTGATCGTGGCCGAGGTCGACCCGATCTGCGCGCTGCAGGCGCTGCTCGAGGGCTTCCAGGTCGCGCGTCTCGACGATGTGATCGGCCAGGCCGACATCGTGATCACCACGACCGGCAACAAGGACATCGTCACCGTCGAGCACATGGCGAAGATGAAGCACCAGGCGATCCTGGGCAACGTCGGCCACTTCGACAACGAGATCGACATGGCCGGGCTGGCCCGCTACCCGGGGATCAACCGGATCAACATCAAGCCGCAGGTCGACGAGTGGGTGTTCCCGGACGGGCACTCGATCATCGTGCTGTCCGAGGGGCGGCTGATGAACCTGGGCAACGCCACCGGGCACCCGTCGTTCGTGATGAGCAACAGCTTCTCCAACCAGGTGATCGCGCAGATCGAGCTGTTCACCAAGCACGAGGAGTACAACAAGGACGTCTACCGGCTGCCGAAGATCCTCGACGAGAAGGTCGCGCGGATCCACGTGCAGGCCCTCGGCGGCGAGCTGACCAAGCTCACCAAGGACCAGGCCGAGTACATCGGCGTCGACGTCGAGGGCCCGTTCAAGCCCGAGCACTACCGCTACTGATCCACCCCCGACGGGGCCGGGGCCGGGTGTCCCGGCCCCGTCGGTGTCTCAGAACACCGTGCCGACGTCGCGTGCGACGACGTCGTCCAGGCAGCGCTCGGCCATCGCGGCGATCGTCCACGACGGGTTGCACGCGCCGGTCGAGCCGGGGATCAGCGCGCCGTCGGTGACGTAGAGCCCGCGGTGGCCGTGCACCCGGCCGAACAGGTCGCACGCGGTGCCGAGCGTCGCCCCGCCCAGCGGGTGCCAGGTCACCGGGTCGAGGTTGCCCAGGTCGAGCAGCCCGGACGGGGCCTCCGCCGCCAGCGTGGCCGGCCCGCGCAGCCCGCCGGGCAGCCCCGCGGTGAGGCCGGCGAGCGCTCGGGTCACCCCGGCCGGCAGGCCCGTGCCGTCGGTACGCACCAGTCGCAGCAGCCCGTCGCGCACCGAACGCTGGGCGGCGGCGTCGCCGTCACCGGGCCAGCGCAGTCGCACCGTGTCGGTGCCCGCGTCGTAGCGGAACTCGCCGGCCGGCCGGCACGCCCCGAACCCGGGCAGCGACATCAGATGCGCCTCGAACGGCAGCGGTGCGGGTCCGAACGCGACGGTCACC
Organism: Pseudonocardia mahuensis; assembly: GCF_018531475.1. Lineage (GTDB taxonomy): Bacteria > Actinomycetota > Actinomycetes > Mycobacteriales > Pseudonocardiaceae > Pseudonocardia. Next base: position 53,329 of record NZ_JAHDTG010000045.1, read on the forward strand.
GGGTCGGCGGGGTCGTCCGCCCGCCGGATCGCGACGGCCATCGGCCCACCCTGCGGCCCGCCCGCCGGCTGCGGCACCAGGGCGCGCAGGTAGATCCGGTCGCCGTTGTTGCCCCAGTTGCGGCCGACCTGGTCGTTGAGTTCGGGCAGCATCCCGGTCTCGCGGGCCCGGACCAGCAGCTGCGAGGTACCGGTCGACCCGGCACCGAGGAACACCGCGTCGGCGGTGATCAGGATCCGTTCGAGCACGGTGCCGTTCTCGTCGATCCGCTCGACGTCGACGCGGTAGCGCCCGGCCGGGTCCGCGCCGATCCCGGTCACCCGGTGCAGCGGCGCGACGCTGACGTGACCCGACTTCTCGGCGCGGGCCAGGTAGTTGCGGTCCACTGAGTTGCGGGCCCCACTGTTGACCCCGGAGAAGTACTCCCCGCGGGTCACCGACCCGACCGCGCGTCCGGCCAGCTCGGCGCGCACCACGTCCCAGTCCAGCGCGTTCGCCACCCGCTCGGCGGGCAGCCCCGCGCGGCGGGCCTGGTCCAGGAACAGCCGGGTGCCGGCGTAGTTCGGGTGTGCGAGCACGTCGTCGGGGATCGGTGCAATGCCGACCCGGGCCGCGGCCCGCGGGTAGTGCACCCGGTCCAGCTCCGTGTAGTCGATCCCGGCCGGCATGGACGCGGTGAACACGGCCTCGGAGGGGCGGATCCAGGCGCCGGCGTAGACGAGCGTGCTGCCGCCGACCCCCGCGCCGCACAGCACGCTCATCCCGTCGCCGGCGACCTTCTCGAACAGCCCGGTGTAGGGCCGGTACACCGCGGGCGGCTGCATCGGGAACACCGGCGACGGCGTCAGGTACGAGGAGCGCCGGTCCGGGCGCAGGAACGGCGGGAACGTGTCGCCGGCCGGGGTGATCGGCCAGCGCCGGCCGCGTTCGAGCACGCACGTCTGCACCCCGGCGCGGGCCAGCCGGAACGCGGCGATCGCGCCGCCCAGACCGCTGCCGATCACGACGGCCCGGTGCCGCTGCTCGGACACCGCGGGCGCTACGAACGCGCGACCACCGGTCACGCCGAGACCGATCGTGACGGTGGCGGCGCCGAGGAACGTCCGCCTGCGCAGCTTTGCCGTCGTCGCGGCACGTCGGATCACGGTCACACTCCCAGGTGGAAGTCAGCAAGCGCTTACCGAAACCTAGGGCGCGCGTGATCGGCGACGCAGCCGGGGGTGCCGACATAGGCTGATCTCATGTCTGCGCTGCAGCCGGAGAGCTGCGACGGCGACGGGTGGGCGTTCTGCGCCCGCGGCCACAAGCACTGGGGCGTCTTCGGTGCGTCCGGCCTGCTGGTACGTCACCGTGACGAGAACGCCGTCGAATGGATCCTGCTGCAGCATCGCGCGGACTGGAGCCACCACGGCGGGACGTGGGGCGTGCCGGGCGGCGCCCGGCGGCCGGCCGAGACCGCCGAGCAGGCGGCCCGCCGGGAGGCCGCCGAGGAGTCCGATCTGGACACCGCGTCGCTGCCGGCCACCGACGAGTTCGTCGACGACCACGGCGGCTGGTCCTACACCACCGTCGTCGTGCGGGCCGACGAGCCGATCCCGGTCGCGACCCGCGGCGGGGAGAGCGTCGAGCTGCGGTGGGTGCGCACCGACCGCCTCCACGAGCTGGAACTGCACCCGGGATTCGCCGCGAGCTGGCCCGACCTGCGTGACCGGGGCTGACGGCCCGTCGAGCGGCGGCAGCGCCCGGGGCGGCGTTCGGTAGCTTCTCGGGCGTGGGACGGCTGATCGTCATCGAAGGTCTGGACGGCGCCGGCAAGCGCACGCTGTCGGACGCGCTGTGCACCGCGCTGGCCGACCGCGGCGCCCGCACGGCGCGGCTTGCCTTCCCTCGCTACGACGACGACATCCACGCCGAGCTCGCCCGCGACGCGCTCTACGGCCGCCTCGGTGACGGCGGCGCCGTCGCCGGTTCGGTGCACGCGATGGCACTGCTGTTCGCCCTCGACCGCCGCGACGCCGCCCCCGGCCTGCGCACCGCGTTGGACACCCACGACGTGGTCCTCGTCGATCGTTACGTCGCCTCCAACGCGGCCTACTGCGCGGCACGGCTCGAGCAGGGCGCCGACGGCGAGCTCGTCGGCTGGGTGCGGGCGCTGGAGATCGAGCGCTTCGGCATCCCGGTCCCGGACCGGCAGCTGCTGCTGGCCGTCCCGGGCGAGGTGGCCGCCGAGCGGGCCCGGCACCGGGCGCGCACCGAACCCGGCCGCGAGCGCGACGCCTACGAGGCCGACGACGCGCTGCAGCGGCGAACCGACGCCGTCTACCGCGGGCTCGCGGCGGCGTCCTGGCTCAGCCCGTGGATCGTGCTCGACGGGGCTGCTGCGCCGGACGCGACGGCCCTGGCCGATCAGCTGCTCGGGTAGCGCCCGGCGGGTCCGGGGCGAGTCGCGCGCCGGAAATGGAATGCTGACCCTCATGAAGTCGCGCGTGCTGGTGGTCGACGACGACCCGGCGTTGGCGGAGATGCTGACCATCGTACTCCGGGGGGAGGGCTTCGACACCGCAGTCGTCGGTGACGGCACCCGTGCACTACCCGCCGTCCGCGAGCTGCGGCCCGACGTGGTGTTGCTCGACCTCATGCTCCCCGGCATGAACGGCATCGACGTGTGCCGGGCCATCCGGTCGGAGTCCGGCGTTCCCATCGTGATGCTCACGGCCAAGAGCGACACGGTCGACATCGTGCTCGGCCTGGAGTCCGGCGCCGACGACTACGTGGTCAAACCGTTCAAGCCCAAGGAGCTCGTCGCCCGGATCCGGGCGCGGGTGCGGCGCACCGAGAACGAACCGGCCGAGCACCTGTCGATCGGTGACGTGACGATCGACGTCCCGGCGCACCAGGTGAACCGCAACGGCGAGACGATCGCACTGACGCCGCTGGAGTTCGACCTGCTCGTGGCGCTGGCCCGCAAGCCCCGCCAGGTGTTCACTCGCGAGGTGCTGCTCGAGCAGGTGTGGGGCTACCGGCACGCCGCCGACACCCGGTTGGTGAACGTGCACGTCCAGCGGCTGCGGTCCAAGGTCGAGCGCGACCCGGAGCACCCCGAGGTGGTGCTGACGGTCCGCGGGGTCGGCTACAAGGCCGGGCCCCCGTGACGAGTGGAGCCGGATGACCGGCCCGAGCCGGTCGCGGGGGGTCGCGGCGCGGGCCCTCCGCCGGGTGGCGCGGTCGGCGCCGGGCACCCGGGTGCGCCGCGGCGTGACACACATCCGGTTACTGGTCCTCGAGGTCCGCTCGGCGTTCGCCGCGGCGTGGCGGCGGTCGCTGCAACTGCGGGTCGTGGTCAGCACCCTAGCCCTGTCCACCGCGGTGGTCGTCGTCCTCGGCCTGGTGCTCCAGACCCAGATCGCCGAGCGACTCGTGCAGGGCAAGTTCGACGCCGCGCTCGTGCAGGCCGAGTCCGGCCGCGCGGTCCTGGAACGTGACCTCTCCGGCGTCGACCCGGATCGCGAGGGTGCACAGGGCACGCTCAACAACGCGCTGGACCGGCTGACGAACGCGAGCCTGGCCGAGCAGCCGGGTTCGCCGACGGCGGGGGAGTTCCGAGCCGTGCTCACGAGCGGCTCGGGCGGCGGCACGGAGATCTCGGCCGGCACGGTCGAGGACGTCCCGGCCGAGCTGATGGACGCGGTCGCCGCGGGCGGGCTGGCCACGAAGTACTCCACGGTCGCGGACATGCCGACCCTGATGATCGGGCAGCCGATCCGCACCGCGGGCCGCGACCTGCAGTTCTACCTGCTGTTCCCGCTCGACGCCGAGCAGCGCACGCTCGGCCTGGTGCAGAGCACGCTGATCGTCGGCGGGCTGGTCCTGATCCTGCTGCTGGCCGGCATCACCAGCCTGGTGACCCGGCAGGTGGTGCGCCCGGTCCGGCAGGCCGCCGAGGTGGCCGAGCGCTTCGCCGACGGGCACCTCGACGAGCGCATGCCCGTGCGCGGCGACGACGAGGTGGCCCGGCTCGCCGAGTCCTACAACGAGATGGCGGGCAGCATCCAGACCCAGATCCGTCAGCTCGAGGAGTTCGGGGCGCTGCAGCGGCGCTTCACCTCCGACGTCAGCCACGAGCTGCGCACCCCGCTGACCACCGTCAGGATGGCCGCCGACGTGCTCTACGCCTCCCGCGAGGAACTGCTCCCCGCGCTGCGCCGCAGCTCGGAGCTATTGGTCAACGAGCTGGACCGCTTCGAGGCGCTGCTCGGGGACCTGCTGGAGATCAGCCGCCTCGACGCCGGGGTGGCCGAGCTGGGAGTCGAGCGGCTCGACATGCACGGGGTGGTCTCGCGGGCGGTGGAGGCGGTGCGCGGCCTGGCCGAGGAGAGCGGGACCCCGCTGGAGCTCGACCTGCCGACCGGTGTGTCCGCCGAGGTCGACCCGCGCCGCGTCGAGCGGATCGTGCGGAACCTGGTGGCCAACGCGATCGACCACGGCGAGGGCCGGCCGGTGCGGGTCACGCTCGGTTCCGACGAGCACACCGTCGCGGTGCTGGTGCGCGACCAGGGCGTCGGCCTGCGTCCCGGCGAGGCGGGCCTGGTGTTCAACCGGTTCTGGCGGGCCGAGGAGTCCCGCGCCCGGCGCAGCGGCGGCAGCGGCCTCGGGCTCTCGATCAGTCTGGAGGACGCGCGTCTGCACGGCGGCTGGCTGCAGGCGTGGGGTGAGCCGGGGGAGGGATCAGCCTTCCGGCTGACCCTGCCGCGGACCGTCGGTGACGTCCTCACCTCCAGCCCGCTCCCGCTGGGTCCCGCCGCGGGGGCGGGCGTGGTCCCGGATCCGGGCGAGCCGTCGTCGGTCCCGACGCCACCGCTCGGCATCCCGCGCCTCGCCGACACCGAGGCCGGACCCACCCCGCCCGGCGGGGTGCAGGCCACCGGCGCCGAGCCCGCGGTGCGCCGCGCCGAGCCGGCGATCATGGAGGCCCGCCCGGTCCGCCACGGTGGGGACCGATGACCGGTGTCCGCGCGGGAGTGCGCTCCCGGGTGGTGGCCGCCGTGGCCACCCTGCTGGTGATCACGGGACTGGTCGGGTGCGCGAGCGTCCCGCAGAGCTCCTCGGTCCAGGTGCTGCGCAAGGTGACCGACGGCGAGACACCGGTGCTCCCGCCCGGCCCCGTCGACGGAAGCAACCCGCTCGACCTGGTGCGCGGGTTCGTCTACGCGTCCGGCAGCAGCACCGACCGGCACGGCGCGGCCCGCCGCTTCCTCGGCGCGGAGGCCGCCGGCTGGGACGACGCGTCCAGGCTGACGGTGCTCGACGAGCAGTTCGACACCGTGTATCCGCCGGCACCGATCGAACCGGCGGTCGACACCACCACGGTGCGGATCCGCGGCAACCGGGTCGGCACCCTCACCTCGGCCGGCGCCTTCCAGCCCGACGAGGCTCCGGTCGAGGTCGACGTGACCGTGGTGCGCCGGGACGGCCAGTGGCGGATCAGCCGGCTGCCCGACGGTGTGTTCGTGCGGCTCTCGGACTTCCGGTCGAACTACCGCGCGGTGAAGACCTACTTCGTGGACCCGGTCCGCCGCACCGCGGTGGCCGACCTGCGCTACCTGCCGACAGTGCCCGCGCGGGCCCAGGCCTCGCGGGCCGTCGAACTGCTGCTGGCGGGGCCGTCGAGCGCGCTGGCCGGCGCCGCGGTCAGCCAGCTGCCGCCGACGGCGCGGCTGCGCTCCAACGTCGCGGAGAGCTCGGACGGCGCGGTGATCGTCGACCTGACCCAGGTCGGTGACCTCGACGAGCAGGCCCGCCGGCTGCTGGCCGCCCAGATCGTGCTGTCGCTGTCGGAGGTGTACGTCGCCACCGTCCGGGTGCTGATCGACGGCACCCCGCTGCTACCGGATCACACCGACCTCACCCGCGACGACGTCGCCGGGCTCGCCGCCGAGATCCAGCCGCGTGCCGACGTACCGGGGCTGCTGGTCGCCGGTGGCCGGGTCCGTCAGCTGACCGGTTCCGACCCGGGGTCACCGGTGTCCGGACAGGCCGGCAACGGAGCCTTCGACGTGGCGTCGGCCGCCACCACCGCCGACGGGCAGCGGCTCGCCGTGGTCTCCCGGGAGCCCGGCCGGCAGCGGTTGCTGATCGGCGCCCGGGAGGGCGCCCTGCAGGGGGTCGCGCTGGACGCCGGCAGCATGACCCGGCCCTCCTGGACGCCGACCGGCGCCGAGGTGTGGACCGTGCTCGACAGCGCGGTCGTCGCCCGGGTACTGGTCGACGTGGACGGCGCCAGCCGGACCGGGCAGGTCAACAGCGCCGAGCTGACCGCGCTCGGTCCCATCCAGGACCTGCGGCTCTCGCGCGACGGCTTGCGGGTCGCGGCGGTCGTCGGTGGTCGGCTGGTCACGGCGGCCGTCGCGCGCACCGGCGACGGTGAGGTCGCGATCCGCAACGTCCGTCAGCTCCGCGTGGCCGATCTGGGCGAGGTCGTCGCGGTGGACTGGCGGGCCGCCGAGTCGGTGCTGGTGGTGAGCAAGCGGACCGATCGCCCGGTGTCGCTGGTCTCGGTCGACGGCCTGAGCTGGCAGCTCGTGCCGAGCAGCAACCTGACCCCGCCGCTGCGGGCGGTGGCCGCGGCACCGAGCAGGCCGCTGCTGGTGGCCGACCAGGGCGGGGTGTGGAGCTTCTCCGGTGGCGAGCTGGACACCTGGCGCCAGGTCGTCGGCGGGGTGCCCGACGCGGTGCCCCTGTACCCCGGCTGAGCGCGGGTCGCGGCCGGGCCGGACCGCCGGCCCCGGTCCGCGCGGCCTGTGGACAACCGCCGCCGCTCGGCTCCGGTCGTCGGTCCGTCGCGCCATGCTCGGATCATGGGTTCAGGAGAGTTCGTCGCCGGGCTGGTCGACCTGCTGCTGCCGGGCGGCGGCTGCGGCGGCTGCGGCGAGTCCGGGCCGCCGTGGTGCGGGGACTGCGCCACGCGGCTCGGCGCGCCGCTGCCCGTGGTGTTGCCGGGCGGGCCCGCGGTGCTCGCCGCCGGCCGGTACCGGGGCCCGCTGCGTACCGCGTTGCTCGGTTACAAGGAACGCGGGCGCCGCGATCTGGGTCCGCCGCTG
>NZ_JAHDTG010000046.1 GCF_018531475.1 Pseudonocardia mahuensis
CGATCGCCTTCAGTTTGATCTTCGCGACGTGCTCGCCGTACGGCTCGAGCAGATGCGGCCCGATGCCCATCTCGGTGGCGATGTCCGTCAGCGGCTTGAGGGCGGCACCGCGGGCGATCTGCAGGTCGGAGGGGACGGCCATCAACGGGCTCCTGGGAATGGGCGGCGGGCAGGAACGAACTACGGACCGCAACATCGTGACTTCCGCCACTGTGTTGCCTATCATGCAGGAAGTTGCGAGGAAAGCAACGTCGAACATCAGCGCTCGGGTGGAGCGAGGTGACCGATGGGCGGCAGCCGCGCGGAGCAGGGGAGTGTCCTGGCGGACCTCCTGACCCGGGTCCGCTACGAGGTGATCCCCACGCCGAGCATCGAGGAGAAGGTGCTGGCGGCGGTCCCGCGGCACCTCACGGTCACGGTCACCGCCTCGTCCACGAAGGGCCTGGACGCGACCCTCGCGCTCACCGAGCGCCTGCAGTCGCACGGTTACCGCACCGTGCCGCACCTGTCCGCCCGCCTCATCTCCGACGAGATCCACCTCGCCGAGGTCGTCGACCGGATGCGTCGGGCCGGCGTTGAGGACGTCTTCGTGCCGGCCGGCGACGCGGACCCGCCGGCCGGTCGCTACGACGCCGCGCTGCCCGTCCTCACCGAGCTGACGAACGCCGGACGGCCGTTCCGGCAGGTGGGCATCACCGGCTACCCGGAGAGCCACCCGGCGATCGGCGACGACCTCACCGTGCAGGCCATGTGGGACAAGCGGGTGCACGCCGGCTACATCGTCAGCAACCTGTGCTTCGATCCGGCGGCCCTCGCCGCCTGGATCGCGCGGATCCGCCGTCGCGGGGTCATCCTGCCCGTTCAGCTCGGTATCGCAGGCCCGGTGGAGACCGCCGAGCTGCTCGCGACGGCCATCAAGATCGGTGTCGGTGAGTCGACCAGGTTCCTCACCGCGCACACCTCGTGGTTCGCGCGGCTGGCATGCCCGGGCGGGTACTCGCCGGAACGCCTGCTGCGCCGCACCGCGCGCCTGCTCGCCGCGCCCGGCTCCGGAGTGACCGGCCTGCACGTGTTCACCTTCAACCAGGTCGCCGAGGCCGAACGGTGGCGACAGCGGCAGCTCGACGAGCTGGGCGGGCGGTCGGTGGCACATGCCGGCTCAGCCCGATCCGGTCGCTGACGCGAGCAGCGTCGCGAGGTCGCGTTCGAGGCCGGAGTCACCGACCACGACGACCTCCAGCGGCAGCCCGATCGCCGCCGCCGCCTCCTGGGCGGCAGCATGCAGCCCGGGGGTGGGGTGCTGGGCCAGCCACACCACCCGGCGGTAGTGCCGGAAGTAGTCCTCGCTCAGCTCGGGGTGCCGGTCCAGGCCCAGCTCGGCGATCACCGTGCGTGGGAACGACGCGGCGAGGAAGTCGGTCAGCACGTAGGTGCCGGGCTCCTCGTCGAGCAGGCGGGTCAGCCGCGCGGCGCCGGCGAACACGTCGTAGCAGTGCGCGCCCGACAGCATCGGCACACCGAGCTCCGTGCACACCTCGCGCAGTGCCCCGTAGGTGCCGCAGTCGGCGAAGCCCACCGCGACCACCGCGTACCGCTCGCGCAGCTCGCCCACGCGCTCCGACACCGCGGTCGCGATCCGGGACGGCCGGTTGTGCAGCAGCGGCGGCAGCGGGTGGACGTCGACGGGCCAGCCGCGCCGCGTCGCGATGTCGCCGACGTGCCGGGCGACGGCCCCGCACGCCACCACCGCGACACGCTGCGCACCCGGCTCAGGTCGGGAAGGCCAGCTGGTCGATGAACCGGTCGTTGAAGTCGGGACGGTCCGAGAGTTCGACGTAGCGCACCTCCTCCAGCAGGGTCCGGGCCCCGGCGCGCTCGCGCATCGACAGCAGCGCCATCTTCGCGCCCTCGCCGGCGACGTTGCCCGCGCTCACGATCCGCAGCACCGACACCTCCGGCACCAGGCCGATGCGCACCGCGCCGGCGGGGGAGAGGTAGCTGCCGAACGACCCGGCCAGCAGCACCTGCTGCACGTCACCGGCCGACAGCCCCATCTCCTCGACCAGGAGCCGCCAGCCCGTGGTGATGGCGGCCTTCGCGAACTGCAGTTCGCGGATGTCGCGCTGCGACAGGTACACCGCGCGGGTGAGATCGCCATCCTCGCCGGACCGGTGCAGGACGAACACCCGCTCCTCACCGACGGCGGCCAGCCGCGCGCCGAGCCGCGGCAGCCGGGATCGCACGGTCACGGCGTCCGCCAGCCGCCCGGTGCCGTCGACCAGGCCGGCGTCGACCAGGGCGGCCACCACGTCGACGAGGCCCGAGCCGCACAGCCCGACCGGTTCGACGTCACCGATCACCTGCAGCGACACGTCCTCGTCGCTGATCCTGACGCCCTCGATCGCGCCCGGCGCCGCCCGCATCCCACACCGGATCGCCGCGCCCTCGAAGGCCGGGCCCGCGGGCGCGGCGGTGGCCAGCAGCCGGTCGCCGTCGCTCAGCACGATCTCGCAGTTGGTGCCGACGTCGATGAACAGCCGAACCCGGCGGTCCCGGTCCATCCCGGACGCGAGCATGCCCGCGACGATGTCGCCGCCGACGTAGGCGCCCAGCGCCGGGAACACGTACGCGCGCGCGCCCGGGTGCACCCGCACACCGACGTCGGCGGCCCGCACGCCGGGGAACGACCGCGCCGCCATCACGAACGGGGCCACCCCGACCGGTTCCGGGTCGATCCCGAGCGCGAGCTGGGTCATGGTGACGTTGCCCGCCAGCGCGATCTCGTAGACCTCCGCCGGCGCCACCCGGGCGTCGTGGCAGACCTCCTGGGCCAGCTCGTCGAGGGTGGCGTGCGCCCGCTCGGTGAGCCGGCCCAGCGCGTCCGGGTCGAGCATCGTCGCGCTGATCCGGGTGATCACGTCGGCGCCGAACGGTTGCTGGGCGTTGAGCACCGAGCCGACGGCCTGCGGAGTCCCGGTCGACAGGTCGAGCAGTGTCGCCACCACGGTCGTGGTGCCCAGGTCGAACGCGATGCCGAAGCGCCGGTCCGTGGTGTCCCCGGGCTCGACGTCGATCAGCACGTCGTCGACGACGACGGCGGTCACCCGGAACTCCGACGCGCGCAGCACGCGCGGCAGGGCGCGGACCGCGTGCAGGTCCACGCGCAGGTCCAGGTCGTCGAGCGCGGCGAGCAGCCGCTCCAGGTCCGTCTGCTGGTCGGCGAGGGTGGGCTCGGCGAGCTCGACACAGCGCTTCTGCACCGCCGGTCGCAGGATCACCTGCCGCCCGACCCCGACCGTCGCGGCCTTCGGCCGGGTCACCAGCGGCGGAACCTCGACCCGGATGTCGGTGTTCGCCGGGGCCAGGCAGGCCAGCCGCCACCCGGCCCGCAGCTCGTCGGGACTGAAGGCGCGGGGGTCCAGCCGGGAGACCGGCGCCTCCGCCCCGTTGTCGCCTGCCACCCTGACCCGGCACTTCTTGCACGTGCCGTGGCCCCCGCAGGTGGAGTCGACGGCGATGCCGTTCCAGCTCGCCGCGTCGAACACGGTGACCCCGGCGGGCACCCGGACCCGGTGCTCGGTGCCGCCGTCGGGTGCGAAGGAGATCGACACCCGGGCCGCCCCCGGGTCCGCTCCCGGCCGGTCCCACTCACCCGCCGGCGGATGCGCGCCCAGCAGGCCCTCCCGCAACCAGGCGTCGCGGTCGTGGTCGTGGTGCTCCCCGGCGGTGCTCATCTCTCGCCGCGCCGCTGCTCCGCGCGGTGCGCGGCGATCCACGCCGAGCCCCACTCGTCGTTGCCGAGCAACAGGTCGGCGGCCTTGACCGCCTGGACCAGCTGCGGGGACCGCACGTCCATGATCGCGCTGGTCAGCCCGTGGGTCATCGCCATCGGCAGGAACGCGGCGCCGAGCACCGGGCGGCCCGGCATCCCGAACGAGACGTTGGACGCACCGAGTGTCATGTTCACGCCGAACTCGTCGCGGATCAGCGAGATGGTCTCCAGCGTCTTCACGACCAGCGCCGTGTCGGCGCCGATCGGCATCGCCAGCGGATCGACGACGATGTCGTCGATCGGGATGCCGTAGCGGCCGGTGGCGACGTCGATGATCTTGCGGGTGATCTCGAGTCGCTTGCGCGGCTCGTCGGGGATCTCGTCCTCCTCGTTGGGCAGCGCGATCACCGCGGCGCCGTGGCGGGCGACGAGCGGCAGGATCTCGTCGAGTCGCTCCTGCTCACCGGTGACCGAGTTGACCAGCGCCTTGCCCTGGTACGCGGCCAGCCCGGCCTCCAGCGCCTCGAGCACCGACGAGTCGATGCACAGCGGAAGGTCGGTGAGGCCCTGCACCATCTTCACCGCGCGGGAGAGCAGGTCCGCCTCGTCGGTGAGCGGCACCCCCATGTTCACGTCGAGCACGGTCGCCCCGCCGGCGACCTGCTGTTCGACGTCGATCGCGATGCGGGACAGGTCGTCGTCGCGCAGCTGCTGGGAGAAGATCGACCGCCCGGTGGGGTTGATGCGCTCGCCGATGAGGCAGAACGGCTGGTCGGGGCCGATGACGACCTCGCGGGTCGCCGACCGCAGGACCGTGTGCATGGTGCTCCTGGATGTTCGGGGCCGGGTCAGGCGTGGACGGCGGCCCGGCGCGCGGCGAGCAGTTCCTTGGCCTTGCGGACGGCGGTGGACGCGTCCGCGGCGTAGCCGTCGGCCCCGACGGCGTCGGCGTACTCCTGGGTGACCGGGGCGCCGCCGACCATCACGATCACCGATTCGCGCAGCCCGGCCTTCTGCAGCGCGTTGATGTTCGCCTTGAACATCGGCATCGTCGTGGTGAGGAAGGCCGAGAAGCCGACGATGTCGGGCCGGTGCTCCTGCACCGCGGCGACGACCTTCTCCGGCGAGACCTGCACCCCGAGATCGATCAGGTGGAACCCGGCGCCCTCGAGCATGATGTCGACCAGGTTCTTGCCGATGTCGTGCACGTCGCCCTTGACCGTGCTCATCAGGAATGTCCCCACGCTGGCCGCCCCGGTCTCGGCGAGCAGGGGCCGCAGCACCTCCAGCGCCCCGGCCATCGCGCGGCCGGCGACGAGCATCTCGGGCACGAAGAAGTCGCCGCGCTCGAACCGGGCGCCGACCTCCTCCAGCGAGGGGATCAGGGCGTCGAACAGCATCGTCTCCGGCGCCATGCCGAGTTCGAGCCCGGCCCGGGTCAGCTCGAGCACCCGGGGGCCGTTGCCGACCAGCGTCTCGGTGTAGAGGCCCGGGAGGATCTCATCAGCGTTCACGGCTCGCTCCTGAGAGGCGGATCGCGCGCGGGCGCTAGGCCGCGCCTTCTTCGGATGGGTGGCCGAGCTGCATCGAGAGGTCGCGGACCTCGGCGGCCAGCATCTCGCCGATCTTCTCGACGTCGTCGCGGGTGATCCGCGCGGTCGGCCCGGAGACCGACACCGCGGCGACCACCTCGCCGCCGACGGCGCGCACCGGTGCGCCCACGGCGACCAGGCCGAGTTCGAGTTCCTCCCAGGCCACCGCCCAGCCTCGCCCGCGAACCTCGGCCAGGTCGCGGTCGAGCTGCTCCCGGTGGGCGAGGGACACGGGCGTGGGTGCCTCGAGCTCGCCGTCGGGGAGGGGGAGCGCGTCGAACGCCATGAGCACCTTGCCCAGCGCCGAGCAGTGCGCCGGTACGTCGACGCCGATCCAGTTCGTGGCCCCGAGCAGGAATCGGCTGTCGATCTGGGCGATCTGCACGACGGCGCTGCCGCGGGGTACGGCGAGGTTCACCGATTCGCCGGTGAGCTCGCTGATCCGTTCCAGCGAGGGCCGGGCCAGCTCGGCGAGGTCGTGCACGGTGCCGTGCCGCGCGGCGTACTGGGCGAACAGCGCGCCCGGGCGGAACGAACCCGCCTGGTCACGCTGTACCAGACGGCTGCGCTCCAGCGCCTGCAGCAGTCGCGACGTCGTGGACTTGGCCAGGCCGAGCTCCTCGACCAGCGACGTGAAGCTGCGCGGCGAGGCGGATTCGACGACCAGCGTGAGCAGGGCCGTGGCGCGGTCGACCGCCTGGCTGCCCGCCGACCCCGTCATCTCGATCTGCCCGTCCACCTGTGTCCGCCTGCCTCTTGAAGGCTGTTCCATGCTGTGGAACCGTAGTCCCACGAGCGTAAGGACGGGCTGGCAGTACCGTCAAGGAGGCCGGATGTTCCGCAATGCGATGCCGCGCTACGAGATCCTCTCCGAGGACGCGATGGCGAACCTGGACGGCGGCTGGCGGCGCATCGTCAGCGAGATCGGCGTCGAGTTCGGGTCCGATCGGGCCCTCGAGCTGTTCCGCCAGGCCGGCCAGAAGGTCGAGGACGCCGTCGTCCGCTTCGACCCGGACTTCCTGCTCGAGCAGGTCGCGAAGGCGCCGCGGGAGTTCGACGTCGCGGCCCGCAACCCCGCGAACTCCGTGCACATCGGCGGGAACGCGATGGCCTTCGGCAGCGTCTACGGCCCGCCGTTCGTGCGCGAGGGCGAAGTGCGTCGCGACGCGACGATGGAGGACTTCCGCAACTTCACCCGGCTCGCCCAGAGCTTCCCGGGCCTGGACTCCGCGGGCGGGGTGATCTGCGAGCCGAACGACGCGCCGCTGGACTCGCGGCATCTCGACATGACCTACGCGCTGCAGACGCTCACCGACAAGATCTACATGGGCAACGTGGTCTCCGGGGTCAACGCCCGCGACACCATCGCGATGACCGAGATCCTGTTCGGCGGCCGGGAGAGCATCGAGCGGACCCCGGCCACCCTCTCGCTGATCAACTGCAACTCGCCACTGCGCTGGGACGACCGGATGCTGGAGGCGCAGTTCGAGTACACCTCGGTGGGCCAGCCGGTGGTGCTCACCCCGTTCCTGCTGATGGGCGCGATGTCCCCGGTCTCCGTCCCGGCCTCGCTGGTGCAACAGATCGCCGAGGCGCTGAGCGGGATCGCGCTGTCACAACTGATCCGCCCGGGCGCGCCGGTGATCTTCGGATCGTTCCTGTCCAACATCGACATGAAGTCCGGCTCGCCGTGCTTCGGCACGCCGGAGTCGGCCGTCGGGCTGTTGTGCACGGGCCAGATCGCGCGGCGGTTCGGGCTGCCGGTGCGTTCGGGCGGCGGGCTCACGTCCAGCCAGACCCCGGACGCCCAGGCGGCCTACGAGGGCATGATGACGATGCTGCCGACGTTCCTGGCCGGCATCAACTGGGTCATGCACACCGCCGGTTGGCTCGAGGGTGGGCTGGTCGCCTGCTACGAGAAGTACGTGATCGACGTGCAGGTGCTCGACATGCTGCAGCAGGAGTTCCGGCCGCTCGAGATCGACGAGGCGTCGCTGGCGTTCGGCGCCCACGACGAGGTGCGCCACGGCGGGCACTTCCTGGGCGCCGCGCACACGATGGAGCGCTTCCGCACCTGCTTCTACCGCCCGTTCCTGTCCAGTTCGGACAACTACGAGCGGTGGGTGCGCGGCGGCGCCAAGGACGCGTGCGCCCGGGCGGCGGACATCTACCGGCACAAGCTCGCCGAGTACGAGCCACCGCCGCTCGACGACGCGGTGCGCGAGGAGCTGGAGGCGTACGTGACTCGCCGCCGTCGTGAGCTGGGGGACTGAGCCGCATGACCGGACCGCGCGTCGTCATCATCGGGGCGGGCGTCGTCGGCGCCGCGCTGGCCGATGAGCTCTCGGCGAAGGGCTGGGACGACATCACCCTCGTCGACCAGGGCCCGCTGCCGGCCACCGGCGGCTCCTCCTCGCACGCTCCCGGGCTGGTGTTCCAGGCCAACCCGTCCAAGACCATGACCGAGATGGCCCGCTACACGGTGGAGAAGTTCTGCGGGCTCGAGGTCGACGGTGAGCCGTGCTTCCTGCAGGTCGGCGGGCTGGAGGTGGCCGTCGGAGCGGCCCGGCTGGCCGAGCTGCACCGGCGAGCGGGCTGGCTGACGTCGTGGGGGGTACAGGCGCGCGTGCTGTCACCGGACGAGTGCGTCGCGCTGCACCCGCTGCTCGACCGCGACGTCGTGCTGGGCGGGCTGCACACCCCGACCGACGGCATCGCGAAGTCCGTCCGCGCGGTGCAGGCGCAGCTGCGCCGCGCGCAGGCGCGCGGCGCGCGGCTGCTGGAGCGCCACGAGGTGTTCGACGTCCGGCACGACGGCGAGCGGGTCACCGCGGTCGGCACCGACCGCGGCGAGATCCCCGCCGACGTGGTCGTGTGCTGCGCCGGGATCTGGGGGCCCAAGGTCGCGGCGATGGCCGGGATGGCGCTGCCGCTGACCCCACTGGCCCACCAGCTCGTGTGGACCGGGCAGCTCGCCCCGCTGGCCGGCCAGACGCTCGAGGCGGTGCGGCCGATCCTGCGCCACCAGGACGCCGACCTCTACCTGCGCGAGCGGGGCGACACCCTCGGCATCGGCTACTACGGCCACCGGCCGATGCCGATCTCCGCCGACGAGATCGCGCCGGTCGACGAGGCCGAGATCATGCCGTCGATGCTGCCGTTCACCGAGGAGGACTTCGCCCCGGGCTGGGCCGACGCGCGGGCGCTCGTCCCCGCGCTGCGCGAGGCGAAGGTCGAGGACGGAATGAACGGGCTGTTCTCGTTCACCCCGGACGGCATGCCGCTGATGGGGCCCTCGCCCGACGTGCGCGGCTTCTGGGTGGCCGAGGCGGTGTGGGTGACGCACTCGGCAGGCGTCGGTCGGGCCATGGCCGAGTGGCTGGTGGACGGGCACTGCTCGTCGTTCGACCTGCACTCCTGCGACGTCAACCGGTTCTGGCGCCACCAGCTCGCGCCGGACTACGTGCTGGCTCGTGACTGCCAGAACTACGTCGAGGTGTACGACATCGTGCACCCGCTGCAGCCGATGGAGGACCCCCGCCCGCTGCGCACCTCGCCGTTCCACCCCCGCCAGCGCGAGCTCGGCGCGGTGTTCCTGGAGGCGTCGGGCTGGGAACGTCCACAGTGGTACGAGGCCAACGCCGGGCTGGTGGAGGGTCGCGACGTGCCGGTGCCGAACGACTGGGCCGCGCGGTACTGGTCGCCGATCGTGGGCGCGGAGGCACAGGCGACCCGCGAATCCGTGGCGCTCTACGACATGACCGCGTTGCCGCGGTTCGAGGTGAGCGGCCGGGGCGCGGCGGCGTTCCTGCAGTGGATCACGACCGGGAACGTCGACAAGTCGGTCGGGTCGGTCACCTACTGCCTGCTGCTCGACGCCGACGGCGGCATCCGGAGCGACGTCACCGTCGCCCGGCTCGGACCCGAGGAGTTCCAGGTCGGCGCGAACGGCCCGCTCGATCTGGACCGGCTCACCCGGCACGCCCCCGACGACGTCGTGGTCCGCGACATCACCGCAGGTACGTGCTGTGTCGGGGTGTGGGGGCCGCGGGCGCGGGACCTGGTGGCGCCACTGGCCGCGGGGGACTTCGGGTTCGGCTACTTCCGCGCGACGCGCATCTACATCGGCACCGTCCCGGTCACGGCGCTGCGGCTGTCCTATGTGGGCGAGCTGGGCTGGGAGCTCTACACCACCGCCGACATGGGCCTCAAGCTGTGGGACACGCTGTGGGATGCCGGGCAGCGGCACGGGATCCTCGCCGGTGGCCGTGGTGCGTTCGCGAGCCTGCGGCTGGAGAAGGGCTACCGCTCCTTCGGTGCCGACATGACCTACGAGCACGACCCCTGGGAGGCCGGCCTCGGCTTCGCGGTGAAGCTCGACAAGGGCGACTTCCTGGGCCGCGACGCCGTGCTCCACCGCAAGGACGCGGTGCGTCGCCGGCTGACCTGCCTGCTGCTCGACGAGACCGTGATGGGCTTCGAACCGGTCTACGACGGCGACCGTGCGGTCGGGTACGTGACGAGCGCCGCGCACGGCTACACGATCGGCCGCGGCATCGCCTACGCCTGGCTGCCCGCGGAGCTGGCCGAGCCCGGACGGCAGGTGCACATCGGCTACTTCGACCGGCGGCTCCCCGCCGTCGTCGCCGAGGAGCCGCTGTTCGATCCCGGTATGACACGGCTGCGCGGGTGACGCCGGTGGCGGAGCGGCTGTGGCGCGACCCGGAACCGAAGCGAGCCTACGACGTCGTGATCGTGGGCGGCGGCGGGCACGGCCTGGCGACGGCGTACTACCTGGCGCGCAACCACGGGATCACCGACGTCGCGGTGCTCGAGCGCGGCTGGCTCGCCGGCGGGAACATGGCCCGCAACACCACGATCATCCGGTCCAACTACCTGTGGGACGAAAGTGCCGGGATCTACGAGCACGCGCTGGAACTCTGGGAGGGGCTGGAGGACGCCCTCGGTTACGACATCCAGTTCAGCCGGCGCGGCGTGCTCAACCTCGCGCACAGCCTGCAGGAAGTCCGCGACAGCGTCCGGCGGGTGCACGCCAACCGGCTCAACGGCATCGACGCCGAGTGGCTCGACCCGCAGCAGGTCCGTGAGGTCTGCCCGATCATCGACGTCTCCCCGGACGTGCGGTACCCGGTGCTCGGCGCGACGTACCAGCCGCGGGCGGGCATCGCCAAGCACGACTACGTGGCCTGGGGGTTCGCGCACGCCGCGGATGCGCTCGGCGTCGACCTGATCCAGGACTGCGAGGTCACCGGGATCGACGTGTCGGGCGGGCGTGCGGCCGGGGTCCGGACCACCCGCGGGCCGATCGCCGCGAACACCGTCGCGCTGTCCGCGGCCGGGCACACCTCGGTGCTGGCCGCGATGGTGGGTCTGGAACTGCCGCTGCAGAGCCACCCGCTGCAGGCGCTGGTCTCCGAGCTGCTCGAGCCCGTGCACCCGACGGTGGTCATGTCCAACGCGGTGCACGTCTACGTCAGCCAGGCGCACAAGGGTGAGCTCGTGATGGGCGCGGGGATCGACTCCTACAACGGCTACGGCCAGCGCGGCGGGTTCCACGTCATCGAGGCCCAGATGGCCGCGGCGCTGGAGCTGTTCCCGATCTTCGCCCGGGCGCACGTGCTGCGGACCTGGGGCGGCATCGTCGACGTGAGCCCGGACGCCTCGCCGATCGTCGGGCTCTCCCCGGTGGACGGGCTGCTGCTCAACTGCGGCTGGGGCACCGGCGGGTTCAAGGCCACCCCGGGCGTGGGCTGGTGCTACGCGCACACCATCGCCCGCGGCGAGCCGCACCCGCTCACCGCCCCGTTCACCCTGGACCGGTTCACCACCGGGGCGCTCGTGGACGAGCACGGCGCCGCCGCCGTGGCGCACTGACGGAGGTTCGATGCTGCTCATCTCCTGCCCGTGGTGCGGGCCGCGGGACGAGACCGAGTTCCACTACGGCGGGGCGGCGCACGTCGCGTACCCGGCCGACCCGGCGGCGCTGTCGGATTCCGGGTGGGCCCGCTACCTGTTCTTCCGGGACAACCCCAAGGGACCGTTCGCGGAACGCTGGAGCCACGCGGCCGGGTGCCGGCGCTGGTTCAACGTCGTGCGCGACACGGTGACCTACGAGGTCCTCGCGGTCTACCGCCCGGGCGAGCCGAGGCCGGTGCTTCCATGACCCGGCTCACGACCCAGCCCTTCCGGCTCCCGGCCGGTGGCCGGATCGATCGGCACCGGCCGCGGTCGTTCACCTTCGACGGCGCTGAGTTCCGCGGGTTCCACGGTGACACCCTCGCCTCGGCGCTGCTGGCGAACGGGGTGCACCACGTCGCGACCAGCGTGACCCTGGGGCGCCCGCGCGGCATCCTGTCGGCCGGCAGCGCTGAACCCACCGCGTTCGTGCAGGTCGACGCCCCCGTCCCCGAGCCGATGCTGCCGGCCACGACCCTCGAACTGCACGAGGGGCTGGTGGTGCGCGGGCTGGCCGGCCGGGGGCGGCTGCCGGCGCAGCCCGATGACGCCCGCTACGACGCGGTGCACGCGCACTGCGACGTGCTCGTCGTCGGCGCCGGGCCGGCGGGGCTGGTGGCCGCGGCGGTGGCCGCCCGTTCCGGCGCGCGCGTCGTCCTGCTCGACGAGGGAACCGAACCCGGCGGCAGCCTGCTGGGCACCGCCGACGTCGTCGACGGGCGGCCCGGTGCCGACTGGGCGGCCCGGGTGGCCGCCGACCTCGACGCCGCATCCGAGGTGCGGGTGCTGCGCCGCACCACCGCGTTCGGGTACTACGACCACAACTACGTCGTCGCCGTCGAGCGGCGCACCGCGCATCTCGGCGCCGCGGCCCCCGGGCATGTGGCCCGGGAGCGGATCTGGCGGATCCGCGCGCGCCGGGTCGTGATCGCCACCGGCGCGCACGAGCGGCACCTGAGCTTCGCCGACAACGACCGCCCGGGCGTGCTGCTTGCCGGTTCCGCCCGGACCTACCTGCACCGCTACGGCGTGCTGCCGGGCCACCGCGCGGTGCTGACGACCACCGACGACGCCGCCTACGCCGCCGCTGCCGATCTCGCCGACGCCGGGGTCGAGGTGGCCGCGGTGGCCGACCTGCGCCCCCGCGGGCCCGGCCCGGCCGCCCGCGCCCGCGCCGCGCGGCGGGGGATCGCGGTGCTCAGTGGTCACGGTGTCGTCGCGGTCGCCGGGGAGCAGCGGGTCGCGCAGGTGTCGCTGGCCCCGGTCGGCGGCGGCGCGATCACCGGTCCGGCCCGCGACGTCCGGGCCGACCTACTGCTGGTCTCCGGTGGCTGGAGCCCGGTGCTGCACCTCTACGGCCAGGCCGGGGGACGGTTGCGCTACGACGCGGCCGCGGCGGCGAACCTGCCCGGCGGGTGCCGCCAGGCCGTGACCGTGGCCGGGTCGGCGGGCGGCGCCCGGTCACTCGCGGCCTGCCTGTCCGACGGCGCGCGGGCCGGTCGGAGCACGGCGGAGGCCGCGGGCTTCACCGCACAGGAGCGGGTTCCCGCGACGCGGGGCCCCGACGAGGAGGCGCCGCCCACCGCGGACTGGCTGGTGCCCGGCGTCGCGCCGGGGCACCGGTCACACTTCGTCGACCTGCACCGCGACGTGACGATCGACGACGTGCTGGGCGCGACCGCCGTCGGGCTGCGGTCGGTCGAGCACATCAAGCGCTACACGACCGCCGGCACCGGCAACGACCAGGCCAAGACCGCGGCCACGCTGGTCGCGCGGGTCGTCGCCGACGCGCTCGGGGTCGACGTGGCGAGCATCGGCACCACGTCGTTCCGGGCGCCGTACGCGCCGGTGGGCTTCGCGGCACTGGCCGGCCGCGATCGGGGAGCGCTGCACGATCCGGTGCGGGTCACCGCACTGCACGACTGGCACGTCGAGGCCGGCGCGGCGTTCGAGAACGTGGGGCAGTGGAAGCGGCCGTGGTACTACCCGCGGCCCGGGGAGGACCGGACCGCGGCGGTGCTGCGCGAGTGCCGCGCGGCCCGCGAGGACGTCGCGTGCATGGACGCGTCCACGCTCGGCAAGATCGAGATCCGGGGCCCGGACGCCGGGGTCCTGCTGGACCGGCTGTACACGAACATGATCAGCACCCTGAAGGTCGGTGCGATTCGCTACGGGCTCATGTGCCGGCCGGACGGGATGGTCTTCGACGACGGCACCGTCAGCCGGCTCTCGGCGGACCGCTTCCTGGTCACCACGACCACCGGCAACGCCGCCGCAGTCCTGGACTGGATGGAGGAATGGCTGCAGACGGAGTGGCCCGGGCTGCGGGTGTACTGCACGTCGGTCACCGAACAGTGGGCGACCGTCGCGCTGGTCGGGCCGCGCTCGCGCGTGGTGCTCGCCGACCTGGCGCCGGGCCTGGCCGTCGACGCCGCGGACTTCCCGTTCATGACCTGGCGCGAGACGGTCGTGGCGGGGATCCCGGCGCTGGTCTGCCGGATCAGCTTCTCCGGTGAGCTGGCCTACGAGATCAACGTCGGCGCGTGGCAGGGGCTCGCGCTGTGGGAGGCGGTGCAGGCCGCAGGTGGCGCGGGGGGGATGACGCCGTACGGCACCGAGACCATGCACGTGCTGCGGGCGGAGAAGGGCTACCCGATCGTCGGGCAGGATACCGACGGCACCGTCACGCCCCAGGACCTCGGCATGGAGTGGGTGGTGTCGAAGAAGAAGGCGGACTTCGTGGGCAAGCGGTCGTTCTCCCGCCCGGACACCGCTCGCGCCGACCGCTTGCACCTCGTCGGGCTGCTGCCCGTGGACCCCGGGGTGCTGTTGCCCGAGGGCGGCCAGGTGATCGTCGAGGAGCGGGTGCCCCGGCCGCCGGTGCGCGCGCTCGGCCACGTCACGTCGAGCTACCGCAGCGCCGCGCTCGGGCGGACGTTCGCCCTGGCGCTGGTCAGCAGCGGCCGCGACCGGATCGGCGAACGGCTGCACGTGCCGCTCGACGGTTCCGACGGCCCGGTCGTGCCGGTGACGGTCACCGCACCCGTGCTCTACGACCCGGAGGGGGCGCGCCGCGATGGCTGAGACCAGCACCCGCCGCAGCCCCCTGGCCGGCCACACCGACCGGCTGGCGGCGACGCTGCGTTCCGGTGGGGCGCTGCGGATCGAGGAGCTGCCGTCGCGGGCCCAGCTCGATCTGCGGCTCGACCCCAGCGGGCCGGGGGCCCGCGGATTCGCCGGCGCGGTCGGCGTCGCGCTGCCGGTCGAGCCCGGGACCACTTCCGCCGGAACGGGTGTGGAGGCCCTCTGGCTCGGGCCGGACGAGTGGCTGCTCGTCGGTCCACCTGGCACCGAGGCCGAGCTCACCGCCCGGGTGCAGGCTGCCGTCGGCGACGAGCATGCGTCGGTGGTCGACGTGTCGGCACAGCACACGACGCTGTTGCTGGCCGGGCCGCGGGCTCGCGACGTCCTGGCCCACGGCTGCTCGATCGACCTGCACCCGCGGGTGTTCGGAGCGGGGCGCTGCGCACAGACCATGCTCGCTCGCGCGCGGGTGGTGCTGGTGGCCGACGGTCCGGACGCGCTGCGGGTCGTGGTGCGCTCGTCCTACGCCCGCTACCTCGCCGACTGGCTGCTCGACGCGATGACGGAGTACGTCGCGGCCGAGGCGTGACCGGGCTGCACGCCGGGGACGGACAGGTGGCCGGCGGGCGAGCGTGTGAAGACGCTGCGAACGGGTCACATGCCGCTGTGCCCCGCAGCCGGCCCGCCGGATGTGCTCCCCAGCCATCCGGCGCACCCCACCGCCGCCGAGGTCGTCGAGGCGGGTGGCCCGCTCGTGGCCCGCCGGCCACCGCTGCAGTTCTACCGTCTCCGGGCTCCACGGCGCGCGTGTCGGCGTCGATCGTCAGCTCTTCGTCAGGTCGACCGCCGCGGCATCGCTCAGGCCCCCGATGGTGATGACGGACGATCGACATTGCGGCCCCCGGCTCCGGCTGACCTGTCTTCTCAGCGCGTCGGCGTCGTGGTCACCGGATCCGGTGCCGACACGGCAGTGGGGCTCGCAGGCGGGGCGGTCGTCATCGCCGGGGCGGGCGGTTCCGGGGGCGGGGGGCTGCGGCGGACGCTCACGGTCGGCGTGACGAGGGGGAGGTTCGGGATATCGGTCAGCCGGACGGGTGAGCTCTGGGCGGTGACCCCGCACCCACCGGCGAGCAGCGGTGCGACGAGCACCCACAGCACCCATCGCCGCGAGCGTGCCGGGCCGGGGCTCAAGGGACCAGCTCCGTCAGTTCCACGACGAAGCGGGCGCCGCCGCCGGGGCGGTCCTGTACCCATACCGATCCTCCGTGTCGGGCGACGTGCTGCGCGACCAGCGCGAGCCCGAGGCCGCTTCCCGACTCATCGTCCCGGGCGCCACCCGCAGCACCCCGGGCAAACCGATCGAAGATCCGCTCCCGCAGCTCGGCCGGCACCCCGGGCCCGGCGTCGTCCACCTCCAGCCGGGCTCGGGCGTCGTGGCGGGAGACCGCCAGCCGCACCGGCCCGCCACCGTGCCGGTCGGCATTGTCGAGCAGGTTCGTGACCACGCGGTCCAGGCTGCGGCGGTCGGCGAGAACGAACGGACCCGGGTCGTCCGCCTCGATCGGCGGGCAGCCGGGACGGCCGGCCGTCACGTTCCGCACCAGCTCGACCAGGTCGACCGTTTCCAGCGAGCGGACGTCGACGGCTTCGTCGACCCGCGAGATCTCCAGCAGATCGATGACCATTCGCTGGAAGCGCGAGACGTCGGACGCGAGCAGGTCCACGGCCTGGCGCGAGGGTGGCGGCAGGTCGTCGCGCCTGTGCCGCAGGACCTCGACGGCGTTGACCATGGTCGTCAGCGGTGAGCGCAGCTCGTGGCTCACGTCGCCGGCGAACCTCGCGTCCCGGCGCACGCGCTGTTCGAGCGATTCGACGGTGGCGTTGAAGGTCGCCGCGAGCGGGACGAGATCCGGATCACGCCGCTCGGGGAGCCGGGCCTGCAGGTCTCCGCGAGCGACCCGGGCGGCTGCGGCGGTGAGCTCGGTGAGGGGTCGCAGCGCCCGCCGGCCCGCCCACCAACCCAGCGCGACCCCGAGCAGTCCGCTCAGCACGGTGCCCACGACCAGCAGTGCGCTGAGGAATCGAAACGTCCGGTCCAGCTCCAGCGGTGCGATCAGCTCGATGTAGAGGGAGCCCAGGTCGCCGACGGGGAACGCCATGGCCACCACCGGGATTCCACCGATCACGAGCCGTTGCCGGGCCGGAGCCCCGTCGTGTGCCAGTGCGAGTAGCTCCGGGCTGAGGTCATCGAGTTCCACCTGGCGGCCGCTGGTGAGCCAGCCGTCCTCACGGCTGAGCATCGAGGTCGACGCCTGGTCGTCGACGAAGCCGCTCAGCAGGTCCTCGAGACCGATCGACCCGGCCCGCAGGGACTGCTCGATCAGCCGGACGTTGATCGAGGCCTGTTGGGTGGCGCTCTCCTCGCGTTGTTCCAGCATGTAGCCGGACACCAGGGTCCAGGTCGCGACCGCGAGCAGACCGGTGACGGCCGACGACACCAGTCCGAACGCGATGGCGACCCGCCAGCGCAGGGACAACGCCGGCACGTCAATCATCGGTTCCCCGGCCTGCCTTGTAGCCGGCGCCGCGGACGGTGAGAACGATGGCCGGGTCGTCCGGGTCGGCCTCGATCTTGCGGCGCAGCCGGCGGACGTGGACGTCGAGCAGCCGGGTGTCGCCGAAGTAGTCGTAACCCCAGACGCGTGCCAGCAGGTCCTCCCTGGTGACGATGCGCCCCCCGGCCGCGGCCAGCTCGACGAGCAGGCGGAACTCGGTGCGGGTCAGGTGCACCTCGGTGCCGGCTCGGCGCACGACACCTTCGTCCGGGGCGATCTCGACGTCGCCGATCCTCAGCCGGGCGCCGGTGGGCGGATCGGGAGCCGGGCGCCGCCGGCGCAGCAGGGCCCGGATGCGGGCCGCGAGCTCGCGGGCGACGAGCGGCTTGGTCACGTAGTCGTCGGCACCGGCCTCCAGACCGTCGATCACGTCGGCGGTGTCCGACCGGGCGGTGACGATGATGATCGGGAGGTCGCCGCGGGAGCGCAGGGTCCGGCAGACGGTCAGCCCGTCGACGCCCGGAAGCATCAGGTCGAGCAGGACCACGTCCACATCGGATCCATCGACCCGCCGCAGGGCCTCCTCGCCGGACGCCGCTTCGACGACCCGGAAGTCCTCGTCGCAGAGCGCGAGGGACAGCGCCTGCCGGATCCGCGCATCGTCCTCCACCAGCAGCACGCTCGTCCGCATCGTCTCCATCGGTGACCGACGGTACCTCGGGCGCCCCGCAACGCCACGGCTCCCGCCCGACACGGGAGCTGTACGGGGCGGTCGCCGGCCCGGCGCCGCCCCCGCGCTGTGCGCCGCCGCGCCCCGGCTGCTGGTCCGCGCACTGGAGTGCACCGTCGGCCGCGTGGAGGTCGCGGTGGAGTTCGTCCCGCGCCCGGAGTACGGGCTGGTCACCCCGCTGCTGTCGGCCGTGCCCGGCGGGGTGCTGGCCCGCGGCGGCGCCGACGTGCTCCTGCTGTCCTGTCCGGCCGCGCTGGAGATCGCCGGCGCCGCCGCGACCGGACGGTTGGTGCTCGACGCCGGCGAGCGGGTCGTCCTCGGCATGACGCACCGCACGACGGCCGAACAGTTCCCGGTGCCGCGGTCGCCGGCCGAGCTGGAGGAGGCGTTGCGGCAGACGGTCGAGGCCTGGCGCGCCTGGTCGCGGCAGCACCAGGGCTACCAGGGCCCGTGGCGGGAGCTGGTGCACCCCAGCGGGTGGGTGCTGCAGGCGCTGTCGTTCCAGCCGACCGGGGCGGTGGTCGCCGCGCCGACCACGTCGTTGCCCGAGGAGGCCGGGGGGCGAGCGGAACTGGGACCACCGCTACGCCTGGGTGCGTGATGCCAGCTGCACCCTGGAGGCGTTGTGGGTGGCGGCCTCCCGGGCAGCGCGCGTTCCTGCTCCGCACATCGATCCTGCGCCGGCTCTCCGCGCCACTGTGCGAGGTGGTCACCAGCCGCGGCGATGCCGGACCGGATCGAACGGGCCGGCCTGTTCCTCGTGCCGTTGGACGGCGCGCGGCAGTGGTTTTGCCACCACCGGCTGTTCGGCGAGTTGTTGCGCCATCACCTCGCACTGACCGAGTCCGGCAGGTGGCCAACCACTGGAACCGGTACTTCAACGGCGGCCGGCTGGCCACCGTGTCCGGCTGGCTGGACCTGCTCCCGACGGCCGTGGTGCGTGCGACGCCCGGCTCTGCGTCGCACGGGCCTGGTCGTGGCTCGGCCTGGGCCGGCTGGAGGACGTGGACCGCTGGCCGGCCCCCGGGGGACGCGGCCGCCGATCCCGGCGACCTGCGGGTGCTCCGCGATCTCGCCGTGCTGCGCAGCGTGCACCGGGACAAGACCGGTGACGTGGCCGCGGCGCGGGCCGCGGCCGGCCGGAGCGGGCAGCAACGGCATCACCGGGGCCCCCTGAGCGGTCGGGAGAGCGAGCTGCTCCCGCTGCTGGCCGGCACGCTCTCGCAGCGCGAGATCGGGCGGTGCTGCACCTGTCGCTCAACACCGTGAAGACCCACAGCAGGATGTTGTTCCGCAAGCTCGACGTGTCCTCGCGGGCCGAGGCCGTCGCCCGGCGCGGGAACCCGGGTTGCTCTGAACGCCCCACCCGCCGGATCGGCCGTCAGAACGGGCGTCGGAACGGACGCAGTCCCCAACTGCCGGTCCAGGACTCCTCCGGCGCCAGCGTGATCAGGCCCAGACCGGAGTTGAGCGCGTCCGGTGGGCAGGTCATCGGTTCCACCGCGACGGCCCGGCCACGGCCCGGGTGGTCGTCCGGGGTGAAGACCTGCACCCAGTCGAACGCGGGATCGGCCCACAGCTCCAGCCCCCCGTCCGGTCCGGTCAGCCGGTGCCGGACCCGGGTGTCCCCGGCCGCCGGGGCGCAGCCGCCGAAGGGGGTGTCCAGGGCGCGGCCGCGCAGTGGCCGACCGGTCCGGAAGTCGTCCGCCGCCGTGACCGGGGCGGGCGGCCCGGAGGGGAGCTGCCGGTCGTCGAGCGGCAGCACCGTACCCGCGGCCAGGGTCAGCACGAGGTCGTCGGTCGCGGTGTCACCGACCCGCAGGTACGGGTGCGCACCGACGCCGAACGGCATGGGTTCCACGCCTTCGTTGCGCACGGTATGGGTCACGGCGAGGCCGTCGTCGTCGAGGGAGTACCGGACGGTGGTGTACAGCGGCACCGGCCAGCCCGGCTGCGGCACCACCACCGCGTCGAGGGTGACCGCGTTACGGCTCTGCTCGACGGGCCGCCACCGGACGTGCCGGAGCAGGCCGTGGATGGCGTTCCCGGCGTCCGGCTCGGTCAGGGCCAGCTGCTGGGGCGTCCCGGCCCACGTCCAGCGACCGTCCCGGACCCGGTTCGGCCACGGCACCAGAACCGCGCCCGAACCCCGGGGTGGCCGCTCGCCGGCATCGAAGGTCTCGCAGTAGGCCCGGCCGTCCATCTCGAAGACCCGCAGCACGGCCCCGACCTCGGTCACGACGGCCCGGGCGCGGTCGATGGCGATCTCGAACTGTTCCCCGGTCGGCGGCATCGGCTCGTCCACACGCCAGAGACAACTCCCCGCGCCCGCCGTTACGCCAGCCGGGTCTCTCCCGGTGGTACGCCACTGATGCTGCGGGTCGCCCGGCAGTACGTCATGCGGCAGGTGACGGCCGAGGACGTCGTGCAGGACACCTGGGTCGCGGTGTTGCGCAACGTCGACCGATTCGAAGGCCGTTCGACGTTCACGACCTGGCTGCTGCGGATCCTGGTCAACACCGCCCGTACGCGCCGGAACCGGGAACGCAGGACGGTGCCGTGGCCCGCCACGCCGGCCGACGCCGAGCTGTGGGACGTGGCGCTGCGGACCGACCCGGCCGGCACCGCCGATCCGGAGCGCCGGGCGCTGTCGGGCGAGGCGTGGGGTGTCATCGATCGGGCGTTGCAGGCCCTGCCCGGGCGGCAGCGAACTGTCGTGGTGCTGCGTGAGGTGCACGGCTGGAGCGCCGA
This sequence comes from Pseudonocardia mahuensis, assembly GCF_018531475.1. Taxonomy (GTDB): domain Bacteria; phylum Actinomycetota; class Actinomycetes; order Mycobacteriales; family Pseudonocardiaceae; genus Pseudonocardia. Next base: position 20,461 of record NZ_JAHDTG010000046.1, read on the forward strand.
GGAGGTGCGGGCCGCCCTCGGCGTGTCTGCCGGCAACCAGCGCGTGCTGCTGCACCGGGGCCGGGAGCGGCTGCGCGATCTGCTCGCGAGCCACGTCCACCCGGGACCGGCGCACCTGGCCGCCGGGACATGATCCCGATCTCCTGCGAGCCCGCTCTACTCCGCGCCGGCCGGTCGGTCAATGGGCCAAGGTCCTCCGAACGCGCCCCGACCGACACTCCGCCGGGAAGGCTGGTTCTGGCAGCGTTCCGGGTGGGCCCGCTGGCGTGGGGGAGCGGCCGGGTTCGGTGTTGCGGCCGGCTCCGGAAGGGCACATCCGGAGCCGGCCGCACTACGCGTGTTCGTACCGGATCGCAAATCGGAAATGGACCTCCCGCGCGCGAGTCGGGACCTTGGTCCCATTGCGTGTGAATCGCCTATCCGTTTCGATTCGACGAGCCACCACGGGCGGCGGTAATCTGCATATCGCAGAGGTTGTCAACGCAGCGCCCAGGGGCTAGCTTCATAACCGCATCGTTTCGACGATGACATAGCGGGCCCGAGCCCGCGGTCCTCAGGGCACAGCGGACGTAGCCGGGCGGCGGCCGACACGGCGCAACGAAGCGATCTGGTCGCCAGGGGTAGGGCCCCGAGAAGGGAATGCAAGAGCGCGCGTTCCGCACGTACGGGACGAGGGCTAATCCGAGGGGGAATTCCGACCGCTCAGGGCATGATCGGCGATTGCCGTATTAGATGCCCCGCATGCCGGTCGTCACGCATCGTCCTTCCGGTCGACCCGGTCTCGTATTCACGGTGCTGTCCGGAAAATGGGCGCGCTAATGGAGATGCATCCGCGTCTCGAAAAGATGAGAGGGGATCGGAAATGGCATTCAAGCTGGTGCGCCGCAGGAGGAACGGCTGGTGGGGCCGCGACGACGACCACAACGGCTGGTGGGGCTGGCGGGGCCGCCGGCACTGGGGCCGAAGGGGTCGCGGCCGGCACGGTTGGGACTAGGACGACCGACCAGCACGAGTCCCACGGATCAGCGATCCAGCAGTGATGAGCGGTGGCTCCCGCCCCTGGACGGGGGTGGGGGCCACCGCCCGCGCATGGGATGAGGGGGTGAGTGGCCGTGTGGGACGTGGTGAGGTCGATGTTGCGCCCGGCGGTGCCGGACGACGACGGTCTCGTGGACCTCGCGCCGTCGAAGCAGGTCCGGACCATCTTCCGGCGCTTCTGGCCCGATGTCCGGCCGTTCCGGCGCTGGATCGCGCTCAGCCTGCTGTTCGTCCTCGTGGTGCCGCTGCTGGAAGCGGCCGGGACCTGGATGCTCAAGGTCCTGGTCGACGACGTGCTGACGCCGCGGGACTTCTCGGCGTTCCCGGCGGTGGCCGCCCTGTACGTCGGCATCACGCTGCTCGGCGGAGCGCTCGGCTTCGTCGACCAGTACCTCGCGACGTGGATCGGGGAGCAGTTCGTCCACCGGCTGCGCACCCGGTTGTTCGCACACCTGCACACGTTGTCCATCGGCTTCTTCGACCGCCGCCGGCTCGGTGACATCCTGAGCCGGCTGGTCAGTGACATCGGGGCGATCGAGAACCTGATGCTGGCCGGTATCGCGCAACTGCTGTCGGCCGTCGTCCGGATCCTGCTGTTCACCGGGCTGCTGTTCTACCTGAACTGGCGGCTCGCGCTGGTGTCACTGATCGCGGTGCCCGGCTTCTGGTTCGCCGCGCGCGTCTTCGCCCGGCGCATCAAGGTCGCGTCCCGCGAGGCCCAGCGCCGCGGGGGGTCGATCGGTGTGGTCGCCGAGGAGAGCCTGGGCAACGCCATCCTGATCCAGGCCTACGGCCGCGAGGGCGCCGAGAACTCCCGCTTCACCGCGCAGAGCGCGGGCAGCGTCAACGCCGAACTCGCCGCCGCCCGGATCGGGGCGATGTTCGGGCCCCTGGTCGAGTTCCTCGAGATGGCCGGGGTGCTGGCCATCGTCGGCGTCGGTATCTGGGAGCTGACCACGGGCAACATCACTCTCGGCGGGCTGCTGGTGTTCCTCGCCTACATCGCCCAGCTCTACAGCCCGGTGCAGAACCTCGCACAGCTCTCCAACTCGGTCTTCGCCGCGGCCGCGGGCGCCGAGCGGATCATCGAGCTGCTCGATGAGCGGCCCACCATCACCGCTCCGGCGGAGCCGGTCGACCTCCCCCGGGCCCGTGGACGACTGGACGTCGATCACGTCACCTTCCGCTACCCCGAGACGCCCACCGACGTCCTGACCGACGTCGCCTTCACCGCTCCGCCCGGCACCACCACGGCGCTGGTGGGGGCCAGCGGCGCCGGGAAGACCACCCTCACCAAGCTCCTCGTGCGTTTCTACGACCCGACCGAGGGGCGGATCACGCTGGACGGCCACGACCTGCGGGACCTCGACCCCGCGCAGCTGCGGGCCACCATCGCGGTCGTCCTGCAGGAGACGCTGCTGCTCGACGGCACGGTCGCGGAGAACATCCTCGCCGGGCGCCCGGACGCCGACCACGACGAGGTCGTCGAGGCGGCCCGCGCGGCCGACGCCGACGCCTTCATCCGGGCGCTTCCGCACGGATACGACACCCGCGTCGGGCAGCGGGGGCGGCTGCTGTCCGGTGGGCAGCGCCAGCGCGTCGCGATCGCCCGCGCGATGATCCGTGACGCCCCCATCCTGCTGCTCGACGAGCCGACGACCAGCCTGGACGCGGAGGTCAGCCGGCGCATCCTCGCGCCGATGCGCCGGCTGATGGCGGGGCGCACGACGATTGTCATCTCGCACAACCTGCTCACCGTCACCGACGCGGACCAGATCCTGCACCTCGAGCACGGCCGGATCGCCGAGGCCGGCACCCACGACGAACTGCTCGCGGCCGGCAACGGTTACGCGCACCTGTACCAGCTCCATCGCGCGCCGAACGGCGCCCGACCCCGACAGCCGCTCCCCGGCGGCCCGTTCCATCGACCGGAAGGTGTTGTGTCATGAGGATCGTCTGCGTCGGCGGTGGCCCGGCCACGCTGTACTTCGCGATCTCCGCGAAGCTGCGCGACGCCGGTCACGAGATCACCGTCATCGAGCGCGATCCGCCGGGAGCGACGTACGGCCTGGGCGTCGTCTACTGGGACGACCTGCTGGACATGCTCTACGGCAACGACATGGAGAGCGCCCGGGAACTGCGGGCCGCGTCCATCCTGTGGCAGGAGCAGGAGATACGGATGCGCGGCACGGACACCGCCTACTTCGGCGGCTACGGCTACAGCACCACGCGCGCCACCCTGCTCGACGTGCTCACGCGCCGGGCGCGCGAGCTGGGCGTCGACGTCGAGCACAACCGTGAGATCGCAACGCCTGCCGACTTCTCGGCCATCGCCGACGCCGACCTCGTCGTGGCGGGCGACGGGGCGAACAGCCGGGTGCGGCAGCTGCACAGCACGCAGTTCGGCTCGCGGGTGAAGGTCGGCGGCAACCCCTACATCTGGCTCGGAACCGACAAGGTCTTCGACAGCTTCATCTTCGCCTTCGAGGGGACCCCGGCCGGGTGGATCTGGTTCCACGCCTACCCGTCGAGTCCCGGGATCAGCACCTGCATCGTCGAGTGCACCGAGCAGACGTGGCACGCGCTGGGGCTCGACGCCTGCAGCGACTCCGACGGTCTCCGGCAGCTGGAGAAGATCTTCGCCGGCGCCCTGGACGGGCACTCGCTGATCAGCCAGTCCCGCGGGCAGTCGGCCCGGTGGTTGCGCTTCGTCGAGGTGAGCAACGAGACCTGGCACCACGACAATATCGTTCTCATCGGCGACGCCGCCCACACCACGCACTTCACGATCGGCTCGGGCACCCGGCTGGCGATGATGGACTCGATGGGCCTGGCCCACTGCCTCTTCGAGCACGACGACCTCGACCTGGCGTTGAAGACCTTCGACGAGCGCAGCCGCGAGTCGCTGCGCCAGGTGTCGGCGGCGGCGCGCACGAGCAAGGCCTGGTACGAGAACGTCGACCGCTACGCCACCGGCCGCAACGCCGTGGATCTCTCCTACGCGATGGGTGTGCGCTCCGGCTACCAGGCGCCCTGGCGGTACCAGACGCACCTGATCTCCCAGAACCCGGTGTGGCGCCGAGTGCGTCGCCACATGGCCACCGGCGAGCGGTGGGTGCTGGCCCGCCGCCGCGGCGAGCCGCTGGCCCGGCGATCGCGGGTGCCCGCCCTGCCGCCGACGTCCTGACCGGGATTCGGCATGAGCACCGCGGCGCGGGGTACCCGGGCGCGTTCGGGCCGGGACGCCCGCCCCGGACCGGGGGCGCGCAGCGCAGCCGGCCCCCCGCCGCCGCAGGCCCACGGGCTCGCCCGGGGCCGTCGAAGGAGGAGACCCGTGCCCGTTGACGCTCCCGCTGTCCACCCGAAGCCGACCGGCTGATGCTCCCGCGCATCGACCGGGTCGTCACCTCGCGCACCGTCGAGATCAACGACGAGCCGATGACGATCGAGAACAACGTCTGGGTGATGGGCGACGACGAGCAGGTGCTGGTCGTCGACGCGGCGCACGACGGCGACGCGATCAAGGAGGCCATCGGGGGCCGGCGCCTGTTCGCGATCGCCTGCACCCACGGCCACCGTAACCACGTCGACCAGGCCCCGGCGGTCGCGGACTCGGTGGGCGGGCCGATCCTGCTCAACGCCGCGGACCAGCTGATCTGGGAGCGGGTGCATCCGGACCACGCCCCGGACGGCGAACTGCCGCATGAGGAGGTGCTGCGGGTGGCCCACGTCGACGCCCGCGTGCTGCACACGCCGGGGCACTCGGACGGCTCGGTGTGCCTCTACGTCGCCGCGCTGCGGACCGTGTTCACCGGTGACACCCTGCTCAAGGGCGGTCCCGGCCCGGCGGACTGGAGCCTGAGCCGCTTCCCGACGCTCATCCGGTCGCTGGAGGAACGGGTGCTCACGCTGCCTGCGGACACGCGGGTGCTGCCCGGCCACGGAGACGAGACCACGATCGGCGACGAGGCCCCGCACCTCGCCGACTGGATCGCCGTCGGCCCACCCTGACACCGGGCGAAGCCGCTCGCGCTGAGCCGTTGACCAGCAATGATGCGAATGTTACGAAGTACCGCAGCATTCGCGATCACTTCGGCCGGCGACGGAGCACCCGATGAGCGACCCGACGGCGGTGGCGGCAGCCCGGACCTCGATCGGCGACCCGGTGGTGCTCGACCACCTCACCGGGTTCGGCAACCATCACGTCACCGAGGCCGCCGCCGGGGCGCTGCCGGTCGGCCGGAACTCCCCGCAGCGAGCCCCGCTCGGCCTCTACGCCGAGCAGATCAGCGGGACCGCCTTCACCCGGCCGCGCGGGGCCAACGCCCGTACGTGGGTCTACCGGATCCGCCCCTCGGCCGCGCACCCGCCGTTGCGGCGCATCGGGAACGGCAGCCTGCGGACCGCGCCCTTCACCGAGGTCGAGCCCGACCCCAACCGGCTGCGCTGGAACGCGATCGACATCCCCACCGAGCCCGTCGACTTCGTCGACGGGCTGTTCACCGCGGGCGGCAACGGCGAGGTCATGACCCACGCCGGCATCGGCGTGCACTGGTACCGCGCCAACCGGTCCATGGCCGACCGCTACCTGGTCGACGCCGACGGCGAACTGCTCCTGGTGCCGCAGCAGGGCCGGGTCCTGCTGCACACCGAACTAGGCAGGCTCCAGGTGGGCCCGGGTGAGATCGCGGTCGTCCCGCGCGGCATCCGGTTCCGGGTGGAGCTGGCGGACGGGCCGGTTCGCGGCTACGTCTGTGAGAACTACGGGGCGCCGTTCACGCTGCCCGAGCGCGGCCCGATCGGCGCCAACGGGCTGGCGAACGAACGCGACTTCCGCTACCCGGTGGCCGCCTTCGAGGACCGGGACGAGCCGGTGCAGGTCGTACAGAAGTTCGGCGGCAACCTGTGGGCCGCCGACTACGACCACTCACCGCTCGACGTCGTCGCCTGGCACGGCACCTACGCGCCCTATGCCTACGACCTGGACCGGTTCATGACGATCGGGACGATCAGCTTCGACCACCCTGATCCGTCGATCTTCACGGTGCTGACCTCGCCGACCGACACCCCCGGGCTGGCCAACGCCGACTTCGTGATCTTCGGGCCGCGGTGGCTGGTCGGGGAGGACACGTTCCGGCCGCCGTGGTTCCACCGCAACGTCATGAGCGAGTTCATGGGCCTGGTGCACGGCGTCTACGACGCCAAGGCCGAGGGGTTCGTGCCCGGCGGCGCGAGCCTGCACAACACCTTCGCCTCCCACGGCCCGGACGCCGAGACCTACGCCCGGGCCAGCTCGGTCGAGCTGGCCCCGCAGAAGGTGGGTGACACGCTCGCGTTCATGTTCGAGAGCCGCTGGACGATCGTGCCGACGGCGCAGGCCCTCGCGGCCCCCCACCGCCAGCACGACTACGACGCGGTCTGGTCCGGCCTGCCCCGTCACTTCCGATCCCCATGACCGCGAGTCGGCACGTTCGTGAGGGCGGGCCGGCGCTTCCCGGAGCGCGACCCACGGACCCGGGCAGCGTCACCGCGGTGCTCGGCCCGCTGCCGGCGGGGCTGTCCGGAAAGCTGCCGCTCTGGTGCCAGGTCAGCCAGAGCCTGCGCGCGTTCGCGGCGTACCGGCGCGGCGACGTGCCGACCCGGCTGCCCACGGAGGCCGCGCTGGCCGCTCGTTACGGCGTCAGCGTGGCGACGGTGCGCCAGGTGCTGTCGAGCCTCGAGGCCGAGGGGGCTGGTCTCGCGGCGTCGGGCCGGTCCCCGCCCCGCTCGCCGACCGGTTCCCGGGCCGGGACGAGGTGGCGGTGTTCCGCAGGTTGCGGTTCGAGCGCGGGGAGCCGCTCAGCTATGCCGAGAACTTCGTGCCCTGCGACCTGGCCGAGCGGATCGACGACGCCGACCTCGCGGCCACGCCGATGACCATGGTGCTGCGCGACAAGCTCGGCCTGTCGCTGGCGCGGACCGAGAACTCCGTCGAGGCCACGCACTCGACCCCGCACCTGGCCGGGCTGCTGGGCGCCGACCCGGCCGATCCGGGCCTGCTGTCCACCAACCTCGTGTTCGACTCGGGCGGCCGCGTCGTCGCCGCCGCATTGATCCACTACCGGGGCGACCGGTTCCGCTTCGGCGTCAGCCTCGACCTGTTCTGAGCGCGGCCCCGCCGCTGCATCTGGTATCGCCGCCGCGCGCGCCGTCCGACGCGCGTGGCCACGATCGGCGCGCGTGGCCTGGGTCAGCGGCGCCGGTTGGCGGCGGCTGCCGTGGGGCTCGCCATCAGCTTCTCCAGCAGGGCGGTGAGGGTGGTGAGTTCGTCGTCGGTCAGCGCCGAGGCCCAGTCCTGCTCACGCCGGTTGTGCGCCTCGAACGCCTCGGTGAAGGCCTGCCGGCCGACCGGGGTGAGGCTGAGTTCGACGGCGCGACGGTCGTGGCTGGCCTGCCTGCGCGACACCAGGCCGTCGCGTTCGAGCGTGTTGACCAGCGCGGACACGGCGGCGCGGCTCATCCCGGAGAGCTGGGCGACCCGCTTGGCCTCGGCCGGCGCGGTCAGCCAGAGCACGAACAGCACCCGGAACCCGGGCCAGGACCAGCCACGGGGCCGGTGCACCGTCGACTCCAGGTCGTAGACCACCGCGTTGGCCGCTCGGTGCAGGCCGAGCACGAGCCGCATGGCGCGCGGGTCGACCGCGGGCAGCGCACGCGTCGTCCGGTCGATCGCGACGTCGACGAAGGACCAGTAGTCCAGGTCGTCGTCCGGTGCGGCGGGCATTTGCGCAGCTTAGAGGGCCTGGGGGTTCCGGTGTGGCCTGGCGGGCGGTACGCTCCCCATTGATCAAGGCTTTGATCAATGGGGAGGCGGAACCGATGGCCGCGAAACCGTTCGCATCATCCGGTGACCTGGCCGAGAAGGAGCAGACGCTCGAGGTGCTCGCCGACGGCGTCTACGCGCTCACCGCGGACGGCGACCCGAACGTCGGAGCCATCGAGGGCGAGGACTTCCTGGTCTGCTTCGAGGCGCTCGCCACGCCGGTCGCGGCAGGGGAGTGGCTCGCCCGGTTGCGGGAGTACACCGACAAGCCGGTGCGCTACCTGGTGCTCAGCCACTATCACGCGGTGCGCGTACTGGGGGCTTCCGCGTTCGACGCCGACGTGATCGTCGCCCACGAGAACACCCGGGCGCTGGTGGCCGAGCGGGGCAAGCAGGACTGGGAGAGTGAGTTCGCGCGGATGCCGCGGCTGGCCAAGGCCGCCGACTCGGTGCCGGGCCTGACCTGGCCCACGCTGACCTTCTCCGACCGGCTGACCATCGACCTCGGCGGCGACCGCGGCGACCTGGTCCTGCAGTACTGCGGGCGCGGGCACACCGAGGGCGACATCGTGGGCTGGCTGCCCCGGCACCGGATCCTGTTCGCCGGGGACCTCGTCGAGGCCCAGGCGGCCCTCTACACCGGCGACGCGTTCCACCGGGACTGGGCGGGCGCCACCCTGGACCGGGTCGCGGCGCTGGGCGCTGACGCTCTGGTCGGTGGCCGCGGCGCCGTCAGCCGGGGGCCGGCCGAGGTCGCCGCGGCGATCGAGCAGACGCGGCACTTCCTGCAGGTGCTGCTGCGCGAGGTCGGCGCGGTGCACGAACGCGGGGGGACGCTCAAGGACGCGTTCTCCGCGTCGCACGCCGCACTGCACGAGCGGTACGGCCGGTGGCCGATCTTCGAGCACTGCCTGCCGTTCGACGTGTCCCGGGTGTGGGACGAGCTGTCCGGTGTCGAGCGCCCGGTCATCTGGACCGCCGAACGCGACCAGGAGGTCTGGGACCAGCTGCAGGCATGAGCGACGCGTGGCCGCTCGACCCGGTGGTGGTACTCGGCAACGGCCCGGTCGGGCAGACCGCGGCGCTGCTGCTGGCCCGGTGGGGCGTGCCCGCCGTCCTGCTCGACCAGCGCCCGCGGCGCGACCCGGTCGGCTCGAAGGCCATCTGCCAGCAGCGCGACGTGCTCGACATCTGGGAGTCCGTCGGCGCAGGGGCCCGGATCGCGGCCGAGGGCGTCACCTGGACGACCGCCCGGACGTTCCACCGCGGCCGCGAGCTGTTCAGCCACTCCTTCGCCGACGCCGGCCGCTCGGCGTTCCCGCCGTTCGTCAACATCTCCCAGTCGCGCACCGAGCAGGTGCTCGACGAGTGCATCGCCGCCGAACCGCTGATCGACGTCCGGTGGGGGCAGCGGGTGGTCGACGTGGCGCAGGACGTGGACGGGGTGACGCTGCGGTCCGCGGACGGGACCGGGCTCCGCGCGCCCTACCTGCTCGCCTGCCCGGGGGCGGGCGGTGGCGAGCTGCGCCGCCGGCTCGGTGTGTCGTTCGACGGCCGGTCCTTCGCCGACCGGTTCCTCATCTGCGACATCGGCACCGACCTGCCCGCGCTCGCGACCGAGCGGCGCTTCCACTTCGACCCGGAGTGGAACCCCGGGCGGCAGGTGCTCATCCATCCGTGCCCGGACTCCACCTTCCGGATCGACTGGCAGGTCCCGGCCGGTTACGACGAGGCCGCCCTGGACGCCGACGCGGCCACCGGCGCCCTCGACCGGCGGATCCGGACGATCATCGGCGAGCGCGACTACGAGATCGTCTGGATGTCGGTCTACCGGTTCCACTCCCGGTGCGTGGACCGGATGCGGGTCGGGCGGGTGCTGCTGGCCGGCGACGCCGCCCACCTGTACTCGCCGTTCGGCGCGCGCGGGCTGAACTCCGGGGTCGCCGACGCGGAGAACGCGGCGTGGAAGATCGCCTACGTCGGGCGCGGGTGGGCGCCCGAGGCGCTGCTGGAGACTTACCACGACGAGCGGCACGCGGCGGCCCGGGAGAATCTCGCGGTCACGACCGCGACCATGGACTTCCTGGTCCCGCAGGACGCCGCCCAGGCCGCGTACCGCCGCGACGTGCTGGCCCGTGCGGCCGACGACCCGGCGGCCCGCGCACTCGTCGACTCCGGGCGGCTGGCCGAGCCGTTCTGGTACGTCGGCTCCCCGCTGACCACGCCGGATCCCACGCGCCCGTTCGGTGTCCGCCCGCCGCGCGGTGCGGTACCGCCGGCCGGCCCGGGCATCCTCGTCCCCGACGCCCCCGTGCGCGGCAATGGTCGCCATGGCAGCCGTTACCGCGCACAGCGGTTCCGGGAGGTCGCCCGCGACGGGTTTCTGCTGCTCGCGACGGACGGCGCGACTCCGGCGGTGCCCGATGGCCACGACGGCACGGTCCGCGCGCTGCGGCTCACCGAGATCGACCACACCGGCGTCCTCACCGCCGCGCTGGGCGCCCGCCCGAACGAGGTATGGATCATCCGCCCCGACGCCCACGTGGCTGCCGTACTGACCGCACCGTCACCATCGCAGATCGCCACCGGCCTGCACCGCGCCATCGCCCGCGTCGTGGAGCCGTAACGCTCTCGCAGGGTGACGTGCAGCGCGTTGTGGAGCCTGAACGCGCTCCAAGGGCCGCCCACGCCACGTTGTGGGGCCATGACGCGGTTGTGAACGCGCGTTGTGGCTGGGTTCAGGGGTGTAGGGCGCGGTGGGTCAGGGTGCGGATCTGGGTGCGCAGGATCTGGCCGAGCTGGTCCTGGCGGCCCTCCATCTCGCCGGGGGTGCCTGCCAGGCCGACCGCGGCGACGACCCGGCCCTCTTCCCGCACCGGGGTGGCCACGGCCCACACGTCGGGGTTCATGTGTCCCTGGGTGGTGGCGAGGTCGTCGGTCCGGATCGCGGTGAGCTCCTGCAGGAACCCGTCGACGTAGCCCTGTTCGTCCGCGTCGAGCCCGTTCAGGTAGGCGTAGAGCTCCCGTTTGTCCAGGTTGGCGAGCAGCACGCGGCCGGTCGCCGTGCGGATCAGCGGCCGGTGGATCCGGGTCTCGGTGGCGTAGGCGTGCCGGGGGGAGTCGGTCGCGTAATCGATGTAGATGACGTCGCGGCCCACCATCACCCCGAGCAGCACCGTGCACCCGGTCATGCCGTGCAGGGTCTCGAGGTCGTCGTGCCGGACCACCCGCACGGGCGGCCGCCCGGCGAGCAGGTTGAGCACGTAGGGCGCCGGGCCGAGGACGAACCGGCGGCCCTGCTCGGTCAGGTAGCCGACGGCCGCGAGCCCGTTGACCAGACCCTGGATCGAGCTGATCGGCGCGCCGACGCGGTGGGCGATCTCGGTGAGGCTCAGGCCGTCGTGCTCGCGGGCGACGAGTTCGAGGATCTGGGCGACACGGTCCACGGTGCGATGGTTGCGGCGCCGGGACAGCACGGGCGACGGGGCCAGCGCACCGGACGTCTGGGCGGGGTCCATCGGCTCTCCCGTTCGGTAGCGAAAACGTAAATACGTAGGTTACTTCAGGATCCGGCAGCACCCCGGCAGTTGTCGCTTTTCGGGACGCGGCGCGGCTGAGACTTTACGTATATATGGAGTTGAAACGGATATTGCGTAACCAACCTCACGGCCCATACAGTCGAGATCGTTTCCCGAGGCTGCCGACGCGGCCACGGAGCGCGACGACCGGAGGCGATGTGGCCGTTCCTGCTGTCGATCCCCAGCCGACGCCGGGCCCGTTGGACGGGCTGCGCATCGTCGATCTGACGACGGTGATCATGGGTCCGTACGCCGCGGCGATCCTCGGAGACCTGGGCGCGGACGTGATCAAGGTGGAGGAACCGGCCGGGGACATGGCACGTGGAATCGGCCCGCGCCGCCACCCCGGGATGAGCGGGCTCGCGCTCAACCTCAACCGCAACAAGCGCAGCGTGGCGGTGAACCTCAAGGCGCCTGAGGGCCGGGCGGTGCTCGCCGATCTCGTCCGCGGCGCCGACGCCGTGCTCACCAACCTGCGGCCCGCCTCCCGCGAGCGCCTCGGGCTGACCTACGAGGGGTTGGCTGCGGTGAACCCCGGCGTCGTGCTCTGCACCGCCCAGGCCTTCCGCACCGGTTCGGACGTGGAGAACCTCGCCGCGTACGACGACATCGTGCAGGCGCGCTCCGGGCTGACCTCGCTCTACCAGCGCGCCGGCGGGGAGCAGGGTTACGCGCCGTTCGTGGTCGCCGACAAGGTGTGCGGGTTGACGGTCGTGTACAGCCTGCTGGCCGCGCTCCTGCACCGCCAGCGCACCGGCGAGGGCCAGTGGGTGGACGTCCCGATGGTCGACACCATGATCGCCTTCAACCTCGTCGAGCACCTGAACGGGCACACCTTCGAGCCCCCCGAGGGCGGCTTCGGGTGGTCCCGGGTGCTCACCGCGAACCGGCGTCCCCAGCGCACCGCCGACGGCTGGGTCTGCCTGCTGCCCTACTCCGACCGCAACTGGCGCGACTTCTTCGACCACATCGGACGGCCCGAGCTCGGCGACGATCCGCGCTTCGGCAGCATTGACGGGAGGCACGCGAACATGGCCGAGCTGCTCGATCTCGTCGCCGAGGCCGCGACGGGCCGCACCACCGCGGAGTGGCTGGAGTTCTGCGCCCGGGTGAGCATCCCGGCGACACCCGTCGTCGACCTCGAGGACGTGCCCGACGACCCCTATGTCCGGGAGGGCGGGCTGGTCACGACCGCGACCCATCCGAGCGAGGGGCGCTACCGGACGGTCTCGACCCCGGCCCGGTTCTCCCGTACACCCGGCCGGCTACGCAGACACGCGCCGCGCCTCGGCGCGGACACCCGCGACGTGCTGGCCGAGGCCGGACACACCGTCGAGCGGATCGACAGCCTGCTCGCGGCGGGCGTCGCCTACGCGGACGGCCCCACCGGCACCGCTGCCGGCGGGCCGGCGCCGATCGGGATGTCGCGGTGAGTGCGTCCGTGCGTTCCGGGCCGGCGCGGGTACCGCGGTCGGCGTCGCGGTCCGCCCCGCACGCGCCCGCGCACCCGGCAACGGGCAGCCACGCGGCCCTGCACCACACCTTGCAGCGGACCCGGGACGCCGAGCCCGAGCGGCGGACGCCCGACCCGGGGGCCCGGGCCGAGCGTCTGCTGCTCGACTCCTACCTGCGCTCGCGCAGCCGGCTGGCCGGGCGGCCCGTCACCTGCGTCAGCGAGCGCACGATCATCAGCAACCCGGTGGCGGCACGGCTGTTCCACGGCGTGGGTCAGGCGATGCTGTGGGAGCAGGCGGCCCGGGCCATGGACAGCCGGCGAGAGGATTCCTGCGAGTTCGTGCTCGCCGACGGCCGCACGGTCGTCGCCGTGTGCCGGCCCATCGACGACCGGGGCCGCATCATCGGTGCCGTCATCGAGGCGACCGATGACGGCGAGCCCCCGCGCGGACAGTCGCCACGGGTCCGGACGCCCGTCGGGTCCGGCGAGTTCGCCGCTCTGGCCGGGCAGGGTGAGCAGTGGCGGGAGATGTGCGCCGAAGCGGTGCACGCCCGCGACAGCGGCCTGCCGATGCTCGTCCGCGGGGAGGTGGGCACCGGCAAGCTGAGCCTGCTGACCGCGCTGTTCGACGCCGATCGGGTGCGGGTCATGGACGCCGCGATGGTGCCCGTCGACGGGTTCGCCCCGTGGGCCCGCGAGCTGCGCGCGCGACTCGCCGAGCCGGGCGCGGTCGTCGTGGTCCGGCGCCTGGAGTGCCTTGCACCGGCCGCCGCGCAGACCGTGTGCAGCCTGCTCGACATGGCCCATCCGGAGGTCCGGCTGGCCGGCACGCTCACTCTGGGCGAGCGGGCGGGCGAGGCGTTCGGGCCACTGGTCCGGCGGTTCGCGGTCGCGACGATCGAGGTCCCGCCCCTGCGCCGGCGCTTCGAGGACCTGCCTCAGCTGCTGGTCGCGCTGAGTCTGCGCGTCGAGGGCCGGCCGCGGCGCTGGATGCCCGAGGCTGTTCAGGCGCTGTGCCGGCTGGAGTGGACCGAGAACATCCGGCAGCTGGAGAACGTGGTGCGCCGCGTGATCGCCGCTTGCCCGGCGGGGGACATCCGCGCCCGGCACCTGCCCGACGAGGTGCTCACCGACGCCCCGCGCCGGCGGCTGACCCAGCTCGAGCAGCTGGAGTTCACCGAGATGCTCTCCACCCTGCGCCGCACCGGAGGCAACAAGAAGGAGGCCGCACAGATCCTCGAGATCTCCCGCTCCACCCTCTACCGAAAGATGCGTCAGTTCGGCATGGACCTCACCCGCAGCGCGTTTTGACCCGGAGCTGGATCGCCACGCCGGCGACGAGTGTTCCGGCAGCGGTGAGGATCATGAACACCCAGCCGTGCCGGAACACGGCCGGGTCCAGGACGGGCCCGTAGACCGCGACCAGGATCGCCGCGAACCCCACCATGAACACGAGGACCGCCAGGCAGGCGAGCGCGAAGACCGGGACCGCAGGGCGGCGAGATCGAGCGCCGGGGCGGGATGCCGCCGCGACCGCCGGGTCACCACGCGAGCCCACGCCGGTGCCCCGACGCCCACGACGAGCCCGATCGCGCCCAGCACGTCGGGACGGCCGGAGCCGGGCTCGGCCGACTCGCGCAGCACGCGACGCCCCGCGATGAGCGTCGCGACGCCCACCGGCACGTTGACCAGGAAGATCCACCGCCAGGACGCCTCGACGAGCAACCCGCCGAGCGGCGGTCCGACAGACGCGGCCCCGCCGACCGCCGACCAGATCCCGACCGCGACGGTCCGTCGCCCGGCCGGGAACGCCGTCAGCAGCAGCACGAGCGAGGCGGGCATGATCAGCGCCGCGCCGACGGCCCGGAACGCCACCAGCATCGGGACCGCGACCGCGACCGCGCACGCCGCCGAGGCGAGGGTGAAGATGGCGACGCCTACCAGGAAGAGCCGGCGACGCCCGTAACGGTCGGCGAGCCGTCCGGCCGGCGCCAGGAGCGCGGCGAACACGACCGTGTAGCGCCTGCCGGATCTGGGGGAACGCGATGTTGACGATGAACAGGTCGAGGCCCGCGAGGAACACGGCGGCGGAGACGACCGCGAGGACCGTGGCCGGTCGGGCGGCGGGCGGTCCGGACGTCGGCGGAGTGGATACGGCAGCGGGTGCGGCACGGCCCAGGTGCGCGGCGCCTCCTCGGCTCGGGATCCGGACGCGGCGCTACGCAGCTGAGTGTCGCATTGCAACTCAGCTGAGCGGGTCGATGACCTCGGCCAGTCGGTCGAGGAGGGCCCGCTGGCCCCTGACGATCTTGGTTGCCGCGGTCTCCAGGTCGAACCACCCGGCCCGGTCGATCTCCGGGAAGCTGCGCATCCGGCCGGAGCCGCGCGGCCACTCCATCTCGAACAGGTTGGAGCGGATGTCGTCAGCGTCGAAGTCCCCGCCCAGCGCGAAGGCGGTGACCTTCTTGCCTCCCGACTGGGTCACGGTGCCGAGCTCGACCAGCGGCCCGTCCGGTGGCGGGACGCCCAGCTCCTCGGCGAACTCGCGCGCGGCAGCCACCCGGGGGTCCTCGTCGGCGTCGTGCTCGCCCTTCGGGATCGACCAGGCGGCCTCGTCCTTGCGCGCCCAGAATGGTCCCCCCATGTGTCCGAGCAGCACTTCGAGCTCGCCGGACCCGGTGAACCGGTAGAGGAGGATTCCCGCGCTGATGGCCATGGGGTCATCCTGCTCGGGTGCCCTGGGGTCCGTGATCGGGCGCCCGCCTTGACTGCTGGGTTCGTCCGCGAAACTCTGCAGGACGCATCGTCGCATCACGAGGGAGCGGGCATGGAACGGACCGGGCAGCGCTACGCCGACACCCCCACGGTCGAGGTCGAGACCTATGTCGAGGCATCGCCGGAGCAGGTGTGGGACCTCGTCAGCGACATCGGGCTGATGCCCGAGCTCAGCACGGAGCTGCAGTCGGTGGAGTGGCTGGACGGGGCGGCCGGACCGGCGGTCGGGCACACCTTCCGCGGCCACAACGCGCACCAGGCCATCGGCGAGTGGACGACGACGTCGCACGTGATCGAGTGCGAGGCACCCCGGGTGTTCGCCTGGGCGGTGCAGGACCCGGACCGTCCCATCGCGGTCTGGCGGTTCACGCTGCGGCCCGAGGGGGCGGGGACGGTGCTGCGGCAGTGGGTGCAGCTGGGACCGGGCCGGTCCGGCTGAGCCTCGCGATCGAGCGGTGGCCCGACAAGGAGGAGAAGATCGTCCTCGGGCGGCTGCGTGAGTTCGAGGCGGGCATCGAGAAGAACCTCGCCGAGATCAAGAAGAGGGCCGAGGGCGGCTGATGCGCACGGCGACGATGATCGAGGCCTCCGACGGCGCGAGCTGGCAGAAGACGCTCGACTTCGTCCTCGAGGCGGAGAAGATCGGGCTCGACATCTGCTGGGTCGCGGAGGCCTGGGCTCCGACGCGCCCTGGCCGCTCGGCTACCTCGCCGCGCAGACCGACCGGATGCTGATCGGCTCCGGGATCATCCAGCTCGGCACCCGCACACCGGTCGCGATCGCGATGACGGCGATGACGCTGTCGTACCTGTCCGGTGGCCGGTTTCTGCTGGGGCTGGGCAGCTCGGGGGCCGCAGGTGATCGAGGGCCTGCACGGAGTCGGGTTCGCCAAGCCGCTGACCCGCCTGCGGGAGACCGTGGAGATCGTGCGGCAGGTGTTCGCGGGGGAGAAGGTGGGTACGGGTCCGGCGCGACGCCGGCGTCGACACCGTCCGGCTCCATCCGGCCGGCGAGACGCTGGACGCCCGGCTGACCACTCTCGCCCGCGCCCTGGGCCTGGTCCGCGCCGTGTCTGCTCGATCATGACGTGAATCGCGCAGCTCGGAACCGGCCGAGGCGTGATCGGGCGGTTCAGTCGAACCGCGGACCACCGTCCGGCGGCGGCTCTCAGGCCGCGGCGCCGCCGTGGTCCGGGAAGGCCGGCACCTGGTCCACGTCCGCCGGCCTGTCGCCTGCGCCGAACTCCGTGTCGTGCCACCAGCGGTACCAGCATCCCGGGCACTGCACGAAGATCCGGCGGGCCTCGGCGGCGAGCAGGAAGCGCCAGTGCGTCTCGCAGGAACGCCCGTCGTGGCACGGCGCGCAGCCGGCGTGGTCGGCGCAACGCGGGCAGGCGACCCAGGCGCGACGCCCGATGTCGGCCTGCGGGTCACGCATCGAGCACGCCCGCCTCGACGAGCATGCGGTAGATCCGCTCCTGCTCGGGGTCGAGGTCGCTGTAGAGCCTCCGGCGGGCTTCGGTCTCGGCGGCCAGCGCCGACCCCGGGTCCCAGTCGGGGGTCGCCGCGAGAACGGCGGCGAGCCGATGGTTCTCGTGCGC
Source organism: Pseudonocardia mahuensis (assembly GCF_018531475.1). Classification (GTDB taxonomy): domain Bacteria; phylum Actinomycetota; class Actinomycetes; order Mycobacteriales; family Pseudonocardiaceae; genus Pseudonocardia. The sequence continues at coordinate 37,710 of NZ_JAHDTG010000046.1, forward strand.
GGCGAGGTCGAACCGGTACATCGGGAGGTCACCGGGCTCCTCGACGGGCTCGGGGAGCAGCCGGCCGAGCGGGGCGCCGTGGTCGTACAGGTCGTCGGTGGTCGGGTCCACCGGTAGTGGCTACCCCGTGTGCGCGCCGTGCGTCAGCAGGTCGTGACCGACCTCTCTGCTGTGGGCGCTCGGTCGCCGACGATCAGGGCAGGAAGAGGCGGGCCACCTGGTGCTCGCTGGCTGTGCCGCGTTCCGGTTCGAAGACGAAGTTCGAGGTGATCAGACCGCTCGTCCCGGCGTAGCTGCCGATGCCCTCGGCCCGCCAGATCACCGAGCCCTGCAGCGCGCCCTCCTCGGCCGACGGCTCGAGCAGGCCCTCACCGACCGTGGACAGCCGCAGACCGTCACCCGCCGTGTCGAACGTGAGGGTGCCCTCCTCGACGAAGGTGGTCTTGCCGGTCATCGTCACGTGGGTCTCGTAGGACGCGACGGTCGGTAGGCCGCCGCCGTCGCCTTCGAGCAGAGTCACCGTGGCGGCGTCGGTGGTGACGGTGAAGCCCGGTGGGTCACCGGCGGGTGGGGTCGCCTTGGGCTCGAACCGCATCAGGAGTGTCTGGCGTCGCATCGCGCTCCTCCTTCGTCGGCAGGTCCCCGACCTGCACATGTAGACGATGGGGCGCGCCGAGCCTCGGGGGCAATCCGGAGTTGTGCGTAGTCGCGTGAGGTGAACACCAGCGCTGTTCGATCATGACCGGATCGCGCTGGTGTTCACCTCACGGGGCGAGTTTCGCGAAACGCCACGCCAGGTCAGGTCTGTCGGCCACCGTTGTCCCTGTGTCGAGCTCCCCGGTATCGCGGCCGGTCGTGCCCGGGTGGCCGCACGTGTTCCGCGGGACTGCGGCCGTGGCGGCGGGTCTGGTCACTCCGGCCCAGCTGCGCGGGCCGCGCTACCGGCGGCTGTTCCCCGACGTCTACATTCCCGAACCGGATACAGAACCGGATCTGGAACTGCGGTCGCGCGCCGCGTTCCTGCTCGTCACCGGCCGTGGCGTGCTGTCGGGCTGTTCCGCGGCCGAACTGCTCGGCGCCTCCTGCGGCCCGGAGCACGCACCGGCCGAGGTCACCGTCCCGGGCGGGGGTCAGCGGGCCCACCCCGGGCTGGTGGTCCACCGCGACGGGCTCGCCGCCGATGAGCTGTGCCGGGCGGGCGATGTGTTGGTCACCTCTCCGGTGCGCACCGCATACGACCTGGCGAGGTGGAGCGCCGATCTCGCCGAGGCGGTCGTCGCCGTCGACACGTTGGCCAACCGCGGACGGTTCGCACCGGCCAAGGTGCTGCGACTCGCCGAGCGCTACCCACGCTCACGTGGACGCCGTCGGTTGCCCCGGGTGGTGGAGCTCGCCGGCGCCCGATCCGGGTCGCCGATGGAGTCCCGGCTCCGGATGCTGCTCGTGCTGGCCGGACTGCCCGTTCCGGAGGTTCAGTTCCCGGTGGCCGACGAGCGCACACGCACCGCGGTGTGGATCGACCTGGCCTATCCCGAGCACCGCATCGGTATCGAGTACGAGGGCGGCGAACACTGGAAGCCCGAACGGGTGCTCCGGGACGCGGGACGGTACACGAAGCTGGTCGACGAGGGATGGCGGATGTACCGGTTCACCAAGAAGGACGTGTACTGCCATCCCTCGCGCACCGTCGACAGGATCGCCCGAGCGTTGCGCGGGGCACTGTGAGATGGACTTGAGCGCTGTTCGATCATGACAGCATCGCGCTGGTGTTCACCTCACGTCCCGAAGTGCCCCAACCGCTTGCTGATCTCGCGGGCCCCGTGGAGGAGTAGCGGGACGAGCTCGTTCATTCGCTCTGGGGGGAGTCGGTAGGAGGGGCCGGACACCGACAGTGCGGCGACCGCGGCGCCGGTGTGGTCCAGGACCGGTGCGGCCACGGCGTTGAGCCCCGCTTCGTACTCCTCGACGGCGACGGCGAACCCGTTCTCCCGCACCTCGGCGAGCTCGGCGTCGAGCGCGGCCCGCGTGGTGCGGGTGCTCGGGGTGAGCTCGGGGAGCCCGCAATCGGCGAGCACGGCCGACAACCGTTCGGGGGGCAGGTGGGCCAGCAACACCTTGCCGCTGGACGTGCAGTGCAGCGGGGTCAGCCGGCCGACCCAGTTGTGCGCAGTCACCGTGGACGGGCCACGTGCCTCGTCCACGTTGACGGCATAGGTCTCCTGCAGCACCGCCAGGTTGACGGTCTCGCCGAACTCCGCGGCCAGCCGTTCGCAGACGTCGCGACCCTGTCTCGTGACGTCGAGACGGCCGGAGACCGCGCCCGCCAGCGGGATCAACCCGAACCCCAGCCGGTACTTGCCGCGATCGGTGGTCTGCTCGACGAGACCACGGTCCTCCAACGCGCCGAGCAGCCGGAACGCGGTCGACTTGTGCACATCGATCTCGGCCGCGACCTCGCTGACCCCGGCCTCGCCACGCAGGGCCAGGATCTCCAGGACGCTGATGGCCCGATCCACGGACTGCACGCCCCCTGTGCTCCCACCGGTGTCGGCCTGGGAGCGGCGCGTGTTGCCCATGGCGGAACTATAAGTGCCAGGTCGAACGGTTCGCTCGACTCGGAACTCGGGTGGCGGGACTCTCCTGCGGTGCCGAGCCTCTACATCGACGGAGCGTGGATCACCGGGTCGGACGACGCGACGGCGGAGGTGATCAACCCGTACGACGGGTCCGTCGTACGGGAGGTCGACCAGGCCACCGGCAAGGACGTCGGGCGGGCGGTCATCGCGGCCCGGGCACTCGTCGAGCGGCTGACCGCCGGGTTGTCGCCCGCCGAGACTGAGGGCTTCTGGCGGACGAACGGCGAGCGGTTCTACGGCGTCCGGGTGGGGGAGTCAGGAGCGGGGAAGGGGCGCGTTCCATCGCCGCCACAGCGCGAGGACACGTAACCCGGCGACGAGCGCGGCGCCGACGAGGGTGACCGGCCCCGGCGGGAGTCCGAGGCGGTCGCCTACCACCACCACGGCGGCGCCGGCCGCCGCGGCGAGCGCGTAGATTTCGCGGCGGAGCACGAGTGGGACCTCGTTGAGCAGCACGTCACGCAGAACCCCGCCGCCGATCCCGGTGATCACCCCGATCAGCGCGGCGGTGACCGCGGGTGCGCCCACGCTCAGCCCGACCGCGGTGCCGGTGGTGGCGAACAGGGCGAGCCCGAGGGCGTCGGCGAGTTGCACCGCGCGACGCAGCCGGGCCACCGTCGGATGGAACCGGAACACGATCAGCGCGACGACCAGCGGCGTGAGCAGGTAGGGCCACTGCCGCAGGGTGGTGGGCGGGGTGATGCCGAGCAGCACGTCGCGGATGATCCCGCCGCCGAGCGCGGTCACCGTGGCCAGCACGACGACGCCGAAGACGTCGAGCCGGGCGTGCACCGCGGCCAGCGCCCCCGATGCGGCGAACACGGCGACCCCGATCAGGTCCAGCACGACGAGCACCCGGGCGAGGGTAGCCCGGTGATCCTCGGGGTAGACGGCGACGGACATCCTCGATCGAGAGGACGCCAGGGTCGCCTTCGGCTACACCCTGCTCACCGAGCAGCGCGGCCCGCGCGAGCTCGTCACCGATGCGGTGGCGGCGAAGCGCGCCGGGTTCGACTTCGAGGTGATCAGCGACCACTACTTCCCCTGGCTCGACGCCCAGGGGCAGTCCGTCGAGATGTTCGCGCCGATGTCCGATGCGATGGTCGCCGTCGAGCCGAGGGCCCGAACTGGTCCAGGGCTTCGACGCGGCCGCCGGCGCGAGCCTGCCGAAGATCGGCCAGCAGCCGGTGAGCTGGGGCCCGACGTCGCCGCCCACGTCGAGGCGGCGCGCCCGTTCGCCGAGGCGGGCTACACCCACGTCGCGCTGGGCCAGGTGGGCGGCCAGACCCAGCCGGAGTTCCTGCGGTTCGCCGAACGGGAGCTGCTCCCGGCCCTGCACGAGGAGTACGGCAAGACGCGGGATCCGGCGACCCGGCACCGCTGACCGGCGCGAGGTACCTGCCGGCTGCTCCAGCTGATGGCCGAGTTCGACCGCAGTGACGGGTGGGCCGGGCACGGCGTGCGATCGTGCGCGCACTGGCTGAACTGGCGGGTGGGCATGAGCCTGCGCACGGCGCGCGACCATCTGCGCGTCGCCCACGCGCTGGAGCAGCTACCGGCAACGACGGCGGCTTTCACCGCCGGGATCGCTACCGCTGCGCCTTCCCCAGCTGCACCCACCGCCGCCACCTCGAGGCACACCATGTCCGTCCCTGGCTGCGGGGCGGGCCCACGGACATCGACAATCTGCTACTGCTCTGCGGGTTCCATCACATGCTGGTCCACGATCACGGCTATCGCATCACGGCCGTCGATGGTGGTTTCCATTTCGCCAGGCCTGCCGGTGCCCGGGGCCGGGGCCCCACCGCACGGCGCGGTCGCGGACCTGGTGGCCCGGCACGCGCGGCGCGGCATCGACGACCGCACGATCACCCCCGGACTGGGGTGGTGAGCGCCTCGACCCCAACCCGATCCTGGAATGGCTGATCCCCGAGTTGCGCGAACGCGCCGCGGCGGCGTGACCGTCACGTCGTCGCCAGGTTGAGCGGCGAGTCCTCCGGGCGGACGCCGGCGAGGAAGCGCGCGACGACGTCGTCGGTCACGGCGGCCGGCGATGAGGGATCCCACTGCGGGGCGCCGTCGCGGTCGATCAGCATCGCGCGCACGCCCTCGGTGAAGTCGGGCCAGCGCACGCAGCAGCGGGTCAGCTCGTACTCGGTCCGCAGGGCGTGTTCCAGGCTCGGCGCCGTGCGGGCCTCGCGGATGGCCCGCAGCGCCATGGTGAGCGCGAGCGGGGCATTGCGGGCGATGGCGTCCGCGGCCTTCGCGGCGTCGGGGTTCGGGCTGCGGCGCAATGCGTCGACGATCCCGGCGAGGTCGTCGGCCCCGTAGCAGTGGTCGATCCACTCGCGGTCGGCCGCAAGCGCCGGGATGCCGGGATCCACCGCGAACTCGGCGGTGACGTCGGCGGGATCGGCGGAGCCGGCCAGCGCATCGACGAGCTCGCCGAGCCGCTCGGGGGCCACCGCGACGTCGGCGAGCCCGCAGTAGATCGCGTCGGCGGCGGTGAGCCGGGCCGCGCACAGCGCGGTGTGCAGGCCGATCTCACCCGGCGCGTGCGCGAGCAGCCAGGTGCCGCCGACGTCGGGGACGTACCCGATGGTCACCTCGGGCATGGCGATCACGGTCCGCCGGGTGACCACGCGGACACTGCCGTGCGCCGACACGCCGACGCCGCCGCCCATCACCACGCCGTCCATCAGCGCGACGTACGGCTTGGGGTAGCGGGCGATCCGCGCGTTGAGCCGGTACTCCTCGCTGAGCAGCACGGGCGCGCCGTGTCCGCCGGTGGCGGCGTCGTCGGACAGGAAGCGGACGTCGCCGCCGGCGCACAGGCCGCGCTCGCCCGCGCCGTCGATGAGGACCGCGCGCACTCCGTCGTCGTGCTCCCACTCGTCGAGGGCCGCGGCGATGGTGCGGATCATCGGCAGGCTGAGCGCGTTGAGCACCTGGGGCCGGTTGAGGGTGAGCCGGCCGAGCCCGCCCTGGCGCCGGACGACGACCGCGCCGTCGAGGTCGCCGTCGCCGACCTGTCCCCTCACCGGGCCGCCGCCAGCGCACCGGGCAGCACGCGGGCCGCCTCGACCAGGCTGGGGCCGTACCAGGTCAGCAGCCGTCCGCTGACCAGCGCGGACGGCGCCTCGGGGAACGCCTCCGGTCCGTCGTCGGCGGTGAACAGGTACGGCTCGTCGGGTAGCACGACGAGGTCGTGCGCCGGTAGGGCCGCGAGGTCGAAGCGCGGGTAGCGCTCGGGATCCCCGGCCAGCACGTTGTCCACCCCGAGCCGGGCGAGCACCGCGCCGGCGAAGGTGTCGCGGCCCAGCGCCATCCACGGCTTGCGCCAGATCGGGGTCACCGCGCGCCGCCGGTCCGCGGGCTCGGACAGTGCTGCCCAGGTCTCCCGGGCCTCGCGCAGCCAGGACGGCTCATCGAGCCCGCAGGCGTCGAGCATCCGGGCCAGCGAGTCGAAGGCGCCGTGCTCGCCGTCGAGGGTGCGCACGTCGGTGACGTACACCGGGACGCCGGCGGCGCGCAGCGCGTCGAGGTCGGGCAGCCGGTTCTCCTCCTGGTTGGCGAGCACGAGATCGGGCTGCAGTTCGAAGATCGCGTCGACGTCCGGGTTCTTGGTGCCCTTGAGCCGTGGCACGTCCAGGTCGGCCGGGTGGGTGCACCAGTCGGTGGCACCGACGAGCAGCCCGGGCGCCGACGCCGCGATGGCCTCGGTAAGCGACGGGACGATCGACACCACCCGGTTTGTCTCGGCGGGCACGGTGACGGAGCGGCCCTCGTCGTCGATCACGGTTCGCTGACTCACGGTGCCCGACCGTAGTCGGCGGGCGTTCACCCGACGAGCGCCAGACTGATGATCGGGATGAACGTGACGAGCAGCAGCGCGCCCAGCAGTACGGCGGCGCTGGGCAGGGCGGACTTGGCCACCCGCAGCACGCTCATCCGGGACATCCCGCTGGCCACGAACAGGTTGAGCCCCAGCGGTGGCGTGATCATGCCGATCTCCAGGTTCATCACGATGATGATGCCGAGGTGGACCGGATTGACTCCGAGCGCGATCGCGATGGGGAACAGGATCGGGGCCAGGATGAGGATCGCGCTCGAGGTCTCCATGAAGCAGCCGACGATCAGCAGTAGCACGGTCACCAGGAGCAGGAACGCCCACGGTTCCAGGTCGAGCCCGAGCAGTGCGCCGGTGATCTCGCGCGGGATCCGCTCGGAGGTCAGCACGAACGAGAACAGGATGCCGTTCGCGATGATGAACATGATCATCGCGGAGGTCCTGGCCGAGGTGAGCAGGATCGGGCCGATGTCGCGGATGCCGATCTCGCGGTAGAAGACCAGCGAGACGACCACGGCGTAGAACACGGCCATCGCGGCGGCCTCGGTCGGGGTGAAGAAGCCGCCGTAGATGCCGCCCAGCACGAACAGCGGCAGGAGCAGGCTCAGCGTCGCGTCCCGGAACGCGCGCACCTTCTCCGCGCGCGTCATCGTGACGGCGTTCGCGCCCGTGCCGTAACCGCGCCGCCGGGAGACGACCACGACCAGGACGAGCAGCAGCGCCCCGCCGAGCAGGCCGGGCAGGATGCCGGCGAGGAACAGGTCGCCGATGGAGGTCTCGGTGGCGATGCCGTAGACGATCAGCGGGATCGACGGCGGGATGAGGATGCCCAGCGAGCCCGAGGTGGCGACGAGACCGGTGGAGAACTCCTTGCCGTAGCCCGCGCGGACCATCGCCGGGATGAGGAGCGTGCCCACCGCGACGACCGTCGCCGGGCTGGATCCGGAGATCGCGGCGAAGAAGACGCAGGACAGGACCGCGGTCATCGCCAGCCCGCCGCGGAACCCGCCGACCGCCGCCAGCCCGGCCTCCGTGAGCCGCCGGCTGATCCCGCCCCTGCTCATGATCGTCGCCGCCAGCACGAAGAACGGCACGGCCATCAGCGGGAACGTGTTGAGCGCGTTGAACAGCGTCTCGGGGATCTGGGTCAGCGGGATGGTGGTGAAGTAAAAGAAGTAGAGGAACGTGGTGAGCCCGAGGGCCACGGCGATCGGGGCGGAGGACAGCAGCAGGAGCAGCAGCGTGACCAGCAGCGCGATGGCGGCGGCGCTCATCGCTCGCTCCGGTCCGCACGCAGCGCATCCGGCTCCGCGCCCTCGAGGCCCTCGACGGCCGGCGGATCGGCGGCTGCGTCCGGATAGGGATCTCGCCCGCGCAGCATCCGCCCGGCGATCTCGCAGCCACGCAGGAACATCAACGTGAACCCGATCGGCACCGGCAGCGTGACGACCCACAGCGGCAGCTTGAGCGCGGGGGTGAGGGTGTTGCTGGCGTAGGGCTCGAACAGCAGGAGCCAGGCGAAGAACCCGACGACGCCCAGGTAGAACAGCGTCACGACCAGTCCGATCAGCGCCATCACCCGCTTCCCGCGCTCCTTGAGGAAGAGCGGGATGAGTTCGACGCTGACGTGCTCGCCTCGCCGCAAGGTGATCACTGCGCCCACGAACGTCGAGGTGATCACGAGATAGACGATCGCCTCCTCGGACCAGAAGATGATCTCGTTGAAGAACGTGCGCAGGAGCACGGCGACGATCGCGATGAGCACCGCGAGCCCCAGCGACCCGGCGGCGAGGACGTTCTCGATCCTGGTCAGCACGGCGTCGAACCGGGACACCCGGGCCTCCTCGGGGATGGTCGGACGTGCGGGTGTCAGTTCCGGATCCGGTTCGCCAGCAGCTCGTCGATGATCTCGTGGCCGATCACGTCGGCGTGCTGCCGCCAGACCGCCGGGATCACCGCGTCCTCCAGCGTCTCCCGTTGCGCCTCGGTCAGCTGGGTGATCTCGGTGGTGCCGGCCTCGACGATCGTCGTCTTGGCCTCGGAGTTGAGCCGGGCCGAGACCTCCCGGTTGTAGGCGGCGGAGTCGCGCGCGGCGTCGAGCACCACCTGCTGCAGATCCGGCGGGAGATCGTCGAAGAACTCGTTGTTGATCGCGAGCACGTACCCGATGTAGCCGTGGTTCGACTCGGTGATGAAGCGCTGCACCGTGTGCATGTTCTGCGACTCGATGTTCGAGTACGGGTTCTCCTGGCCGTCGATCAGGCCCTGCTGTAGCGCGTTGTAGACCTCGGCGAACGCCAGTGGGGTCGACTGCGAGCTCCACGCGGCGAACTGGGAGCGCAGCACGTCGGAGGGCTGGATCCGGAAGCGCAGCCCGACGAGGTCCTCCGGGCCGGTCATCCGCTGGTTGGACGAGAGCTGCTTGAGGCCGTTGTCCCACAGCTCCAGGGCCTTGATGTTGCGGCTCGCGAGCGCGGGGCTGTCGAAGATCGCGCGACCGGTGGCGGTATCGCGGGCGACGACCTGTGGGATCTCCTCGACGGAGTCGAACAGGAACGGCAGGTCCAGCACCTGCAGCGCGGGGGCGATCGTCGTGAACTTCGCGCTGGCCGGAGCGAGCACCTGCACCGCCCCGGACTGCAGCGCCTGCAGTTCGTCCTCGTCGCCGTACAGCTCGGAGTTGGGGTACACCTCGACGGTGATCCGGCCGCCCGAGCGCTGCTCGACCAGCTCCTCGAAGCGCGCGGCGGCCTGCCCCTTCGGGGTGTTGGGCGTGACGACGTGCGCGAAGCGGATGGTGAAGCTGTCGGCCCCGCCGGCCTGACCGGCGCCGCGCAACCCGCAGCCGGACAGCACCAGCGACAACCCCAGTGCCGCGATCACCAGGGCGCGGCGCACCCAGATCGGTCTCGGGGTGTGGGTGGCCGTGGGATTGCCGGGATTACTGCGAACGGGCGCAGCGACGATCACCGTTCGGCCCCTTTGCACTGCGCTGTACGGATTGGATCACCCTAGGAATGCCAACCGATGGTGTCAACGATGTGACGCTGCGTCAGCTTCTCTCGGGTCGAGCAGCCGGGGACCGGCACTCAGCACGAAGTCTCGAAGCGCCCGGACCGGTGGTGGCGCGGGCCGATCGCGTACCCAGACCAGCCCGATCGTCCGGGTGGTGCGCGGCGCGGTGACCGGCAGTTCCACGACGCCTGCGGCCGGTGCCCGGGTCACGGGCGGCAGCAGAGCCACTCCGAGCCCGGCACCGACGAGCCCCCGCAGCGTCTCGACGTCGCCGCCCTCGAAGGCCAGCTGCGGGGTGAACCCGGCCTCGCGGCACCACGCGTCGACGATGCTGCGCAACCCGTACCCCGGCCGGAAGCCGACGAACTGCGCGCCGGAGGCGTCGGCGAGCGGCAGCCCGTCGCGGCGGGCGGTGAGCGGGTGCTCGGCGGGCACGGCCAGGCGCAGCTCCTGCTCGTGCATGGGTGCGACGGCGAGGCCGGGCTCGGTCGGCAGCGGCGAGGTCAGGCACAGGTCGACCTCGCCGCCGCGGAGCCGGTCGAGCAGCACGTGGTGGGCGCCCTGCACAAGGTCGAAGCGGATGCCGGGGTGCGCCGCGCGGAACTCCCGCAGCAGCCGCGGCACGGCCTCGCCGCCGAGCGTGTGCAGGAACGCGAGGCAGACCCGGCCGCGCACCGGGTCGGCGTCGCCGACGAGTTCCCGGGCGCCGGCGTCGAGCTCCGCGAGTGCCCGTTCGGCGTGCTGCAGGAACGCTCGCCCGGCCCGGGTCAGCCGCACCGTGCGTCCACTGCGGGCGAAGAGCGGGATGCCCAGGTCGGCCTCCAGCCGCGCGATGCCGCGGCTCAGCGTCGACTGCGGCACGCCGATCTCGTCGGCGGCCCGGGTGACGTGCTCGGCGCGGGCGACGGCGACGAACTGGCGCAACCGCGGGGCGATGCCGCCCAGCACCCGGGCGACGGCATCGGGGTCCGAGGAGGACTCATACACATCTGCATGATGCCTCGCCCTGACATGCATTGGACGCATGATGCTCTCCGGTCGTAGCTTCGATAGCTATGACAACGACTGCGTCCGTGCCCGCCGCCGCCACCGGCGGGCACGAGCGCGGCACGACCAGGTACCGGCGGCTCGGGGCTGCGCTGTGGTGCGCCGGGCTGGCGACGTTCGTGCTGGTCTACTGCGTGCAGGGACTGCTGCCGACGCTCGCCGCCGAGTTCGGGGTGTCGTCGTCGACGTCGAGCCTCGCGCTGTCGGCGACCACCGGCACGCTGGCGCTGGCGATCGTCCCGCTCAGCGCCGTCGCCGAGCCCTGGGGCCGGGCGCGCGTGATGACGGTGGCGCTGGCCACGTCCGCGGTGCTCGGCGTGCTGGCCCCGCTCGCGCCCTCGTTCGGTGTGCTCGTCGGGATCCGGGCGTTGCAGGGGATCGCGCTGGCGGCGCTGCCGGCGCTGGCGATGGCCCACCTGACCCGCGAGGTGGCGCCACGCGCGCTGGGCGGGGCGGTCGGGCTGCTCATCGCGGGCAACACCCTGGGTGGGCTCTCCGGCCGGCTGGTGGCCGGGTTCGTCGCCGAGGTCGGGGGCTGGCGGGTCGCCCTCGCCGTCGTCGGCGGGCTGTCGCTGGCGTGCACGGTGGCGTTCCGGGTGCTGCTGCCCCCGCCGACGGCCCCCGCACCGCCGCGGGTACGGCTGCGCGATCTCGGTGGCCCGCTCCGCGCGCACCTGGCCGACCCCGGGCTGCGCTGCCTGTTCGCGATCGGCTTCCTGCTCATGGCCGCGTTCGTGACGGTCTACAACTACCTGGGCTTCCGGTTGCTGGCGGCCCCGTTCGGGCTCCCGGCCGCCCTCGTCGGGTTGATCTTCCTCGGCTACCTGGCCGGCACCTGGAGTTCGACGACGGTGGGCCGGCTCGGCGACCGGTTCGGGCGGCGGCGCGTGCTGTGGGCGGCCGTGGCGCTCGCGCTGGCCGCCGTGCTGCTGACGTTGCCGACCTGGCTGCCGGTCGTGCTCGTCGGCCTGGTCCTGTTCACCGTCGGCTTCTTCGGGGCGCACTCGGTGGCCAGCAGCTGGGTCGGCCGACGGGCCGTCGCGGTCCACGGACCGGCCTCGGCGCTGTACCTGTTCGCGTACTACGCGGGCAGCAGCGTCGGCGGCTCACTCGGCGGCGTCGCCTACGACCACCTGGGCTGGCCCGGCGTCGTCGGCTACGTGGCGGCGCTGCTCGTCGGCGCCGTCGGCCTCGCGCTGGCGCTGCGCCGGATTCCGCCGCCGGTCGCCGCGACCTGAAGCTTGACGACGCCCTCAGGCGGCGCGGCGCTCCATCGCGACGTCCTCGGCCCGGACGAGCTCGTCGTCCGTGGCGGGCGGCGGGGGTGCGACCGGGTCGCCGCGCCGGGCGAGCATGCGACCGATCGCGCCACCGAGCGCACCGATGACCGCGAGCAGGCCCCCGACCAGCGCGACTGCACCCGGTCCGGCGTCCGGGAAGGCGGCCAGCAGCAGGAAGGCGATCAACGGCCACCACAGGAGAGCACGTGCGGGACCGCGCAACGACCATTCAGGGTGATCGGGCGCCATGGTTCGCCCTTACCCCGATCGGTGCAGGAGCATGCACGCCCACCCGGACCGGATAGCGTCTCGTCCATGACGGATCTCGGCCTGGACACCTACCGCGCGGGCTTCGTGGAGCAGGTCGGCCTGCTGGCCGACCGGGTCCGGACTGCCGACCAGCAGGCCCCGGTCCCCACGTGCCCGGAGTGGACGGTTCGTCAGCTCGTCACGCACGTCGGCCGGGGCGACCGGTGGGCCGCGACGATCGTCGGGACCCGATCGGCTGAGTTCGTCGACCCGCGCACGGTCGAGGACGGGAAGCCGCCGGCCGAGCCCGACGCCGTCGCCGACTGGCTGCGCGCGGGAGCGCAACGGCTGCTCGATGCCCTCGACGAGGTCGGCGCCGACACCCCGGTGTGGACGTTCACCGGGCCGCAGCCGGCGGGCTGGTGGGTGCGGCGGCGGCTGCACGAGAGCGCCGCGCACCGCGCCGACGCCGCGATCGCGCTCGGCGACCCGTTCACCCTCGCCCCCGAGATCGCGGCGGACGGGGTGTCGGAGTGGCTCGGCTTGCTCACCGGCCCGCGCCGCGGGCAGGACAGCGAGCCGCTGCTGCCCGCGGGCACCACGCTGCACCTGCACGCGACCGACGAGGGCCTCGGCTCCGCAGGGGAGTGGATGATCCGCCCGGACGGGGCCACCATCGCCTGGGAGCACGGGCACGGGAAGGGCAGCGTCGCGGTCCGCGGCGCGGCGGCCGACCTGTTCCTCGGTCTGCTCCGCCGGCTGCCCGCGGACGACCCGCGGCTGCAGGTCCTGGGCGACCCCGCGGTGTTCGACACCTGGGTGGCCCGCACCCCGTTCTGACCGCGCCCGCGTCAGCCCCGGAAGTCGTCGCGCAGCAGGTCCATGAGCAGCCCGTCGTGCCACCTGCCGTCGCTCCCGCGCTCGTACTGGCGCATCAACCCGACGGGCGAGAACCCGACGCGCTCGTAGCTGCGGATGGCGCGGGTGTTGCTCGCGGCCGGGTCGATGACGATGCGGTGGTGCCCGCGTCGTTCGAACAGGTAGCGGATCAGGGTCCGCATCGCGTCGGCCCCGAGGCCCTGGCCGTGCGCGTCCGGGTGCAGGGCGATGTCGATGCCGGCGTGCCGGTAGTCCGGGTCGTTCTCCTCATGGAAGATGATCAGCCCGACGACCTCGCCGGCCAGCTCGATCGCGTAGCCGTGCGGGCCGAGCAGCTCGCGGCGGACCCGTTCCAGGTCGTAGCCGCCCCACCACTTCGCGACCTCGGGGTGCTGCAGGATCGCCATGAACGCGGCGACGTGCTGGGCGCCGGTCGGGCGCAGCACCACGGTCTGGCCGGCCAGCGCGTCGGTGCCGGGGGTGGACGGGGCGGCGGTGCTGCGCAGCGTGGCGGGGATGCCGCCGTGTGCGGGTTGTGTCGGCTCTGTCGGCTGTGTTGTCACCGGGGGCTCAGTTCGTAGCGGGCGAGCTCGCGCAGGGACGCGGCGCTCTGCGGCTGCTCGAAGAGCACCTCCGCGTGCCGGTCCTGCACGATCAGGGTGGCGATCAGGTTGCCGAACAGCGGGCCGCCCAGCTTGTCCCAGCTGACGCCGGGCTCCGGGGCCCCGGCGCGGGCGGCCCAGTGGCGTGCGAACCGGGCGGTGGCCCGGGCCCAGCCCAGCCGGAACCCGACCTTCACGAACCATTCGACGTGGTTGTGCACCGGCGAGCAGGTGAGCTGGTGGATGCGGGCGGACCGGGCGTCGCCGGGCGGGGTGTCCCGCGGGTGGGCGCGGGCGGCATAACTGTGGTGCACGTCACCGGACAGTACGCTGACCGTCGCGGGTGGCGGCGACCCGTCCGAGCCGGCGGCGATCCGGCCGATCAGCCGGCCGAGCCGGTCGAACGATTCGCGGAACGCCGGCCAGTGCTCCAGGTCGACGGCCTGGCGGATCTGCTCGGCAAGTTCTCCACGCCGGCCGGGCTTGTCGGCGGCGGCCTCGTTGACGGTCTGCAGGTCGCCGATGGCGTGCGGCAGCAACCAGGGCACCGAGGTGCCGAGCATCAGGTGCTCGACCTCGCCCGGGGCGAGCGCCTGGTCCTCCACCCAGCGGAACTCGCTCTCGCCGAGCATCAGGTGCTGCCCGTTCTCCAGGATCCGGCCGTTCCGCGAGTCGATCATGATCAAGCGGCTGCGGCCGAGATCCCAGCGGAAGCTGAACCGGACGCCCTTCGCCCCGTCGACCTCGGTGTCGGCGCGGTCGGCGAGTTCGGCGAGCAGTGGCCAGGTGTCCCCGTCCGCCTCCGAGATCTTGCGCCAGTCCGGGTCGGCGGCGAGCTCGTCGGGGGACAGGTTGCCCAGATGCTGGTAGACCCAGTACGACGCGAGCGCCGAGCGGATCCGGTCGCGCCACCACGGCTTGGTCGCCATCTGGGCGCGCCACGTCGCCGAGGTGTTCCAGTCGTCCCGCACGTCGTGGTCGTCGAAGATCATCGCGGTGGGGACGGTCGACATGATCCAGCGGATCTCCGGGTCGGCCCAGGAGTCGCGGTAGAGCCCGACGTACTCGTCGTAGTCGACGATCTCGTCGTCGGGCCACTCCGGGTGCCGGTCGTGGCGCCCGGCGATACGTCGCCGGGTCGCCGGGGTGAGCTCGTCGGCGTAGACCTGGTCGCCGAGCAGCAGCAGCGCGTCGGGCCACTCCGCCGGCGGATGGTGCACCATCCGCGCGGCGTAGGCGTCGAGCGCGTCGATCCCGTACTTCGCGGCCAGCTTGCGGTCCGCGAGCTTCACGTACCGGCAGGAGCCGAACAGGATGCGGTGCCGGCCGGCCGTCTGCGGGCCGCGGGTGGGGATCACGCTGTCCGGGAACGGCGAGACCGCCGGGGGCCAGACCTGCTCACCCTCCACGTGCACCTGGTACGGGATCCGGCTGTCGGGCTCCAGGCCGGTGACCTGGACCAGCGCGTAGTGGTGTCCCGCAACCTCGAACGTGTCGGCCGCGCAGCCGAGCACCTCGACCCGTGCCGCGCGGTCGGTCTGCACCCAGATCACCGCGGTCGTCTCACCGACATGACGAAGTACGGGTCCGAGCAGCAGACGTGGCACGGCGACACCCTATGGGGTGATGCCGGGTGGCTCGGTCAGGAGTGCGGCATCTGTCCGATTCGCGCCTGTGCCGCGTGCTCCAGGCCCAGGACGGCTGCCCCGATCATCCCGGCGTCGCTGCCGAACGTGCTGGGCAGCACGGGGGCGATGCCACGGGTCTTGGGCGCGTAGGTGTACTCCCGGGCGACGGCCCGGGCGGGTTCGAGCAGCAGGTCACCGGTCTCCACCAGGCCGCCGCCGATCCGGACCGCCTCGAGTTCGAAGATGTTGGCCAACGAGGCGATGCCGACGCCCAGCCAGCGGCCGAGACGGCCGAACAGCGCCTTCGCCGCGGGATCGCCCTGCTCGGCCGCGCGGGTGACCGTCTGCCCGGTGACCTCGGCGCCGTCCCCGCGGGCCAGCCGGGCGACGAGGCCCTCCGGCTCGGCCACGGCGAGCTCGCGGCCCATCCGGGTCAGGGCGGTACCCGACGCGTAGGCCTCCAGGCAGCCGCGGTTGCCGCACCCGCATCGCGGGCCGTCCGGGTTGACGATGATGTGTCCGAGCTCGGCGCCGAGGCCGGTGGGCCCGCGGTAGATCTCGCCACCGATCACCAGGCCGCCGCCGATGCCCGTCCCGACGGTCAGCAGCATCATGTCGCGGTAGTGCTGCTGGCCGAGCCGGGCCTCGGCCAGCGCGGCGACGTTGGCGTCGTTGTCGACGGCCGTCGGCAGCCCGGTGGCCTCCTCGAGCTCGGCGCGGACGGGCCAGTCGCGGTAGTCGTTGTTGGGGGCCCAGCGGATCAGCCCGGTCGGCCATTCGACGATCCCCGCGGCGCCGACGCCGATCGCCACGACCTCGGGGTGCTCGGTACGCAGCTGTTCGGCGAGGCGCAGCAGGATCGTGCTCGTGGTCCGCGCATCGGACTGCTCGGGTGTGGGCTCGACCAGTTCTGCCAGCACCGAGCCGTCCTCCTGCACCACCGCGCCGGCGATCTTGGTGCCGCCGATGTCCAATCCGATCGCGCGGCGGCCGCCCGTCAGGTGCTGTCCCATGGTCACCTCCTCATGATCTCCGGCTTTTCACCCGATGTGCCAGCGGATCGTAGGTTTGGCGTGGCGGCGTCCCGGGAAGGTGCCCCCATGCCGCTCCTGCGTCGTGTTGCCCGCCCCATGCTCGCTGCCATCTTCATCTCGGGTGGCATCAACGCCCTGCGCTCGCCCGAGGGGCACGCGCAGGCGGTCGAACCCGTGCTGGACGCCGCGTCACCCGTCCTCGACAAGGCCTCCGACGTCGTCCCCATCGACCAGCAGAAGCTGGACGCCGAGACCCTGGTCAAGGTCGACGCCGCGGTGAAGATCGCGGCCGGCTCCCTGCTCGCGCTGGGCAAGGCGCCGCGTCTCGCGTCCGCCGCGCTGGCCGCCAGCCTCATCCCGACCACCCTGGCCGGCCACCGGTTCTGGGAGGTCGAGGACCCGGCGGAGCGCCAGGCCCAGCAGATCCACTTCCTGAAGAACGTCGGGCTGCTCGGCGGGCTGCTCATCGCCGCCGCCGACACCCACGGTAAGCCGTCGGTGGCCTGGCGCAGCAAGCGCGCGGCCCGGCTCGCCGCGGCCGCCGCCCAGCGGGAGGCCGACGCGATCAGCGGGACGGTCCACGAGCTGACCGGCCGGGTCTCCGGGGCCGCCCACGAGGCCGGCGGGGCCGTGTCCGGCGTCGCTGCGGGGCTGGTCGGCCTCGCGCCCGGCGCCGCCGCCGGCCGGGCGACGTCCAAGGCAGGCTCGGAGCTCACGTCGAAGGCGTCCGAGGCCGGGTCGCACCTCGCCGAGAAGGCGGAGCGGGCGCGAACCCTGCTGGCCGAGCGGGCCCCGGAGGTGCGCTCCGCGCTGGCCGCGGGCGCGTCGACGATCGGCGCCGAGGTCTCCGAGCTCGGGACCGAGCTGTCCAAGCGGGCCGCGAAGGCCGCGCGGAAGGCGGAGAAGCGCGCCGCCGAGTGGGAGAAGGTCGCCGAGAAGCGCGGCGCCGAGCTGGCCAAACTCGCCGAGAAGCGCGGCGCGCAGTGGCAGAAGGCCGCTGAGAAGCGCGCGTCGCAGTGGCAGAAGGAGGCCGAGAAGCGGCGGGCCGCGTGGGAGAAGCAGGCCCGCAAGACGGTCAAGAAGGCCCGCAAGGACGCCCCCGGTTACGCCGGGCAGCTGTCGACGCAGGCGTCGAAGCTGGGCGGGGATGTCGCATCGCGGGCGTCGGGGCTGGGGGCGGCCGGGGCCAAGGCTGCTGAGGGCCTGGCGAAAGACGCGCGCAAGCGCGCTGCCGCGCTGACGGGCTGAGGCTCGCGTTCGTCTCGAACGGCGCTCCCGGTGTTGCCCGGGGGCGCCGTTCTTGCTTGTCAGGCAAGGGCAACCCGACCGGGTTCGGTCGAAAGCGCCCGGCAGAGCGGGTGAGCTGCCACGATGTCGACCGTGACCCAGCCGCGGCTTGGCCCCATCGACCCGGTGCTCGGCCGCGGGCCGCTGCCGTCCGAGCGTGATCTCCTGCTGGCGGTCCGTGTGGCCGGGCCCGTCGGCGAGGGGGCGGTGCCGGGGACGTTGTACATCGATCCGGAGCGGGCGCAGGCGTGCATTGAGGAGTTGGGCAGGATCGTCGCCGATCTGCGGTCGAACATGATCACCGTGCGCCAGGGAACGTTCACTCCGCCTGGCCGCGATGAGGTGAGCCTGAACATGGCCCGGAACGCGGTGACAATGGCGCAGCGAGCCGAGAAATTCGTCGGGTCATGGGCCAATCAGATCGAAGCCACACGGGATGCGCTGCGGAAACAACTCGATGCATACCAGGCGGCGGAACGATCGAACACAGCGAGACACCTGTGAAGGGCAGGATCGCGGCTGCTGTGCTGGGTGCGGCTCTCGCCCTGAGCGGCTGCACCGGTTCAAGCGATGGCAGCGAAGCACCGGTATCAGTGCCCGTCCCACTTGCTACCTCGTCGATCTCCACGCCCGCAGCCTCATCCCCGCCCGCCGTTGCACATCCCAAGGACCTCCGCGGCGTCGCGGCCTGCGACCTGCTGACCGATCCTCAACTCGCCGAGCTCGGTTTCCGACCTGAGTCGGCGCGGCCGCGCCATGGGGAGTTGGCCCTAGGCTGCGCGTGGATTTCTGGTGACGGCAACCAGGCCTTCGCAATGATCGCAACGGATCAGGCGAACGGCGGTCTCAAGGGGTTGCACCAACTCCGTGACGTGTTCGCGGTCTTCGAACCAGGTGAGGTCTCTGGCTATTCCTCAGTACGTGCGGGTGCCGATGACTCATTGTGCCCGTTGTACATCGGAGTCTCGGACGACCGCATGATCTCCGTCGATGGCAACGTGGCTGGGCATCCATTACCCGACCCGTGCGGACCGTCCCGGCGTATGGCCGAGTTCGTGCTCTCGAACCTGTCCGATCTCCCGTGAGAGGGGACGCGCGCGATGGCGGACGAGTATCCGGGTACGCAGCTTCCGTTCGAGCACTGGCCGTTGAAACAGCTCCGTGATCCGGTGTTGGACGGACCCGGTAGCGGCGCTGTCGAGTTCGCTGCGGGCGTGTACACCGATCTGGCTGAGGGCCTCGCCAAGGCAGCCGACGGCCTGCGGGCCGTACTCCTGGCGGCCCAGGGCGCCCACGAGGGCGCCGCGGCAGAGGCGAGCTGCCAGCACATCGCACGGCTCACGAGGGTCGGCGACGACGGGGCTGTCCAGGCCCGGCTCGCTGCTATCGCACTCCAGGACCAGGCGGCTTTCCATACCCGGGTGCGCACCGATATGCAGGCGCTGGCGAAGGCCGACGATCTCTCGGGACGTCTGCCGTCGGTTCCGACGAACGTCTATGAGCGCGCCGAGGAATCCGCGCGGGTGGCTGCAGTCGATGCGGCGGAGCGCTATCAGAGCAACACCAACCACAACTTCTCTGCGACCTTCCAGAGCTTCGACCCGCCGCCGGAGGCCAAACCGGATGTCAGCACCGCTTCTCCGGTGCCGGACGCTGGCTGGCCGGGCGCCGGTGGAGGATCCGGCGGGGCGGCGATCGGCGCTGCCGGCGGGCCGCCTGGGGGAGCAGGGGGTGCAGCGACGTCGGCGGTCGTCCCGGACGTCGGTCCCGGCGCAAGGACCGCAACCCCGATCGAAGGCGGCGCAGCGGGCCCGGGGACGACCGTTCCTGCAACGCCGGGACGTGGCGCGACCAGCGGCGCCGGCCCTGACCGGGCAACTTCTGACCGGTCCGGATCGAGAAAGGGCGCGGGGCGGGCGGTGACCGCATCCCAGGCGGCCGGTGCCGGTGGAGCCGACGTCCCCAGCGGCTTGGCCGCGGATCGTCTGCGGGCACCCGGTGCTCCGGGGGCGTCCGGATGGGTGCCGGGAGAGCCCTGGAGCTCCCGGGTGCCCCCACCCGGTACAGGTGCGCCGGTCGGCGGTGGCCTGCCCACTCGAGGCGGGCCACCGGAGGCGGACGGTGCGCGACAGGGCGCGCGTTCTGCCGTTCCTCCAGGTCAAGCAACGACCGAGGCCGGGACCACTCGAAGTGCGGGTCCACCCCGGACGGCTAGCAGCGGTTATGGGGGCGTACCGCTGATGCCTGGAGCCGCCATCGGCCGAGGCCAGGACACCGACCACCCCCGGCCGCCGTGGTTGGTCGAGGACGACCCGGATGCGCTCTGGTTCGCGGGACTGCCCCAGCACACTCCGCCGGTAATCAGTGGGTCCGAGGACCCGCCATCGCACACTTGACCTGCCGGGTTCGCTAACCTCGGCCCCGCACGGGGGCGGTAGCTCAGTTGGTCAGAGCAGCGGACTCATAATCCGTCAGGTCGTGGGTTCGAGCCCCACCCGCCCCACATTATTGCAGGTCAACGGCTTGTGTCCGTCGCGTAGGTTAAGCTCCGAAGATCCACTCCCACGGAAACCCCACGGGAACGCTTCGGGCAGGAGCCGAGACGGTTGGCGCGACACCGCTGGCCGTGGGGAACAGATGGCGGCATTTCGATCAAGAAGCGACTGGGCAGCACGAGCTGCGTTGCTCGCTGCCGGTTCCGCAATTTCGACGGCGTGACGCGCTCGCTGGAGCGGGCCGGTCGGTCGAAGGCGGCGGCTGCCGCCGCTCTCCAGGATGAGATCCGCAACCGCCAGGGCACGCCCGCGTCGCCCTTGCGGCCGCACCACACGTTCGAACGCGCGGCGGAGGTGTGGCTGGCGAAGCTCGATGCGCAGGTGGCCGAGGGCATCCGCGCCGCGACGACCGCTGACACCTACCGCCAACGCCTCAACTCCGTGATCCTGCCAGCGATGGGGCAGTGGCGTTTGCGGGAGTGCACCGTCCCGCAGCTGGACGGGTTCTTCACCGGTCTCGCGGCGGCTCAGGGCCCGCAGTCCCGCAAGACGATCCGCACAGTCGTGTCGCTGATCCTTCGGATCGTCGTCCAGCACGAGGCGATCCCCGACAACCCCGTCCGGCACCTGGATCCGATCGAGGCCGGCTCCCGCAAGCCGCGTGCCCTGACCGCCGAGGAACGACGCCGGTTTCTGGAGTGGATGCAGGGCACGTCGGACGACAAGGAGGAAGCGCGGGCTCAGGCGAGCGCACGCCGGCGGGACCTCCCGGACATCGTTACGTTCATGCTCGGCACCGGTGTGCGAATCGGCGAGGCGCTCGGCGTCCGCTGGTGCGACGTCGACCTGGAGGGCGTCCCGGTAGTGGACGGCGACGAGCTGCGGGCGGTGCCGATCGTGGCGATCACCGGCAACGTCGTGCGCCACCGCGGGAAGGGCCTGCACCGGCATTCGGGGAAGACCGACAGGTCGCTGCGGATCGTGCCGCTCCCGCGTTTCGTGGTCGACATGCTGGCCAAGCGGGAACAGCACGGGCCCGAGGCACCGGTGTTTCCGGCCGCAGCGAGCAGAGGTCCGGGGCTGAACTGGAAGGACCCGAACAACATGTCGACCTACATCCGCGAGGCACGGGAGGCGGCGGGGATGGACTGGCCGGTCACGAGCCAAACGTTCCGCAAGACCGCGGCGACGATCTGGCACGACTCCGGGGTGCTCACAGACCGGCAGAAGGCCGATCTGTCTGGGCACGCAAAGATCAGCACTCTGACGGACGTCTACGTAGCGAGGGGTGCACTCCACCCGCAAGGCGCCGCCGTTATGGAGGCGGCCTGGCACACATGAACTTTTCTGGTATGGCTGGGCTGAACCACTAGCCTCAGACCTATCGATCACGCCGGGTGTCATAGTAGGGGTGGGCCCGCGGGGTCGGGGAGCACTGACGGCCCTACGCGGGGGCCGGGCCGTCTCCGATCCCGGATCGCGTCGAACAGCTCGTCGGCGAGCTGGGCCAGCTCGGCGCGGCTCAGCTCGATGATCGGCTTGGCGGGGTCGACGAACACGATGCTGGCCCGGCTCGGGTCCGCGACGCCATGCGAGCCGATGCCAGGAGTGTTCCCGGAACACGGTGTCAGGCATCAGCCCAGTTCCGGCAGCGTCGAGCCGCATTGCGTCCTACTAGTGTCCTGCGCCTGAATTCGACCTAATAAGTCTAGGCTCGTGCCTATGGCGCGAATGGGGCGGCCGCCGGCCGAGGTGGCGTTGACAGCGCAGGAGCGGGACACCCTGGTGCGGTGGGCGCGGCGGGCGAAGACCTCGCAGGCGTTGGCGCAGCGCTGCAGGATCGTGCTGGGGTGCGCGGACGGGCTGTCGAACAAGCAGATCGC
>NZ_JAHDTG010000047.1 GCF_018531475.1 Pseudonocardia mahuensis
GCCCGCTGAGGTCGCGGGCGCGGGCGCGAGAGGCAGGCGCTCGCCCAGCGCAGCCGCCCGTCGTCGGCGCTCCGGCACCGCATTGCGGGGCACCACCTCGACTCCGCAGGTCGAGTCACGCCGCGGTTCTGGCCTCGTCGGGCCGACGCCCGGCGTCCGCACTGCCCGGCAGGCTTCCCACCGCAACCGTGCGATCGAGCCTGAGGAGCGTGGGATGTCGACAGCGACGCAGACGAAGTCGGCCGTGGAGCAGGAGCGCGACCTACTGGTGAGGTGTGTGGAAGAGGCGTACGAGTCGATCCGCCTGCTCCCCGGGATGGACGCCAACGGGCCGGCGATCGTCTGGTTCGCCGAGCACATGTGGGAGGCCTACCACCGCGAACGCGGCGACTGAGCGCCGTGACCCGCCGCGGTGGGGCCGGTGCGCCGGCCCGCACGGCGTGGTCGCGTGCCGTTCGGGTGCGGGCGGGCCTCAGGCCCGTCGCGCGCCGCAGTGCCCGCACCGCCGGACCGTGGTGGGTGGTGGCGGCCGCTCTGGCCGGTGCCGGACGGCGCCGTGGCAGGCGCGCCGCCGTGCGCGGCCTGGCGTCCCTGCTGGCCACCGACTCGCTCGTCCGTCGAGCGGGTGACCAGGACGGCCGGCTGGGCCGCCTCGCCGAGGCCCTCGCCGTCGACGGCGCGCCGCCGATGGGGCCGCCCTCGTTGGACGCCGCGGTGGCCGCGGCGTTCACGGTGGGTGTCGGCAAGGCCGATCCGGTGCTGGCCGTACCGATCGCGGTGATGGCGGCGGGGGTACTGGCCGCGCGCGCCGCACAGTCCTCGGACACCGACGTCGCGAGCCGGCTGGCCGGCGCAGCGCTCGGCACCACTGTCGCGCTCGCCGTCAACCGGCTCGTCCCCGCCCGGACCCCGACTCCGCTGCGGCCGGTCGAGCCGGTGGTGGTGCCGCAGGAGCCCCGGCCCACCGGGGCCGGCGTGGTCGCCGTGGTCAACCCCCGCTCGGGCGGCGGGCGTGGTGCCCGGCTGGCCGCGGCGGTGCGCGACCTGCTCCCGGGCGCCGAGCTCATCGTGCTCGATCCCGACGACGACGTCGGCGCCGCGATGCGCGCCGCAGCCGCCCGCGCCGAGGTTCTCGGGGTCATCGGCGGTGACGGCACGGTCCAGACCGCGGCTGCGGTGGCGACGCAGGCCGGCCACCCCCTGTTGGTGTTCCCCGGTGGCACCTTCAACCATTTCGCCGCGGACCTCGGCGTCGACCGGCTGAGCGATGCCGTGCGCGCGCTCGCCCAGGGCACCGCCATCGAGGTCGACGTCGGCCTCGCGAACGGCAAGCCGTTTCTCAACACCTCGAGCCTCGGGCGCTACCCCACGTTCGTCCGGATCCGCGAGCAGTGGGAGGGCCGGGTCGGCAAGCCGGTCGCCGCGGCGATCGCGCTGGTGCTGGCCGGGCGCCGGGAGCGGCCGATCCGAGTGATCGTCGACGGCCGGGAACACCTGGTCGCGATGATGTTCGTCGGCAACGGCCGGTACCAGCCGCACGGCTTCGCTCCGAGCTGGCGACCGCGGCTCGACGACGGCCGGCTCGACCTGCGGATCCTCACTTTCGACCGGCGATTCGCGCTGCTCCGGATCCTCGCCTCCCTGCTGACGGGGCGCCTCGGCCGTAGCAGCCTCTACATCGAGGACGACCCCGTCGACCTGCGGGTGGAGCTGCCCGACGGGCCCGCTCCCCTGGCACGCGACGGCGAGGTCGGGCCGGGCGGGACCCGGATCGACTACTGCAAGGCACGGCGGGCGCTCACGGTGTACCGGCCGCGGCGCGGTGAGGTCGGTCTGCGATCGCCGCGCACGCGCCGATCATCCGTTGCGGGTGAGGCATGAGCCGGCCGGGGGGCGCAGTCTGCCTCCGGCTGCCGGTTTCCCTGCAGAGCGAGGAGTGGGCGATGTCGCTGTGGAACGTGCTGGTGTCGATCTTCTGGTTCATGCTCCTGTTCGCCTGGATCTGGCTGCTCATCGCGATCCTGAGCGACATCTTCCGGGACCACGAGCTGTCCGGCTGGGGCAAGGCCCTGTGGACCCTGTTCATCATCGTGCTCCCGTGGCTGGGCGCGCTCGTCTATCTGATCGCGCGCGGCCCGTCGATGAACGAGCGCGCGCGGGCCCAGGCCGAGCGCAACGACCAGGCTTTCCGCAGCTACGTCCGGGAGTCCGCCGGGACGCCCAGCACCGCCGACGAGCTCGCCAAGCTGGCCGACCTGCGTGACCGCGGGGCGATCTCGACGCAGGACTACGAGCAGGCCAAGGCGAAGGTGCTCGGCCACGAGCGGCCGGCCGCCGCGACGCCCCAGACGGATCAGCAGGCGACCCCGACGACGTGAAACGGCCCGGCGCGGCGGTCCCGGCGACCGCCCCGTCCTCCCGGGCGACGGTCTGGCACGACCGGCTGCTGCCGACGACCGACGCCGACCTCTACGGTCTGATCGTGGCCTCGGCCGTGATGGCCGTGGCCTCCGAGACCGGGTCGTTCGTCCAGATCGTGGTGTCCGTGCTGGTCACCGGCGTGGTGTTCTGGCTCGCCGAGGTCTACGCCCGGGTGCTGTTCGAACAGGTCCGGTCACGCAGCCTGTCGACACGGGCGCGCATCCGGGCAGCGTTCGCGGGCAGTGCCGGGCTCGTGTGGGCGGCGGTCGTGCCGTTGCTCGGCCTGCTCGCCGCCGGCCTGCTCGGGGCCGACCCGAGTACGGCCGCGAACGTCGGGCTCTCGGTCGCGACGGCGCTGCTGTTCTGGCTCGGGTGGGTGGCCGCAGGGCGTGCGGGGCGGCCCCGGCTGCGGCGGCTCGGCTCGGCCACCGTCACCGCCGCGCTGGGCGCGGTCATGATCGTCCTCAAGGCCCTGCTGCACCACTGAGCGGGTCGCCGTCGTCCAGAACCGTCGGTACGAAGGCCTGCACATCGCGACGAGTGGGCTCAGGGCAGGTTGGCCGGCCGGACCCCGAGGGCGAGCATCGACGTCCCGCCGCATCGGGGGCACCCGATCGCGCGCGCTCCGGCGCTCATGCCGAGCGCTGGCGAGGGATGCGCGTCGCCAGAGCCGCCCGGCTGCGCTCCGCGACGAAGTCCGTCGTGAGGTGGAAGTGCCCGTGCCGCGAGCGGCTGCACATGTAGGCCCGCAGCGCGCGGGAGCCCAGCTGCTCCAGCTCGCGGGCGGCCGCCTCGGCGGAGTCCCGGTCCGGGTAGATGATCTTTCCGTCGGAGCCCTGGCCCTGCCGGCGCGGCATCCGGCCCGACAGCTCGGCCCGGCTCGGCAGGCAGACCACCGGACGCCCGATGCGCATCAAGCGCGCGTACCGCACCAGGACCTCGGCGCGGGCGGCGTCCCGGACCCTGGACGCTCGCCGGCGCGGCACCACCACATCGGTGTGTCCGACGTGGATGTCGTCGCCGCCGTTGGTGTCCACGTCCATGTCGCCCTCCCGCGAGTCCGTGATGACTGAAGATCGCGTCAGCCTGCCCGAGGCGTCAGCCGGTGGCAGCATGCGTCGCCCTATCGTGTCTTCTCTGATCACTGAACGGGTTGGTGAACGCGACTCACCACCCGATCGGCGTTCGTCGGCCTCTGCGGTCGAGATCGGTGTCGCGACGCCGGATCCCACGGCACACTGCACCCGTGTTCTCGGCGCGCTGGGTGCTGCACCTGGACCTCGACCAGTTCATCGCCGCGGTCGAGGTGCTGCGCCATCCGGAGCTGGCCGGGCGACCGGTGGTGGTCGGCGGGTCCGGTGACCCGACCGAGCGGGCCGTCGTCGCCACGGCGTCCTACGAGGCGCGCGAGTTCGGCGTCCACTCCGGAATGCCGCTGCGCCTGGCCGCCCGGCGTTGTCCCGATGCGGTGTTCCTGCCATCCGATCGCGACGCCTACGAGGACGCCTCGGCGCAGGTGATGGCGGTCCTGCGCGAGTTCGTGGTGGTGGTGGAGGTGCTCGGCTGGGACGAGGCGTTCCTCGGGGCCGAGACCGACGACCCCGAGACGCTCGCCCGCGACATCCAGCGCGCCGTGCGGGAGCGCACCCGGCTCTCGTGCTCCGTGGGCATCGGCGACAACACCTTGCGGGCCAAGATGGCCACGGAGTTCGGCAAGCCGGCCGGGGTGTTCCGGCTGACGCCGGCGAACTGGTTCGCGGTGATGGGCGAGCGGCCGACCGACGCGCTGTGGGGCATCGGCCGCAAGACCGCCCGCAAGCTCGCCGACCTCGGTCTGTCCACTGTGGCCCAGCTCGCGGAAGCCTCGCCGCGCCGGCTCGGCGAGCAGCTCGGTCCGGCCATGGGGCCGTGGTACGTCCAGCTCGCCCGCGGGATCGGACGGGAGGAGGTCGTCGGCTCGCCCTACGTGCCCCGGTCCCGCAGCCGGGAGACGACGTTCCAGTGCAACCTCGACGACTGGGCGCAGGTCCGCGCTGCGGTGGCCACGCTCGCCCGGCGCGTGTCGGCGGACGTCACCGACGAGGGGCGGCCGGCGGTGCGGGTGGCCGTCAAGGTGCGGTTCGCGCCGTTCGTCACGCAGACCCGCAGCACGACGCTGGCGTCCGCCACCAGCGATCCGGGCGAGATCGAGACCGCGGCGCTGGAGGTGGTGGAGCGGTTCGAGCACGACCGCCCGGTGCGGTTGCTGGGGGTGCGGGCGGAGTTCGCGTCCTCGTGAGGTGCCCGGCGACCGATGACTTTCCCCATCGGTGGCGGTCTCACCTTCATGGCCACCTACGTCCTGATCCACGGCGCCGCATCCGACTCCTGGTACTGGCACCTGCTGGAGGCCGAACTACGCGAGCGGGGCCACGATGTGGTGGCGGTGGACCTGCCGTGCGACGACGAGTCGGCCGGGCTGGCCGAGTACGCCGACGTGGTGGTGGACACCATCGGCGACCGGACCGATCTCGTCCTGGTTGCCCACTCGCTCGGCGGTTTCACCGCACCCCTCGTGTGCGCCCGTGTGCCGGTGGATCTGCTGGTGATGCTGCAGGCGATGGTCCCGGCGCCGGGAGAACCGCCGGGCGACTGGTGGGCCGACACCGGTTTCGAGCAGGCCAGGCGCGAGCAGGACGAGCGCGACGGCCGGGCCGACGACGACGTGGTCGCGCTCTTTCTCCACGACGTCGCGCCGGGTCTTGCGGCCGAGGCGCTGAAACGGCAGAAGGACCAGGCCGGCACCCCGATGATCAAGCCCTGGCCGCTGCGGGCGTGGCCGGACGTGCCGACGAGGTTCCTGCTCAGCCGCGACGACCGCTTCTTCCCCGCGGAGTTCATGCGCCGGGTCGTGCGGGAGCGCCTCGGCATCACACCCGACGAGATGCCCGGCGACCACAACCCCATGCTCGGCCACCCGGAGGAGCTGGCCGACCGGCTGGACGCGTACCGGATCGAGCGGTAGGCACGGCCCGGTCCGCTCAGCCGTCGTCGCGAGATCCCGCCGGTCGGGCCGCGTCCTGGCGACCGGCCGCCGTGCGCAGCGCTCGGTACAACAGCCCGGCATCCCCCAACCGCCGCCGCAACTGCCGTTCCAACCCCGCGATCGGATACAGGTTCTGCGGCGCCCGCGCGTCCTTGTAACCCTCGGAGGCGAACCGGCACAGCGTCGCCTGGCTCAACCACGCCATGCCGACCGCCTCCGCACCGGTCAGCGTGGCACTGCACTCCAGCCGCACGACGCCCGCCCACGGCGCCCCCGGCTCGCACGGCAGCCGCAGGTACCAGGTGTAGCGGTCCCACGAGCTGCCGAGCAGGAACACCGGGGTGCGCTGGCCCGCTCCGAGCCCGGCGACCAGTCCGTTCAGCGGCGCCGGCAGATATTCGCTGCGGTGGCTCTTGATGTAGCCGAGCGCGCGGGGCAGGTGCTGGCGGCCGCGCAGCGGGCCGTCGACGACGAGCAGATCGTCCGCGGTGGGCAGCCCGGACCGCGCCGCGACCGCGGTGGCGATCTCCACCTCGCTGAGCCGTGCCTGCAGTGCGAGGCTCAGCGCCTGCGCGGGCGCGATGTCCGACCGTGCGTCGGCGAGGCTCGCCCGGTAGATCCCGGCCGTCGTCGCGACGTCGACGGCGTGCGCGGCGGTCGTGAACAGCCCGCGGCGGACGTCGTCGGCCACCAGGTGCGCGCCGTGGTCGTCGCAGCAGCAGACCACGCCCGCCGCGTACGACGCGCACAGCGCCGGGAATGCCGCCGCGGTGTCGGGCTCGTCCACCCACGCCTGGGCGTCGATGCGCCGTACGCCGTCGACGAACAACGTCGCCGACGGTGGCGTCACAGTCGGGTCCGGATCCAGCGGACGCCACCGGTCGGCCACCAGTTCGACGTCCGCGGCGATCCGGGCGGTCGACTCGCCGAGATCCTCCGTCTCCAGACTCGATCCGTAGGACGGGTCCCACGGGTCGACGGAGAACCGCATCCCCGGTCGGGACGGCATCCCGGTAACAGATTGCGCGGCCACGGTCCTCCTCGGTGCCGGGAACGAGGGCCGGCCGCCGACGATAGCCGCCCTCGACCCCGGGCTGTCCCGTGGTAGCCCGGTCGGTTGACGCGGACTGTCGGTGGTCCGTGCTTGGGTGTGCGCCGTCCCACTCTTCGATGGAGGTGCGTGAACATGCCCACCCGCGAGACGCAGTGGCCCGCCGGCACACCGTGCTGGGTCGACCTCGCCGTTCCCGACGTGAAGGCCGCGACGGAGTTCTACGGGCCGGTCGTCGGCTGGTCGTTCTTCGACAGCGGTGAAGACTTCGGCCACTTCAACATCGCCCAGACCAACGGGAAGGCCGCGGCCGGGATCGGCCCGGTGCTGCAGGAGGGCCAGCCCTCGGTCTGGACGGTATACCTGGCCAGCGACGATGCGGACGCCACCGCCAAGCTGATCACGGACAACGGCGGCACGGTGCTCGCCGGGCCGATCGACATCGCCGGCAACGGTCGCATGCTGGTCGCCCTCGACGCCGCGGGCGCCGCGTTCGGTGTGTGGCAGGCCGTCGGCCAGATCGGCATCGAGGTCTACAACGAACCCGGCTCGCTCGTCTGGGAGGACGCGCGGCTGCCCGATCCCGCCGCGGGCAAGCGGTTCTACTCGGCGGTGTTCGGCTACGGCTACCAGCCGGTCGAGGGCGCTCCCGGCGACTACGAGACGTTCACCGTCAACGGCGAGGTCGCCGGCGGGATGGGCGGGATGATGGGCGCCCCGGAGGGCACGCCGGGCCACTGGGTGCCCTACTTCGGCGTCGCCGACGTCGACGCCGCGGTGGCCGCTGCCGAGCGTGGCGGCGGCACGGTGCTGATGCGGCCGGAGAACACGCCGTTCGGACGGATGGGTGTCATCGCCGACCCGTTCGGCGCCGTCTTCTCGGTCCACAGGGAGGTCACCGAGGAGTGAGCGGGCTCCCTGGGCCGGCGCTGCGCCGGCCCCGGGGAATGCGGTCACAGCCCCTCGCGGACCACCGACGCCGTGCGCTGGTCGCGACTCACCGCGTACCGGACCGGGACGCGTTCGGCCAGCGCCGGGACGTGAGTGATCACCCCGACCATCCGGTCGCCCTGGCTCGCCAGGTTCTCCAGGGTGCTCGCGACGACCTCGAGGTTGGCCTCGTCGAGGGTGCCGAAGCCCTCGTCGAGGAAGATCGAGTCGAGGCGGGCCGCGCCCTCGGCCGCCAGCGTGGACATCTGCGCCGACAGCGCCAGCGCGAGCGCGAGGCTGGCCTGGAAGGTCTCCCCGCCCGAGAGCGTCTTGACCGGGCGGTGCGCGTCGGCGTCGGCGTGGTCGACGACGAGGAATTCGCCGTCGGCGTGGGTGAGCTCGAACTGTCCACCGGACAGCTCCGCGAGGCTCGCCGAGGCGTCCGCGACGAGGACGTCCAGCGCCGAGGCGACCAGCCACCGCGGGAACCCGTCGGAACGCAGCAGGTTCCCGAGCATCTTCGCCACCTGCTGCGCCGCCTCCGCCTCCGCCCGGGCGGCGCGCAGCCGGGCGGCTTCGTCGCGGCGCTCGGCGATCCGCTCCTGCGCGGCGCGCGCCCGGGCCAGCACCTCGGCGACCGCGGCCGAGGCGGTCTCCGACAACGGGGTGCGCGCGGCGACGTCATGGCCGGCCAGGTCCTCGGCCAGCGCCCGCTCGATGCTGTCGCGCTGCTCCCGGGCGGCGGCGACAGCGGACTCAGCTGCGGGGAGCTGCTCGTCCCGGTCGGCGACCGCCGCGGCGGCCCAGCCGGCCAGCCTTGTCCAGGCCGCGAGCAGGTCGTCGCCGTTGACAGCCGGCGCCCCGAGGACCACGAGGGGGTCGCGGGCGCCGCGCAGCGCCTCCCACGCCGCGGTGACCTCGCGGTTCACCTCGGCCAGCGCCTTCTCGGCCGTGGACCGGGCGCTGCGGCCGGCCCGCAGCTCGGCGTCGGTGGCGCGGACGGCGGCATCGAGGGCGTCCAGGCGGTCCAGTTCCCACGCCGCCTCAGCATCCGGCAGCGCCGTTTCCAGCGCCGCGCGCAGGCGGTCGATCCGCTCGTCGAGGGCCGTCAGGGCGCTGCGCGCGGCCTGTTCGGCGCGCGCCGCGTCGGTCTCGTCCCGGTGGCGCGCGGCCACCGTCCGCTCTGCGTCCTCGAAGGCCGGGGCCGCGTCCTGCGCGGCCTGCTCCGCGGCTGCAGCGGCCTCGCGCGCGCCGGGCAGCGCCGCGTCCCGGCTCTCGGTCTGCTGCGCGGCCCACTCGGCGAGCGCGCTCCAGCCGGCGAGAACGTCGTCGGTGACGGGTGGGGCACCGAGCGGCACGAGCGGGTCCCGGGCCGTCCGCAGGGCCGCCGCCGCAGCGGCGACGTCGCCCCGGATGGCCTCGACCGCCCGGGCCGCGTCCTCTCGCTCCCGGCGCGCGCGGCGCACGGCCGCGTCGGCCTGCTCCGCGGACCGGGCGAGCTGATCGAGCGCGGCGAGGGCGTCGGCAGTCGCCTCGGCGCTCGGCGGCGCATCGGCGAGGGCTGCCCGGAGCCGCGCGATCTCGTCCGCCGCCTTCTCGTGCTCTGCGGCGGCACGCTGCTCGGCCGCTGCGGCGGCCGACTCCTCGGCACGGGCGGCCTCGAGCGCGTCCTCGGCCGCGGTGACGGCGTCGTCAGCGCTGCTCAGATCGCCGGTGGCCCGCGCGCCGGGCGCCGTGGTGACGGGCTGTTCGCACACCGGGCACGGCTCGCCCGCCACGAGGGAGAGCCGCAGGGCCGCCGCCCGATCCGCGAGGGCCGCCTGCTCCCGGCGCTCCCGAGCGCGGGTCAGCCGGTGCCGCGCCTGCACCACCTGCTCCGCCGCTGCCTCGCGGGCCCGCACGGCGTCGGTGTGCCGCTGCGTCGCGTCGGGTTCCGCAGACAGGGCGGCGGCGAGCGCGGCGTGGTCGGCGCGGGCCTGTTCGAGCGGGCCGCGCTCCGGGGCGGCGGCGAGCTCGTCACGGGCGGCGGTGTCGGCGGCCTCGGCGTCGTCGAGGGACTTCTGCGCGGCGGCGAGGTCGTCGTCCGCGGCGCGGCGCCGGTCGTCGAGCCGGTCGAGTCCGTCCGGGATGCGCAGCCCGGTCAGCCGGTCCCGTTCGTCGGCGAGGCGCTGGGCCCTGTCCCGCGCGGCGACGAGTGCGGCGGCGGCGCGGTCGCGGTCGCTCCGAGCCGCCTCCACGGCCTCCCCCGCCGACGCCGAGGCAGCGGTCGCCGACTCGTAGGCCGCCAGCGCCGCGGCGTACGTCTCCTGTGCCCCCGGTCGCGCGGCGAGCGCCGCGGTGAGATCCGCGTGGTCGCGCCGGGCCTGCTCCAGCGGACCGCGCTCCGGCGCCGCGGCACGGGCCTCCCGCGCGCCGGTATCAGCGGCCTCGGCCGCCACGAACCGACGTTGCGCCGCATCGGCTCGCTCGGCCGCCGACCGCCGCCGTTCGTCCAGGCCGGGCAGCCCATCGGGTACGGTGAGCGCCGCGAGCCGGGAACGGTCGTCGCGCAACCTCGCGACGACCCCGGCGGCGGCCGCGACCGCTCCCGCGGCCGCGACCAGCTCCGGCAGCCGCGCGGCGACCCTGCCCGACAACGCCTCCAGCGCCGCCACCCGCTCCCCCGCCGCTGCGACGGCCTCGTCTCCTGCGTCGGCGTACGCCGCGAGCTGACCGGCCATGACCTCGGCGCGCTCGCCGGCCGCGGCGGCCTCGCGGTTGGCCTCCTTGGCGATCGTCTCGTAGACGTCGAGCCCGAGCAGCCGGGTGAGCATCTTCTGCCGGTCCGAGGGCTTGGCGTGCAGGAACTCCGCGAAGCCGCCCTGCGGCAGCACCACGCACTGGCAGAACTGGTCGAACGGCAGCCCGAGCAGCCGCTCGACCTCCTTGGTCACGGCGGAATCGGCAGCGAGGACCTCGGTGTCGCCGTCGACCTCGGCAGGGTCGGCGAGCCGTTCCAGCCGGGCGTTCCTGACGGTCACCCCACCCTTCGCCGAGCGGCGCAGCTCGCGAGCGACGACGTAGCGGTGGTCCCCGGCGTCGAAGACCAGCCGCACGGTGCCGCGGTTGACGCTCGGGGCCATCGCGAGGGCGACCATCCGCCGGTCGTCCCAGCGCGGCACCGATCCGTACAGCGCGAACGTCATCGCGTCGATCACGGTCGACTTGCCCGAGCCCGTCGGCCCGACCAGCGCGAAGTACTCCGCCCCGGTGAAGTCCACCGTGGTCGGCTCGCGGAACGCGGCGAAGCCGTGCATCTCCAGGCGCACCGGACGCATCAGGCACCCCCGGTTTCGATGCTCGGGCCCGCAAGCGACCCTTCGGTCTCGCTGCTCGGGCCCGCAAGCGACCCTTCGGTCTCGCTGCTCGGGCCCGCAAGCGACCCTTCGGTCTCGCTGCTCGGGCCCGCAAGCGACCCTTCGGTGACACGGTCGTGCAGGCGGGCGAACAGCGCGTCGAGCCGCGGGTCGGCGACGGTGCGGGTGGCGCAGTACTCACGGAACAGCTCCGACGGGCTGCGCTCGACGCCAGGACCGCTCGACGGGCGGGAGCCGGTGACCGGCGTGGCGAAGTCCGGATCGATCCGGACCTCCAACGCGTTGGGCAACAGGTCGGTCACCTCCTCGCGCAGCCCCGCGCGGGCCGGCTCCCGCACCCAGACGCGCAGGAAATCCTCGCCCACCGTGTCGGTCAGCGCGGCCAGCTCGGAGACGGTGCCGCGCAGTGTCCGCAGCCGCCGTCCCGCCGTGATCGGGATGTCGGTGACCCGTGCCGGCGTCGTCGGGGTGGCCTCGACCAGGCAGACGACGTTGGTGTTCTCCTGCTCGCCGAAGTCGACGGCCAGCGGCGCGCCGGAGTAGTGCACCGGGCTCGGCGCGGCCATCTTCTGCCGCCGGTGCAGGTGGCCCAGCGCGACGTAGTGCGCATCGGCCGGGAAGATCGTCGCGGGCACGGCGTACTCGAAGATCGACTGGGCGGTGCGCTCGCCGCCGCCGAAGGTCCCGTTGAGCACGGTCAGGTGCGCCATCACGAGGTTGACCGCGTCGGTGCGGAACCCGCCGGTGAGGCTCGCGAGGACATCACGGAGGAGCTGGTCGTAGGCACCGGTGTTCTCCGCCGGGGTGTTCGCGACGAGCTCGGCGGCGCGCACCGCGTAGCGCTGGGACAGGAACGGCAGCACCGCGACCGTCGCCGGCTCACCGCTGCGGGAGGTGAACCCGACGACGCCGCCCTGCTCCGCGGTCCGGACCGCGCCGACGAGCGTCACCCCGGCCGCGCCCGCGAAGGGGCGGTAGGCGTCGAGGGTCGCGGCGTGGTCGTGGTTGCCGGCGATGACGATCACCTGGGCGCCGGTGCCGGCCAGCGCCATCAGAGCCTGGACGACGAGCTGCTGGGCCGGCGCGCTCGGCGCCGCGGTGTCGTAGAGGTCGCCGGCGACGAGCACGGCGTCGACCTCCTGCTCGCGGGCGATGCGCACGATCTCGCGGAGCACCTCGCGTTGCTCGTCGAGGCGGCTGTGGCCCTTCAACGTCTTGCCGACGTGCCAGTCGGCGGTGTGCAGGAACCTCATGACTTCCTCGAACGTCTCAGAACGGCGGTGGGTCGTCGGCGGCGGGCAGCCGAGCGAACGCGTCACGCGGCGCCGCCCCGTTGCTCGCCGAAGGACTACCAGCCGACTCCGACAATCTCGTCGCCCACGCCGGGAACGGGAACTCGACCGCGAGCGGCACCGGGATCTCGGGCTGCGACACGAACATGGTGCCGGGCTTGGCCAGCGTCGCCCGGGCTCGCTGAGACGGCGGGAGGAACCCGTACTCGGGCCGTCCGGCCTCGGCCGGATCGAGTCGCCCGACGATCTTGATCGAGGAGTTGGAGACGATCCGCCGCTCCACCTCGCTGGCCGTCTGCTGCGCGCCGACCAGGATGATCCCGAGCGAGCGGCCGCGCTCGGCGATGTCGAGCAGCACCTCCTTGATCGGGCTCGAGCCTTCCCGCGGCGCGTACTTGTTCAGCTCGTCGATCATCGTGAACAACAGCCCATCCGCGCCCGCCGCCTCCTTGCGCGCGGTCTCCGACGCCAGCACGACGCCGACG
The DNA here is from genome assembly GCF_018531475.1 of Pseudonocardia mahuensis. GTDB lineage: Bacteria > Actinomycetota > Actinomycetes > Mycobacteriales > Pseudonocardiaceae > Pseudonocardia. The sequence continues at coordinate 12,561 of NZ_JAHDTG010000047.1, forward strand.
ACGAACCGCTGCGCCCGTTCCGGCAGGTTGTGCAGGTCGACGACGGTGACCTGCTGGTTCTCCGTGGTCACCCGCCGGCTCGACGCATCGGTCAGGTCGCCGCGCACGATGCTGCGCAGCGGCTTGAGGCTCGACCGCAGCCGGCGCAGGAACGCGTTGATCGTCCCGACGCCGGTGACGGGGCCGGCCCAGTCGCGGCGGCTGTCCTCGTCGGTGAGCTGGTCGGAGATGAAGTCGACGAGGTTGTCGTAGGTGCGCAGCACCTGGCCCTCGATGGCGACCGCTCCCCCGTCGCCGGTCTCGACGGCCTCGCGGCGCAGCCGGGCGGCGACCTGGTGGATGACCATCGTGTACTGGTTGCGCTCGTCCTCGGCGTCGGCGAAGACATACGGCAGCAGCTCGTCGCGGCAGAACTCGTGCAGCGTCCACCAGAACGCGGCGACCCCGCTGGTCCGCCCCGACACATGAGGGCGGCCGGACAGGTCGTCCGGTGTCGGCGGGGCGAAGAACCCGACGGACGCGAACGGTGCGGCGGCCAGATCGAGCCGGGCGTAGTCGGCGCGCAGCTCGTCGTTCAGGCGAGTGTTGGCGTGGTCGAGGAACAGCAGGTCCTCACCCTTGACGCTGAAGACGAGTGCCTTCGCGTTGAGCGCGCGGCGCCCGAGCGCCCCGCCGGTGAAGATCGAGTAGAGCAGGAACAGCGCGAAGCTGGTCTTGGTCGCGACACCGGAGATCCCGCTGATCGAGACGTGCCCGCCGCGGGTGCCGTCGAGGAAGTCGAGGTTGACGTAGATCGGGTCGCTGTCGCGGCCGAGCCCGACCGCGACCTTCTTCTCCATCTGGTCGAAGTACAGCGCCTGCGCCCGCTCGTCGCCGGTGGCGCGGCGGGCGAGCTCACCCGGGCGGGGCGGCACGTAGCACTCCGGCTCGACCCGGGTGGTGGTGACCTCGGCGATCTCCTGCACCTGCGCGGGCAGCACCCCGTCGGCGATGAGGAAGACGTCCGAGCCGAAGCTCGCGCCTTCGTGGCGAGCGCGGACCTGTGTGACGACGCCCGAGGTCATCACCGGGCCGAGGCCGGGGACGGCGCGGACGGTGATCACGACGTCGTCGAGTTGGAGGTAGGCGTCCTGGGCGAGGGCGACGCTGAACTGCAGCGGGGTGGAGTCCTCGGTGCCGACCACGCGGCCGACCGGGGGTGCGGGTTGCTCGGCCACGGTCCTCCTCGGCGTCGGGTGGGGCGAGGAGCTGACGATAGCCGCCGACCATCCTGCGCCTATGGAACGGCCCACCCAGCGTCACAACCGGTGAGATGCGGTGATCACCGTGATTGCGGAGTCGGTCCGCGAGCCACCCGCTACCGTCGTCACGTGGTCTACCCCGACAGTGCCACCAGCGCCGTTCGCCATACCGAACCCGAAGCGCTCACCAACGTGGCAACCGTCCTGCAGTTCTGCGCAGCCGGGAAGCTCCGGTGCAGCGAGCGGACGCGCCGCCCCTCGGCTGCGACCGTGCGGACGATCACCGAGTCCCTGGCCACCGGTGACTTCTACCCCGATGACGCCATCGCCGCGTTCGCCTGGCCGCTTCTGCTGCAGGCCGGCGGGCTCGCTCGGCTGGACGGTCCACGTCTCGGGCTCACCCCGAAGGGTCGGGCCGCCCTGAGCAGACCGGCGCACGAGGTGATCCGGGGGTTGTGGGAGCGGTGGCCGCGGCATGCCCCGATCGACGAGTTCAGCCGTGTCGAGGAGATCAAGGGCCAACGGGCGAGCGCCGCGCTCAGCGCGGCCGGACCTCGGCGCCAGGCCGTCGCGGCGGCGCTGGCGTTGTGCCCTCCTGGCGAATGGATCGGCGTCGACGAACTGTTCGGGCGGATGCGGCGCGCCGACGTGAGCCCGACGATCGCGCGAACCGAGCGCGGCCTGTGGAAACTGTATCTGAGCGATCCCGAGTACGGCAGCCTCGGCTACGACGGCCACCACGACTGGCCGATCCTGGAAGGCCGCTACACCCTCGCCGTGCTGTTCGAGTACGCAGCGACGCTGGGCCTGCTCGACGTCGAGTATGTCGCGCCGGCACACGCCCGCGACGACTTCCGACACATGTGGGGTGCCGACTGGATCGACGCGCTCAGCCGCTACGACGGGCTGCTCGCGATACGCCTGACCGCACTCGGCCAGTACGCGGCCGGTCAGGTCTCGAGCTACACCCCGGCTGAACCCGTAGCGCCGGGTCGTGGGATCGAGGTGCTCGCCAACTTCGACGTCGTCGCCACTGCAGATGTCTCCGCGGCCGATCGGTTGGTCCTCGACGCGTACGCCGCGCGCACGTCCGACCGGGTGTGGACGCTGTCGGCGGCGAGCCTGCTCGCCGCCGTCGACGCCGGTCGCATGCCGGGTGAGCTGGCTTCGTTCCTGACCGAGCGCGCTCGGCACGGCTTGCCCGCTACCGTCCGCACCCTCCTCGACGACGTCGAGGCTCGCTCGCGGCAGGTGCGCGACCTGGGCATGCAACGGATCGTCGAATGCGCCGACGCGGGCGTGGCCACCCTCGTCGCGCAGGACCGGGCGCTGCGCCGGTACTGCACGCGGATCGGCGACCGGCACCTGATGATCGCCCCGGACGGCGACGTGAAGGTCCGCACCGCGCTGCGCAAGCTCGGCTATGCCCTCGGCCCCGGTGCCTGAATCCGCCTACCCGGCAGGGGCGACAGCCTCGATGTTGCCCACGGTGAAGTCGCGTTGCCCGTTCTTCCAATGGCACCACGAGTCCAGCCAGCGTCCATGGAGGACCCGGGGTCGGATGTCGCGGGTCGTGCGATTTCCCTGCTTGTCGCGGTACACGATCGACACATCGCGCTGGTTGTCGATCGCGTCGGCCAGCAGAGTGAGCTCAGCGGAGTCCAGTTGCGTGGTCAGCGCCGCCAGCGCGGTGTAGGTCGGGGAGTCGGGCGCAGCAACCTCACGAGAGTGCGGATCGGGCAGCCGGCGGGCCGGCTCGGCGGCGGGGATCCGCGCCCGGGTGCACACCGCGCCGGCCGGATCGGGGGCCCGTCCTTCCGGCCGCTCCTCGACGAGATGGTCCAACGGCTGCCTACGGTCGGCACCGCGATGGCCGAGAGCGGATCGGTGATGGATGTCCTGCTGTGCGGGTCCGGCCGGGGCTGACCGGAGGGCCGGAGTCCGAGTCCGGGCCGGCTCGGACGAGGCTGGTGGCTACGACGCCACCACGCTCGCAGTGCGGAACGTGTCGCCCGGCATCGCGCGCCGCAGCCGCCATGTGATCGCGATGGGCCGCTCCCCCTGGTGCTCGACGTAATCGCACAAGCCGAGGCACAGGAACGGGGCAGCGCCCAGGTCGTCGCTCGGCGTCTCACGTACGAACAGTGCAACGTGCGAGCCGTTCTCGCGGTGGTGCAGGTACCGCTGTCCGACGGTCGACGCCACTGTCGTGTTGTTCTGCGACTCCCAGTGGAAGAGCTCCGAGCTGATCGCGTAGTCGCGGTACATGGTGGTCGGCGAGAAGTCGCGCTCGGTCTTGCGCAGGTTCACCAGCAGCGCGTCCGTCCGGGTCTCCGGGGCCCATGCCACGCCCTGCGCATGCCCGTGGGCCTTGCGGGTCATCGACGCCCAGCCCAGCGCCGCCAGGATCTCCTCGCGGCGGTAGTGCGCGTGGCTGAGCAGCGGCACGTGCAGCAGCCCCTCCCCCAGCGGCCGCGGGAGGTGACGGGCACGATCCAGGCCGAGCGCGACCAGTTCGCGGATCTCCGCATATACCGCCGGGTGGCGTCGGAGTTGATCCAGACCGTCCTGGTAGGACGCGAAGCCGCCCCGGTCCGGCCAGAGCAGGAAGAACAGCATTCGCGCCAGACACTGCTCGCCCTCGGTCAATCCGTCGTAGGCCGGGCCGTCCGGGTCCGCGAGTCGCGCATACAGCTCGGCACGCTCGGGATCGTCGACATGGGCGAAGACCCCGACCCGCTTGAGCAGATCCGCCTCGCCCGGCCCGGACGACGGCGTCGGGAACCCGGCGTCGCGACGCAATCCGGTCCACGACCCGGACTGCTTGTAGATGTCGGGCAGTTCCCGCCCGGACTCGGAGAGATAGCCGGCCAGCGGCAGGTCGCCGTGCGATCGGACGTCGGCGACGAGATCGCGACGGGACAGCCGCAGCTGCTGACGCACATTGTCGAGGACGATCTGCTGCGCGACGCGGTCCAGTACGAGCTGGGAGCCCGATGGCAGGAACGGGAACCCGTGCTCGATGTCGGCGACGAGTGCCTTCCGGCTGCTACCGGTCAGCGCCCGATACCGGACGTCGAAGCGGAACTCCCTGCGGTGCCGGCCGATGAAGTCCAGCACCGTCAACACGGCCTTGCCGGGCGCCCGCCGCAGGCCCCGACCGAGTTGCTGGAGGAAGATCGTGGAGCTCTGGGTGGGCCGCAGGAACAGCACGGTGTCGACCTGCGGCAGGTCGAGGCCCTCGTTGAACAGGTCGGCCGCGAACAGGCAGTTGACCTCGCGGTCCCGCAGCTTCTGGAGCGCCTCGCCGCGCTCTGCCGCGGGAGTCTCCCCGGAGACGGCCAGGCTCGGGATTCCGGCGCAGGTGAACACCTCGGCCATGTACCGCGCATGCTTCACCGAGACGCAGAAACCGAGCGCACGCATCTTCCGTACGTCGGTGACCTTGTGTTTCGTCTCGCGGATGACCTTGGCCGCCCGCGCGTCGTTGCCGGTGTACACGCGGTCGAGCGCGGTCACGTCGTAGGAGCCGCGCTTCCATTCGATGCCCTGCAGGTCCACGTCGTCGGCGACGCCGAAGTAGTGGAACGGCACCAGCAGGTCGGCGCTCAGCGCGTCCCACAGCCTCAGCTCGAATGCGGTCCGCCCGCCGAAGTGCACCCGGACGTCGACGCCGTCGCCGCGCTCCGGGGTCGCGGTGAGCCCGAGCAGCTCGCGCGGCTGCAGGTGGTCGAGCAACCGCTGGTAGGTCGGGGCCTGCGCGTGGTGGAACTCGTCGACCACGACGACGTCGAAGTGGTCGGCCGGCAGGCGGTCCACGCCGTAGGACGCGAGCGACTGCACGCTGGCGAACACGTGCTCCCAGCGCTCGGGCCGCTCCCCGGCGACGTAGATCTCGCCGAACGCCCCGTCGGCCAGCACCTCGCGGTAGGTGCGCCGGGACTGCTCCAGGATCTCCTTGCGATGCGCGACGAACAGCAGCCGCTCCCGCGGCAACGTCGCACGCAGCCGGGCGTAGTCGAGTGCCGCGACCACCGTCTTGCCGGTGCCGGTCGCGGCGACGACCAGGTTGCGGTGCCGATCATGGACCGTCCGCTCCGAGTCCAGCGCCTCGAGGATCGCTTCCTGATGGGGATAGGGCCGCACCTCGAGCCCGGACACCAGCGAGCCCGAGGTCGTGATCCGGTCCCGGCCGAGAGCGGAACGCAGCCGCTCGGCGTCGTCAGCGTTGTCCGGGTCGTAGTCGACGAACGCAGGGTCGGCCCAGTAGCTGTCGAACGTGCCGGCAAACTTGCGGACGAGGTCCGGCGTGGCAATCGACGACAGCCGGACGTTCCACTCCAGCCCGTCCACCAGCGCGGACCGCGACAGGTTGCTGCTGCCGACGAACGCCGTGTCGAAGCCGGAGTTGCGGCGGAAGAGCCAGGCCTTGGCGTGCAGTCGGGTGCTCTGGGTCTCGTAGCTGATCTTCATCTTCGCGCGGTAGCGGCGGACCAAGGCGTCCACGGCGCGCTGTTCTGTTGCTCCGACGTAGGTGGTTGTGATGACGCGGAAGGGAACGCCGCGGCGATGCAGCAGATCGAGTTGCTCTTCCAGGACCCGGATGCCGTGCCAGCGCACGAAGGCGCACAGTAGATCGACGCGGTCCGCGGAGCCGAGCTCGGCGCGTAGTTCCGCCCCGAGTGAGGGCTCCTCCGGCGCGTTCGTCAGCAGCGCGGCCGCGGACAGTGGCGTGACCGGCCGCTCGAGGTGGTGGACGCCGGGCGCGACATCGCGGCTCAGCACGACCAACTGCTCCGCCGCGTCCGCCAGCTGCTCGTCCTGCGCCGCGACCCGCAGCAACAGGTCGTTGACCAGCGAGACCCTGCGGGCGGGGTCCCGCTCGCCGGCCAGCGCCCGCTCCACCGCCGTGGCCACGTGGCGGGCCAGCACGTGTGGCTGATCTGCCGCATCGACTGGGGTGAAGTGAGGGGTGAGGTCGACAAGCTGATCGAGAGCGGCGTTCAGCCGCGAGGTGCGCAGCGACTCGTAGACACCCTCGGGGAGCGGTTAGGTCACTCGGCGTCCTTCGTGGTCAGGTGGAACCCGTCGTGAGCGCCGGGCGCAGCTCGATTGGCGTCTCATCGGCTCATCGACGGGCCGCTCACGATCGTCACAACCGATTCGCGAGATCACCCGCACGGGTTCGGGAAGAAGCCGGGGTCGGCTCGGACATCGGACCTCGGCTCTCGGGCTCTGTCGCGTGCCACGGCGGGCGCGGGTGGGCGTGCCCGCTCGGTCACCGCTTTCCCGGGAACGGCTGCGGCGGGAGAAGCGGCCAGTCTTCCTCGCCGAACGGTCGCTGACCTGCGGCGAAAGACAGGCTATCGAACATGTGTTCGAGTAGAATGAAGGCGTGTCGGACAGCGCGCTCGCCACCGCGCACCGCCTGCTGATCCAGGCGGTCGACGAGCTGTGCGCCGCGGCCGGCTCGGGCGCGAGCGATGCCGAGCTGCTCGCCGTCCTGACGCTCTGCGAAGGCATGACGCGGAGGCTGGACCGGCTCGCGGTCGGCACGGTGTCTACCTTGGAGCGGCGCGGCAGCTTCGCCGAGCGCGGCTACAAGTCGACCGCGGGCGCACTGGGCGACCTGCTCGGCTGGGAGCGGTTCGAGGCCCGCCGCCGCGTCATCGCAGCCGAACAGGTCTGCCCGCGCGTCGGGCTCGACGGCACGCCGCGGCCGGCCCGACTGGGCGCCACGTCCGAGGTGTTCGCGGCCGGGCAGGCGAGCCTGCGCCACGTCGAGGTCATCGCCCGCGTACTCGGCACCGCCGCCGCCGAACGGCTCACCCCCGACCACTGGGCCGGAGTCGAAGCGCAGCTCGCCGCCAAGACCGCCGACTACACGCCGACCGAGCTGCAGACCTGGGGCACGGCACTCGTCGACGCCCTCGACCAGGACGGTCCCGAGCCCGACGACCGCCCGCCCGCCCCGGTAAACGAACTGCACCTCACCCGGAACCCGAACGGCACCGGCGGGAAGATCAAGGGCCGCTTCGACGACGCCACGATGTTCGACGCCATCGCCGCGGTCATCGACGCGCACGCCAATCCTCTCACCGGCGACGACGACCGCACCGCCGCCCAGCGGCAGGCCGAAGCGCTCGCCGACGTGTGCACGTACGTGCTCGACCACGGCGACGTCCCCGACTGCGGCGGCCACCGCCCCCACCTCAACGTCCTGATCCGGCTCGAAGACCTGGAGAACCGCTGCCGCGCCGCAGTGCTCGACTTCGGCGGCACGTCCTCCCCCGAGTCGCTGCGCCTGCTGGCCTGCGACGCCGCGGTCGTCCCGATCGTGCTCGACGGCACGGGCCAACCGCTCGACGTCGGACGCCTCACCCGCACCATCCCCGACGGCCTGCGCCGCGCCGTCGCCGCCCGCGACCGCGGCTGCGCCCATCCCGGCTGCAACCGCCCGCCATCCTGGTGCGAAGTCCACCACATCCGCGAATGGCACAACGGCGGCGAAACCAAGGTGGATAACCTGGTGATGCTGTGCCGGGTCCACCACCGCCAGATCCACCACTCGGAATGGATCGTGCGCATCCGCGACGGCCTCCCCGAATTCATCCCGCCGGCCTGGATCGATCCGGAGCGAAGACCCCGGCGAAAAGCGCTCCCACACCTCGCCGCCTGACGGACGCGCCGACGCACCCGTACCAACGTGTGCGCGGGCGCAGCGCGAAGTATCGATCGAGCGCTCCAGCGTCTCGCGCGGCTCCGCAGAGGCACGCTGCTCACGCGGAGGCTTCGGATTGGCCTACCCCGGATGGCCCGGCCTGGGAGCGGCGCGATATCGGCCCGGCCAGCCGGTCGATCAGGTGACCGCTCTCAACGCCACCGATCGGTACTGTTGATCATGCAGGTTTTAGCCTCGGCTTTCACCGGCGGCGCGTCGCTGGTGCCGCACGCCGGTGGGGTGTTGCTGGTCGAGACCGCCCGCCGCAGCGGCCTGGCCCGGGGCCTGTCGCGGCTGTTGGGGCGGTGGCGGCTGCCGCTGGCCACCCACGATCCGGGGAAGATCGTGGCCGATCTCGCGGTCGCGGTCGCGTTGGGCGGGGACGCCGCCTGTGATGTCGCGGTGCTGCGCGCGCAGCCGGAGTGTTCGGCCCGGTGGCCTCGGACCCGGCGGTGTCGCGGTTGACCGCCGGCCTGGCCGATGACGCCGACGACGCCGTGGCCTGCCGCAGGGCTGGCTCGGCCGCAACTCGCACGCCTGGTGGCGCAGCTTCCGCTGGACCCAGCAGCTGCAGCGCCGCTACGACGCCACCATGGTCTACGGCCACGACGCGAGCGTGCTCGAGGAGTTGCAGGCCCAGGCCACGTACTTCGACTGATCCGCTCTCCCCTCCGGAGCACTCATGCCGTATGCCGCCTCGACCCACAGCGCCGGGACATACCGGTACCTGCCCGCCATCGACCCCTACTCGTCCGGCCTCGCGGCCGAACCGGGCTATGAGATCATCGGGTTGCGATTCGCGGATCCGCCGCCGGTCGTCGACGGTTTCGCCCGTCTCGACGACGAGTGCACCAGACGCGGCCTGCCGTCGAGCGCGCTGGCCGGCATCGAGCTCAGGTCCCCGGCGCCGTTCGCGTTCGGGGCGTTCGACGAGTTCAACGAGACCTACCGGCAGCTCCTCGCCGAGCGCGGCCTGCTGCAGAACGGCGTGAATCCCATCGCGCGGACCAATGTCGTCCCGGTTCGCTCCGCGCCGGTGCAGCCCGTGCTCCTGTCCGCCTTCCTCGTCCGGCCGGCCACCGGCGCCGGGGGTGCCGACTTCGTGGTCGCCGGCGGCGGGGAGATCGACGGCCTCGACCCCGACGCGATCGTCGCGCGCGGCGACGTCTCCGAAACCGGCCTGGCGAAGAAGGCCGACCACGTCATCGACGAGATGCGGGCCAGGCTGGCGGGTCTGGGCAAGGACCCGGCGTCGCCCACGCTCGTCAACGTCTACACCACTCACGAGATCCCTGGCCTGAGCCAGATGCTGCTCGACCGGCTACCGGCGGTCGGCCGTCACGGATTCGTGCGCTGGCTGACCAGGCCACCGGTCGTCGAGGTCGAGTTCGAGATGGACCTGCGCCGAGTGAGCGGGTGGCACGCGCTCTGACCGCCACAACTCCGCCCTGACCGAAGGAGCCTCATGCCCGTCAACGACGACCTGGCATATGAATCCGCGACGGACCTGGCGGCGGCTGTCCGCAGCCGCCAGGTCTCCCCCGTCGAGATCGTCGGCTACTTCCTCGACCGCATCGAGCAACGCGATCCCAGCCTCAACGCCTTCGTGTTCCTCGCCGCCGACGAAGCCGAAGCGGCGGCCCGGCGCGCGGAGAAGGCGGTCCTGAACGGCGACGCGCTGGGGCCGCTGCACGGCGTCCCCACCGCACTGAAGGACCTGTTCGACTTCCACCCCGGCTGGCCGTCGACGTTCGGCGGCATCCCTGCACTGCGCCACAACATCGCCGAACAGCACTGCACCTATGCCGAACGCATGAAGGCCGCGGGAGCGATCCTGCTCGGCAAGACCAACTCACCGGTCATGGGTTTCCGCGGGGCCTGCGACAACCCGCTGTTCGGCGCCACCCGCAACCCGTTCGACACCAGCCGCAACTCCGGCGGCTCCTCCGGCGGATCCGCGGCCGCCGTCGCCGACGGTCTGCTGCCCCTGGCGGAGGGTACCGACGGTGGCGGGTCGATTCGGATCCCCGCCTCCTGGTGTGGTGTCGTCGGCTACAAGGCATCGTTCGGGCGGGTCCCGTTCGTGGCTCGCCCCAACGCCTTCGGCGGGGTCAGCCCCTTCCTGTTCGAGGGCGTGATCGGGCGCAGCGTCGCCGACGTCGCCCTCGGGACCTCGGTGCTCACCGGCTACGACCCGCGCGACCCGTTCGCCCTCGACCAGACCGTGGACTACCTCGGGGCATGCGAGCGGTCCCTGACCGGGAAGCGCATCGCCTACAGCCCGGACTTCGGCATGTACCCGGTCGACCCGCAGGTCGCCGCGGTGACCGCACAGGCCGCGGCCGCGTTCCGTGACGCGGGTGCCGTCGTCGACGAGATCGACATGACGATGCCCCACGGGCAGCAGGAACTGGCGGAACTCTGGTGCCGGATGATGGCCGGTGTCGAGGTCATCGAACTGTTCAAGGCGCAAGGAATCGACCTGCTGGCCGACGACGCCGACGACCTGCCCGTGGAGTACCGCTCCTACGTCGAGGCGAACTACCGGCGGAGCGCGCTCGAGGTGCTGCGGGACCAGCAGATGCGTTCGGAGGTCTACGACGCGATCCAGGGCGTGTTCGGTGACTACGACCTCCTCCTGACGCCCACCCTCGCCTGTCTGCCGGTGCCCAACGCCGCCGACGGCACCACCGCCGGGCCCTCCCGGATCAACGGCGTCGAGGTGAACCCGCTGATCGGTTGGTGCATGACGTACCTGATCAACTACACCGGGCACCCCGCGGTGTCCGTGCCCGCCGGCATGGCCGACGGCGATCTGCCCGTCGGGCTGCAGATCATCGGCCGGCGCTACGACGACCCCGGCGTGATCGCGGCGGCAGCGACCCTCGAACGGCTGCGGCCGTGGCGGCACACCTACGCCCGCTGCGCGGCGCGGATCCTCTGACGCGCAGGTCGACGAACGGGCGGGGCGCAGACACCCGCCTGTAGAGCATTCATGACGGCATCCAGCGGACGACCGGGCGGTCCGGTAGCGCGAACAGTGCTTCGTCGGCGGGGACGACAGCGGACGCTCGAGCGTTGCGGCTCCCGCCACAGGCAGGGACCCTGATCAGCGTAGGCGGCCCGCCATCTCCTCCAGGCGCCGGATGCGATCGGACACGGGCGGATGGGTGGAGAACAGCTTGGCCAGCCCCGCATCGGGCCGAAACGGGTTGACGATCATGAGGTGGGATTGCGACACGATCTTCGGCTCCGGCCGCAGCGGGCGCGCCCTCGTCCCCCGCTCCAGCTTGCGCAGCGCCGAGGCCAGCCCCAGCGGGTCTCGCGTCAGCCTCGCGCCGGAGGCGTCGGCCTCGAACTCCCGGGCGCGGCTGACCGCCAGCTGCACGATCGCGGCGGCGATCGGGCCGAGCAGGGCGAGCAGCAGTAGCGCGACGGGGTTGTTGTCGCTGTCCTCGTCGGTCGCGGCGGGGCCGAAGTACGCGGCCATCTGGGCCAGGAAGGTGATCACGCTTGCCAGCGCACCGGCCACGCTCGCAATGAGGATGTCCCTGTTGTACACGTGGGCCAGCTCGTGGCCCAGCACCCCGCGCAGTTCCCGCTCGTCGAGGATGCGCAGCAGCCCGACGGTGGCACACACCGCCGCGTGGCGCGGGCTGCGTCCGGTGGCGAAGGCGTTCGGTGTCTCGGTCGGGCTGATGTAGAGCCGGGGCATCGGCTCATGCGCCTGCGCGGCCAGGTCGTGGACGACCCGGTGCATCACCGGCGCCTCGGACCGGGTCACCGGCTGCGCGTTCATGGCCCGCAGCGCGATCTTGTCGGAGTTGAAGTAGGCGTAACCGTTCATCCCGAGCGCCACGAGCAGGGCTACCACCAGGCCATCCCGGCCGAAGAACGAGCCCACGAGCAGGATCAACCCGCTCAACGTGCCGAGCAGCAGCGCGGTCTTCAACCCGTTGACGTGCCTGCGCACAATCGACACCTCCGCCCGGTCCGACGCCCCTGCCGCCCCCACCCGCCCCCGGCGACCGGGGCCGCCGTCCGGACGGCGGACCCCGGGCACACCTCGGTCGCCTCCGCTCGCCAGGCTCGCAGCCGTGCCGGCGATCCGCCTGCACCTCGTGGGACGGGATCGAGCGCCCCGCCTGGCGCTCGCAGGTCGAGCGCTGCACGGCCCGCCCGTCGCGCCCGGCGCGACGGCCCCGAGCCGAGAGGGCCGACCGTACGGCGCCAACCGACCCGGAGAGCCGGCTCGCCCTTCACGTTTCGCGGCGGCGGGGCCGGTCGGACGCGGGTCGATCTCACCCAGCTGTAGCCCGCGCGCGGTCCGGCGACGACGACGCCGAGAAGAAGCCGCTCGCTGCCCGCCCCACCGTCGCAAGGCAAGATGGGGTATGACCACCACCCCGACACGACCGACACGGACCGGACTCGACCTGCAGTGGGTCGACCCCGGCACCCGCCCCCAGGACGACCTGTTCGGACATGTCAACGGCCGGTGGCTGCGCACCCATGAGATCCCCGAGGACCGGGCGCAGGACGGCGCGTTCCGGGCCCTGCGCGACCGCGCCGAGGAGGACGTGCGCGCCATCGTCGAGAAGGCCACGGCCACCCCGTCCGAACCCGGCAGCGGCGCCCAGAAGATCGGTGATCTCTTCACCTCGTTCATGGACGTCGAGCGCATCGAGGCCGCCGGCACCGAGCCGCTGCGCCCGTTGCTCGACGAGGTCACCGCCGCCACCGACCGGAGCGCGCTCGCGGCCGTGCTGGGGCGGCGCCAGCGCGAGGGCCGCGTCTCGCTGTTCGGCACGTACGTGAGCACCGATGCCAAGGACTCCACGCGCTACCTGGTGCACCTGTCCCAGTCCGGCCTCGGCCTGCCCGATGAGTCGTACTACCGCGAGGACACCTACGCCGAGATCCGCGCCAAGTACGTCGAGCACCTGGCCCGGCTCGCCGAGCTGGTCGGCCTGCCCGAGCCGGCCCGGCTCGCCGACACGGTGATGGAGCTGGAGACGGCGCTGGCCGCGGCCTCCTGGGATCGCGTCACCAACCGCGACGCGGAGAAGACCTACACCCTGATGACCCTCCCGGCGCTGCGGGAGAACGCGCCCGACTTCGACTGGGATGCCTGGCTGGAGGCCCTCGGCGCGCCCGCCGGCGCGTTCGACGAGGTCATCGTGCGGCAGCCGGCCTTCGTCGCCGCCGCCGCGAGGCTGTGGGCGCAGCGCCCGCTGGAGCAGTGGCAGGCCTGGCTCGCCATCCGCACCGCCTCCGCGTTCGCCGACTACCTGGGCGAGGCCGTCGTCGAGGAGGACTTCGACTTCTACGGCCGCACCCTGTCCGGTACGCCGCAGCTGCGCGAGCGGTGGAAGCGCGGCGTCTCCCTCGTCGAGGGCGCGCTGGGCGAGGCGGTGGGCCGCCTGTACGTCGAGCGGCACTTCCCCGCGTCGTCGAAGGAGCGGATGCAGACCCTCGTCGCGAACCTGGTCGAGGCCTACCGGCAGAGCATCAGCGCGCTGGACTGGATGAGTCCGGCCACCCGCGAGCGCGCTCTGGCGAAGCTGGCGAAGTTCACCCCGAAGATCGGCTACCCCGACACGTGGAAGGACTACTCGGCCCTCGAGATCGCCGCCGACGACCTGCTCGGCAACGTCCGCCGGGCCGGTGCCTGGGCCACCGACTACGAGCTCGCGAAGATCGGCAAGCCGGTGGACCGCGCCGAGTGGCTCATGACCCCTCAGACGGTCAACGCCTACTACCACCCCCGCATGAACGAGATCGTCTTCCCCGCCGCGATCCTGCAGCCGCCGTTCTTCGACCCCGAAGCCGACGACGCCGCGAACTACGGCGGGATCGGCGCGGTCATCGGCCACGAGATCGGCCACGGGTTCGACGACCAGGGCTCGAAGTACGACGGCGACGGCAACATGACCGACTGGTGGGAGCCCGAGGACCGCGCCGAGTTCGAGCGCCGCGCGCAGGCCCTCATCGAGCAGTACGACGCCCTGTCCCCCGCCGGGCTGCCCGACCACAAGGTCAACGGTGCCCTCACCGTCGGGGAGAACATCGGCGACCTCGGCGGGCTGACCATCGCGCTGAAGGCCTACAAGCTCGCGATGGGCGGCGCCGAGCCGCCCGTTCTCGACGGCCTCACCGGCCTCCAGCGGGTGCTCTTCGGCTGGGCCCAGGTGTGGCGCGCGGTGACCCGCGACGCCGAGGCCGTGCGCCGGCTGGCCGTCGACCCGCACTCACCGCCAGACCTGCGCTGCAACGCCGTGGTCACCAACCTCGACGCCTTCCACGAGGCGTTCGGGGTGGCCGAGTCCGACGCGCTGTTCACCCCGCCGGAGCAGCGCGTCCGCATCTGGTGAGCGGCGAGCGGGGAGCCCCGCGACGTCGGCGCAGCAGCCGGCTGCGCCGGGGGCGGCGTGCCTGGACGTCGGGTGCGGAGAGGGGCAGGTGACGGTCCGGCTGGCCCGAACGACCTGGCACCGTGCTCCTGCAGGCCCGGATGCACCAGGTGTCCGGCCGCCGACCGCACCAGCCCGAACCCTGATCACGCAGTGCGACGCGCTGTCCCCGGCCGGGCCGCCCGACCACGAGGTCAACGGCACCCTCACCGTCAGTCGGAAGGGGTAGGGCAGTGCACCGGGAGGCCCAGCGCTGCGGCTGAGGTGAGGAGCCGCTGGTCGTAGGTGACGAACGCGGTGAGCCGGGGGCCGAACACAGCGTGCGCGGTGGCCAGGTGGATCGCGTCGAGCGAGCGCAACTGCGGATCGGTATAGGTGGCGGCGGTCACCCGGACGAGATCATCGATCTCGTAGCGAGCGATGCGTTCCAGGAGCCCGGGGACCCCGGCGATCAGGTCCGGCTCGACGCGGCGCAGCGCCCGGGGCAACTCCATCTCGACCAGCACCGAGGCGACGAGCAGGGTGTCGGCCTGGGTGTCGAGCCAGTCCGCCAGCGCGTCGCTCTCCGGCTCGCGGCGCAGCAGTTTCACCAGCGCGGCGGTGTCCAGATAGATCATCGGTAGCGGCCGTCAGTACCGTTCGTCGTCGCGGAGCTCGCGCAACACCGCTCCGGCCTCGTGATCGCGCCGGATCGAGCCCGCGGGGCGGGGCAATGGCCCCCGCAGGGTGGCCGGGTGGAGCTTCCCCGTCGCGATCAGCTCGCCGAGGGGATGGGACTGGGCCGGGATCAGCCGCGCCACGACCGTGCCCCGGTCGGTGATGTCGATTTCCTCGCCCCGCTTGACCCGGGCCAGCACCGCGGCGGTGTTCTGGTTGAGCTCACGAACCGGCACCTCAGCCATTTCCGCACCCTACCAGGTACTACATGCACGTACTACATGCCGGGAGCGCTCAGCCCACCGCGGCCAGCAGGTCCTCCAGCACCGCCTCCTCGTGCACCGCCACCCCGTGGTGCCGCATCGCCGCGCCCAGCTCCGCGTCCCACACCGGCTCCACCGCCACACCGGCCAACGGCAGCCGGGCCGGCCCGAGTGCGTCGAGGTACTCCGCCACCCCCATCCGCCACGGCACCACACCGGCTTCGGCGACGAGCCGGTTCGCGATCGCGACGCCCGGCCAGTCGAAGTCCCCGTGGTATCGCAGCTCGGCGCCGGCGAGGGCGCGCAGCACGTCGAGCACCACCAGCGCGGGCTGCCCGCTCGTGCACACGACCGCCACCCGGCCGCCGTGCCGCTCCGCGGCCGCCTCCAGCACGCGCGGGTTCTCGCACACCAGCACCGCGCCGGGCACCGCGAGGTCACACCGACGGAGGTCCCACGGTGTGAGGTGCACCGGGTCGCCCGCGTCGGCGGCCAGGGCCAGCCGGGCTGCGGCACCGCCGCGGTCGGTGGCGCGCAGGCCGAGAGTCAGGCAGGTCGTCGACACGAGGTCGACGCGCACCCCGAACCGTTCCCACAGCGCGCGCCGCTCGAGGGTGGACGTCGGAACCGGCTCGCCGGCCTGCGCGGCCAGCGCCCGGAGCACGAGCGCGGCTGCGGCGGTTCCGTCGTCGAGGGCGTGCGCATCACCGGCCACCGCGGTCGCGAGCTCGGTGCGAGACATCGCCACCGGCAGCCGGCACAGGGTGGCCGCTGCGTGCCGAACGGCGGCCGTCGGGTCCGAGGTGCGCGGGAGGACACCGGACCGGCGCACCCCCTCGAGCCACTCCTCCACCCAGGGCGCGGGGGCGAGCAACGACCGGGCCAGCGTGAACGGCGCCGCCCGGTCGGCCACCCGCTGCGCCTTGAGGGCTGGACGGTCCTGCAGAGCGGAACCGGTCACGTCCTCGAGCACCGCACGCAGCCCGCCGACCTCCGATCGATCCGCGAGCGCGGCATCGAGCACGGCCAGGTCGACCGCCAAGCGGGAGGTGATGACCGGGCGACCCACCAGCACCGACACCGCGTGCCGTTCCTCCCGCGACAACCCGGTGAGCACCACCCGTCCCTCCGCGCGCAGCCCGCGGGCCTCCAGGCGCTCCCGCAGCACGTCCCAGATCCGGACCAGTGCCGGGTCGGTCAGCCAGCTCATGCCCCGACGGCCTGCAACCGCTGGCCGTCCCAGAGGTGCCGGTACTGGGCGATCCCCCGCTCGTTCGGGTCGCGCAGCGCCTCGTAGATCGCCAGCGACGGGACGGTGGCATGGTCGCCCCACAGCCGTTCGCTGGTGACGACGAAGTCGAGGTCGAGCTGCACGAGCAGCCCGAAAAGCAGCGGGTGGGTCCGCACGTCGATCTTGGGGAAGGCGTCGTCGAGCAGCACGAACCGCGGCGAGTACGGCGCCGCCCCGGCCAGCGAGCTGAAGTGGGCGGCCGCGGCGGCGAACAGCGGGAGATAGCAGACGACTTTCTGCTCGCCCTGCGACAGCGGCGAGCGACGGTGCAGGTCGTGCCACGTGCCCGCGTTCTCCGGGCGGGTGTAGCGGATCCGGAACGCGAACCAGCGACGGTAGTCCAGCGCTCGGGCGAGGTGCTCGGAGTACGAGTCCTCCGGCGCTTCGGCACGCGACGCCTCGATCAGCCGGTGCAGCGCATCGCGCAGATCGCGCCGTTCATCGGGCAGCAGCGCGCCGGTGGGCCGGCCGAGCAGCTCGACGGCGCGGCGGGCGTCGGCGGCGACGTCGTCGCGGAGCGTCCAGCGCAGCTGAACCTGGATGCCCTGGCTGGTGGTGACCCCACGGAGCAGCTGGTTCATCTCCGTCACCAGCTCCAGGGACTCCTGCCGCCGCGCGCGCAGCGACTCGCCGAGATCGCCGAGGATGTGCTCCTCGAACAGCCGCCGCTCCCGGTCGGTGAGGAGCTCGGCGTCGCGGGCGACGGCCGCGGCCAGCCGGACGGCGAGCTCCCCGATCGGATGCTCCCCGGCCTCGTCGCGACCGATGACGGCGAGCGCGCCGCCGATCTCGGCCACCCGCGGCTCGCAGTCGCCGGCCGGGCCGCTGGCGGCATCCTGCCACGCGGCGTAGACGGCGGTCTCGGTGCCGGGCCGCTTGGTCGCGGGGAGCTCGGCGAGCCGGCGGGCCAGCGTCAGCACCGCAGCCGGGACGGGGTGCCCAGCGGTGAAGCCACGGGCGAGGCCGAACGCCGCGTCATCCGTGCGGGGGCCGTCGGCGCCGGTGCCGTCCGTGCGAGCGTCGTCCGTCTCGGGGCCCTCCGTCTCGGGGCCCTCCGTCTCGGGGCCCTCCGTCTCGGGGCCGTCCGGCGCTGGGCGAGCGGGTGCACCCTCGAACGCCGGCGGGGCCGGAACACCGGACGCCAGCAGACCCGGGGTCTCGGCCACCGCAGCGAGCGTCGCCACCGCCGCGGCGAGCACCGGCTCCTGCTCGGTGAGACGCTCCGCCGCGTCTGCCGCGGCCTGGCGCGCCGCCCCGATTCCGGTGAGCAGCTGCTCGATGCGCTGGTCGAGTTCCCGCGCCTGGCGAGCGAGCACCTCGACCCGCCGCTCGGCCGCCCCGATGCGGTCCTGGATCTCACGGATCGTCGCCCCGACGGCCTGTTCCAGCTCGTCGGCCGCCGCCTGCGCGGTGGCGGCCCGTTCCTGCCGGTCAGTGGCCTCCCCGGCCGCCTCCTCCGCTTCGGTGACGTCGTGTGACCAGGCCGCGGCGTCCTCGGCCCACCGGTGCAAACGGGCGCCCAGCGGCGCGGCCGCGTCGGCGTGCCGGGTCAACGCACCCTCGACGGCGCGGAGCTGTTCGCGGCGGGCGGCCAGGCCGTCGGCGTCGGTGGGGAGGTCGTGGCCGGCGGCCAGATCGACCAGCTCCTGGCGGCGGGCCGCCTCGGCGGCTCGGGCCCGGACCGCCGCCTCCTCCGCTTCGGCCGCGCGCCGGTCGGCCCGTTCCGTGCCGCGGACGCGTTCGTCGAGCCGGGTCCACGCGGTGAGCAGGGCGTCGGTGGCCGGGACGTCGGCGAGCCAGGACTCGACCGCCTCCCGGGCCTCCCGCGCGGCCTGCTCGGCCACGATCGCCGCATCGCGCTCGGCGCCGAGCTCGGCGATCCGGGCGTCGAGCTCGGCGAGCCGCCGGGCACGTTCCGCGGATCGCGCGGTGGCCCCGATGTACTGGGCGGCCGGCTTCGCGGCCCGGCCGGTGAGCGGGCCGAGCCGCCAGGCACCATCGACGCCGACCACGGCACCGGCGGCGGCCACGGCACCGCTCGCGGCACCGCCGCTGCCGTCGTCGTTGCTCCCGTCGCGACCGGGCCACACCAATGCCACGCGGCCGAGCACGCCACGCACCACGTCGGCGCTGACCGGGCTCCCGGCCGGCGGGTCGGGGCGCATCGCGTCGGCCAGGCACGACCCGGCCGGCACCGACGGCCCGGCGGGCAGCACCACGTCATGACGCTCGGCATCGAGCACGGCGCCGTCGACGCGGACCCACGCGTCGAGCAGCCCGGACGCCCCCAGCGCCGCCTCGAGCCCGGCCCCGGCCCCGGCGTCGAGGCCGTCGGCGAAATCCACCAACCGCCACAGCGGGGCACCGTCGGCATCGTCGCGGGGGTCGCGGCCCCAGGCGGGTTCCGGAGGAGCCGGATCGTGCTCGGCCGCGACCTGGGCCCGGCGCCGCCGGGTGGAGTCGAGCGCGCCCTCCGCCCCCGCCCGCGCCGCCCCGGCGGCCTTCTCCTCGTCGCGCAGCCTGTCGAGCGGCGCCACCGCAGCGGCACGGGCCAGCGCCGCGACCATGCCGACGGTGCTGGCCGACAGCTCGGCCGGCGGGTCGAACTGCACCGAGCGCGGGTCGACACGCCACCCGTCGAGCGCAACGACGTACTCGGACTCCGCGCGGTCGGCGTCGCGCTGCGCGTCGGCACGGTGGCCGCGCTCCTCCTCCGCGCGCTGCTCGGCGTCGCCCGCCTGGCGCTCGGCCTGTGCCCGCACCGCGGCGGCGGTGTCGAGATCGCGGCGCGCGGCCTCCACGACCTGCACCGCGGCAACCAGCTCGCCCAACGCAGGGCGCGCGGCGCGGGCCGCTGCGGCGTGCGCCGACACCGCCTCGGCAGCCGGAGCGGCATCGGCGGCGTCGGCCGGTCCAGGCTCGTGCAACGCGGGCGGCACCGGCAGCGCTGCCCGCGCGCCGGCCCGGCCGAGGTCGGCGGCGAGGACGTGCGCATCCGCGGCGTATGCGGCGAGGTCCCGGCGCAGGGAGTCGGCGTCGAACCGCACCCGCTCACCCGCGTGCTGTGCCCGCGCCCGGGCCTTGTCGGCGACCTCGCGGGCGGTGCGGGCGGCAGCGGCCCGCTCGCGAGCCAGCTGCTGGAGGCTCAACAGCTCCCGGGCGTTGCGCAGCGCCGGGTCCCGGCGCAGCTCGGCCAGGCGTGCGTCCAGCTCACGACGCTCACCGACGACGCCCTCGCGCTCGGTCTCGGCCGCGGTCCGAGCTTCGGTGAGCGCGCCGACCTCCGCGCGGCACCGCTCGACCTCCCGTACCCGCCGGGATCGTTCCCGGTGCTGCCCGACCACCTCGGTGCCCCGCTCGTGCAGCACCTCACGGGCGTAGTCGGCGTACACGTCCGCGAACGCGGCGACGGCTCCCGCACTGCGCCGCTGCCGGTCGAGCTGCTCACCGAAGGCGGCGAGCTCGTCGAACGTGTCGCCCGCGGCGCGCACCGCGTCGTCGTCGAGCTGCGGGAGCGCCTGCACCAGCTGCTCGGCCAGCCGCGCCGGCTCGATGTCCTCGCCCACCTGGGGCTGACGCAGCCAGTACAACAGCCGCAGCAGCTCGTCGTACTGCGTCGGCTCCAGTCCGAACAGCAACCGCCCGACGTGCTGCTTGTAGGCGCGCGGCGAGTCGAAGAAGTGCCCGTCGGGTTCGAGCGCGGCGCGCAGCCGGTCGCGGGCGAGCGGACCGGCGTCGTCCTCGAGCAGCAGGCGCTCGCCGATCCGGCCGGGGACGGTGAAGTACCAGGCCGACGCGGCGCGCGCGGACTGCGACGCCCGGATCCCGACACCGCAGGTGATCACCTCCTGGCGCCCGTCGTCGCAGCGGCGTGCGAACTCCACCCACAGGTAGCCCGCGCGGTTCTGCCCGCTGTACCCGTCGAGCATCAGCCACAGCAGGCTCGTGTGGTGCCGCGCCGAGGCCGTCATCCGCTGCTTGTCGCCGTCCAACACGAACGGCAGCAGCATCTCCAGCGTCTTCGACTTGCCCGCCCCGTTGGACCCGCGCAGCAGCAGCCGGCCGTCGGCGAACTCGAAGACCTGGTCGTCGTACTGCCACACGTTGAGCACGCCGGCGCGGGAGAGCCGGAACCGTCGGGTCGTCACAACTCCTCCTCGAACAACGACGGCTGCCCGCCCGGTGCCGGTTCGGCGATCGACGCCTGAACGGTGTAGCGGGCCCCCGCCGCGTGCACCAGCCAGGCCCCGTCGGGCGCGACGCGGACCAACCCGGCCGCCACGAGCACGGAGCGGGCATCGGCGACCGCGGCGTCGGTGTCGTCGCGGTACTCGCGCTTGAGCCCGGCGCCCCATTCGCCGAGCACCTGTGCGGACGTCGTGGCGACGAGGTCGGGACCGGCCCGCCGCCACACCCGGTCCGGGCCGGTCGCCTCCCGCGCGGCCGCCCGCAGCCGCTCGGCGAGGCGCTCCAGGATCAGCAGGGCGAGCTGGCGGGCCGACCCGCCGCCGGGGAACTCCTGGTCGGTCAGCTCGCCGTCGGTATCGATCGCCACCGCCCCCTCGGCGCGCAGCTCGAGGTCGAGGCCGAGCCGGTCGGCGAACCACTCGCGCTCGCGGTTGCGGTTGCGGCGCCACCACTCGCCCTGCTCCTCGGTGAGCTCGTCGGCCGAGAGCACCGGGGACTCGACGAGCCGGCGCCGCACCGCGACCCGTGCACCGCCCGCCGCGGACGGCAGCGCCGCGGTGTCGAGGAGGTAGTCGCGGCTGCGGACGCCGGCGAGCGGGGCCGCGACGAGGAGCGCGAGCCGGTCGCGGCGGACGTCGAGAAGCGATGCGGTCCGCTGTTCGGCCCAGTGCTCGAGATCGCCGTCACGCTCGTTCAGCACACCGAGGTCGACCAGCGCGGACAGCGCCGCGTACAGCGCACGCCGGTCGGCGATCGCGTCGAGGTCGATGTCCAGCCCGGCGTCGACGGCTGCCGAGCGGACCTGCGCGACGAGCTCGTCGACGAGCAGCTGACCCTTGCTGCGGGTGAGCGCGGCGACGGTCAGGCACAGCAAGGCGTAGCCGCGCGGGGTGAAGGGCCGGCCGCCGCGTCGCAGCAGCGGCCGGGTCGTGTCCCGGCCGAGGCCGGCCTTGTACAGCCGCGCTGCCCCCGGTTCGACGACGAGCCGGTAGCCCAGCCCGTCGGCGAACATCCGCGTCAGCTCGGCCCGATGACGGCGCACGAGCCGCAGATCGTCGGCACCCGCGCCGTCAGCGTGCAGCAACGGGTTGCGCAGCAAGGCCCGAGCCGCGCGGCGGCGCTCGGCCACGACCTGGACGTCCTCGGCCGGCGCGGGCCGCTCCACGCGGGTCATCCGGTTGCCCTCCGCTCGATGCCGTCGTCCACGATCAACGTGAGGTCGACCAGCTCCAGCCGGCCGGCCGGGCTCGTGATCACAGTGCTCGTGCCCGGCGTCCGGCGGACGGAAAGGCGAAGTTCGACCTCACCCGCGACCTCGACGTCCGCGGCGTCGCCGAGCCCGAGTGGGCGCCCGCGCCCGACCAGTGCCCGGGCGTAGAGGTCGAGCAACGCGGTGCGGGCGTCGTCGGAGAGCCGGACAGCGCCGAGACGGCCGGTGTGCCGGGCGATCTCGGCCAGCGCCGCGGCCCGCCGCCGTTCCGCGGCCTCCCGCTCGGCGAGCCGGGCGGCCTTGGCCGCGGCGTAGTCGTCGCGCCGTCCCACGCGTCCGCGGATCGTGCGCGCCCCGTGCCGACGCAGGGCGACCGGTACCTCCGCCGACGGGGTGCGCCACCAGGACGCGGTGGGGGGCACCGGATCGTCGTCGTCGTCGGCGGCGAACGCGAGGTGGCGGCAGGAGTACAGCCCGAACGCGGACGCCCACAGGGCGTGTGCGGTCTCGTCGTCGGCGGCGGCGAACCAGCCCGCCAGCTGCAGGAGGTCGCCGTAACGGCTCTGCTCGCGCTGCGCGCTCGTCGCGATCCGTCGCAGGTTCACCAGCAGCGCACGCATCGCGTCGGTGGCCAGCCGCCGCACGCCGGCTGCATCGGAGTCGCGGCCCGGACCGCCGACGAACCATGCGTGCAGGCTGCGCCAGTCGTCCGGGTCCAGCCCCTGCGAGCGGCGCGCGGCCTCGCCGTCGACCCCGAGGAGCCGCTGCCCGACGTTGGCTCGGGCGCAGAGTGCGGGCACCTGCGGGTGCACGCGGCGCAGCACGTCGGCGAGCTGCGGCACGTGCCGGGCGACCTCGTCGACGAACCGCTGCAGGTAGTCCAGCAGAGCGGTCTTGAACACCTGGAACTCGGACCGGTCGAGGTCGTAGCGGACCAGGACCTGCGACAGATAGGTGTAGAAGTCGCGCGTCGACGACACCAGCCGCTCGAACTGCGCGAACACCGTGCCGATGTCGCGGGCCAGCTCGTCCGGTTCGGCGGCCGCGATCCCCGCGTCGTCGAGGCGGCCCAGCGCGAGCAGCCCCTCGAGGATCCCGCCGAGCATCTCGGTGGACACCTCGCGGGCGGACTCGGTGTGCCCCAGCAGCTCCTCGACGTGCCGCTGCACCAGCTCGCCGCGCTGGGTGAGCTGGTAGCGGGCCCGATTCTGCAGGTACTCCCGCAGGCTGCGGGCCTCGGTCTCGCGCGGGCTGCGCGCGAGGTTTCCGTGCTCGACGAGGTAGGACAGCCGGGCGTCGACCGTGTCGACGTCGAGCTCGAACCCCTGCGTGGTGAGCCGATCGACGACCTCGGCCGCCGACTGGTCCGACAGCAGGCCCGCGATCTCGCCGGTGAACGTCCGCATGATCGCCAGGTAGGACGCCGCCTCGTCGTTGACCGCGTAACGCAGCGCCTCCAGCCGGACCCGCTCGACGTGCGGCAGGTCGGTCCTCGGAGCTGCGGGATCTGCCATGCGGGGAGCGTAGCGAGCGGCACCGACAACGCAGATGACCGCCGCGTGGGGAGCAGCGGCCCGGCCCGTTCGATGTCCGCTCGTCGAGGTCGTGGCACCCCGGAGGCTGCTCCCGGCTGTGCTTCACCGGACGACCCGTCGGCTCGGGCCGCCCCCTACCGGCCGCGGCCCGGGATCGCCTCCTGGATCTTGGTCTTGAGCCCCTGCAGGACGAGGTGTGCCCCACCCGGATCGCCCGCGAGCACCGCCTTGAGCATGGACAATGCCTGGTCGGCCGTGGCGTGGGGTGGGATCGGTGGCACCTCCGGGTCACAGTGCACGTCGACGACGACCGGCCTCGTCGCGTTCAGCGCCCGGTCCCAGGCCGGCCCCAACTCGTCAGGGGCGGTGACGGTGACCGCGTCGAGGCCCATCCCCCGGGCCAGTTCGGCGTAGGAGACATCGGGCAGCAACTGCGACTCGTCGAAGCGCGGGGTGCCGCCCATGGCGCGCAGCTCCCACGTCACCTGGTTCAGGTCGTTGTTGTGCAGCACGCAGACCACGAGCCGAGGGTCGGACCACCGGTCCGCGTAGCGGGCGATCGTGAGCAGCTCGGCGAGGCCGTTCATCTGCATGGCGCCGTCGCCGGCAAGGGCCACCGCAGGCCGGTCGGGATGGGCGAACTTCGCGCCGATCGCGTAGGGCACAGCACAGCCCATCGTCGCCAGCGTCCCCGACAGCGAACCGCGGATCCCGCCCCGGATCCGCAGCAGGCGGGCATACCAGTTCGCCGCGGACCCGCTGTCGGCCGTCACGATCGCGTCCCCGGGCAGCCGCTCGGAGAGCTCCCACACGGCCCGCATCGGGTTGACCGGGTCGGCGTCGAGGCCCGCCTGCTGTTCCATGGTGCGCCACCAGGACGCGACGTTCTCCTCCACCTTCTCCCGCCAGGCCCGGTCGGTGGGTCCCACCAGGCGCGGGAGCAGCGCCCGCAGCGTCGCCGCAGCATCCCCGACCAGGTTCACCTCCGTCGGGTACCGCATCCCGATCAGCGTCCCGTCCAGGTCGATCTGCACCGCCCTGGCCTGGTCGAACTCGGGCAGGAACTGCGAGTACGGGAAGTTGGAGCCGACGATGAGCAGGGTGTCGCAGTCCCGCATCAGCTCGTAGCTGGGCCGGGTGCCGAGCAGGCCGATGGCGCCGGTGACGAACGGCAGGTCGTCGGCCAGGACGTCCTTGCCCAGCAGAGCCTTCGCGACGCCGCCGCCGAGCACGGCGGCGACCTCCTCCACCTCGGTGGCGGCCCCGCGGGCCCCCTGCCCGACCAGGATCGCCACCTTCGTGCCGGCGTTGAGCACCTCGGCCGCCCGGGCCAGGTCCGCCTCGTCGGGGACCACCGTCGACGCGCTGAGGCCGGGCGGGCTGGACGGCACCTGCTTGAACGCGTGGGCCGGCGCGGAGTAGCGCTCCTCCTGCACGTCACTCGGGATGATCACCGCGGTGGGCGCCCGGCGCGACAGTGCCGTGCGCATGGCACGGTCGATCGCATTGGGTAGCTGCTCGGGCACGTTGACCTCGACCAGGTAGTCCGAGGCGACGTCCTTGTACAGCGCCTGCAGGTCGACCTCCTGCTGATATGCCCCACCCATGGCGCTGCGCTCGGTCTGCCCGACGATCGCGACGACGGGGACGTGGTCGAGCTTGGCGTCGTACAGCCCGTTGAGCAGGTGGATCGCCCCGGGACCGGACGTGGCCATGCAGACCCCGACCCGGCCGCTGAACTTGCTGTAGCCGACGGCGGCCAAGGCCGCCATCTCCTCATGCCGGGCCTGGATGAAGCGCGGCACGTTCCCGGCCCGCCCGAACGCGCTCACGATTCCGTTGATCCCGTCGCCGGGGTAGGCGAAGACGTGCTCGACGCCCCACTCCCGCAACCGCCGCAGCAGGTGGTCGCCGACCTGTTCTGCCATGGACCGCTCCCGGGGTTGGTCCTCCGTCTCCCGGCGGCCTACCCGGGCCACGACGGCCCTACACACCGGGGCCGAGCCGCACTGCACCCGCAGGACGGGGACAGATGCCCTCGGCCCGGGTACAGGAGCCGCTATCCGACGACCTTCGGCGGGACGGCCGGGCGGCCTCTCCGGCGGAAGAGCTCATCCTCCGTGATGTCCTCCCGGAGCGCTCTGACCAGGCAGTACATCGTGAAGAACGCGATGACGAAGAACGGCAGGCCCAGGACGGTGATCACCTGTTCCAGGGCGTCCAGCGCCGCGCGCCCGCTGGCGGCGATCAGGGTGGCTGCGACGACGCCCTCGGTCACCGCCCAGAACAGACGCTGTCGCGCCGGCGGGTTCTCCTGGGTTCCGGAACACAGCATGTCGACCACCAGTGACGCCGAGTCCGACGAGGTGGTGAAGAAGATGACGACGATCAGCACCGACAACGCCGCGACGAACGTCGTCGCCGGGAACGCCTCGAGGAAGCGGAACAGCGCTCCGGGGATGTCGCCCTCGTCGACGACCGCCTGGACGAGACCGCCACCCTGGTTCATCTCGATGTCGAACGCGGACAGGCCGAACACGCTGAACCAGACGACGGTGAACGCGGTGGGCAGCGCCAGCACACCGAGTACGAACTCCCGGATCGTGCGGCCCTTCGAGATGCGGGCGATGAAGATCCCGACGAAGGGCGCCCAGGTGATCGTCCACGCCCAGTAGAAGACCGTCCAGCTCCCCTGCCAGCCCCACGCGGGATCGGCGAACGTGTCGTTCCAGAACGCGAGCGGGACGATCGAGCTGAGGTAGGTCCCGGTCGTCTCGATGATGCCGCGCAGGAGATACACCGTGGAACCGGTGAACAGCACGAAGAGCAGCAGGCCGACGGCGGCGGCGATGTTGAGAGTGGACAGCCGCTTGATTCCCTTGTCCAGGCCCAGCGCCACCGAGATGGTGGCGATCGTGGTGACCACGGCGATGATGAGGACCTGGGAGACCCGGCCCTCTGGTATGCCGAACAGGGTCGACAGACCGCTGTTGATCTGCAACGTCCCCAGCCCGATCGAGACCGCGACACCGAAGAGCGTACCCAGCGCCGCGGTGATGTCGATGATCTTCCCGATCGGCCCGTGGATCCGCTCACCGAGCAATGGATGGAAGAGCGAGCTGACCCGGAACGGCAGCTTCCGCCGATAGACGAAGTAGGCGAACGCCAGCGCCGGCAGGCAGAAGATGGACCAGGTGTGGAAGCCGAAGTGGTAGAGGGAGAACGCCATGGCCTGGCGGGCCGCCTCGGCGGTCTGCGGTTCGACGTTGTTCTGCGGCGGATTGGCGAAGTGACTGATCGGTTCGGCCACTCCCCAGAACATCAGGATCGTGCCGATACCCGCAGCGAACAACATCCCGAACCACGCCGGGGTACTGTATTCCGGGCGGGAGTCCTTGTCCCCCAGCCGGACGTTCCCGTAGCGGCTGGATGCGATCCAGACCAGAAAGACGAGGAAACTGGTCACGCCCAGGATGTAGAGCCATCCGAGGTTGGCCTTGATGAGCTCGGACAGGCTTTCGAACGATCTGTCGACAGCATCCGTGAACGCGATGGCCGCAATCACGAAAATGACGGTCAGCACCGCTGATACGAAGAAGATGACCGGGTCGGTTCGGAGCCCTAATGAATTCTGAAGCTTCCTCAGCACTTTTGCACTCCCTCCGCCTCCCGCGGAGGCTATCGGCGATCCAGCGGGCAGACCACCGCTGGCACCGGAGTTCACCTCGGTCGGCCGGCGTCGTGGACCGAGTGCGGGGTCGGTCCGTCAGCCGAGGCCGGACTCGAGCAGAGTCGCCTGCTTGATCCCCACGGCCGTCACCACGTCGGGCGGTACCGGGTCCGTCGCAGCGCTGCGGAAGTCCATCGCGACCGAAGCCACGCCCTGGCTGAAGAACAGCAGCGTCGATGCCGTGCCCTCCGACTCGTAGCCCGTGATGATCGCTGCGGTGTCGCCGACCGGCACAGTCGAGGTCGTGGCGCCCGGACGCTGCTCCTGGCTGGACGCCGCTGCACCCTCCACCGCCGTCCGGGCCGCAGCAGCGTCCGGCAGGAGCACGATCGTCTCGCCCAGCTGGCGGCTGCCGTCCTCGGTGCCGAAGACCGCCGCGACTCCCCTGACGGGGCCCTCCTCGATCGGCTGGACGTCCAGCTGGGAGAAGCCGGGGAGCGGGATGTCACCGGCCTGGATGAGCAGCCGGCCGACGTCGACCGCCGCAGCGGGTGCGGTCGCCGACACCGGTGCCACGCCGTCCGGCGATGGCGTGGCACCGGTGTCGTCAGCCGACGATGCGCACGCGGAACCGGCGAGCAGGCTCGCGATGATCACTGTCGTCCCGAGCAGACGGCGCACGGCATCTGTCGCCCGATCAACCATCGAACTCCCCTGTCCCCCAGCGCGATGGTGCACGGTAATCGTCTCCGCCGGCAGCCGACGTGGTCCAGCACGACATGACGCGGCCGGTAGAGCGGCTGCTGCCGTCCATGAAGCCCTCGCCGAACGCTTCGACGTGGCCACCCGGAGCGGGGGTCCGGGGACCGGGTCCTGCTCGAGTTCAGCCGTGGCACTGCGGGTAGCGGCCGCGGCGCGGGCCACTACGCTGCGGCGTCGCTCATCCCGCCCGGCGGGCGAGCAGGGGAATGCGACCACCGGCGAGGACCGCTTCGGCCTGCCTCGGGGAGAGCCGGTGCCGCAGCCGGTAGCGGCGGTCCTTGGTGGTGTTGGTGATGGTGAGCTCACCGGCCGAGGCGATGGCCGCGGGCAGGCCCTGCAGATGCAGGACGTCGTCGCGGTCGATGCTGTCGTAGTCGCCGGGATCGACGAACTCGAGCGCGAGCACCCCGAAATTGGCCAGGTTCTGCCAGTGGATCCGGGCGAACGACTTGGCGATCACCGCGATGAGCCCCAGGTAGCGCGGGGTGATCGCGGCGTGCTCTCGCGACGAGCCCTGGCCGTAGTTCTCCCCGCCGACCACGACATGCCCGCTGTCGCGGGCCTGGGCGGCGCGCTCGACGTAGGTCTCGTCGACCCCGGCGAAGGTGGAGGTGGCCAGCTTCGGGATGTTCGAGCGGAACGGCAGCGCCCGCGCCCCGGCCGGGGAGATCTCATCGGTCGAGATGTGGTCGCCGACCTTGAGCAGCACCGGCGCCGTCACGGTGTCCGGGAGCGGGGCGAAGTCGGGCAGCCCGGAGATGTTCGGCCCCTTCACCAATGGCTCGGCGGCGGCCTTCTCGGCCGGCAGCGGGGGCACCAGCATCGACGTGTTCACCGACGCCCGCTCCGGCAGCGGCGGTGCGTTGTGCTCCAGGCCGAGCTGGTCCGCGAGGTCCCGCGGGTCGGTGATCACCCCGGTGAGCGCGGCCGCGGCCGCGGTCTCCGGGGAGCACAGCCAGACCGCGTCCTCGGCGGTGCCCGAGCGGCCCGGGAAGTTGCGCGGGAAGGTCCGCAGCGAGTTCTGCCCGACCGCGGGGGCCTGGCCCATCCCGATGCACCCCATGCACCCGGACTGGTGGATTCGCGCGCCCGCGGCGATCAGCTCGAACGTTGCGCCCATCTTCGTCAGGTCCTGCAGGATCTCCCGCGAGGACGGGTTCACGTCGAAACTGACCGCATCGTCGGTCTGGCGCCCTGCCACCATCGCCGCGGCGATCGCGAAGTCACGCAATCCCGGGTTCGCCGACGAGCCGATCACCACCTGGCTCACCGGTTCCCCGACGACCTCCCGCACCGGGACCACGTTGCCGGGCGAGGACGGGCGGGCGATCAAGGGCTCCAGCGAACCGAGGTCGATCTCGTCCTCCGTGTCGTAGCCGGCGCCGTCCTCGGGAAGCAGCTCGACGAAGTCGTCCTCGCGATCTTCGCTGCGGAGGAAGGCTCGCACCGCGTCGTCGACGGGGAACACCGTGGTGGTGGCGCCGAGCTCTGCGCCCATATTGGCGATCACGTGCCGGTCCATCGCGGACAGCCCGGCCAGTCCGGGCCCGTGGTACTCGATCACCCGGTTCAGCCCGCCGTTGACACCGTGGCGGCGGAGCATCTCCAGAATCACGTCCTTCGCCGACACCCAAGGCGGCAACTCCCCCACCAGGCGGACGCCCCACACCTGGGGCATCCGCAGGTACAGCGGCTCCCCGGCGATGGCCAGCGCGACCTCGAGGCCACCGACGCCGATGGCCAGCATCCCCAGGGCTCCCGCGGCGCAGGTGTGTGAGTCCGAACCGACCATCGTCGCGCCCGGAATCCCGAAGCGGTGCATGTGCGTGGGATGCGAGACGCCGTTGCCCGGTTTGGAGAACCACAGCCCATAGCGGCGTGCCGCCGAACGCAGGAACGCATGATCCTCGGCGTTGCGCTCGTCGGTCTGCAGCAGGTTGTGGTCCACGTACTGCACGCTGACCCGCGTGCGGGCCCGGTCCAGGCCGAGGGCCTCCAACTCCTGCATCACCAGGGTGCCGGTGGCGTCCTGGGTGAGCGTCTGGTCGACTGCGAGCGCGATCTCCTCCCCCGGGCGCGGCTCGCCATCCACCAGGTGAGACTCGATGAGCTGCATGGTCACCGACTTCGCCATCCCGCCGCCTCCCCGCTCATCCTCTGACACGGTCTTCGTCCTGGGGTGCTACCCGCTCGGCGCCTCCGGCAACCGGCGGCGCACCGTGCAGGCGATCAGGAATCCACCAAGGCGCTCGGGCGGATCCGGTATACCTGCAGCGTGCGGTCGTAGTACTTGGCGGTCTCACCGACCCACTCCATGCCCAGCCGCTCGCAGGTCGCGATCGCGCGGGTGTTGTTCGGGATGGCTACCGCGAACAGCTCGTCCACGTCCTGCGTGAACGCCCATCGGATGAGCGCCCCGGCCGCCTCCGTGGCATACCCGTTTCCCCACTCCTCGGGCCGCAACTGGAAGCTGATCTCCAGGTCCTCCTCGTACGGCGGCAGCAGCCGGATCGCGAGGCCGCCGACGACGGCGCCGTCGACGAGTCGCTCGATCGCCCAGCGGCCCTGCGGTGGCAGCAGGTTCGGTTGCGCCTCTACCCAGGCCAGCAACACCGAGCGCATCGCCGGCAGGTCCCCGATCCGGTCGGTGGCCGGGGTGAGCCATCCGGTCACGTCGGCAACCCCGTAGGTGGCCAGCGCCGCCTCCGCGTCGTCCACCGACCAATGGCGTACCCGCAGCCGATCGGTGCTGCGCGGAAAGTCCATCTTCGCACGGTAGCGGCGGCGCGTAACGTTGCGACAACGTCAACCTCAACGTCGCGCGGGCGCCGCGTGCAAGTGCCTGGAGCCGGCGTCCGCCGGTAGTCCCCGACCCGGTTCAGCGGTCGCCGACCGGGACGAAGTCCCGCTCGGGCGGGCCGGTGTAGACCTGGCGCGGACGGGCGATGCGGGTGTCCGGATCGTCGATCATCTCACGCCAGTGTGCGATCCAGCCGGGAAGCCTGCCGATGGCGAACAGCACGGGGAACATCTCGGTCGGGAAGCCCATGGCCTTGTAGGTCAGGCCGCTGTAGAAGTCGACGTTCGGGTAGAGCTTGCGCTCGATGAAGAAATCGTCGCCGAGCGCGATCTCCTCGAGCCGCTGGGCGATGTCGAGCAACTCGTCTCCGCCGCCGATCTTGTTGATGACGCCGCGGGTGACGTCGCGGACGATCGCCGCCCGCGGGTCGTAGTTCTTGTAGACCCGGTGCCCGAAGCCCATCAGCCGCACGCCCGACTCCTTGTTCCTCACCTTGGTGACAAACGCCTCGGGGCCGCCGTGGTCGTCGCGGATCGACTCGAGCATCGTGACTACCGCGGCGTTCGCACCGCCGTGCAGGGGACCGAACAACGCGTTGATACCCGCCGAGATCGAGGCGAACAGGTTCGCCTGTGCCGAGCCGACCATCCGCACCGTTGAGGTCGAGCAGTTCTGCTCATGGTCGGCGTGCAGGATGAGCAGCATGTCCAACGCCCGGACCACCTCCGGGTCGCCCTGATACGGCTCGGCGGGCAGACCGAAGGTCAGGCGCAGGAAGTTCTCCACCAGCCCCAGCGCATTGTCCGGGTAGAGCAGCGGCTGGCCGATCGACTTCTTGTAGGCGTACGCAGCGATCGTGGGCACCTTCGCCAGCAGCCGCACGCTCGACAGGTCGACATTCGGCTCGTCGAACGGGTCGAGGCTGCTCTGGTAGAAGGTCGACAGCGCCGAAATCGCCGAGGACAGCACCGGCATCGGGTGCGCGTCGGCAGGGAAACCGTCGAAGAACTGCTTCAGGTCCTCGTGCAGCAGGGTGTGGCGCCGGATCTGACCGGTGAAGTCCTCCAGCTGCTGCTTGTCCGGCAGCTCCCCGTAGATCAGCAGGTAGCTGGTCTCGACGAACGTCGAGTACTGCGCGAGCTGATCGATCGGATAGCCGCGGTAGCGCAGGATGCCAGCCTCGCCGTCGATGTAGGTGATCTCGGATCGGCATGCCCCGGTGTTGACATAACCCGGGTCAAGGGTGATCAACCCAGTCTCGCCCAGCATCGAACCGATGCGCAGCCCGCCGGCACCCTCGGTCGCCTCCACGATCGGCATCTCGAACTCGCCACCGGGATGGTGCAGGGTGGCGGTGCGGTCGCGGCCGTTCTGCTCGGACATCGGCACATCCCTCACACTCATCTGGGCGCGAGACCCGGTCGGGGCGGCCCCACCAGCAGATGTCTGACCTGCTCGCCGCCGCTGCCAGGAGGCGACGATCTCGGCCTCGCCACGGCCGGCAAGAAGTGCAGGTCCACCTCGGGCGCGTGGTACTGCACCCGGACCAGGACGTGGAAGGCGTCGATGAAGCCGGTCTCGCCGGTTGCCATCCTGATCGCTCCCTCCACATCGACCCGGGGCGGACGCTGACTACCCGGAGGTCGACCAGGGCAATCGCAGGTGGTGGGCAGCGGCGCCGGCGCTGCCCCCGAGCTCAGAAGGTGCCGGCGGCGCCGGCGTGGCGAACTGCGCCCACATCAGTGCGTGCTCGAGTCCCTCGGCATACCGCCGCTGCTCGGACGGATGCCCGTAGATCACGGCTTCGGCAGCGCTGAGCCCCGCTGGGCTCGACACGAGCCGGACACGAGCCCACCCCGTCTCCCATCTGCGGTCAAGGGTACGACGGCGCACAACCCCGGCCGCCCATGGCGACCGCGGAGGACGCCGCCCGCAAGCATCAGACCGAGACCATGGCCACGGAGCTGGGCCAGCAGTAGGTACCGTCCCGGACGGCATCTCCTGCCGAAGCCGAGCGCCGATTGCACGAGCAGCCAAACGCCGATCAGAATCCGTGCCACCGGTCGCGGTCCACACTTGCACCTGCGCCGGCCGGGCGGGAGGCGGGAGGGCAGGGTGGTCCAGAGCAGCCGCCGGTGCGGCGAGCGGGAGTACCCGCTGGCCCGGCCCTGGGACGACCCGGTGCGACGGCGGCTCGTGGCCGGCGCCACCGGCGCGGGCGCCGGCCCTCACCTGGTGGCGCTGCAACGGATCGCCGATCAGAACGCGGGCAACCGGGCCTCCCCGGGCCCGGGATACGAGGCGAGCGTGCAGTACGTGGTCGCGGTCCTGCGTGCCGCCGGCTACGACGTCAGCACCCCCACGTACCCACTGCCGAAGCGGCGCCGCCGTGATGGGGCGACCTGTGGCCGGAATGTCGTCGCGCAGACCCGGACGGGAGACCCGGGGCGGGTCGTCGTGGTCGGCGCGCACCTGGACTCGGTGAGGAAGGGACCGGGGATCAACGACAACGGCTCCGGTGTCGCCGCGCTACTGGAGATCGCGACCCGGCTCGGTGGCTCACCCCCGATCCGCAATGCGGTGCGCTTCGCCTTCTGGGGCTCCGAGGAGGACGATCTGGAGGGATCCACGCACTACGTCAAGACGCTGTCCCGCGGCGACCGCGACGACATCCTGCTATACCTCAACCTGGACATGATCGCCTCATCGAACGCCGGCTACTTCGTGCTGGGCGGTGAGGGGAAGACCCGTGCGGAGTTCGGCCCGCGCGGCTCGGCACAGGTGGCGTGCGTCCTGGTCGAACAGCTCGCCGCCACGGGCGTCGTCGCCAGGACGACCCCCTTCGACCGCGAGTCCGACTACGCCGCCTTCATCGACGCCGGCATCCCGTCGGGCGGCGTCTGGTCCGGGGACCGGAAGAACAAGAGCAAGAAGCAGGCCCGGCGCTGGGGCGGACAGGCCGGCGAACCTTTCGACCCGCGCTACCACACCCGCCGGGACCGGCTCGACGAGCTCCACCGCACCGCGCTGGACCGCTTCACCCGCGCCGTGGCCGGCGCGGTGGCCCACTTCGCCGTGTCGATCGATACCCGTCCCGGCTGAGGAGCGGTTCGAGGAGGCCGGGCCCGTTGGTCCCCACCCGGCGCGGTTCACACCGGTGCGCGGGTTCCGGGACCAGCGGGCGCGGCACACCACCCGAAGGCGACCGTCCCGCCGCCGACCGGCACCTGCTCCGCCAGGTCAGGGCGGAGGCCGACAGACCCGGGGCCCATGCGGTCGACCTCGGTCGGTCAGCGGCCGGGCCGGGCTCGTCCGTGCAGCGTGCGTCGCAGCCACTTCTCGATCTCGACGACGACATATACGGCCGCGGCGATGGCAATGATGCGCAGCCAGGCACTGCCATCGATCGGCGCGGCGTGGAACAGCTTGTTCATGAACGGGGTGTAGGTGAACAGCAGTTGCAGCCCGATCATGGTGCCGATTCCGACAGGCACCCACGGATTGGTGAGTAGCCCGGTTCGCAACGGCGAGCGGTCCAGGGAGCGGCAGTTGAGCAGGTAGGCCACCTGGACCAGGACGAAGAGGTTGACCGCGGCCGTGCGCGCCTTCTCGATCGCCATGCCCGAATGCGCCGACGAGCACGAGCGTGGCGACGAGCACGACACCGCCGACCAGGCCGCGCGTGAGCAGCGGCCACGATGGCGGCACCGGCGGGCGCTGCATGACGTTGGCCTCGAGGGGCTCGAGGGCCAGCACCAGGCCGAGGGCGACGGCGGTCGACCGCCTGGTGGCACGACCGCAGGACCTCTGCACCGTGCTCGGTCAGCCACGCGCGCAGGATCCGGCGGTTCGCCTACACCGAACTGTTCTCCACCCGCGTCCGCTACCCGGCGCCTCGCTCGGCTACCAGATCTCCGGGATCGGGGCCGACCTCGCCCCCGTCGTCTTCGCCTCCGTCCTCGCCGGCGGCGGCACCACCACGACCGTCTCGATCATCATCGCCGCCGGGTGCCTGCTGACCATCGGCTCCATCCTCGCCTTGCGGGAAACCGCCACCGCCGACTTGACCGCCGATCCCGAGGTCACAGCCGCGACCGCCGGCCGCTGACCGAGCTGGGCCGGGCACGCTACGGCACCGACGACGATGCCTTTCGGGTCGATCGCCCGCCCCGCACCCGCTGCCTTCCCCACCGGTGCCCGCTGAGCCCGTCCGGCGTCCAGCTCCAGGCCTCGCGCGGCGACGAACCCGTGGATGCCGGCGACGAACGCCTTGGTCATCGGATCCATCAACGCCGTGGACGCGTAGTGATAGCAGCGGTGGCCGAGAGAAACAGTCAAGACCTGTAGATGAAGATCTTCAGGCGGCCTCGGGTTGATCTCGTTCGTCGGGTTATTCGCGGAAACCGGCGGTTGCGATAGGGAATCAGTCGGTCACGCGCCACCTGCGCGCCCTTCTTGGCCTCGTCGCCGATCCACTTCGTCCAGCTGAGCGGTCGGGACGCGGAGGCCCGCCCGAGGAGCCACTGCTCGAGTGCTTCCGCATGCGCCTGTCGGCGCTCGATTGCCGCTCGACCGTTTCGATCCGATATCTCGCCGGTCAGATGGAGATCGGCGAGGACTCCCGCGCGCACCGGTGCGCCGAGTTGGAACCAGTCGGTGATCACGCCGTCCGGCGGTGTGAACACCAGGTGGAGGCGCTTCCAGAGGGCGGTTGAAAGCCCCCGTCGATGCTCGTCCTCGGGAATGGCAACAGAAGCCTCCGACGGGCGGCCGGGTGGTCGTCGCAGCGCGCCGGACCGGTCTCACCTCAGGTGCCGCAGTAGGTCACATGGGGAACGGAGCCCATCGGTGCCGGCTCACGGTAATTCTCCAGGCCGGGACGCTCGACGAACGGCCGGGCGAGCACCTCGACCAGCCGGACGAAGGGCGCCATGTCGCCGTCGGTCGCGGCGGACAGCGCCTCCTCCACGCGATGGTTGCGCGGGACGTAGGCCGGGTTGACCCGGTCCATGGACGCCGCTGCGCCGATCCGGTCCGGTGGCAGCAGTGCCTGCCACCGCCCAGCCCATGTGTCGAACGCCTCCGGTTGGGTGAAGAGGGACCGCACTGGTTCCGGGCTCGTTCGCAGGTGCGACGACAGCGCCCGGAAGAATCGGGTGAAGTCGACCTGCTGCGCGCTCAGCAGCTCCAGCAGATCCTGAGTCAGTTCCCGGTCGGCCGCTTCGAGGCCGAGTTTCGCGGCCATCCCGTCGGCCGCGTACCGGTCGTACCGCTCGGTGAACGAGTGCAGCGCGTCGGTGGCGGCCTCGACCGCCGCGTCGGTGTTCTCGTCGATCAAGGGCAGCAGCGTCTCCCCCAGGCGCGCCAGGTTCCACTGGGCGATGTGCGGCTGCTTCCCGTACGCGTAGCGGCCACCGTGGTCGATCGAGCTGAACACCGTCGCGGGATTGAAGGCCTCCATGAACGCGCAGGGCCCGTAGTCGATGGTCTCGCCGGAGATCGTCATGTTGTCGGTGTTCATGACGCCGTGGACGAACCCGACGAGCATCCAGCGCGCCACGAGCGCGGCCTGCACATCGACGACCCGGCGGAAGAACTCCAGGTACGGGTTCTGCGCACCCGCCGCCTCGGGGTGGTGGCGCGCGATCGCGTAGTCGGCCAGCTTCTGAACGAGCGCCGGGTCACCCGACGCGGCGGCGTACTGGAACGTGCCGACGCGCAGATGACTCGCGGCAACGCGGGCGAGCACCGCACCAGGCAGCCTCCCCTCCCGCACGACCTCCTCCCCGGTGGCCACCACCGCGAGCGCGCGGGTCGTCGGGATGCCCAGGGCGTGCATCGCCTCCCCCATCAGGTATTCGCGCAGCATCGGCCCGACGGCCGCCTTCCCGTCGCCGCCCCGCGCGAACGGGGTGCGACCAGAGCCCTTCAGGTGAAGGTCGCGGCGCTGCCCCCGGCTGTCGACGAGCTCGCCGATCAGCAGCGCCCGGCCGTCTCCCAGCCGGGGCACGTACCCACCGAACTGGTGGCCGGCGTAGGCCTGGGCGACCGGGGACACCCCGTCCGGCACCCCGCTGCCGACCAGCAGCGCGACACCCGCCGGCTCCCGCAACGCGCCGGGGTCGCCGCCCAGTTCCGTGGCCAGTTCCTCGTTGAGCACCAGCAGCTCGGGGGCCGGCACCAGCGCCGCCGTCCACGGCACGCACAGTCTGGGCAGCTCACGGGCGTAGGAGTCGTCGAACTCGAACAACACCCGGGCCGCGACGGTCATGACCCGAGGCTACTGGCCGAGGGGGTGGCCCGGGCTGAGCCGCCCCGGGGCTCAAGACCGGGTCTGGGCCGTACCGTGCGTCCCGCGCGGCCATTACCGATCAACCGGCCGGTCAAGCGCGGTGAACCCACCGCAGGGCATTCGCCGGCCCTGCCGACCGTCGGCACACCACTCGCCCGGCCGCCAGTGCCCTGAGGCATCCAGCTGCAGCCCGGGTCCACGGACAGAGGAATGCGCCTCACGACCCCTGTGTCGCTGCGGGTCAGGCTGCTCGGAGGGCGGTGGCCAGCTCGTTCGAGGCGAGGACGTCCTCGCCGTAGAGGTCGGCCACCCAGTTGGTCTGATAGACGGTGTCGAGGTAGCGCTCCCCGAGGTCGGGGGCGAGGGCCACCGCGGTGAGGTCGTCCGCCTCGTGCTCGGCCAGCCAGCTCATCGCGCCGCTGACCACCGTGCCGGTGGAGCCGCCGAACAGGAACCCGCGGCGGGCCAGGCGGTGGCAGGTGCGGATGGTGTCGGCCTCCTCGACGCGGACCACCTCGTCGACATAGCTCTGGTCGAGCTGCGGTGGGGGCACGCTCATGCCCAGGCCGGGCAGCATCCGGCGTCCGGGCGCGCCCCCGAAGCTCACCGAGCCGACGGCGTCGACCGCGACGATCCGCACCGGCCGGTGCCACTCCCGGAAGTAGCGGGCGCAGCCCATCAGGGTCCCGGTGGTGCCGGCCCCGACGAACAGCACGTCCAGTTGCGGGAACTGGCGGGCGATCGCCGGCGCGGTGGTGCGGTAGTGCGCCTTCCAGGCGTTGGGGTTGGTGTACTGGTTGAGCCACACGTACCGGTCGTCGGAGGCGCACAGCGCGTCGATGTAGTTCATCCGCGCGCCGAGCAGGCCGCTGATCGGGTCGGGCTCGGTGATGGTGTGCACCCGGGCGCCCAACGCCTCCATCAGCAGCCTGGTCGACAGGTTGCAGCGGGAGTCGGTCACGCACAGGAACCGGTAGCCCTTGCTCGCCGCGATCATGCTCAGCGCCACGCCCAGGTTGCCCGACGAGGACTCGACCAGCACCGATCCCGGGGTCAGCACGCCGTCCCGTTCGGCGGCCTCCACCATCTCGTTGGCGGCCTTCAGCTTGACCGAGCCGGCGAAGTTGAAGCCCTCACACTTCAAGAACAGCGACCGCCCGAAAATCGACTGAAGGTCGACGAAGAGCTCGTCCTCGTTGAAGTCCTGAGGACTGGAAACGACCGGCATGACGACTCCCTCATCCGCAGCAGAACATTCGCGCAGGTGGCAGGATCTGTCTCCCCGCGATTTCCACCCATAAGAAGAATGCCGGGCTCTGTTCCCGGGAACCATCGAGCATGCCCCCGTTCCAGGAGGGGATTCCCCCGTGTCCGACCTGGGGGAGGCCCGACCCCACCCGCAGCTCACTGCCGCGCTCCGGGCAGCGCAGTCGCCGCTTTTCACCTCATCTGCCGTGCGACGCCCGCGCGGGATCGAGCGCCTGGGACCGGACGTAGGCCGCGTGGAACCGATGCTCGAGTCGGTGTCGCGACCTGAGCTCGTCCGGACGGCGCGCTGCTCACGTAGCGGGCAGCACGGCCTCGAGGCCGCTATCGGCGCGTCTCGAGGAGTTCTCGGAGAACCGTTGACCCCATCGGCTCCGACGGCCAGGGCGGCGGGACTACGATCGGGCTACGTGCCGCTGCCGACGCCGGCCGTGCGGTGGCCGCAGGGAGCCGCATCATGGGCAGTCCTCCGCACCGACCGACGCGCCGGCCTGGCCCGATCCGCTGGTTCTGGTATGCCCTCGGCGGTCGATTACCCGGCCGGTACCGAGAATGGCTCCTGCACGACCTGACCTGCCGAACGTGGCCGCTGCGCCACCTGGTCCGGCTGCTCACCCAGCTCGCGCCCGTCGCCGCGGTCCTGATCGCTGTCGTGCCAGGGCCCCTGTGGGTCCGGGTGATGGGCGCCGTCGGCGGATCGGTGGTCGGGCTGCTCTACTCCTACGTCTTCCTGTACGAGGCGACCGAGCGCCGGGCGACCAAGGCCGGTTACCCGCCTGGCGCCCTGCGCGTCGTGCGCGAGGAACGCCGGGCCGGCCGGGCTCTCCAGCGAGCAGCCGACGACTTCGAGCGGACCTGGCGCGGCCCGACCGGCCGATGAGGACACGCAATTGGCGCCGGCTCCGGCAGGCGCGCGCGGCTCCGGCGATGCAAAAATTGAGCCATTCGCACCCCGATAAATGCACTGTGGTCAGCATATTCATTGCAGCCTGCGTCCGCCTGCCGTGCGCGCTTCGCAGCCTTCTGCCGAGTGACGGTCGGTCGATCGACCTGGACCCCGGCAGGCACGGCTCAGCCAGGACGAGCTCGCCCAGCGCGCGGGCATCTCACGTCCGACGCTGTCGGCCCACGAGCACGGCCGCCGCTCCACCACCCTGCAGACGGCCTCCCGGGTGCTGGCCGCAGCGGGCTTCGAGCCGACCGCGGCGCCGCTGGTCGAGTTCACCGAGCACCCCACCGCCAGGGGACGAACCGTCGCCGTGCCATCACACCTCCCCAGACTGTTCCCGCGCAGGCACTCGCCACAGTCACGCTGCAGCTGCACGCGAACTGGTCGCAGCCCGGCCGGACGTTCGACCTGCGCAACCGCGCCGACCGCGCCCGGGTGTACGAGATCGTGCTCCGTGAGGGGAACCCCGAGGACATCCGCACCTATATCGACGGGGTTCTGCTCGTCGAACTCTGGGACGAGCTCGTCTGCCGCGCGACATCCGCGCGGCCTGGGCACCGCTGATCCAGCAAGAACCTCAGCCATCGCCGCGGGGCGGCACCGGCTCGCGGCCGCGACGGATTCGCCACCACAATGACGGAGGAAGACGGTCGAATGGCTCGACAATGTATACGTCGGCCCAGTCTGTGTCAGTAAAGTAGACCTCGCGGCGCTGTCTCCAGCACTCGCCCATCTCCCGAAGTACGTCAAGAGGCAGGACAGGCCCCTGTATGCAGCTCAGTACGTCCTCGATCCAGGGCAGTAGGTCATGGCCTACAGGATCCGGGGCGTCGGCGTAGGTCTGTTCAAGGTGAAGTGCGACTGCATCGCGACCGATTCGATAAGCCAGCTCCGCTTGGTCGGCACGGGGGTGACAAGGTCGCTTCTGGGCGCGGGTCAGCCGAGTAGAGGATGTCTGCACAACGGAGTCCTGTCAAACGCTTCTGACAATTCCGTGGCCTTTATGTGTGATGGTTGACGCGTGATCTTCTCTTGGTCGGGCGCTGAGCGCCGGGGCCGTTCTGGCCAGACCCGCGCGGCGCCGGCCAGTCCTCAGGCTGAGCGGCCTCGATGTGGACGGGGTATGAGTACTCCTTCACTTGGCCTCTCCCCCTCGTTGGCAGCCTGCACCGCCTCGGCCACGATCCCGTGGTCGGGCGACAGATGGCAGACCGGATCAGTGCGGGCGGCGTCGCCCGTGAGTTGGAACGCCTGGCAGCGGCATCCGCCGAAATCGATCTCGCGGCGGTCACAGCCTCGGCAGGGATCCGGCATCCATTCGGTTCCGCGGAAACTCTGGAAGAGCGGCGACTCCGTCCAGATCCGCGCCAAGGAGTCCTCGAGCACGCTCGCGCGTGGGAGCGGCAGCGCCTGCGCGGCAGGGCAGGGCAGGGCATCGCCGTTGGGCGCCACGGTGAGCTGCCGCTTCCCCCACCCACCCATGCAGGGCTTGGGGTACCGGCTGTAGTAGTCGGGGAGGACATAGATGACGTCCATCCGTCCCTCCAGGCGCTTGCGCGCAGCACGGACGACCGCCTCCGCTCGCTCGAGCTGTGCCTTGCTGGGCAGGAGCCCGTCGCGGTTGCGCCACGCCCAGCCGTAGTACTGGGTATTGGCCAACTCGATACGGTCGGCCTCCAACCCCTCGGCCAGGCCGAGAATGTCGGCGACCTTGTCGATGTTCTGCCGGTGGAGGACGACATTCACCGTGAGCGGCCAGCCCAGCTCCTTCACCACGCGAGCTGCCTCGATCTTGCGTTCGAAGGACGCAGTGCCCGCGATCCGGTCCGAGACGGCCTGCTCGTCGGCCTGGATACTGATCTGTACGTGATCGAGGCCGGCCGCTCTGAGCTGTTCCGCGCGGCGCCGTGAGAGGCCGATCGCGCTCGTGACGAGGTTCGTGTACAGGCCGAGCTCCCTGGCGCTGCTCACGATCTCCACCAGGTCGCGGCGCAGGAGTGGCTCACCGCCCGACAGGTGACATTGCAGGACGCCCAGCTCCTGGGCCTCGACCAGCACCCGTTGCCACTCCGCGGTGGCCAGTTCGTCACGGTAGTCGGCGAGGTTGAGCGGATTGGAGCAGTACGCACATGCCAGAGGGCAGCTGTAAGTCAGCTCGGCCAACAACCCGAAGGGCCTATCCATCGCTGATCTCCACGCATCGCTTGGCGACGAGGCGGGCGAGGAAATGCTGCACCTCGTCGTCGACCACACGGTTGTAGCGACCGTGCAGCTCCTCCACGATCTCGGTCACCGTCCGCTGCCCGTCGCACAAGCCGAGGATGTCCGCACCCGTCGCGTTCAGGACCACGACGGACTCCGGCTGCAGCAGCACGTGCTGCTTTCGCGCCCGATCGAACGTCAACCGGACGTGGCGCGCGAGCTGGGGACGGCTCGATGACGGCACCGATGTGGTCATTGCTGCCTCGGTTCTCACGTGTACCGACGGCCCCGACCCGTCGACCCCGTCGCGATCACTCCGGATAGGCCCGGTCGATGGCATCCATCATGCTCCAGAGCACATCGCACTTGAACGACAGCGCCGCCACGGCGCGCGCCTGTTCCTCGCTCGACCGGCAGTGCTCGGTCACCACCTCCAGCGCGTGTTCGGAGTCGCGGGGAGCCTGCTCCAGGCGAGCCCGGAAGTATGTGAGGCCGCCCCGGTCGATCCAGGGGTAGCACCGCTCGAACGCAGCGAGGCGCTCGGACATCAGGTCCGGTGCGAAGAGTTCGGTCAACGACGACGACACCGCCTCCACCCACGGCCGGGTGCGGGCGAACGTGACGTAGGCGTCGACGGCGAACCGCACCCCGGGGACGAGATGACCCCCGTCGCGCACCTCCTCGCGGGTCAGTCCCACCGCCTCGCCCAGGCGCAACCAGGCTTCGATGCCGCCTTCCCCGTTCGCCGTGCCGTCGTGGTCGACGATGCGGCGGATCCAGCGTCGTCGGACCTCGATGTCGGGACAGTTGGAGAGGATCGCGGCGTCCTTGCGCGGAATGTTCTCCTGGTAGTAGAAGCGATTGGCCACCCACCCTTGAATCTGGCGACGGCTCAGCCGGCCGTCGTTCATTCTCCGGTGAAAAGGGTGCTGGTCGTGGTAGCGCTGCGACTGGGAGCGCAGCGCTTCGACGAAGCTGTCGGTCTTCGTTGACGTCATCGCGACTCTAGACCTGTACCTCTAGTCCGTCCATGGCCACTTCCATTCCATGCTTCTCGACGAGACGCCGCTCCGGCGCGTCCTCCAGGAGGATCGGATTGGTGTTGTTGATGTGGATGTAAATCGTGCGCTTGATGGGGAGCGACGAGAGTTGATCAAGGCTGCCGTCCGGACCGTCGATCGGCAGGTGCCCCATCTCGCGGGCCGTCTTGCCGGCGAGGCCGAGCCGGATCAACTCGTCGTCGTGCCAGCAGGTCCCGTCGACGAGCAGGCAGACGCAGTCGTTCAGCTGCTCGCGCACTGCTGTGGTGAGCTCCTGCACGCCCGGCAGGTACACCGCTGACCGGCCGCTGTGCTCGTCGGTCAGGCGGTAGCCCACGACCCGCCCCTGCTCCGTCCCGGGCCCGAAGCGTGTCCGCTTGGTCGTGGGAACGTCGAAGGCCCGGTAGGACAACCCGCCGCCCAGCGACACGTCGGCTCCCGGAACGACCGGTCGCCACTCGACCGGGCAGTACCGTTCGAGCGTCCTGAGCAACGCCGTCCCTTCGCACAGCGTCTCGTGCACCGCAGGGGTGGCGTGGAGCTCGAGGGCCCGCCCCTCGCGCAGTAACAGCAGGCCGAGCGTGTGGTCGAGTTCGGCGTCGGTGAGCAGCACCGCCTGCAGCGGGGTCGCCCTGTCGTCGTGTGGATGCAGGGCGGGGAAGGACTCTATCTGGGCACGGATGTCGGGTGAGGCGTTGAGCAGGAACCATCGCCGTCGGTCGGCGCTCACCGCCACCGCCGACTGCGTGCGGGGCCGGCAGGGCCGGGAGCCCTCTCGTACCGCACGGCATGCCGGGCAGCTGCAGTTCCACTGCGGAAAGCCTCCCCCCGCTGCTGATCCCAGCACCCGCAGCCACATCCTGTTGCTCCGTCCTTCGCCGGGGCCGGACGTCCGTGCTCCGTCCCGGACGGTCGGAAGGGCGCCGGACCCGTGTCCGGCGCCTCCCCACGTCCCGCTAGTCCTCCAGCTGAGCGACGTACATGGTCACCTCAGGCGCGACTCCGATCTCGTCGAACTCCGGGGTCTCCCACACGGCGAGCTGAGACTCCATGGATTCACCTCCTCTCTGCCAGATGTCGGCAGGCTCCCGTCACGGCACTACGACGACTCCGGGAGGGCGAAGACGATCAGAGCGCTTCCGTGGCCCGCGCCGAGCATTCCCGGTAGGAACCCCTCGGCCCAAGCGCCCCAGCCGACCGGCACGGCGATGTACTGCCGTCCGTCCACGCTGTAGGTCGTCGGGCTGCTGTGGTGGCCGCTCCCGCACTGGAACTGCCACAGCAGCTCCCCGGTGCGGGCATCGAGTGCGTTGAACTCACCGGAGGGCTCGCCGGCGAACACCAGGTCGCCGCCCGTGGCCAGCACCGATGCGCACATCGGAAGCTCGTTGCGCCAACGCCACTTCTCCTCACCGTTGGCATCGAACGCACTGATGGACCCCGTCATGTCCTCGATGTCCACCTGAACGCCCGCGCCCCAGTACGGGATGCTCTCCTTGAACTCCCGGCGCCGCCGGGTGGCGGTGGCCCCCACGTCCTGGACCGGGACGTAGAAGAGTTCGGTCTTCGGGCTGTAGGCCGCATGGGTCCATTCCTTGGCGCCGGCGGGCCCTGGGTAGAAGTGGACCGGTACTCCCTCCTCGTCGGGGTACGCCTTGGGCGTCACCTGACCGTCCCTCGTGATCGCCCCCCAGGTGATTCGGTCTACGAAGGGGGTGATCTGGACCAATGAGCCGTTCGTGCGATCGAGGACGAAGAAGTAGCCGTTCTTGTCGAAGTGCCCGAGCAGTTTACGCCCGTCCGACTCGAACAGGATGCACTCCGCGATGCTGTCGTAGTCCCACACGTCGTGCGGTGTGCACTGGTAATGCCAGCGGATCTGGCCGCTGTCCACGTCGACGGCGATGATGCTGTCGGTGTAGAGGTTGTCGCCCTCGCGGACGCCTCCGTCGAAGTCGGGCGCCGGGTTGCCGGTGCCCACGTACAGCAGGTTCGTGTCCGGGTCGAAGGTGCCGGTGAGCCAGCAGTTCGCGCCACCTCG
The DNA here is from genome assembly GCF_018531475.1 of Pseudonocardia mahuensis. Lineage (GTDB taxonomy): Bacteria > Actinomycetota > Actinomycetes > Mycobacteriales > Pseudonocardiaceae > Pseudonocardia. Next base: position 57,102 of record NZ_JAHDTG010000047.1, read on the forward strand.
TGCCCAGGCTTCGCCGTCGGCGGGCCAGGTCTCGGAGCCGGGCTCCCCGGGCTTCGGCACGGTGTAGCAGCGCCAGGCGTGCTCTCCGGTGTCGAGGTCGAAGGCGTCCAGGTGGCCGCGCACCCCGAACTCCCCGCCGGAGCTCCCGACGATGACCATGTTCTTCACGACCAGCGGCGCGAGCGTGGCGCTCTCCCCGGCCCGCACGTCTCCGTACGTCTTGTCCCAGACCCGCTTGCCGGTGGTGGCGTCGAGCGCGAGCACATGGGCATTCGCCGTGACGAAGAAAACTTTTCCCTGAGCCACGGCGACACCACGGTTCACGTTCCCGCAGCACAGGGACACGTCGAAGGGGACCGCGTGCTTGTATCGCCAGATCTCCACACCCGTCTTCGCGTCGAGGGCCCAGACCCAGCCGTCCCAGCCGGCGAGGAACATGACCCCGTCGACGACGATCGGGGCGGCCTCGAATGAGTAGGTCGACGCGCCCGCGATCAGGCCGGTCGTGCCGGCCTGGAAGATCCATGCGGGGCCGATCCGCTTGACGTTCTCCGTATTGATCTGGTCCAGCGGGCTGTACCGCTGCCCGTCGTAGGCGCCGTAGTACGTGAGCCAGTTCTCGGGCTCCGAGCGGGCGTCGAGAATGCGCTCGTAGGTGACGTCGGCGACCACCGGCGGCGCGGTCTCCCCGCCCGGGACTTTACCGCTCAGTCTTCCCTGATCGATGGCCTCGCCCGCATCCACGTATTCAACGGTCATTGCCTGCTCCTTTCTACGGCCGAGGCTGGGGTGGGCGGTCGAGGCGGGCCTCCGGCGGAACGTCCCCCAGCACGACGATGGCCCCGGTCAGTCCCCGGCCTTCGTCGTTGCCCGTGGGTGAGCTGAACCAGTAATAGCCGGGGCCGTCGAGGTTGAGGGTCGCCCTTCCTCGCGAATGGTTCACCAACCATATGAACTTCCTGTCGCCATTGCTCGGCAAGAGCGCACAGTGCGTGTTCAGGTCGTCGTTGATGAGCTCGAGCTCGAGATCACCGCCATGGGGCATGACCAGGATCGAGGGATCCCAGGCCAGCTCATCGGGCCGGATCCGGATTGTCGCCTGCATTCGACCATCGGATCCCTCCGTGGCCTGCCCGATGTTTCCGGTTCCCAGCACCCGCCCCAGCGTTGATTTGTTCTGTCCGTCCAGCCCGAGCTTGCTCAGCAGGTCCGCTCGCTCCTGCGCGGTCGTCATCGGGCTTCACCTCCTCATCCCGAATCCCTGCACCATCTTTCCACATCGGTCGCGATCACGGTGGCACGTCGCGGCTGGTTGCATACCTTCCGCTTGGCACAAGAACACACCCGGTCGACATAAGCAATGCCCCGGTTGACCAAATCCCCGATTCGCCACGGCGCAGCAGGCGGCAGCAAACTTGGACGCGTCGACCCTGAAGGTAGCTCACGCGCCCGCAGCCTCGCCCGCCCATCACCAGCGACCTGCTACAACTGCTGGCTCATTCTTCTTCGAGTTGGCCTCGGAGCTTTCCGGGTCTACTCAAATCGGCCGGGTGACGACCTTCGGGACGCACTCCCACTTCAACTCCCTAGCCTCAGTGTGATCACGTACACCTGTTTGTGATTGTGGCAGCATATATTGGCATGAGGAGGCATCGCGTCGAACCAATTGCGTGGTCCGACGCCTGATCGCGAATCTATAATCAGTCAGAACTCTACGCCGGATGAATCATGCCGACAAGGGTAAGCGCCAATTCGGGCTAGCTCGCGCCGTTCGTACGCCGCCAGGTACCGTTCGTGCCCGATACGCCACCGTTACGAGGAACAAGGGCTGCGCTACACCTCGTCTCGCTGTGGCTGGCAACAGGCCTTGATCAACCGTTCCTGATCAACACCGGTTGACTGGTCACGACGCCCCTCCCGACATCTGAGCGCCCGACAGAGGATCAGGCGAGGTCGTACCGGTCGAGGTTCATGACCTTGTCCCACGCGGCCACGAAGTCGCGCACGAACTTCTCCTGCGCGTCGTCGCTCGCGTAGACCTCCGCGACGGCCCGCAGCTCGGAGTTCGAGCCGAAGACGAGGTCGACGCG